>NZ_JBPZPT010000004.1:0-664599 GCF_056156565.1 Bradyrhizobium sp. JHI2711
CGGCAATGGTGTCGGATTGACCGGCCGCATGCGATGCATGGGCGGTCAATGTCCCGCCGATCTGGTTGCCATCGACCGAGATGGTGTAGAGCGCGTCTCCAAGATAGGCATCTTCGCTGATCTTGAAGATGAGTTGATCCGGACCGGCACCGATTGATAGTGATGAGCCGTTTTGTGTTTGTGAAGGCGTACCGGTTGTATTTGTCGGAGGTGGGGTCGTTATCACCGGTGTGGTCGGTTCGGCCGGTGCACCATCATGGAAGCTGAAGGTCTGTCCGAGTACGTTTCCGATGGCGCCTTGCAGAAGGTTCGCACCGTTGAAGCTGACGGAGTCCACGTAAAGATTACGGTCGGTAGCCGGGGTGCCATCCCAGCGGTCGTTAAGGAAGTGAACTAGGACGGTGTGATCGCCGGGTCCCCAATTGCCGTGCACCGCGATCGTATCGGATTGACCGCCGGCATGCGATGCATGGGCCGTCAATGTCCCGCCGACCTGGTTGCCATCGACCGAGATGGTGTAGAGCGCGTCTCCAAGATAGGCATCTTCGCTGATCTTGAATACGAGTTGATCGGGACCGGCGCCGATCGATGTTGATGTCGGTGTGACTTGGGGTGTGCTCGAGGCAGTTGCAGCACCGTAGGTCCCGGGATCATTACCCGCTGGAGACGAGACCGGCTCCAGAGAAACAGCTGTGGCGGATGGGTCGGCAGAATAAACGCGGATGTAGTCGATCTTACTGGTGATAGGTACCTGTGCGAGGCTTGCGGGCTCTTGCGTAGCCAGATTCGTCAGAAGGTACATGGGTTGATGCATGTCGCTCGGCGTTGCGCGACTCCCAACCAGCTGGCCATCGACATAGAAACTGATCTGCTCATTCTGCCAATTTACGCCATAGGTATGATAGCCACCAGGATTGGGCAACTCGCTGTAGACCTGGAGCTGCGTCTGCCAGTTGTCATTCAACGCTCGGTCCGTGGTGTGGATGGTGCTGTATACCCCTTTGCTCCAGACGCCATAGCGCTCAACAACATCGAGTTCTTGCCACCGTCCGAGCCCATTCGGATCGGGAAGATTGTTCACGGGCAGCAGCCAAAATGCATCCCAAGCACCTGGCGACGACGAGAACTCTGCCCGAATCTCGAAGTAACCGTACTGTTGCGAGAAATTTCCCTGGGTTGTTATTAGTCCGGACTCCCAGCTTCCGGGGACTCCGAATGGAGTACGATCCGGAACAGCGGTAATCGCAAGCACTCCTTGGGAAACGGAGAAAGGATCGTATCCCGAGCTGGGGTCGACGAACGAGCTGGTGCCGAAGCCGACGTCGGACGCCGCATCGCCCCGCCATTCGGCTCTGGTGTCCGCCCACTTCGTGCCGGCGCCAGTAAGTGAAATGCTCCTGGAATTGAATTCATCGTCGAACGTCAGCTTGTAACCGCTAAGATCGATCATCGAAAATCTCCGCGAGCAGAGCCCTGAGCGGGACGAACGAAATATTTGTGCGAGAAACGAATGCTTCGAAGTTGCTGCAGTGAAAGGTGCGAGACCTATCGCGATGCGTTGATCGTTCGACGGCTCGGAGTATCAAACTTGCGTCAGTAGACAGTTCACACGGGTCGGATCGTCACTGTCGGCATGTGAGGGCCTGACCTACCGCACGCGCTTCAAGAGCAAATTCAAAGAACCGGATCACCGCGATCTCTCTCGACTATACGCTCGTAAAGCCTGGAAGTGCATGGTGAGGGGAGCGCATCCCTGCACTAATTTTAGGCGATTTCCCGGCGCGGACGCTGACCTCGCGGTACTGCCTCAATCCTTTTGAATCACAATAGAGGCAGAGCAGTGGGCTCGGGCCGAGCCAGTCAGCTGCGGTCCGCTGATAGCGCGTCATAAGCGTCATAAGCCAACCCGCCGTGACTTCGGACCAAGGCGCGCATGGACCAGGTCTCGTCGACTCTCGGCCATTCCACGGACTTACGATACGGTAAGCCTACGTGTCCAGAGTTGCGGGTCGTGACGCGATTGTATGCGCAGGAAAGCGTATTGGTCGGAAGCTTCGTTGACGTTGAGAATGGCCGTACTCAGGTTGTCGAGAACCAAAATAGCTCTGCCTTCTCGGACAAGCAGAACCAGGTGGTTTTCTCCGGTTGCCCGAATGCCAACCTCCGCAAGGAGAAGAGACGAACTCGGCCAACCAGCTCGCAGCAGGAGATGGCGCTTTGTGACAGCATAGTCCGCGCAGTTTCCCTCGCTGGGAAAGATCTGCCAGTCATAGTCATTCCGGCTTGCCGCTAACGCCTTCGGCATGATGCTGAAATTGACCATGGAATTGATCTGGTTGAGCTGTCGCCATCGCTGACTACGAGAACGGAAATCTGTGATGCGCAGATCGCCATGTTGCTGGCAATCTTCGGGATATCGGACGCAGAACAGCGCAAACGAAAGGGGTGCGGCGACTTGCTGTTCAAAACCGCAATAGGCCGGTTGGCCGCAAATCCAATACATTATGGCAAGTGTGCTTGCAGCATATCGGATCATCACTTGGGTGCCTGACAGAAACGACTACACCATCGCTCCATATTGCAGGCGCAAAAATTGGAGCGCTATATCAATTATGGGGCAATTGATGCCTAGCCTTGAAGCGTCGCTGCCGCAGCTGTTTGCCTCACCAACAACGCGGCGCTGGCGCGCGAACGTAGTCGCAAGGATGCAATCACCGCTCCAGAGAAGCGGGACAGACTTCCACCTGAAAAATTGGCTTCGCTGTCCAAAAACCTGCTTAGTACACTGAGGGCGCCAGCGTCGTTTCGAGCAGCCGCCGGCCCAATTTGCGGTGCCATCGCGGTGGCTGTTGGACCCGCAGAATGCACCCGGCTCTCAAGCCGAGCGACAACATAGCTGCGATCAGCCAGAGATCATCCATGACGGGCTGGCCTAGCTATTCGCGCCGCCTCAGCTTGTAGCGGTCGCTAGGAGCAGACGTATTTCAGAGCCGTGCCGCTCATCCGCGAGATACGATCTTGGTCATTGCCTGAGCTATACCGACGCGCGCGAGAGTGACGACAGAGATCCCGCAGACACCTCCAGCCACTTTGACCAGCACATCCATGAGGTCACCATGTCTATCAGCAGTCAGCAGCTGCAAGGCTTCGAGGATAACTGCGCTGCCGACGACGATCAGAGTTATGAGGATAATGCGATTCGAGTAGGCCAGCACGAGCACGACACCGAGGATGAAGAATCCGGCAAAGCGCTCGAACTGAGGGGGCGCAATCATGGGGCGATCGTGAATGGGAGCGAGCGTCACAAAAATCACGAGGGCGAGGGCCAACCATCCCGCCGCCAGAAAGAATTTGACCATGTCTTTTTGATCCAGGGTTCGTGTTCGGTGCAATGAGGCGAACAGCGCGAACATTTGGCCCTGTGCCGCAGCGGTTATCAACCGTATCGGGTGATGAAAAGGTAGGCAGGGGCCGCACGATCGATTGGCAGAGACCGTTATACGCGCGAGCCTGTATTTGCGTTCGTCCGAGTGAACGAGTTGTGAGCGCCTGCTATGGCGGTAGTTCGCAGCGGTTGACGGCTCCGAAGCTTGCGGGTGCGATGCCGCTACTCCGATGTTGCTGCGCATCCCGCGTTCGGGACTCCCATCAAGCGAACATCTCCGTGAGCGCAAACTGGAATCGAGAGTGCGCCGTCGGGAATTTCGATCTGATCCTTCAGCGCGGCCGGCGCATCGGCGAGCTAACGAAGCGCTGATTTCTGCTCTCGCGTAGCAGCAACACCCGTTTGGTTTGTGCGGCGTTCAGCAGGCCATCGAACAGGATCAGGACTTCGCGCGCCTGGACGTAAACTTCTGTGGTGACGGCGTCTCGATCGAAGCCATAGGCGGCAAGCCGCGCCTCGATCTCGGTCGCAGCGATGGGATCAATGCGCCAGCTCAGCGCATTTTTGCTGCGTGTAGTCTTCGGCCTGGGGTTCGAAGTCGGGATCGATCCTGGCCATGTCGATGCGCCGTAGCGCCGCTGCGATGGCCTGTTGGCGATGGGTCTCGAGCAATTTGTGCCGCAAGGTGCGGTAGCGCTGGATTTCCCAGGACAGTTCGGCGACATCGATGGCGAGCAGCCACTCGATGGCGGATCGGGGCGCAAGGTCGGCGAAGATCGCCTGCCGCAGTGCCAGGTAAAGCTCGAGGTGTTCGCCGGGCAGCAGCAGGGGCGGCAGTGCCAAGGCCTCAAACTCCACTGGTAGCGCGGTCGCGGTCAGCTGGTGTGTCGTTTGGATGGGACCGTTCATCGTGGTGAGGCCTCCAAGCCCAGGCTAGCGGGAAGGGGCGCGGCCTCGGTCGGACCCTGCGCCGGGCTCGTTGCCCACAGCTCCTGCGCGAGCGGCAGTGGGGCGATCTGCAGGTTCGCCCACCACGCCCGCTGGATCGAGAACAGCCACAACCCGAAGCAGATCCGGCCGTGATGGGGCATAGCTCGATCAAGGTTATATCTGACGTCTACGGGCACTTCTTTCAGACGCTGACGCGGATCAACGCGCCGCCGAAGCATTTCAGGCCCGATTGCTCGGGAGCTAATTTGATGTTGGATTGGTTTAAGTCTCTGTTTGGGCAAAACAAGGTAATCGCCCCCTCCTGGCCCTTGCATCTCGATGCCAGCTCCGAAGTTGCCTATCTGCGGCTCTCAAAAGCTTACCCGTCGGCGCGAGCGAATGGATTAGCAAGAGCGAGGCGGCCCAACTCTACTCAACCAGCGATGTTGTCTTCGATGAATGGGACAGCGCAGGCATACTCGCTGTTTCCGAATTCACGGCTTACGCCAAGCACGACTGCGATTTTCGCTTGGAGTCCGATCGCGTGATTTTCACTCGCAAGTGAGCGCAACACCAGCGCAACATCAAGGAGCTAAGCCATTGATTAGCTCAGCGCCCAAAACGTTTCTACCCCGCCGGTTGCAGGCTAGAGTCCTGCGGGGAGCGTAACTACCCCCTAAAATATCAATAGCTCGGCCGCTGTGCCTGTCTGAACGCACACCAGATGACAATTAAATTGCTGAGTTCACACGGTACCTCACCTGACCCAATGCTTCTATTGCCCCGTTAGCCGCGCATACGTGCCGCTCTCATGCTGCTCTAGCCAGCCTCGCTCCTGTGCCAGCGCGACTGGGGCGCGGAACTGCTCGCCGGTCCCGCTCTGCCAGGAGGGGATGAAGATGCGTCGCGAAGCGTTGCATATTTGCAACCCGCGACGCCGGGCCGGTTAGTAAGCTCGTGGACCGGAATGACGAAAACATATTTCGCTTTGATATGATCGCGGGGACGAAAAATGTTTGATGTTTATCGCAATGGCAAGCGTGACGTGCTCGTTCTAAGCGCAGGCTCCTCAATCCCAGGCGCTTGTTCTACAAATAGGTGGCGCAAGAGCAGAACAAGAATTCTCAAAGTAAGCGAGGAGATTAGGTCAACGGTTCAGCGACAAGGGTATTACGTCCGTAGCTTGCGGGTCACGAAAAAAGGACTGATCTAATTCGGGCGCACGGAGACCCCGGCACACTACCACCAAGCCGCTATGCTCTCGCTTTTCTGGGTGCCAGCCGCTACTTGCCTAAATTGCCGCCGGCGCTGGCCCGGCCATTCCCGAGCCGACGTTTGCCGAATTCCGATAGCGTTTTCGACGCAACCTGCATACCGCAACTCGGCTGCTCGCAACCTCCTGGCTGTTTGTCAATCGCTTTGGCGTAAAGTTCGGAGTACGACATTTCTACGGGAGGTGCGAGCATGGTCGTGATGGCCAAGCTCGTCCGAGTTGGCGTGTCCAGATGTTCTCGCGTAACCTCCGCCTAGGGCGTCGAGATCAATCCGCTTGCTGTGGCAACTATCCAGCGATTGCCCCAGCGCAAGATAGAGTCAATTCGCCCGATGCCAGGGACCACGTCACCGCGTGCTGCCATTCGAATTCCGTCGGGCCCTTCGAGCACCGCCGTTCCCCCGCGAACGTCCAGCACGGCCCAACCTGCAATGGTCGTTGGTCTTGTCTCGACGGCCGACAGGAGCGGCCCCGCGGGCGCGAGCGAGCCCGTTACAGACGCGTCCGCGTCGACAGCCGAAGAAGCTGGGCTCGAAGTGTCCGCGGATTGCGCCCCACTCGCGGTTTTGGCCAGAGGCCTCGCAGCAACGCTCGCGATGACTGTGGAGGGTTGCGTTAAAGCAGGCGCTGTTCGCGAGGCCGACGCTGCCACACTCTTTCGGGCGCTTTCGGCCTTACCGCCTGACTTTGTGTCCGGCGTGCGGCGCGAAGCCGTTTCTACCTGAGCAGCCGGGCTGAGAGCCGAGAGAGCTGCAGGACCATACCAAGCAACAGCCCAGCCCAATCCGAAGCCCCCAGCCAAAGCGAGCACAACGAGCCAAATAGTGGGTTTTGAGGGACCGCTTGGCGCCAATAACGCCAGGACCTCATCTCGCGTAGAGGTCGAGAAATCCAATCGGTCGAGAGTGACAGGCCGTGTGGCGACCTCGCCACTGCCGTGATCTGCGACGGTCACGATCCTTTCCAGGGTATTCGCATGGTGCAATGGCATGCTCAGGTCCCTTGCGGTCGCCAATGATCGTGCCGGGACCTAAACCAACCCTTAACAGCCGGTGCACTCAGCACGCGTAACGGAGCCAAGGATCGAAGGGCTATCCAAGTGATAAGGGCGCCACCCCTGCTGGGCAGCCGTCGCGCGAGTAAAGGGCAGAATGGGACTACCAGCCTGAGAGACCGGGCGCGCGTGAATGCTGCGGTACCGGGCGTGTAGCTTTGCCGAACAGACCGAGCTTGCGGAACGAAAACGACCCGAAAGACAAGCGAAAGGAATGCGCTGTGACAATGGTGTAGGGGACTTAGCGTAGCCCTTTTAATCCGCTCGTCATTTATGGGTTGTATACTCCAACCCTGGATTGCATATTTTTCCCCGTTGTCGACCGCCTTTGCTTTCAACAATCATGATTTGGGCAGTAATGAGTAATCGAAGTCGGGTTTGCAATTATTCGACTATTCTGGGCGAGCGGGTCGAGGGACTGCTCGCACTGTTTCGAGAACTGCAGACCCTCCGGCGTCGCCTACGAGCCGCGCAGGCGAGAACGATTGCGAGCACTAGCCGTACTCCTAAAGCTCGTCGTAGGAGAGTGCTTCGGCGGAGATAGCGATTGCGAGCTCGTACCGCGGTTCAGTGCGATGATCGAACTTGCCGTTTCCGCTTTCTGGGAAGCTCGCGCCAGATCGCTCGACCGCGACCTCATGATTCAGGACCCGCGGAGCACCGAGGCATCGCAGCAACAGTCGCACAGCTCTTTGGATCGGTGCACGATAGTTAATTTGCGTCGCGTGCGCGATTCAGGCCTGCTCTCTCCTAACCAACCAGTCAAATCTATGGGGGCGAGAATGATCGTACGGGCCGGGGCTATTGTTGCGTTGTTGCTGATCCCGCTGGGGTCCGAAGCCTTCGCTTCGCGTCACCAGAGGCTGACGGGGCGCATCTCGTGCAGCGAGGTTAGATACTACGTCGCGAAATATTCGGCACCAGTGGCCGAGATGTACGCACGCAATCATGGCGCTACTGACGCACAGATCGAACGGGCGCGACGTTGCTTGGCCTCAAACGAGACTGCAGAAACCGAGCGACCGCGCGCTTATATCGATTAAGGTCGTAAATCGGCCCCCATGGAAGTGCTCTTGTGTGTCGTCTGCTACACAAGGATGTAGAGCTGAGTGCTAGCATTGCCGAACGGATCGTGCTGCGGATGCCAAACGGCTCAGAGATCGGCCGAAGAGTGCGGGGTACGCGCCGAGATCATGAAGAGCTGGGTGGCCCGCGACAGCCACTTAAAGCTTGCTGAGGCTTACGAAGTTCTGGCGCAATAAAGCAGGTCGGCACCTCTTTTGCTACATCCCGCCGGGAAAAGTGGCTCCAATTCTTGTTTCGCGCTAACCTTCACGACATGTGAGTCGGGGGGATTCATGGAACGGAAGCCTTTCGAGAGCATGGCTCTTGAAGAGCTCTGGCAACTTCATACCGTCGTCAATGATATTCTGGCCGAGAGGCTTTTGGCGAAGAAGGAGGAGCTAGAGCGACGACTGGAGCTCCTCAAGCGAGAAGACAAAGCTTCCCATTAAAGCCTCGCAATCGGCTCGCGGGTTCACGCTGGCGAGACTAGCCGCTTGAGGGAACCGTGATTGCTGGCGCGAACCGTTCGGAGAATGTTGCAGCCTTTGCATCCCGTGCCGCGGAAAGGGCGGCCGAAATAAACGTGGAACATCCGATGGTTGCGAACGCTAAGAGGGCCGTACCGAAAATTAGGCTACGCATTTGAGCCTCCCGCAACGGGCGTTACCAGCAGAGTATCGGATTGCATTGTTTCAGCTTCGCTTCGTTGGGAGCCTCAAATGGCTTCGTACACGCGGCCGTGAATGCGCTCCATATGCACGATAAATCTCACGGTTGATCGCCGGGCGGCTAGCGGCGTGCTTGGTTCATTGATCTACGCAGCATGCTGTAGTGTTCCCTCCAGGAACAACGCGACCTGGCTGGACGCGGTAGTAGTCGTTTAAGTTTGTTAAGGACTACGTTCGCCGAAAAGGGAAGACTTCGAATGGGTGCCCAACGGCGGGCCCAAAGAAGAACAAGTTGGGGGCGTCCATGAGCACCCGCGGTCGAGCGGTGATTCCTGCTGCTGCAATTCGCGAACGTCTTCAGAGCATTGTTGCTGCACTGGTTGAATTAGAGGAAATCCGAGCCCGAGTTCTCGCGGCTGAACAGAGCGAAAAGCCAACAAGGCCCAAGCCGAAGAAGCGCCCCCGCCGAGGCAAGCCCACTGGCAGGAAGCGCTAGCCACCGTCGCCCATGGCTTGCGACCGCGCGCCGGGCGGCCAGGAGCGACCGTCCCTGCTCTCAGTTCGACTGTCGGTCTTGCGTGCCATCCCTCGCACGACCTGTCGCCAGCTCCTCCCCGAGGGGGCTTGGGTATTTCCATGGAGCCCGATTCACAAATTTGAATCCCAAGTGGACGATTTCTTGGGATGAAGCTGTGTTTGCCGACCAGACGGCGGCAGACCTCTCGGTCCCAGCTCGTTTTTCGATCCGGAAAAACCTCCAGGCTGGGGCCGATGTGGTCTACTCCGGAAGCGAGCCTTTTCCGTCTAGCAGCCGCACAGAAGTGCAGCTCGAGTCAACGTCCGGCCCATACAGGCCGCCGTTGATGGGGCCTGCTCATTGATCTATCGCAACGGTCTGCTCGGGCCGCGAGGGATGGTCGGCTTTCAGGGAGCTTGCGATGGGCACCGATTACATGGCGGAAGCCGCCCGGCATCGGCACGTAGCCGAGGAGTACGAACCATAGCGTTAGGTACGTCAGATGAGCGCTGCGTAGGATCTACCTTAGACTTGCAGACGATTGCGATCTGCTCGCTGCAAACGAAGATAGGATTGCCAGCAATGGCAAGCTCGTAAACTAGAGGTCGCTCCATTGCGACGTTATGCCGAACTTGGCATTGGCCCATCTCGGATTTCTAGGCCCTTATGCTCGAGTGGCACCGACCTCGGCAGATGCCCACACTTCGACTGCTGTTGCAGCTTGAGCCGGACATCGGCCGGCAAGCCGATCATGAGTACGCCGGCCCAGTTTTGGGCTACGCGGCGCCTCTGTCTGAGGGTCACGATGATGCACTCAACGCCGGCGGGCGCAACCATGGCCCGCGGATCACAGAACGCATCCGCACCGAGCTGATTGGGCATAGGCCGACAGGCGCGGGTCGATTCCGGCATGCGCCTCGCAGAAGCGGTCGATGATTTGGGTGACTTTGTCGCTGTAGTCGCGGTGCCAGTGCCCAAGGCCGTGGAGAGCACTTTCCTGACAGGCGATCGATTCGAGCTGAAGGATACGGTCCATGGTTTGCAGCGCGCAATCGTGGATCGTCGGGAGGGCGGGGTCGCCAGGAAGAGCCAGGCACGGAAACGCATCCCACCACATATAGCAAACACCGTTTAGGGCTTTGCTGGCGGCTTCGCTCAGGTGGGACAGGCCAGGGTCGCAACGAGGCTCGAACAATTTCGCGAACAGCGCCGCGACAGAGGTGACGCAGCGAACACGGTCTTCGACCGGAACATCAGTTGAACAAAGCCATCCGCTATCGCCGCCGGCATTGGTATTCACAAGGTAAGTTAGGCCCTGCGCGATTTGGCTGTCGGCAAATCCCTGTAACGCAGGCTCCGGGTCTTCAAATAGTCGAGTGAGATAAGCTACGGCTTCAAGCGCCGGCGGATCCCACCAATCATGCTCAGGATCGAAGTACCAAGGTGCTTGCTGAAAGCGAACCTCGCGTCCAAACGCGTGCTCCAGCCAATCATCAAAGCTGAAATTCTGAAGACGCATCGCAAGTGCCTGCGGCTCATCCAAAGCAAGTCGATGGCCCAAACGACATCGCGGCCACTATAAGCCCATCACTATGAAGCTCGCTGGCCGATGCGGTTTCGCCTTAACCTAGCCAATGCTAGGCTAGATGGCGGATGAAGCCAAGCCGCGAAGCTTTCCGGATCAGGCCCAATCATGTTCTTCTATGCCGCAATGCTGACGCCGCGCTCGAGCTTGTGCAGGAGACTGGCCGATGCTGCGGCCGCTAGGATCAGTCCCGTTGCGCCCATTCGCCCTCCCTGAGCCAGGCGTGACGGAGCAGGTCGGGCGCGATCCTGGTTCGTAATAGAAGATCTCAGTGATGTTGTTTTCATGATGCCCCACCTTCCCGACCCCAATCCGGTTCGTCCCGGTCGCGGTCCTGAACTGCGACTGCGCAATTTGCAGCGCCGCTTCCGTGCGGTGTCGGCGCGCCATGATCGAACTACCAAGCTGCGGTCTGGGCTGCGGTGGGCCATCACGGCATTGGTCGCAATCGCTGCCTTGTTGGCCGCCTATCCGGCAATTTGGCTCCTTGTTTCGAGCCCGTGGTCGGTCACGACAACGCTCAAACACATCGCGTCCGCTCCCAATTGCGATTTTGCGCGCTTGGTCGGCTTAGCACCCGCGCGGCGCGGAGAGCCCGGCTATTGGCAGCACCACGATCGCGACGGGGATGGGGTTGCCTGCGAGCCATGGCGGCCGCATCGGGGAGAGGTCCCGCAACGAACAATAGCAATGGCCAATTAGGATTGAGTTACGCAGGCTTTGCGACGCGCCCAAATAGTGGTCGTGTTGGCCGTCGGTGAAGAGCGGCCGGCCGATCCGTGATCGCATGCGCTGCTGGGCTTGACCGGTCGGAGATGCGTCACTTCGAGACGTTGTCTTGCTTCGACTGCATCCTGGCCATGGTCGCGAATACCACCGAGCCAGCCCGATTCCCTTCCAATGATGAGAGCAAGAGGTCTTGCCTGTTTGACGCGAGCACATTCCCTGATCATCGGCGGAATTTCCCTGTTAGGATTTTAATGCATCGCGACGCATTGCCTGCGTTTCAGGGCGTCATTTCGCATTTTACGCCCGTTGGCCCCCCTGCGGCGGGCACTTTTCCCTGCAAATTTCCCTGTAAGCAGGGAATTGATCGCCGGCGCCGTTTGCACTTTTGGGCAGGCGTTTTTAATGCCGGCGTGGCTTGGGCTATGGACGGACGGAGGCGCAAGTTTTCCCGTTATCGCCGTCACCACGCTTATCGGCCGCTCTCCCAAAAGCGCTAAGAGAGTGAGTCAAACAAAAACCGCCGCGGCCGTTTGCTCGGCGCGGCGGTTGATGAGGACGGTTGGGTTGCGCTTAGCCTGTTGCTCCGGTTGCCTTACCGCACGTACCAATATCCCCACCAGCGCTGGGACACCGGCCGTGCCTGCGCCTTCATCGCTGCGACTTCTTCGGCCGGGCGAAGCTGCGGGCCATAGACCGCCGGTGGGTAGACGTTGTCCCAGAACACAAGCCCGCCCTGGACGGCGGCCGCCCGCTGTGACGGGGCAAGCGCGAGCTCGGCGGCTGATGTCGCGGATGCTGCCAAAGTGAGGCCGAGAGCGGCCAGGGCAATGGATGAAGCAACGGCGCGGAAGTTCATTGGATTGAATCCCTCATCAAATGCGATGGGTGATAATGCGACGGGTTCCGGATGGTTGCAAGGGCACGGGCAGGCCGGCTGACGCCGAATTTCCGGTTGCAGGGGCGCATGGTCTCGCCGGGGCGCGTCGGATCGACCGCGACGGACCTTGATGCATTGAGCTGCGAGAACGTCTCTTAGATATGTGGTCGTCATATATAGAGAGTGTTCGATGATCATCTCCGGCCGAGACGAGATCAGCCCGAGGCCGGCAGCGTTGCCGCGCGCGCGGCATGCATGCAAAGGAGACCGAACCTTGAACATTTTTTCGGCGCTCGTGAATCCTCGAGAACCATGATGTCGACACACTGCTCACTCTTGATAGGACGCGCACGATCCAGGACGACTCCCAGGACGACTCTCATGACTTCTGCGTTTGTCTCTGCTTCCCTTTTCGGCGCTGGTCTCATTCTCGGATACGCGCTACGCGCCTGGCGCGTCCAACGAAGAGCCGTGAGCTCATCCAGCAGCGCCTCGCGCCGGGCCTCGCGGCCCGCTCCGACCTCGACGTTCGGCCACGCCCGGCGAGCCTTCTAGGCATCGTCCCATTCGATGACGGTATCCAGCTTCACACTGAACCCGATCGGACATGACGACATGAGTGAGCCCAAGAAGGATGCGCCGCGACGCTACATCGTGGACGGCGCCGGACAGCGCGTGCTTGTCGGTCTGACGATCTCGGAAACGATCGAGTTCGAAGCGCTGGACAAGCCGGACACCCGTCCCGGCGCCGAGCTGCTCGGGGAGGCGGCGCGCGTCCGAGAGGCCAGGCATGGCGAACGTTGGGTGGAGCTCTACGTCAAGCACGAGCGGGCGTGGAGTGACTGGATGGCCCAGACGCGTGCGCAGTCGCCGCTGCCGTGTCTCAACTGAAAATGGTGAACGTCCATTCCCTCCCCGAGACCGTCTCGCGCATCGGTGGCAAGAGGCTGAAGCTCATCACACCGCGAGCATGCGACTCCCCTGGATGCTCATCAGGGTGAGGTTGCCGGTCGCATAGGCGCCGGTGTCGATATTGGCGCGGTTGGCCAGCAATTCGGCGCTGCGGACCGGCGTATGGCCGTGGACGATATATTTGCCGAACTGCTCCTCACTGCGCAGGAATTCCTCGCGAATCCAGAGCAGATCGCGCTCGGTCTGCTGGGCGAGCGGCACGCCCGGGCGAACGCCGGCGTGGACGAAGAAGAAGTCTCCGCAGCTGAAGCTCAACCGCAGATTGTCCAGGAATTCCAGATGTTCGGTCGGCATGGCGCGAATCAAGTCGCGCAGGATCGATGCTGGCTCGTCGCGCTTGAGATCGGGGGGAGCAAGCCCGTAGGACATCAATGTCTGGGTCCCGCCGAAGGCAATCCAGTCCTCGAATAGGGAAGGATCTTCGAACACCCTCACCAAAAAGGCCTCGTGGTTGCCCTTGAGGAAGACCGCATTCCCCCGCCGGCTCCGCTCGACCAGGATGTCGAGGGTTGACCGCGTATCCGGGCCGCGATCGATGTAATCGCCCATAAAGACTTCGATGGCATAGCGCGGCCGGCTCCGCGCAACGTCGGCGTCGATCACCCGCAGCATGGGCTCGAGCAGATGCGCGCAGCCGTGAATATCCGAGATCGCATAGATGCGGACGCCGTCCGGCAATTGCGGTTTGGGAAGCGACGGCTGGGATCGCGAGAAAGATTTCATGGCGCTCATCGATCGGGTGGTCGGAAAAATATCCCCAAGTCACCGGCACCGGAGAGCGTCCATCCAACGCGAACAACGCGAGTTCCGTGGGGCCGCAGCTCGTTGTCGGTGCCGATCACGCCAAAAGAAGGGCACGGCATTTTTTGCCGACTTGTTTCATGGACTTCAGGAACGAGAGGGGTCCGCAGGAATTGCATCGCTGGCTCGAAGCATGCAGCAAGTCTGCATGACTCGTTGCAGATTCTCGCATACATCCGCAGATAGAAATCCCTGGAAACTCTCGCAAGTGATCCGATGTTTGCGTTCGTCGGCAGCAAGCAGCGCCTCAAACTTGAGCGAACAGCGTCTCGTGCAACGATAGCATCGCATGAGATGCGGAACTTGATTCAAAATAGGGCAGTTCGTTCGCTCGTATGTCAGCACTGTGACGACATTTTCAGCGCATCGAATTTCGCCGCGCATCTCAACGCGACACATCGTCCGTGCGCCGCAAAAGTTTCGCGTGCAGCGCCACAATGTCGCTGCGATCGACCAACACTTTCCGTGCGGGGAATTGACGAGTCTTCAGCATCACGATGAGCGTCAGGCACTCTCTCGATACGCAGAGGTTCGAATGGCTGTTGCAACTTACGGTTCTGAAAGCGCTCATGCGCTGTCATCTGCGCGCGGCAGTGCGCTTCAGAGGCCCTTTCAGGTCGTCGTCATCGCTGCTGACTTTCTGTTGATCCTGCTGAGCTACGCGGCGGGAGCTTCGCTGTATGGCGTGGTGGTCGCATCGCCGCCCGACGGTGCATCGGTGGGGGCCGGATTGTTTGTCGGTGTGGTGTTCGTCGGGATCGCCTATTTCCGGGACGTCTATTCCACGCACCGCCTGCTCAATCTGGTTTGGCAGCTTCGAATGGCGGCCTTTATCTGGCTGACGTCGCTCACGATCCTCGCCGTCGCGGCCTTCCTGCTGAAATCGACGGACAATCTGTCGCGCGGCACCGTCATCGTCTTTGCCGTGATCGGCGGGCTCGGCTTGATCAGCCTGCGCTTCGTCTGGCAGGCCGTGTTCGGCACGAGCTTTGCGAGAAGCCGCCTGGTCGACCGCAAGGTGATCCTGCTCAGCCTGAAGCCGCTCGACTTCACCTCGAGCCGCTTCAAGGATTTGCGCAGGAACGGCTTCGACGTCATGCGCCATTTCGTGCTCGGAGAGGACCGGGATGACGGCCAATGGGAGCGGCAGATTCGCGACGTCATCCGTCAGTCGCGCGCGGCCGATGTCGATGAATATCTGCTCGCGATCGACTGGAACGAATTGCCGATGCTGCGCAAGCTCGGGCCATATTTGCGCGCCGTTCCGCAGCCGATTCGCCTGCTGCCGGACGATTCCGTTGCCGACCTCGTGACCCGCCCGTTCCTGCCGGTCAGCGGAACCGTCGCGGTCGAGATCCAGCGGCCGCCGCTGACCATTCTCGAGCGGCTGCAGAAGCGCTGTCTCGACGTCGGCGTCGCTCTGTTCGCGCTCGTGCTGCTGACGCCGCTGCTGCTGACCGTAGCCGTGCTGATCAAGCTGGATTCGCCGGGAAGCGTCATATTCCGGCAGTCGCGCCGCGGCTTCAACGGCAAGCCGTTCGAGATCTGGAAGTTCCGCACCATGACGGTTGCCGAGAATGGCGAGACGGTGACCCAGGCGACTAAGGGGGATGCCCGGGTCACCAAGATCGGGCGCTTCCTGCGCATGACCAGCATCGACGAGCTGCCGCAGCTCTGGAACGTGCTACGGGGGGACATGTCGCTGGTGGGACCGCGTCCGCACGCGCTTGCCCATGACAATTATTACGACGAGCTGATCAGCAAGTATGTCTACCGCCATCACATGAAGCCGGGCCTGACGGGCTGGGCTCAGGTGAACGGATTCAGGGGCGAAACGCCAACGATCGATCTGATGGAAAAGCGGGTCGAGTACGACGTCTGGTACGTCAGCAATTGGAGCATCTGGCTCGACCTGAAGATCATGGCCCGCACCGCGTCCGCCGTGATGTTCCAGGAGGCCTATTAGAGCATGATCCGGAAAAGTGCGTAGCGGTTCTCCGAAAAGATCATGCTCCTAAAGGCGCGATGGCCATTCATCCTAATCGTATCGCGCTTTAGCCGCTCGATCTCTCAATCGCCGGAAACCTCCGTCCCGGGGCCTCAGGTTCCACTTCGCGGCGGCCTGCGGAAGAGCCGCATGATCGCATCGCGCAGCGCGAGCAGCGGCGGCACGAGCACGAAGAAGGCTCCCATTGCGACGGAGACGATGACATGGCGGATCGAGAAAGGCTCGTCCTGCTCGATCTGGCGCCGGCTCGGGTCGATGGGCGCGGGTGAGAGCGTCGTCGCCATGGGGTGGCGGAGCGGCTTGCGTGGAGGGACCACGATCAACACGAACAGGATGTTGAGCAGGACCCAAATAGTCAAAATCGTCAGGACGATCAGCATCCGAGCCTACCGGAAAAATAACTGCGAGTAATGAGCCGAGATTAGCCCCGGGGAACGGAGAAAGAAAGATGCCTAAAGTTTCGGCATTTTCAGGCCTCAAGGCTCGGATTGTCTCGTCTTATCGATGGACGATGGCCCAAAAGCGCACTCTCTTGGCGACCACCGTATCCGTCAATCCTTGCTTTTGGCTAGAGCAATAACTGCAAGTTGTGGATTCCGGACGAATACGGAGCCCGCGAGCAGGTCCGGAGCGCTTGCCGCATCTCGGTCCGTGCGCGAGGGCGCACGGGATGCCCTTCAAGCGACCGCCAAGCACGAATAAGGCCCGCTGCCAATCGGCAACGGGCCCGAGCTCATTCCAGTTGTTCAGTGGGAGCGGCGCCTCGCCTCCGCCTAGGCGTGCTCGACGTAATAGCTGTTGTGGTGCTTGCCCTTGTAGGCCTCGATGCGCTTGAGCATCTTCGGGTTCGCGCGGTTGAGCACGGCGCCGATCAGCTTCTTCTGGAGGACTTCCGAACCCGAAACCGACTCCTGCAGAGCGGTTCGCGTGGTCTGGCCCCATTCGATCACGTAGACCATGGCGTCGATCAGGAAGCTGACGGCCTTGGAATCGGCCACCGGCATCACCGGGGCGAGATCGATCACGATGTACTCGTAGTGCTCCCTCAGCACCTTGAGCAGCTCGGCCATTGCCTTGGATCCGATGACGTCGGCCGAATTGACCATGCGCGAGGCCACTACGGAGGGCAGGAAATCCAGTCCCGTCTCCTTGCTTCGCTGCACGTGGTAGCCGAGGTTCGCGGGATCGTTGAGAGCCTCCACGAGGCCGGTCTTGGCGTTGGGCGCGAGCTCCCGCGTCAGCGAGCGCGTGTGCAGATCGCCGTCGATCAGAACCGTGCGATGCCCGGTGAGGGCGATCAGCTGCGCGAAATTGGCGGCCACCGTCGTCTTGCCCTCCTTTGGAAGCGAGGAGACGATGCCGATCACCTTGATCTCGCGGGTCAGACGCGCGACGTCGATCGAAACCTTGATGTTGCGCAAGGTCTCGGCAAAGCGTGAGAACGGATGATCGACGACGTAGCGGGAGAGATCGGGAGGGCCGGTCTTCGCTGACGTCGAGAGCAACGCGCCGGCCGTCGTCGGCGGACGTATGTCCGGCAGCACGCCGAGGCATTTCACGCCGAGCTCATCCTCGACCTCGCCGGGGGTCCGCAGCACGTCGCTCAGCAGTTCACGCGCAAATGCCGCGCCGAAGCCGAGGCAGAGGCCGCCGACCAGGCCGCCCACGAGGGCGAGGACCGTTCGCGGCGAGCTCTTGCGGTCCGGCTTGGTGGCGGTGCTGATGAGGCGGGCCTCGCTGAGGGGAAAGCTCTGGTTCTGCGTCGCGCTCTGCAGCTTTTCCAGGAAGTTGTTGTAGAGATTGCGGTAGGTGTCGGCGGCACTTTCGAGATCGCGCAGCTTGACCTCGGCCTGGCCCTTGTTGCCGGCCTGGGCGACGAGGTCCTTTACGTTCTTCTCGAGCGAGGCCTCCCGGCTCTTCGCGATCTCGTAGTCGCTGCGATAGGCGTCTGCGATCCGACGCACCTCGTCGGCGATGTTCTTGCGCAGCTCGTCCATCTTGTTGGCCAGATTGACTGCCGCAAGGTGGGTCTTGCCGTAGCGCCTGGACCAGTCGGAATATTGGGCCTGTAGGTCGAGATATTGAGCGCGCAGACGGGTGATCACCGAGTTGTTGAGGGCGTCCGTCACGGTTGATTGCGCAACATCCTGATCGGAGATCGTGTCGATCCGGTCAAGCCGGGCCTTGGCTTCGGCGGTCGCAGCCCGCGCCTGAACTAGCTGCGTGTTGAGGTCCGACAATTGCTGCTCGGACATCAGGCCGCGGCTGGTTCCGACGATGTTGTTCTCGGCCTTGAAGGTCTGGACGGCGCGATCGCTGGCCGATGCCTGCTCGCTCAGCTCGAGGCTGCGCTGCTGCAGCCATTCGGTGGCCCGCTTGGTGGACTGATATTTGGCCTCCAGGGCGCCGACGAGATAGGCATTGGCGATCGCGTTGGCGATCTTGGCGGCTTTGTCGGGGCTCCGCGCTTTATAGCTCAGCGACAGCACATATGTCGTCAGCACGCGCTCCGTACGCAGATTCTTCTGAATCTGCTGGACGACTGCATGTTCGATTCGCTCCTGGCTTGCTGGTTCGCCGGAGCCGAATAGCGATGTCAGCTTGCCGATGATGATAGAGAGCAGGCCGGGCTTGGAGCCGTTGAACTCCGGGTCTTCTGTCAGCTTCAGGCGGCGGACGACGGACAGAATGAGGTCGTCCGAGTTGATGATCTCCACCTGGCTGTCGACGTAGCCCGTGTCGATCAGGGCGCTGCTGGCGTTGCTGTCCTTGTCCAGAACTTGCGTCTGCCGCGTATCCATCATGATGCGGGCATTTGCCGTATACATGGGCTGCGCCATGGCCAGGTAGACGATCACCAGGGCCAGCGAAGCTCCCGTACAGACCGCGATGATCGGCCATTGGCGGCGAAGGACGTCGGCCACGCGCTCGAAGCTGAGGACCGCCCCGCCGAATTCGATGCCGAATCGGTGCCCCGACTGGAAATGTTCCCTAGGCTGGTACATGTGCTAATTCGCTGCCTTTGACAATCATGGATCAATTCGGAAGGGGGACGGGCTTGAATGGATTGGCCAGCTTGGTTCTCCACTCGCCTTCGAGCAGTGCTCCGCCACGGCCCGGCTGCGGCGAGGTCTTGATTTGCGATTGGGCCTGGACGCCGGAGCCGTCCTCTCCGGCGCCGGAATAACCGGCCTGCACGTTGAGATCGCCGATCCGCTGCACGAAATCCCTGATCTTGCGCGCGGCGTCCGGCTTGGTGGACGTGCAACGTGCTTCGGCAAGGCGCAGCGCAGCGCCGATGGACGAGCGATCGGCCGAAGCCGACGCCGAGATGAGCGTCTGGACGGACGGCAGCACCGACGGATTCGTCGCGACATAGCGCGCGAGCCAATACCGCAACTTCTCCTTGTCATTGCGCAGCCGCTCGAGGAGCGAGGACGGCGACTTCACGAAGGTGTCGAGTTCGAGTTGCGAGGCGCGGTCCGAGAATTCGACGCACTGCGCGCGGCAAGCACCAGCGCTCGACACGATCAGCGCAGAACCAATCAAGACAATCGCTAGCCATCGCGGCTGCGCATGACGAGGTGTTAGTCCGCGGCCCATCCGTGTTCCTTGCTTCTGTTGCAATAGGAGAACAGGCGAAACTTGACAGGTAACTGTGTCATCTTTTTGTGCGACGCAAAAGCTGGTGCAAAGCTGGCGACAAAACAAACGCGAGCCCGCTTGTTCGCCGGTTGCAAAAACAAGTTCTACAATGCCTGCGAGATCGGCAAATCACGCCCATGAATGTTGCAACCTGAAAACATATCGGGCACTCGCGCAGCCGCTCGTCGCAAAACCGACACAAGTCACGACGCGCGTTTATTGTTCCCCATTGGCGAAAGATTTTTTCGCGCGACATTGGCACGCAGCAATCAATGTGCTGCAAGGCCTCGATCGCAACAGTGCCGAATTTCGCGCACACTTTGCGCGCAAATACTCGCAATCATCCCATGTCGATTTGGCTTGCGCGCCGAAGCAGGCGCACGTCGGATGAAAAGTGGCATGAACTTGGCGCTCGCATGTCTGAATGATCTGCAAGCTTTGAAATTATTGTCGGTCGTCATGCATCGAATGCGGCTCCGCGATTGCAGAGATTGATCACGCGTTGAGACCTGATACACACTGCTGCGATGCAACAGCTACGGAATGTTGATGTGACGGAGTTGGTTCATCGTGAGAAGGCGCACGTCCTGCCGCTCGACAGCATCCGGGGGATCGCCGCGACTTCCGTGGTGATCCACCATCTGCTGCTGATGCCAACCTTTCTCGCGGCATTCCCGCACAACGCCTGGATCAACTGCTCCTTCTTCAGGAGTGCATGGCTGCTGGTCGATCTGTTCTTCGTTCTCAGCGGAATGGTCATGGCGCTCAGCTATGTCGAGAACGACTTCACGCGCTTCTCGCTGCGCGAATTTATGGTACGGCGCCTGGCGCGAGTCTACCCGCTGCATATCGTCATGCTGCTGGCAAACCTCGTCTTTCGCCTGCTGCGCATCGGCCTGGTCATGGCGGGGGTGGTCGTCGCCGCGCCTGCGGCGTTCGAAGTGAACAATGCCTATTCCTTCGGCCTCAACGTCCTGCTTCTCCACTCGATGGGGTTCATCGACTATCTCAGCTGGAATGCGCCGAGCTGGAGCATCAGCGTTGAGTTCTACACCTACCTGGTGTTTGGTCTGATCGTTCTCATTGCCCTGCGCATGCGCTCGCTGGCGTGGTTCTATGTCCTCTCCGGGCTGCTCGCGGTCGGAAGTCTCGTCTTCATCATCTTCGTGCTCGAAAAGAAGAGCATCGAGCTTCAGACGGATTTCGGCTTGCTACGCTGCTTCGTCGGCTTTTTCCTGGGCGTCTTGATGGTGAGGATCGTCGATCGCCTGCCGGCCAAGCCGCGGCCTGCCGCGCAGGGCGCATTGCAATTCGTCGCCATGATCGCGAGCATCGTCCTGGTGTCCCTGGCGGAGGCCAATCCTGCCGCGACCTTCCTCGCGCCAGTGATGTTCGCGATCTTCCTCGGCAGCCTGCTGGCCTTTCCGGATGCGCTGCTGGTGCCGCGGATCCTGGTGGCCAAGCCGCTGATCTGGTTGGGGCGTCGTTCGTACTCGATCTATATGGTGCACGCGCTCGTGGTGCTGCTGGCTGAATACTTCGTGCGGGGCGTGGGGGCGGGGCGAATCGCCGCCCTGGATTCGATCTGGGCAGGCCTGCCGGCGACGCTGAATCTCGTCGTTTCACTGGCCGCCGTGCTCGCGGTTTCGCACCTCACCTATCTCTATGTCGAAATTCCCGGCGGCAGGCTCCTGCGAAATGCATTCGGAAGCCCCCCGGATTTTGCGCCATCCCCCGCCCGATCGGCGCGGCTGAGCAACTGAGCCGCGCATGAGCACCTTCGCGCTGCAACCCCGCAGGATGATGCTGATCAGCCTCAATATCGAGGCGATCGCGCTCGCAGCCTATCTGGTCCGGGATGCCTTCGGCGGTATGATGCGGTACTACACCAGCATCATGCATTTGGACGCGCTTTGGTTCGTGCCCGATGGCATTGCGCTTCTGTGCCTGGTCCAGTTCATCGTGCATTGCATCTTGCGCAATCGCAGTATCATGGCTGCAGTTGTCCTCGTGCAGATCATGCTGTCGCTGGTGCTCGGCTACTTCATGCTGGGGACGGTTAACGCGGCGATGTCGTCGTTTAAGATGATGCTCCCGGTGTTCGTCGGATTTTGTTTCTGCGACACCAGTCTGGGCTCCTACAAGAAGTTGCTGTCGGTCATCGCCGCGACGTTCTACCTCTCGCTGATCGGCGTGCTACTGACGAAATTCTACTTCATGCCCTGGGTCGGATACAAATATGAGTCCTTCGGCGCCGTTCGTGAGGCGGGTCGCTTATGGTGGGCCTATGGCGGTGACGATCAGCGTCTCACGGGCTTTGCTGCCGAAAGTACCATGGCGGCCTTCTTCATACTCGTGTCCTTCGCAATTACGTCGATCCGTAAGAGCACGATTTGGTGCCTTCTGTACGGCTCTCTTGCGGTCTACATCATCCGTCTGACGACCAGCAAGACGACCATGATCGTCCTCGTGCTCTACTTGATTCTGCTGGTGTTCGTGCGGATGCTCCCGGAGAAGTCGCGCTTCTCCGCGATACGGAACATTGCATTGTGGTCGTTTGCCGCGATCCTGGTGCCGTTCTTCATGATCGTGCTCGCTTCGGGTACCGCCGCGGTGCCGCACACGACCCTGTTCAGCATCGTCGACCGCATCAACAACAGCTGGCAACTGCCGTTCGTCTACCTGAGCCAGCTCATGCCCGTTGGTCTCGTGACCGGCTGCGGCGTGGGCTGCTTCAACTATCCGCAGAAGCTGTTCTCGCCGCTCGCCGCCTTCTGGGTTCCCGTCGACAATTTCTACATCGGCACGTATCTGATGTTCGGACTCCCGTTCGTCGCATTCATGGTGATGGTATTCCGGGCGACGTTCGGCACGACCGACGTCTACAAGCTGACGCTGATCTTCGTCGTCAACTTGTTCACGATCACCGTTCTGAATTACGGCCCGGCGTCCGGCCTGCTGATCATCGCGTTGAGCTTCAGCGAGGTGTTCTCGCGGCGCGCGACCACCGCGCGGGCGGGCGACGCCGTGCCAATCATCGTACGGCCACCGATGCCGTCATTAGAAGGCTTCCGCCCGGATGTACCGGCGGCGAGCGGAAGCAGGTGAGAACGAACAATGCATAAACGGCTCGCATTCATCGACACACTGCGCGGCATTGCCGTGCTGGCCGTCCTGGTCCAGCACGTATTCGAGGTCATCCTGGAAAAGCACCCGACGGGTGTCTATTACGGGCCCCTCCACGACATATTCGGCTACTACATGAACTTTGGCCGGTTCGGGGTCGTGTTGTTCTTCTTCGTGAGCGGCTTCGTCATTCCGTTCAGCTTCCCGGACAGCGCCACGCCTGTGCGCGATTTTACGATCAGCCGCTTCTTCCGGCTCTATCCGGCTTATTGGACTTCGATCGTTGTCGGGCTCGTGTCGGTGCAGCTGCTGGATTCGAAGAGTTTTCCGCTGGGGCAGATCGCCGCTAACGTGACGATGTTGCAGACTTTCGTGAACGTCCCGAATCTCTGGGTGTTCTATTGGACGCTGGCGATCGAACTCTTGTTCTACGTCGGATGCACCATTCTCTTTGCGATGGGGCTGCTCAACCGGCGCTTCACGGCGGTGACCATCGTCGTTGCCGCCGCGCTGGTGGGAACCACAGCTGCACTTTTCGTTGAGAGCAGGGCAGTCTCCTCGGTGATGGAGGTCGGCTTGAACCTCTCGGCGATGTTCCTGGGCAAGATCATCCGCGACACCGTCATTGGCGGCAAGCTGCGGTGGACGCATGTGACCGTCTGCACGCTTCTGTATGCGGTCTTCGCCGCCACCCTGTCCGACCGCCGGTTCGGCGGCGTGTATCACGAGAATTTCTTCTACAGTTATTCGATCGGATCGGCCTATATCTCCGCGGCGCTTGTCTTCATCGGCTTTGCCGTGTTCGGCGAACGGATGGCCTGGCGTCCGATGGCATTCGTCGGCGTGATCAGCTATTCGGTCTATCTGATGTCGCCGTTCGCGATCGTCTACGTCCACCGCCTGGTATGGTTCGGCGACGGACCCCTCGGATGGTCGATCTTCCTGGTCGTCATCCTGGCATTGTCGATCCTCGTCAGTTGGATGACATACACGTTCATCGAGAAGCCCAGCATTTCCTTCGGGCAAAGATTCCGCTCCGCGCGAAGAAAGCCTGTCGTCCTCGAGCCAGTGCTCAGCACCCAGGGTGCCGCAGAGTGATCAAGGCACCTCACCAGCCGGGCGCCGCCTATGATGGATCGTTCCTTCCTTCGGTCCAGGGCCTTCGTGCCATCGCGGCGCTGAGCGTGCTGATGGATCATTTCTACGACATGCCGAAGGCAGGCATGTACGACATCCCGAATCCCGGTTTTCTGCCGCCGCTCTGGCTCTGGCTGCAGTCGGTGATCAATGTCGGCGGGCACGGTGTCGAGCTGTTCTTCATGATCAGCGGCTTCCTGATCCCGGCCAGTCTGATACGCCACGGTTCGCTGTCGCGGTTCTTCTTCGACCGCGTCCTGCGCATCATGCCGGTGTTCGTCGTGCTGCATCTTGCGCTGTTCGCGATCGGGCCGATCGTGGCCTACAAGTTCTTCCGCGGCATCGATCTCACCAGCTATCTCGGGATCTTTGCGGCCAACCTGTTCTTCGTGCAGGACGCGCTCGGCCTGCCCATTGCCCAGCAGAATGCGTGGACGTTGACCTATGAGTGGGCATTCTACATCTGGTTTGCGCTGACATTCTCGATGTGGCGCGCCGGCGGCAGGCTGCTGGCTGCGCCTCTGATCCTGCTGGGCGTGGCCTGCCTGATGCGTTGGCCGATCACCGCGTTCTTCTGCATCGGGATGCTGTTCAGCGCGACGGGATTTCGCATTTCCATTCCCGGACGGCTCGGTCTGGTCGCAGGGCTCGTCTGCGGGGCCGCGCTGTACGCGAGCCTGGTGCTGTTTCATCCGTTCGTGGGCCTCATTCCCGGAATTCTGCTGTTCGCCATGGTGCTCGCCCCGGAATCAGGCCTCGGGAAGGCTCTGAGCACGCCGGCGCTCCAATATATCGGCAAGATCAGCTACAGCCTCTATCTCGTGCACCCCTTCGTGCTCTTCCCCTTGCAAGTGGTTGGCCTGAAGCTGGTTGCCGCCGGCGTCGACCGCTGGCTGCTATGGGCGGCTTTCATCGGACTCGGGCTGGTGATGTCACTGGCTGCAAGTGCGATCAGCTATGAACTGATCGAGGTCCGGCTGAGGCGCTTGCTGGACGGCGCGTTCCGCAGCACGTTCTTTCGACCGCTGAAAGTGGGGCAATCGGCTTGAGAAAGCGCGTGTCGCGCTCACTTCACGCTACGACCGGCGAGCCTGTGATAGGATCCAAGCAACCGTTCGGCAATGTGGTCCCAGTTCAGAGGGCCGGCCGCGGTCTGCCGCGCGCCGTCAGCCAACGTTGTGGCGAGTGAATTCGACGTCAGCACGCGCTCGAGTGCATCGGCGAGCGCATTGGCATCGCCGGGAGGGACCAGGAGACCATTGACGCCGTCCGTCACGACGTCGGGAATGCCACCGGTGGCGCTGGCGACGACGGGACGCGCATTCCCATAGGCGGATGCGAGCACCCCGCTTTGTGATGCATCCTTGTAGGGCAAGGCAACCACCGTAGCAGATTGAAACAGACGTCCGGTATCCGCAGGCGAAATGTAGGCATTGATGGTCTTGACCGTCGGCATTGCCTCCATCCGGGCGCCGAGCCGTGTCATCTCGGGGCCGCGCCCGGCGACGATCGCTTCATGCGCGACGCCGCGCTGGGCCAACATGTCGATCGCGTCGATGAAAACGTCGAGGCCCTTGTAAGCCCACATCCGTCCAAAAAACAGGATGCGTCCGGATTCGGGCTCGGTGAACGAGCTTTTGTCCGGCGGAACCATCAGCACGCCGTGCATGCTGGAAACCGTCTCGCCCTTGAAGTCGGGCGAGGCGCGATGAAAATCTGCAATGCAGCTCTCGCCGTGCGTCGTGACGATCGAGGCGGCCGCACGCATGCGTCCGCGCCAGGCATCTTCACGGGGCGAGGTGCCGGAGCCGCCCTCCGAGTGCGGGATAGCATCGTGAACGGTCAGCACCAGGGGAATGCCGAGCGGACGCAGGAGCTGAATCAGCTTGGACGTGTAGATCTCGGGAACTTCGTGACAATGGATCACGTCCGGGCGGAAGGAAATTATGTCGATGAACGAGGCAGGGATGCCGATTGCGCCGCCGCGCCGCAGACTGAGGTCGCGAATCCGTGTCTCGAACGGCGCCGTCACAGCGATATCGGCAAGCTCCCATTGCTGGTTCGCGTCTTTGCGGTTGAGCACAAGCCGAACGTCGCAATGATGCGCCAGTCCCGATGCGAGCCGGTAGGAATATTCCGCAAAATGCGGCGCGTAGATGGCCACGCGAAGGCGCTTGGCCATGTTAGTTCTTTCCGCTCCAGAGGTCGATCGGGAATGCACTCATCAAGGCACGATGATCAAAGTTGAGGCGCGCAGCTCCCCCCATCTCGCGACCTTCGTCAATACTCGTCGCAAACTCGACGGCGAACCGGCCGGTGCCCTCATAATAGTCATGATACTTGAACTCGGCCTCTCCGCTGCTCAGCCGTACGTATCGAGCCGGTATCCCGAATGCCTCGGCGACGATGATGCCGTGGAGCGAGCTGGCCAGAACCAGTTCAGCTTCGAGTATGGCGTCAATTCGGCGGTTCCAGGATCCCAGCGGTGAGACCACCGTATCGGCGGCAGGGTCGACGATGTTCAAATCGTGCAAATTCGGAACAAACACCCACGGCTTCTTGGCAGTAGGGCGAAAACGATTTGGAAACAGCTGAGGAAGCAGCAACGCCGGATCTCCGAACACTTCGGGAACCGCGATGCCCCGGCGCTGCAGAACTTCCCGGGTACGGGGGCCGCGCACCGCTCGCACGTCCAAATTCTGCACGCGATGGTTGAGGTCGCCTTGGCCGGGGCGTCCGTTTACGCCGCTTCCCCAGATCACATCGCCATTTCGCGCGTAGTGGAGCACGGAGCCGATCGCGAACAAGCGCGCTTGCCGCGGCACCTCATCGGCGAGCGTATAGCCGAATTGCCGCAAGAGATGGTCAACGACAACGATCGAAAGATGATCACCGAAATTGATCGTTCCATCGTCGGGACGCCAGAAGAACAAGTCCACGTGCGGATAGGGCAGTTGATGAATAAAGTCGCAGCCGACCTCGTTGATCAGCCGTCGTAGATTGCCTCGAAAATTCATGCTGCCTCGGATGTAGCTGCTTTCTTGCCGTAGTGTCCTCGTAAACAAGGCGACTATTGGACCATAGCAGCCAATGGCTCATCGACGAATGTCGACCTAACCCCGAATTGTGACAGGCTTCCAGTTGCGCCACGAGATTATCAAGCCGCGCTCGATCGTTTCGGGCGTCATTTGGTCGGCGCTCGATTCCGCGGTCGGGCAGGCGCTCACGCTCGCAATCTACATGATCATGGCGCGGCTGCTGTCGCCGCAGATTCTCGGCATCGTGGCAACGGGAGCGCTGGCGCTCGAGTTCTGCCGGGCAGTCCTGATCGAGAGCATCGCGATTGCCGTCCAGGCGCGTCCCGATCCGAAGGATGAGGATTACACTGCCTCGTTTTGGCTCATCGCGGGCCTCTCCTTGTTTGCAGCACTCGCACTGTTCGCCTCGAGCGGCGCCATCGAACGATTCTCCGGTCTTTCGGATCTTGCCATCGTTCTCAAAGGATTTTGCATCGTGGTGGCCGTGCAAGGCCTGTCACGGACGCACGAAGCCTGGCTGACGCGCAATCAACTCTTTCGATCCCTCGCCATCCGTTCGCTTTCTTCAATCTCGGTTGGCGGAGCCGTAGGGATCGCGCTGGCGATACAGGGTTACGGGGTCGTTGCGCTGGTCGGACAGCTCGTCTCGACTTCGTTGATCTCGCTGGTCAGCCTTTGGATCCTGACGCCCTGGCGCCCTCGGCTCCGGGTCAGCCGGCAGGCTGTTATCGATCTCCTGAGCTATGCGCGCTACGTGGCGCTGACGGGAATCACGAACTTTGCCAATGCCAATTCCGATCTGATTTTCGTCACTTGGTATACCGGCGCCGCCGGCGCGGGCTTCTACAGCCTTGCCAAGCGCCTGGTCAACGCCGTGAGTACCGTGATCGGGAATGCGTTGAACCGCGTGTTCTTTTCGACCATCGCTGGCCTCCAGCATGACCGGGAAGCATCGCGTTCGACGCTGGTCGACTTCGTCAAGTACACGTCACTGCTGACGGCCCCGCTTTTCGCGGGCATAGCGGCTCTGGCACCGGATCTCATCGTCGGTTTCTTCGGATCCAAGTGGGGCGAGGCCGCCCCTCTACTCGCGATCATGTCGATCACCGGGTTCTTGACCACGATCGGCCTCTACAATCACTCGGTGATCCTGGCATTCGGCAAACCGCACTGGCAGACTTGGCTGACGCTGATATACGCGGTTTCGAACATAACGATCTTCATCCTCGCTGCGCCATTTGGCCTTATCGCCATCGCTGTCGGCTATGTCGTTCGCGCCTTGTTGCTGTATCCACTGTCCGCCGGAGCCTCGATGCGGATCTTGGCGCTCGGCATCAGGCCCTATGCCGCGGCGCTGATGCCGGCACTTGCGGGCTCCGCGGTGATGGCCTGCGCGGTGGTTGCTGCCTCCATTACCATGCCGGCCACGTCGCCATGGCTGCGTCTCTCCGCGCTCGTGCTGCTTGGTTCTTCGGTCTATCTTGCCGTTGTCATGGCGGTCGCCCGGCCGGCCGTGGTGCGGATATGCCAGGAAGTCTGGGGTCGTGTGCGGCGATCGTCTAAGACCTAGCCAGAATTCGGCCTGCACGCACCAGCTAGCTTGCGTTGGCCGCCTGTCTGGCCTCGGCAAGATCGAGCGGCTCGGGCTTCGGGACGCGGGCTGATCTTGCCCCGCCAGGCGCAAGCCGGTTGATCACTCTTCTAGCGGGATCTTCGACGTAGCGATATGTCACGTCGGCAACGACTGTCAGAACGATGCAGCAGACCAATGCAAACACCGGAAACATGCTTGGCTGAAGTCCGAAATAGTGCCAGGCCGGCTTGAAGAGCAGGATCAACAGCACTTCGTGCATCATGTAGATGGCATATGACGTGTTGCCGAGGCGGCCGAGCCAATCGGAGCCGGGAAACCGCGCGAAGGCGCTTTCTCCCGTGGCTGTGACGAGGATCGCGAGAGAGAACAGTATGATTGCAAGGTCGGGCTTGGCAAAGAAGTTGAGAACCAGAACCGAGACGGCAAACAGCGCTATTCCGGCGAATGCAACCGGCTTCTTGCGATAGCCGCTCGAGAGCCTGAACAGGACGGTTAGGAGAATCCCGTTCAGGAAGCTCGGAAGCGCCCGTAACATCCCGAAATCGAAAGTTGCCCCGTACATCTGAGAGCGTTCCTGCCAGATCGGCAGGTGAGCATGGGCAAGGATGCCGTAAGAGAGCGCGACGATGATCGCCAGCATCAGCGGCGAGATCCTCCCGGCCAGCAGCATGAACAATGGGAATAATAGGTAACAAAACAGCTCGGCGCTGATGGACCAAGCCGGCGAGTTGAAGCTGAGATGATCTGTAATACCCCACGCCTGCACGAGGAAGAGGTTTTGAATGAAATCCGTCAAGCTCGCGTGCGAGGTCGGACCGGATATGCCCATGAGAGCAAGGACCGCGAATATCAACAATGTGAGCAGATGCAAGGGGTAGATTCGCGCGATCCGCCTAATGAGGAAGCGCGCATAGGAGCGCGGGCCTGTCGAGGTTGAAGGATAGGAGTAGGAAATCACGAACCCGGACAGGATGAAGAACATGTCCACGAACAGGCCATAGGACCCGTTCCAGGCCGGTGAGATGCCCTTGTCGATCAGCTTCAGGTGGAAGATGAAGACCCCGAGCGCGGCGACGAAGCGGTAGAAGTCGAGAACGACAAAACGTCTTGCTTCACTGGCTTCCATCGGGGCTCGGTTTCCTTGCACGTTTCGTCGCTCTTCTAGAGACGAATTGTGACGCAAGTTCGCAAGCGCGGCGGCCGATGGCGGCACAACCCGACGATCCCTCCGAATTCATGGGGCTCATCCAATTGCGGATGGCAGAGAGCCCTTTGCTCATCGATGAGGCAGGCGCCCGACCAACGAGCGATCAGGGGCCGGGACATGGTCCCGGCCCCCAGCGACGTTGGCGCCCGTTTGGGCAGGTCTCACTGGCTCAAACGAACACGAAGTCGTGGCTCGTCAGGCTGGAGACGTAGACGTTCTTCAGCAGAATCGAGTCGGTCGCCGAGAACGTGATGAGCGCGTTCGTGCCGGACTGCGTGATCTGGAGGTGGCTGTAGTCCTCCGCCAGCAATTTCGAGATCGCGATCGTGTCGTGCGTCGTCCCGCTGCCGGCCTGGAAGTTGAGGATCTGGTCCTGGCCGTGGTCGTACGCGATGGTCGTCGAGTTCGGCGCCGCCGAGAACACGTCATTGCCGGCCCCGCCCTGGATCGTCACGCCGCTGGCGACGGCCGTGACGTTGTGGGTGCCATCGGACTTGGTCTGATCGATGAACTCGAGCGCCTTGGCGGTGTTGTAGCTCTCGTGCTGCGTGACGCCGGCCTGTCCGTTGAAGTTGAACAGGAAGACGTCCCTCGAGCCGTCGGCGTGGCTGGCGATCTCCTGGGTCTTGATGCCGGCGCTGTTATAGATGTCGGTCAGCTTGCTGCCGTCATTGTTGATGACCTGGGTATAGTCCAGAGTGCCGTCGGCGTGGGTCCTTGTGATCTCGACGATCTTGCCCGAGGCATCGAGGTGCTGGTGCTGCGTCGTGTAGGACTGGCCTGTGATGTTGTAGTTCCAGTTGTCCGACGTGCCGTCGGCGTTCTTGATGTAGGCAGCGGTCTTGATACCGCCGGTGTAGACCGTGGTGGAACTGTAGCCGTCGCTCTTGGTCGTCACCTCGCTGGTGATAATTCCTTTGGCGTCATACCAGCCCGAGGTCTTGGTGCCGTCGGCGCTCTGCACAAGGGTGAATGCCAGGCTGTCGTCGGCGTGGGTCCGCACGATGTGCGTCAGGAAACCGGTGGTATCGTAGGTATCGTGCTCTTTCGTGTAGTTCTGACCGATGACGTTGAAGAGATAGACATCCCTCGAGCCGTCGGAGTGATAGTCGGTTTGTGTCTTCTTGAGGCCTGAAGCGTCGTAATTGGTCACGACGCTGCCACCGTCGCTGCCGACGACCTGGGTATAGTCGAGCGTGCCGTCGGCGTGCCAGCGGGTCACCTCCGTCGTTTTGCCGGTCGGATCGAGATGCTGGTGCTGCGTGGCATAGCTCTGACCGGTGATGTTGTAGGTGTAATTGTCTTGGCTCAGGTCGGCATTGGTGATGTAGGCCGCAGTTTTCAGGCCGTTGGTATAGACCGTTGTCGAGCTGTAACCGTCGGCCTTCGTGATCACCTCGCTGGTGAGGACCCCCTTGGCATCGTACCAGTCCGTCGTCTTGGTCCCGTCCTTGCTCTGCACCAGCTTGAACGCCATGCTGCCGTCCGCGTGCTTCCGGATCAGCGTCGTGAGGAAGCCGGTTGCATCGTAGACATTGTGTTCGGTCGTGTAGTTCTGGCCGGTGATGTTGTAGAGGAAGACATCCTTGCTGCCATCAGCGTGGTACTCGGATTGTTTCGTCCGTACTCCCGTCGAGTCATAGATGGTGACGACGCTGCTCCCGTCGTTGTTGACGACCTGGGTATAGTCGAGCGTGCCGTCCGCGTGCTTGCGGGTGACGGACGTGACCTTGCCGGACGGATCGATGTGCTGGATCAGCGTGGTGTAGCTCTGGCCGGTGATGCCATAGGCATAGTTGTCCAGACTACCGTCGGCGTTCTTGATGTAAACTTTTGTCTTGACGCCGTTGCTGTAGAGGGTTGTCGAGGCGAAGCCGTCGGCCTTTTGGACCACCTCGCTGGTGAGGCTGCCGGCGGCATTGTACCAGTTGGTCGTCTTGGTGCCGTCGGCGGTCTGCATCAGCTCGAAGGCCAGGCTGCCGTCGGCATGCAGGCGCGTCAGGGTCGTGAGGAATCCGGTCGAATCGTAGACGTCGTGCTGGGTCGTATAGTTCTGGTCCTTGATGTTGTACGTCCAGACATCCTTGCTGCGATCGGCATGGTAGGCCGTCTCGATCAGTTTCACTCCCGTGGCGCTGTACAACGTGATCACGCTGCTGCCGTCACTATTGTAGACCTGGGTCGAGTCCAGCGAGCCGTCGGCATGGCTGCGGATCACCGAAGTGACCTTCCCCGAAGCGTCGAGATGCTGCACCTGGGTGGTGAAGCTCTTGCCCGTGATGTTGTAGGTATAGTTGTCCTGCGAGCGGTCCGCGTTCTTGACGTAGGCGGCTGTCTTCACGCCGTTGGTGTAGAGCGTGGTGGAGTAATAGCCGTCGGGCTTCTGGACGACTTCGCTCAGCAGGGTGCCGGCCGTGTTGTAGGTGTCGGTTGTCCGGGTTGCGTCGGTTCCGACATGAACGAACTTCGTCTGCACGCCGCCGGTGTAGCTGATCACGTCCTTGGAGCCGTCGCTGTGGACGATGGTGGTCGAGGTCGGCTGTCCGCTTGAATTGAGGCCGGTGTCGGATTTCGAGAGCAGCTTGCCGCTCGAATCGTAAGTCCTCGTGCTGGTCCAGGTCGCCGCCGAGTTCGTCACCGAGAACGAATATCCGCCCTGGATCTTCGAGAGCGCGTTGCCGTAATGGGCGATCATGTAGTCCATGGTCGCCTTCGACGCGACCTGCAGGACGTGGGAGTCGGTCAGGGTGATTGTCTGCAGCGCCGTCGAGTCGCTCAGATCGGACAGTTGCGGTACGATCTCCGCAGCCGTTCCGGTGACGCTGGTCCTTGTGTCCGGGGCGGGCGGCGTGGTCGGGGGCGCGTCGATCTCGATGATCACAGGGTGATCGCTGACCGGAATGGTGATGGTGCTGACGTCGGTGTAGCTGGCGATCGCTGTGGTGCCGGTCAGCGTGTCGTACACCTTCACGGTATGATGGACGGCGCCGAGGTTCACCGTCACCGTCTGGGCCGCATTGGACAGCTCGGTATCGGTGGCATCGTTCCAGAGCTTCGGCTCGGCCCAGACGACGAGTTCGTAGGCGCCATTGCTCTTGCCGAGCACCATGCTGTTGCCGGTGGCCGGCATGTTGCTCAACGTGTAGTTCAATGGGTCAGTCGGCTGCAGGCCGCCCTTGCCGTCGTCGGCCAGAATGGTCGTCAGGTTGTGAATCGCCGTCGCGGCGAGCTTGGGCGTGCCGTCGGAATTGAACAATCCGAAATTGGCTTCCGGATTGGTGTTGGCTGCAGACGAGTCGCGGTCGAACAGCTCGTAGAGGTAAGTTGCACTCACGCCGGCCTTGTAGGCGACGACAAGCGTGTTCAGGATCGATTTGGCCTGCACCGTCTCGTTGGCGCCGAGATACTGGGTGTTGTTTTGCGTGGTGTAGCCGGTTTCCGTGATGACGACAGGCTTTCCCGGAGCCGCGGCCATGACGGCGCTCAGCGTCGCCGCAATGGAGCTGCTCGGATTGAGGCCGGTGCTGACATAAGCGTGGGCGTTGGCATAGTCGACCGAGCCCGACATGTTGCCGAGCTGGCTGTAGCCTTGCGGATCGTTGTAGGCCAGTGACAGATTGTAGACGGGGATGCTGGCGAGCGTCGCGTTGGCATTGACGGCCTGATAGAGCGCACTCTGGAACTGGGCCGCGGCCGAAAGGCTGGAGCTGCCATTGTAGCTGAAGGGCTGGTGATTGGCCTCGTTGAGCCCCTCGATGGCGGTGATGCTACCCGAATAGCTCGTCGCGAATTTTTGGAGCGAGGCGATGTAGTTCTGCAACCCGACCGTACCGGACTGGGGCAGCGCAGACGATACCAGAAAGTCGAACTTGTAGCCGGCGGCGGCCAGGCCCTCGACGACCGGCTGCGCAGCGGGGTTCGTGCCCATCGCGTCGCGGAGATGGGTGACGCCGATATATTCGAGGCTGTCGGCCATCAGCGCGAGGTTGTTGTAGCCGGTCCATCCGAAACCGGCGTGCGTGTTGACGCCGATGGAGTTGATGAAGCCGCTGGCGGACAGGATGGTTTGATCAGGCATTGCAAACTCGGGTTTCAGCGCGAACGAAATTGCTCGCAGGGATTTGCGTCGAAGCTTCTCTGTCGAGTGTGAATTTCAGATAAAAATCGAAGCTACAAATCGCGAGTGAAATGCGGTTCCTTGTGCAGGAACAGCTCGACTCGTGTTGCAGCAGAATGCTGATGCGATGCCCGTGCAGGATGGCGTGAGAATGGCGCTTTCAAGATTTCCACGATTCACGCTGCTAAATATATGCGCAAGCCGTGCGAGTTCGATCCAACGCTTCGGCTTGAGAGCGTGTCATACGAACGCGGCGGTGGGGTGCGTCTCTTTCGTCTGCGTCATCGGATGGCACAGGGAGTCGGCAGATGCCATTTTCATGGGCGATCAATCTGAAAGATTTTATCGCACTGGTTGTATCCGTATTTTCCCGGATATGACCGCTTGGTTTGATCGGGGAGGCGCAATGGTTCCGTCCAGGACCTGAATTTGAGCCGTGGCCCAACGGCTCAGTTGCTCGCCCGCTGTGTTCCGATCCGTGCCGGATGCGGCGAATTGGGCTAGCCGCGACGGGCCAGCATCAGAAAGTCACCGCGCCATCCGACGATCGCCGTTGCGAGCGCGGCGATCACGATCTTGCCGGCAAGCCATGTCGCGGGCTCGGTCGGCATCGCGCCGAGTGATCCGATCAGGACGGCGGCCACTAGCGCCTGCGCGACCAGTGACCAGCGCGGGAATGCCTCGAACCGCAGTGTCGGACCGAGCGCAAACAGAATCGCTGCCAGCGTGGCGAGGCAAGCGCAGCCGACCGCCTGTTGCGGCGACAGGCCGGCCCATGCCGCGGCCAGCGCGACGGCAGCGACGATCGCGAGCTGGCCGGCCGCAACGATCACGAGCCTCGTTGCGAGCTTCTCCAGGTGCGGAACGACCGCGACGGTCGCCTGGAGATGCGTGTGCAGGAAATAGAAGACGGCCACAACAGGTGCCGTCGTCAGGAAGCCATCAAGGCTCTCCCGCGGCACCAGGATACGGGCTGCATCCGGAATGAAGCCGACGAGGCCGCCGAGCAGCACGAGGGTCGTGCAGACCATGAACTCGAACATTCGCCGCGTCGATTGCACCGACTTCATGACGGTTCCGTGCTCGAAATCCTTCACGACATCGGGATAGCTCACGGTGTGGATCGCTGCATTGAGGACCCAGAACGGGCGTTGCAGCAGGTCGAGCGCAATCGAGAATCCGGCGCCGGCGCCCGTCGCGCCCAGCCGGCCGATGATGATGAAGCGGAGCAGCACCGGCACCGAGAGATGGATGACGGACGCACCCGCCGCCAGCATGCCGTAGCGGGAGAAATCCTTCCAGTCGGCCAGCATAGTCCGCAGCGGAACGCGCTCCAGGGGGGTGCGATAGGCCACCAGCCCCGCGAGCAGGCCCAGGGCGTGGCCCGCACTGACGCCGAGCAGCGCCGCTTCCGCCGTTCCCCAAATCGCCGCACCCGCGGCGGCTCCGGTCAGAAGGGCGGTAGCGCGAAACGCCAGGAGAGAGGACGCGACACCCAGCCGGTCGGACAGGCGGACCGACAGCAAATAGAGGTCGGTCAGGCCCTGAAGCACGGATATGCCGAGGCCCAGCGCGATGATCCCTGCCGGGAGCACGCTGGCCAGAGATGCGCAGCCGCCGACCACGACGAGCGCGCCCGCGCTCGACAGGCCCGCGGCAAAGAGCGACCACCTCAGCCGCGCCGCCTCGTTCTCCCCGGCTGCTGCCAGAAAACGCAATCCGGCGAGTTGCAGCCACTCGAACATCAGGACGCAGAGCAATTGGCTCGAGGCCAGTGCCAACGAGAAATTGGTGTAGTCGGCGGCGGGCAACAGATGACTGATCGCGAAGATCAGGATGATCGCCGCGGCGCTCTGATAGAGGTAGCCCGCCATCGCGAAGAGGCGTGTCATCTCGGAATGAGGCGCTCCTTGCCGACGGCCCGCGGGGCTTCAGTCGTTGCTGCGCGCACGCGCGACATCCGCTGCTCGCGCAATTGCTCATACAGATTCTTGTAGGATGACAGCACGTCGGCAAATACCCATTTGTTGGTATCTGCGATCAGGCGCCGGCTGATCTCGTCGATCTTGTGCGGATCAGACGCGACTGCAAGCATGCTGTCGGCCAGGGATTGGGGATCGGCTTCGGTCAGCCAACCCGTCACGCCGTGCTCGATGACCTCGGGCATGCCGCCAAAGCGCGTTCCGAGCAGCGGCCTGCCGGCCGCCTTGGCATCTGCGACGACGAGTGGACCGGGGTCGTGCCAGATCGAGGGCGCGACCACCACGTCGACCTGCCTGTAGAAATCGTCCGGCGCCACGAAGCCCATGAACTCGATGCGCGCATGCGGCGCGAGCGCCTTGAGGCGGCGCTGCTCCTCCTCGCTGACCCGGCCGGCGATCATCATTCGGATGCGGTCGGGGGGCAGCATGGCAAGGGCATGCATCAGGTTGTCGATGCCCTTCTCCTCAGTGAGGCGGCCGATGAACCCGAACGTCACTTCCGTGGTGCAGACCGGGCGAGGGTAGGGCTCGCGCGGCGGCTCGGTCGAGGCGTTGCGGATCACGGTTCGGATCGGCGTCTCCGCGAACATGCCCATGTCGGTATGGATCGACAGCACGCGCTCGCTCACGCCGACCACGGCGCTCAGCCAGTGCGTCGCCCGCTTGCGATGGAAGGTCAGGATCCCGCAGCTCGTGCAGGTGTGCTCGCAAGAGCGTCCCTTGTCGAAGCGCGAGCAGCGCGGGCAGGTCAGATAATAATCGTGAAGCGTATGCAGCACCGGCACGCCGAGCTGGGCGGCGACGCGCCAGATCGCGGTGGTGAGACCCGACAAATTGTTGGAGTGCAGCACGTCCGGCTTGAAGGCCCGGATGCGTTCCGCTATCAGCGGCGCCTGCATCTGCCAGTCGTCGACCGCATGCCAGATGCTGCGCTTTACGATGTTCTTCGGCAGCGAGAAGGGCAGATGGAAGTTGCGCACCGGCGCAGAATAGACGTTGATGCCGTTGCAGCTTTCACGAGCCTGCTCGGGCGCGGATGCGCTGCGGATCACCTCGACCTCATCTCCGCGCTGCACCAGGCCTTCGGCGAAGCGCCGCGCGAAGACCTCCGCACCGCCGACGATCTTCGGGGCCTGAGGCGTGGGATAAAGCGTGGACGTCAAAAGAACTTTCATCACTTAACCTCATGTCTTGCAAAATCGCGCTTACCGCGCCGGCCTTATCTCCAAAGCGGGCATGGCACCGTTGCTCGCTGCAATGAGGATCGGCGTGGTCGAAACCGGAATCCAGGCACCGGACGCAGGTCTTGCGGCCGAGTCGCACGGCATCGCAAAGGTTGCGCCGTCCTGATCGCCCTTGATCCTGACCTCGTAACGCCGCTCGGGAGTCTCGGACCACACCGCAACTCTGGCGCCGGACGTCGTCGTTGCATTGATCGACACGACGCCGCTGCCGAGCTCGCGTTTCTCGGCGCTCAGGCTGGAGCGGATGAAAGCCCAGGCGCCCTGAGCCGCGCAGGCGACCGGCTTTGGGGAGTTGTCGAAACGGTAGAGCCCGAAATTGTGCTCCAGGTCCGATGCGTCCTTTCCACTGTCCTTGAGTTCGTAGAACCACATTCCTTTGAGCCAGCGCGCCGCGGTCGATGCCCACAAGATGAGCTGTGCTGTATTGTCGGACTGGGCTTGTTCGCTGACGCCGCATTTATTGGTGGCAGCCGTGGTCCACCCGGTCTCGGTGACATAGATCGGAAAATCGGGATTTCCGCTGGCCTGGCCGACGAGCCGGTGAAACGCCGTGAGCCGCTCTATGATTTCGGCCGAGGTGCGTTTGCTCGGGCCCATGCAGAAATTGTAGAGGTGGATCGATGCGCCGTCCGCATATTGAAGAATGCCGGTCCGCAGCATCTTCTCGGTCCATGTCCAGCCCAGATCGTCGCCAAGCGCGCCGACCAAAAACGGCGCATTTGGCGCCACCCGCTTGACTACCGGCCGCGTGACCTCGGCAAGCGCCCGATAATTTTCCGGCGAGAACGCAGGATCTTTCTTCGCCGCCAGGTTCCATTCGTTCCAGAGCTCGAACAGCGGATGCTGCGCCACCACCGATTGCGCCGCCGCCGCCGCATAATCGGCGAACCGCTGCCGCGCCTCGTCGGTCGTCGGTGGCGAGGAATTCGGAACGAGATGATGGCCGAAGGCGAGGATCAGGAGCGGGCGCGCGACGCCGGACTTGACCTGCGCTTCGAGCCTGCCAAGTCGGGGTGTGAAGCCCATCCGGCGTCCCCCAACCTCGAACTCGGACCAGGGAAAATCATCGCGAAAGGAATTGAGACCGAGTTGCTTGATCTGGGCGACGTTTTCCGAAGGCACGTATCCGCGCGCGCTCACCGGGCCGCCCAGCCCCTGATGCGTGCCGACCCCGAGCAGGAATCGGGCATCGAGCGGTTGCGACTGCTGTGCGCAGACCGAGACCGGAAGGAGAATGGATGCGATGAGGCTCGCGAGGCGGAGACTGTCGCGAACCAAGGTGCGTGGGAGCGGTGCAGCCATCAGAAATTCTTGGAGAGATCCGACTGCAGCGCCGCCTTCGCTTCGACGGGCGTCCGGTCGTCCTGAAGCAGCTCGACATAGACCTGCTGCAATTGCGCATGCGTCTTCTCGACGTCATAGAGCTGCTTGAACCGGTCGTAGCCGCGCTGCCCCAGCACCTTGAGGTCGAGATCCAGCGCTCGCCGGAAGCCGTCGATGAGCGGCTGAACCGCGACGGGCTCGCAGAGCACACCGGTGACGCCATCGACGACGATCTCGGGCAAAGCGCCGCTGCGGAATGCCAGGATGGGCTTGGCCGCGCGCATCGCTTCGAGCGCAACGAGGCCAAAGGCTTCCCAACGTGACGGAATCACGACGAGGTCGGCGGCCTCGAGCTGGGTCTCGATGGTCGGTCGGTCGAGCCAGCCCAGCAGGGACACGTTGGACGGGACGGTCGGACCTTCGTACTTGTTGACGACGGAGGCGCCGATCATGCGGACGTCCAGCACATCCTCGAGCGCGCGTGCCGCTTCGATCAGCAGATCGAACCCCTTCTGCCGGTCCAGGCGTCCGATGAACAGCACCTTGACCTTCTTGGAGGTCCAGTCAGCCGCGACGGGCTGCGGCGTGCGGCTCTTCGAGATGCCGTTGTGGACCACGGTGAGGCGGTCGGCGGGAATTCCCGCGCGCACCGCCTCGCTATACTCGTCGCCGGAGATGCAGATGATTCGGTCCGAGGTGCGCGCAAGCAGGTTCTCCGCCGCCTTCGTCAGCTTATGACTGAAGCGGCCGGTCTCGCGCGAAAATGCCCAGCCGTGCGGACAATAGACGACGCGCGGTCCGCCCGAGCGGGCTGCCAGCGCGGGCCGGAGCACGAGCCCTGCAAAGGAAGAATGCAGATGCACCACGTCCGGTCTGAAGGCATCCAGCGCTTGCATGCTGGCACGCAGCATCTGGAATAGGCCGGCGACGCTCCGGCCGGATCGCTCAAATGTCGTAATCTGGTTGTCATCGATTGCGCCAAGGTCGCCCCGATGATCCGACGGCACGACATAATGCACGTTCTCGGCACCGAAGCTGGCCTGTTGCTGAGGATGCAACTCGTTCAGATAGCTCGCGATCCCGCCACGGATCGTTTCGGCGATGTGCAGCACTTTCATCGTTTGCCTTGCGTAGGGCCGCGTTGGAGAGCCGGACATCTGTATCCCTGTTCTGTGTTCGCTAGTGCGAAACACAGTTCCTCGAATACGTAGCGATATTGGGGCAGCGATGTGGTGATGTTGCGCCAAGGCGCTCGTGCTTGCGATCATCGCAAGAACGAAGAAGAAATTTCATGGAACCAGGCAAAGAGCCGCGAGTTGCAAATCGTTTGTGCAAAAACCGTTGCGCGCGATAAGCGAACCGCGCCGCGTTTCACGCGGCGCTGGCGACGTTCGCCGGCACTGCGAGGTGATCGAGCAACGCCTTCGCCGATTTCTTCCACGAATAGAATGCAAGGCGATCCTGTTGCCGCCTGCGTTCCTGGTCAGAGATCGCGCCGATTGCCAGTCTTTCGAGCATGAGCTGCTTCAGCGCCTCGGCATCCGTGGCGTCAAAATACGCAGCCGCGTCGCCGCACGTCTCCACGACGGCGTCGGCCCTCGAGGCGATCACTGGGCAGCCGAAGATCATGGCTTCGAGCGGCGGCACGCCGAACCCCTCGTAGAGGGAGGGAAACACGAAGGCCGATGCATGCGCATAGAGCGCGGCAATCTCGCTGTCGGTCAGACGGCCGGCCAGCACCAGGCCGGACGCCCCTTCGCCCGAATTATCCTGAAAGACCTTGCTGTTATCGCCGCCGACGATGACCAGGGGAACGTCGGCCCGGTCGAGCAGCTGGATGGCGCGGATCGCGACGGACAGATTCTTGTTCTTGGTTTTCGAGCCCACGAAGAGGAAGAACTTCTGCGGCTGAACGCCAAGTCGGGCAAGGATGCCGGGATCGGGCTTCGTGGCTGCAAAGTGCTCGGCGCTGTTAGGGAAGACGGGAATGCGCGATGCCGAGAGATTCAGCACGTCCGCAAGCTCCTTGCGGGAAAAGCCCGACACCGTTGCGATGCTTGCGTGCCGGGCGAGCATCCGCCCCATCGTGCGATGGACAGTCAGATAGCGCCAGTTGAAGAAGTCGGGCCTGCGAAAGACCTGGGCGTCGTGAATCACGACAATGTGGTCGCGATGGAGGACGGGTCCGGAATTGGCCAGGCTGATCAAGCGGCCTCCGGCGGCAGCGCGGGCGAGATCGATTTGATCCCACGCGTGCCCATGCAGCCGGCCGACAGCGCGAATCTTGATCCGGTCGAGATCAAGTTCCTCGCTTGCATCCGCGGGCTTCAACAATTGCCAGTCTGCGTTGCGCAGCGAGGTCGGAATCTGCTCCGACGCGAGCAGCACGTCGATCGCCTTGACCATTTCAGCGGCATAACGCTGCACGCCCGTGAGCTTTTGCGACAGAAAGCGGCCGTTGATGAAGAATTTCAATTGGGGACCACGATGGTTCATGGAGTTCCGGCCGGGTTCGCGGGGAGCTCGCGGTGGAGGAGCCGCACGTGAGCAATCGTTAGGTACAGAAATATGACGCAGCCGGGCATGGCTCGGAGGCGCCGCCTGCATGGCCCGGCGTCGCCTTGCTGCGTGCCAGGCCGGGGTGTAGAGGTCGGCCATGACCGATGACACCCACTCCTTCCGCTGCGGCTCGCTCACCGCGACCGTCAAGGCGCACGGCGCCGAGCTCTGCTCGCTGAAGGGCGGCGGCACCGAATTCCTTTGGCAGGCGGGGCCGGAATGGCCGCGTCACGCGCCGCTGCTGTTTCCGATCGTCGGGCGCCTTGCCAACGACGAATTGCGGCATCAGGGCAGGACGTATCGGATGACGCAGCACGGCTTCGCCCGCGACAGCCGCTTCGTGTGGGCAGAACGCGGCGAGAGCCGCTGCACCCTGGTGCTCGATGATAATGAGACGACGCGCGCGCTCTATCCGTTCCCGTTCCGGCTGACGGCAGCCTATGCGATCGATGAGTCCGGCCTCGATCTGACGCTCACGATCGCCAACACCGGCAAGGAGACGTTGCCGGCCTCGCTCGGCGGTCATCCCGCCTTCAATTGGCCGCTGCAGCCCGGCGCGGCGAAGGAGAGCCATGCGCTGACTTTCGCGAGCGCCGAACCGTCTCCGGTCCGCCGTCTCGAAGGTGGATTGCTGCGGCCGGCAGCGGAGCCGAGCCCGGTCAAAGGCACCTCGCTTCCCTTGTCGGACTCCCTGTTCGTCGACGACGCCATCATCTTCGACCGCGTCGAGAGCACTTCGGTCCGCTATGCCGCGGCGGGAGGTGCATCGACCGGGCCATGGCTGAAAATGTCCTGGCGCGGATTTCGCGAGCTCGGCGTCTGGTCGAAACCGTCAGGCGCGCCGTTCCTCTGCATCGAGCCCTGGCGCGGCTACGCAAGTCCCGCCGGCTTCCATGGCGAGTTCGCCGACAAGCCGGGACTGATGCACATCGCGCCGGGCGCTGAGGAAGAATTATCCTACCGGATCGAGGTCGGATCGTCCTGACGCCGAACGGCTTCCGCACGCATGATTTGTTGCGGCGCGCGTGCTTCGATCTTCGATCATCCTCAGACCTCGATGCGCGTGAGATCCTCGCCGAGCACGACCGGTCCTGCATAATCCCGCCTGACGTCATCAAGCAATGCGTTCAGCATGGCATCGTCGGTGCGCGGACGGTGATGGGTCAGCGCGAGCTTCTTGACGCCGGCTCTGGCCGCGATCTTCCCGACGGTGTCGCCGCAGGCGATCGTGTATTTCGCAAGCCGGCGCAAATGCTCGTTGTTGATCTCCGGCGTGGCGAGGAAGCAGCACTGCACCAGCAGGTCGGCTCCCTCGGCCAGCCGCTCGAGCCCGGGGCAGGGGACGGTGTCGCCGGAAATAGCAATGACCTTGCCTTCCGCTTCGAAGCGATAGCCGAGACAGATCCAGCGCGCCAGAAAGGCCGGCGGCATGTCGAGGCCATCGCCATGCGAGACCAGTTCGGCACTGATCTTCCAGCGACCGGTGTCGAGCACGGGGCCTGGAATGATGTCCGTTGCGGCGACCGGCTTCCAGCCGCCGAAGCTCGGCTCGCCCTGGTCGCGCCAGGCGATGTCCTTGTCGTAGACCTGCGTGACGAGCGTGTTGACGAGGCGTTCGGTGTCCGGCGGGCCGTAGACGCGCAACTCGTCCTTGCGCCCGTGCATCCACGAATTCAACATCACATCGTAGAGATCGCCGATGTGGTCGAAATGGTGATGGGTGAGGAAGACCGTGTTGATGGCGCCGAGCGGCACGCCCGCCTTGTGAAGCTGCACCATGACGCCACGGCCGGCGTCGAACAGGATGTTCTCCTCGCCAAGCCTGATCAGCGTGGTCGTCGCCATGCGGCGCGGGTCCGGGCGCGGGCCGCCGGTGCCGAGCAGTATGACCTCCATGCGCCACCTCCGATTGCAGGCTTTTGGAGGCACAGTAGATGCGAAGCTCACAGGGGAGCAAGCCGCAGAGCGCCGCCCGAAGTACGATCTGCTTTTCCGAAAATCGGGAGACTGCCGGCGCGACGGTGCGCGGAATGAGAATTGTGGGCCAATTCATACTTAATGTGCCAAGAGCATGACCAATATTGTTTGCGCATCACAACGCGCCTAGTATCGCGGCAGGCAATTTCGGGGGCTCGAACAGGCTGTGAATGCCCGTTCACATGACGGCGCGTTGCGCGGCGACTTGAATCTGCAGGTCGGGACGCAGGCACATGGGACCGCCAGGACGGCGGTAGCTTCCGCTCGTCCGCCCGGCCGCGAGCGGCTGATCGTCGTCGAGGACGATCCGGTGACGCGGACCATGCTGGTCGACTATTTCAGCGACAACAATTTCGACGTGGTCGGCGCCGGCACCTGCACGGAGTGCCGTCAGGCGCTGCGCGCGCGCACCGATGTCGTCTTCCTCGACGTGCAACTGCCTGACGGGGACGGCTTCGAGCTCGCCAAGGAGATCCAGGCCACCAGCAACGCGGGCATCATCTTCGTGACGCGGCGCGACACCGACGTCGACCGCATCCTCGGCCTCGAGGTCGCCGGCGACCATTACGTCACCAAGCCGATCAACCTGCGCGATCTGCTCGCGCGTGCGCGCAGCGTGCTGCGGCGTCGCTCGATCGACCGCAAGGCGGCGCGCAACCACAATTCGATCGCGTTCGGCGACGGGATCATCGACCTGACCCGGCGCGAATTGCTCGGCAACGACGGCAAGCCGGTGGCGCTGACGCGCGCCGAATTCGACCTGCTGGCGGCGCTCGTCGGCGCCGACGGCAGGCCGCTCAGCCGCGACTATCTGATCGAGGTGGTCAGCAACCGCCAGGCCGAAGTCGACATCCGCACCGTCGATGCGCTGGTGGCGCGGCTGCGCCGCAAGCTCGTCGGCAGCGGCACGCCCGTGATCGCGACCGTCACCGGCGTCGGCTACAAGCTCGCGCTCAGCGAGCGGCTGTAGCGCAAGATCCGGAAAAGCGTGCAGCGGTTTTCCGGCAAGATCATGCTCAGACAATAGCAACATCGCCGTCAGCGCGATGCGACGCGCTTCCAGCGTGCTTCGATGCGCGCCTTGATCCGGCTGACCCTGGCCTCATGGGCCGCCCAATAGGCGCGGCTGGCGGCCGCGGTGCCTCGACGATAGCGGGCATAGACCGCCTTCGGCTGCACCGGCATCTTCGGGCGGCTCGCCGGTTTCACGGGCGCCGCGGCCGCAACCGCAACGGCAGCTGCAACCGTGGACGCCGGATCCGGAGCAGCCGCAGCTTCGCGCTCTCCCGGCATCGCGCTCATCGCGACAAGCCGGTTGCGGGCCCGGTTGCAATAGACCTGCGACCGCGCGCTCATCTCCACTTCGCCATGACCCGCCCGGTATTTCATCAGGGCGCGGCAGAGGTCCCCGCCCGAAAGCCGCCAGGCTTGGCTGAGATAGAGCACCCCGTAATGGATGTTGACGTCGGGTTCGGCCAGCTCCGCGCTGCTGCCGCGGAAGCCCAGCATCGCCGCGGTCTCGGGGCGCACCTGCATCAGGCCGATTTCGCCCGCGCTGCCGATGGCCGCCGGGTTGTAGCCGCTTTCGACGAAGACGACCGCCTCGGCGATATCGGCCGGCAGATTGGTGCTCTTGGTTTCCCGCTCGATGATCTTTCGGATCATGGCCCGCGACGACGGCGTTTCGCCGGCGCCGAGCTCGCTGCTGCCGTCGGCCGCATGTGCGCCGATCGGAGCCGACACGAGCAGGACGACCGCGACGTGCCTCCACGTCGCGCCGAGAATGAAGCGTGCCCAATCCCGCAGCATGGGCTTGTCATAGAGCGCCGGAGTTAACAAACCGGCCTAAGGCGTGTGTGCGTCACGGCCGCGCGCGGGCGCTCTGGTCGGTGGATCTGGCCTGCGACGGCTCCTCCAGCTGGTCATCGACCGCATAGAGCGTGCAGCTGGGCGACCATTTCATGCAGGCTGCCAGCGAGTCGCGCCGGGCCTCCTCAGTCGTCGCCCGTCCGGCGCGCCAGCCGTAGCCGCCGTTCGGCGACACTGCAAAGGCCTTGTGCGGCAGCAGGCTGGCGAGATAGCGCGCGAACTCGGCCCGCGCGGCCTCGTTGAGCTGGCGTGGCGGCGGCAGCGGATCGGGCAGGCTCAGGAGGTCATGGCCGAGCCCGCGCTCGCGCAGGAAGGCGTCGAGATACGGTGTCCATTGCGGCCGGCCCGCGACCGAATAGAGATAATGCCCGTCTTCGCCGTAAGCCGGCGCCGCGACGAACCTCGCATTGCCGCCGCCCGCGCGAAATCCGTCATGGAGCCGGCGCGCGAGGTCGGGACCGAAATAGGAATCGTTGCTGGCATAGACCCACAGCATGGGCACGTGCGAGGTCTTGCCGAAGGTGGCGAAGGCCTGCACCAGCCCATCCGGATTGCAGACATCGTCGTCGTTGCGCGAGCCGCGGCCGCCGGCAAAATTGATTGCGGCGACGAGGCCCGCCGGCGCCTGTGCGCTCAGCGCCACCGTTGCAAGGCCGCCTGCGGAATGGCCGGCCGCGATCATGCCCGATGTCGTCACGTCGCCCCGGTGCGCCATCGCATCGATCGCGGCGCGCAGATCGGCAACCGCGACGGCCGCCGCCGGCAGGTACGCGGCCTTTGCGCAACCGCCGACGCTGTCGACGCGCCCGCCCGGCGATGTGCCGTAGCCGCGCCGCATCACCACCAGCGCCGCAAAGCCGCGCCGGGCGTATTCCAGCGCGATGCCATAATATTTGTGCGCCGACATGGTCGCGCGGTCCTCGAACTTGCGCGGCGAGCCATGGCTGAGCAGCGCCAGCGGATAGCGCTTGGTCCCGACCGGTCGGACCAGAAAGGCCTCCAGCCCCTGCGGTCCGGCCTCCGCCATCGGGATGCGCAGGTCCTCGGTGTAGAACTCCGCGGCGCGCGCCGGTGCACCGGCCAGGATGAGGCTGGCGATCAGTACGAGCAGCTTGCGCGATGGGATCATCAGACGATTCGAAAGGGCGGTGCTGCCGAGCATAGCACGAAGGCCGCTCATGGGGACTGCAGCGCCTCCAAGGAACGCCTTCCCCCTCGCGCGTGTTGTGCCCTTGGCGGGGGCTTGGCCGATGCTATGGTGTCCCGCACTCACGACAGGACGAGGGTATTCCAGTGGCTGATGTTCATCCCGCGGCGGGCAAGCAGGCCTCGCCGGACGCGCTCACCAATATTCCGCGGCTGGTGACGGCCTATTTCGCCGGCAAGCCGGATGCGTCCGATCCGGCACAGCGCGTGGCGTTCGGCACGTCGGGCCATCGCGGCACCTCGTTCAAGAACACCTTCAACGAAGGCCACATCCTCGCGACCACGCAGGCGATCTGTGATTACCGGAAAGAGAAGGGCCTGACCGGCCCGCTCTTCATCGGCATCGATACCCATGCGCTGGCCGAGCCGGCGTTGGTCAGCGCCATCGAGGTGTTCGCAGCCAACGGCGTCGAGGTCATGATCGACAAGGATGGCGGCTACACGCCGACGCCCGTCATCTCGCATGCGATCCTCACCTATAACAAGGGCCGCACCTCTGGTCTTGCTGACGGCGTCGTCATCACGCCGTCACACAATCCCCCCGAGGACGGCGGCTACAAGTACAATCCGCCTCATGGCGGCCCGGCCGATACGGACGTGACCGCTGCCGTCGAGAAGTGCGCCAACGCCTATCTCGCCGGCGAGCTCGAGGACGTGAAGCGCATCGACTATTCGAGGGCGCGCAAGGCCGCGAATGTCCACGCCTACGACTTCGTCACGCCTTACGTCGCCGATCTCGGCAATGTCGTCGATCTGGACCTCGTCAAATCCGCCGGCGTCAAGATCGGCATCGATCCGCTCGGCGGCGCCGCCGTGCATTACTGGCATCCGATCATCGAGCGCTATGGCCTCAATGCCACGGTCGTGAACGAGGCGATCGACCCGACCTTCCGTTTCATGACCGTGGACTGGGACGGCAAGATTCGCATGGACTGCTCCTCGCCTTACGCGATGGCGAGCCTGATCGGCATGCGCGACCGCTTCGACGTCGCCTTTGCCAACGACACCGACGCCGACCGTCACGGCATCGTCACGCGCACCGGCGGGTTGATGAATCCGAACCATTACCTGGCGACCGCGATCTCCTACCTGTTCGCGCACCGCCCGGACTGGGGCAAGGATGCCGCGATCGGCAAGACCGTGGTGTCGAGCTCGATCATCGACCGCGTCGCCAAGAAGCTCGGCCGCAAGCTGGTGGAGACGCCGGTCGGCTTCAAATGGTTCGTCGACGGCCTCGTCACCGGCGGCTTCGGCTTCGGCGGCGAGGAGAGTGCAGGGGCCTCGTTCCTGCGCCGCGACGGCGCGGTGTGGACCACCGACAAGGACGGCGTCATCCTCGGCCTGCTCGCTGCCGAGATCATGGCCAAGACCGGCCGCGATCCCAGCCAGATCTTCAATGATCTCACCGCCGAATTCGGCATGCCGCATTACGCGCGGATCGACGTCGCCGCGACCGGGCCGCAGAAGAACATCCTGAAGTCCCTCACGCCGGAGCAGCTCGGCCTCAAGGACCTCGCTGGCGATCCGGTTCGTGCGACGCTGAGCAAGGCGCCCGGCAACGGCCAGCCCTTCGGCGGCATCAAGGTCGAGACCGATTTCGGCTGGTTCGCGGCGCGCCCGTCCGGCACTGAGGACGTCTACAAGATCTACGCCGAAAGCTTCCGCAGCCCCGAGCACCTGAAACGGATCCAGGAGGAAGCCCAGGCGGGCCTAGCCAAGGTGTTCGCGGCGTAAGTTGTTCCGAGAGGTCGCCGCTGTCTTACCCTCCCCAGGGGAGGGTAAGCGGAGCCGGAGCCGGACGCGGTCATTCCCCCGTTATGTATACAATCACGAGGATAAAGGTATTAAGGTAGAGCTGATTCCATCTTGAAGAATTCCATCCTTCAGCTATTGTATACATAACGTATTCATAAGCCGTGGGAGTGAGACATGACAAAACCCTTCCCCATGAACGCCTGGTACGCCGCGGCGTGGGACGCCGACGTCAAGGCTGCGCTGCTGCCGCGGACCATCTGCGGCAAGCATGTCGTGATGTATCGCAAGGCCGACGGCACGGTGACCGCGCTGGAGGACGCCTGCTGGCATCGCCTGGTGCCGCTGTCCAAGGGCCGGCTCGAAGGCGACACCGTCGTCTGCGGCTATCATGGCCTGAAATACAACGCGCAGGGCCGCTGCACCTTCATGCCCTCGCAGGAGACCATCAACCCCTCGGCCTGCGTGCGTGCCTATCCCGTGGTCGAGCGTCACCGCTACGTCTGGCTCTGGATGGGCGATCCCGCACTCGCCGATCCCGCGCTCGTCCCCGACATGCACTGGAATCACGACCCGGCCTGGGCCGGCGACGGCAAGACCATCCACGTCAATTGCGACTACCGCCTCGTGCTCGACAATCTCATGGATCTCACCCACGAGACCTTCGTGCACGGCTCCTCCATCGGCAATGATGCCGTCGCCGAGGCGCCGTTCGACGTCACCCATGGCGAGAAGACGGTGACGGTGACGCGCTGGATGCGGGGCATCGAGCCGCCGCCGTTCTGGGCCAAGCAGCTCGGCAAGCCCGGCCTCGTCGACCGCTGGCAGATCATCCGCTTCGAGGCGCCGTGCACCATCGCGATCGACGTCGGCGTCGCGCCGACGGGCACCGGTGCGCCGGAAGGCGACCGCTCGCAGGGCGTCAATGGCTTCGTGCTCAACACGATCACGCCGGAGACCGAGAAGACCTGTCATTACTTCTGGTCCTTCGTCCGCAACTATCGCCTCGGTGAGCAGCGCCTCACCACCGAGATCCGCGAGGGCGTCTCCGGCATCTTCCGCGAGGACGAGCTGATCCTCGAAGCGCAGCAGCGCGCGATGGACGAAAACCCCGATCGCATCTTCTACAACCTCAACATCGACGCCGGCGCGATGTGGTCGCGCAAGCTGATCGATCGGATGGTGGCGAAGGAAAACGCCCCAAAGCACCTTCAGGCCGCGGAGTAGAACATGGCCGAGCGTGAGGTCGACCGCTCCATCTCGCAGACCGTGAAGGCGCAGCTCGCGCTGCGCGACCAGATCCTGTCGGGCGCCTTGCGCCCCGGCGAGCGCATCTCCGAGCTGCAGGCGGTGGAGACCACAGGCGCCTCGCGCACGCCGGTGCGCATGGCGCTGGTGCGGCTGGAGGAGGAGGGGCTGTTGGAGGCGATCCCCTCCGGCGGCTTCATGGTGAAGGCGTTTTCGGAGCGCGACATCTCCGATTCCATCGAGCTGCGCGGCACGCTGGAAGGCCTGGCGGCGCGCTTTGCCGCCGAGCGCGGCGTCTCTGCGCGCGAGCTCGAGCCGCTGAAGGAGTGCCTTGCTGCGATCGACGAGCTGCTGCGGCAGGTCCCGATCTCGGTCGATGCTTTCTCGTCCTACGTCGCGCTGAATGCGCGCTTCCACGCCCAGCTCACGGAACTGTCGCGCAGCCCCCCGCTGATCCGGCAGATCGACCGCGCCTCGGCGCTGCCGTTTGCCTCGCCGAGCGGCTTCGTGATGGCGCAATCGGCGTTGCCGGAGGCACGGCAGATCCTGATCATCGCCCAGGAGCACCATCGCGTCGTGATCGACGCCATCGAGAACCGCGAAGGCGCGCGCGCCGAGGCCGTCATGCGCGAGCATGCCCGGCTCGCGGTGCGAAACCTGCGGCTCGCGCTGCGCAACCGCACCCATCTCGACCTCTTGCCGGCGCTCGCGCTGATCAAGACCGCAACCGATTGAGGGCAGTCACCATGCGCTTCATCGAGACCTGGACTCCCGCAACGCTCGTCGCCACCCGCGATCTCACCCCGAACGTCCGCGAATTCCTGATCAGGCCGGATCAGTTCGAGGCCGCGGCCTATCCGGTCGGCAGCCACATCAATGTCAGCGTCACCATCGACGGCCTGCCGGAGACGCGGTCCTATTCGCTGGTCGGCGAGGCCTCGTCGCACGGCCTCCGAATTGCTGTGCGCCGCGCTGAGGATTCCCGCGGCGGCTCCCGCTACATGTGGTCCTTGCAGCCGGGCGCGCGGCTCGACATCACCCAGCCCGCCTCGCTGCTCGCGGTGGACTGGACTCGCGAGAATTATTGCCTGATTGCCGGCGGCATCGGCATCACCCCGATCCTCGGCGCCGCGCAGGCGCTGGCGCGGCGCGGGGCGGATGTCACGCTGCATTATGCCGTACGCTCGCGCCGCGAGGCCGCCTATCTCGACGATCTCGCCGCGATGCTTGGCGATCGCCTCGTCGTTCATGCCAGCGAGGAAGGCAGCCGGCTCGATATGGACGCGCTGTTCGCCTCATTGCCGCAAGGCACGCTAGCGCTGTTCTGCGGCCCGATGCGCATGCTCGACGCCGCACGCCATGCCTGGATCGGCGCCGGCCATCCGCTCCCCGATCTCCGCTACGAGACGTTCGGCTCCAGCGGCACGCTGCCCACCGAAACGTTCAGGGTGCGCCTGAAAGACTCCGGTGTCGAGCTCGAGATCCCGCGCGAGCGCTCGATGCTCGACGTGCTCAATGCCAGCGGCTTTGAGGTGATATCCGATTGCAAGCGCGGCGAATGCGGCCTCTGTGCCATCGACGTGGTCAATGTCGACGGCGAGATCGACCATCGCGACGTCTTCTTCAGCGACCACGAGAAGAAGAGCAACCACAAGATCTGCACCTGCGTCTCCCGCGCCCGCGGCACGATCACGGTGGATACGTTGCTGCGCGCGGATGCGGTTTGAAGGAGGCCGGAGCGGGACTCTCCTAGGAGCAAGTAGACGGCGCCGCGGGCTCCACCTCTCCCGCTTGCGGGAGAGGTCGCGCCGAAGGCGCGGGTGAGGGTTCTCTCCTCTGGGGGAATCCCTGTAGCCCGGATGGAGCGGAGCGAAATCCGGGGCGGTGTTGCTCCGGCGCACACTCGTCCCGGATTGCGCTCCGCTCCATCCAGGCTACGAAGGACCAATCGGTAGAGCCCTACGCCGCGTAAATCGCCCGGTACTTCTTCGTCTCCAGCAGCGCCATCACCCTGTCCGCGGCCACCGGCCGGCTGATCAGATAGCCCTGCACCTCGTCGCAACTGATCTGCCTGAGATATTCGAGCTGGTCGGCGGACTCGACCCCCTCCGCCACGACGCCGATCCGCAAATCGCGCGCAAGCGAGATCACCGATTTCACGATGGCCGCGCAGTCCGGCTGCACCAGCATGTCTCGGATGAAGGACTGGTCGATCTTGATGCGGCTGAACGGCAGCTTGCGCAGGTAAGTCAGCGAGGAGAAGCCGGTGCCGAAATCGTCGAGCGCGAGGGTGACGCCGAGCTCCAGCAGCGCGTTCAGGACCGTCGCGGCCGAACCGTATTTCGCCAGCAGCATCGATTCCGTGATCTCGATCTCGAGCCGATGCGGGGCGATCCTGGCCTCGGCGAGCGCCTGCACGATGGTCTGGAGGATGGCCGTGTTGTGAAATTGCGCGGCCGAGAAATTCACGGCAACCCTGATGTCTTCGGGCCAATTCGCCAGCGTCGCGCAGGCGCGGCGGATGACCCATTCGCCGATCTCGTGGATCAGCCCGGTCTCTTCGGCGACTGGTATGAATTCACTCGGCGGAACCAGCCCGCGCGAAGGATGCTGCCAGCGCAATAGCGCCTCGAAGCCGGTGATCCGGTTGGTGCCGAGATCGAGGAACGGCTGGAACACCAGGAACAGCTCGTTGCGCGCAATCGCGCCTGCGAGGTCCGCTTGCAGCGCCTTGCGCTCGCGGGACGATTTGTCGTCGGCCTGTTCGAAGAAGCAGACTGTGCCCGGCCCCGCCTTCTTGGCGCGGTAGAGCGCGGCGTCGGCATTCTTCATGAGGTCGAGCGGTGTGTTGCCGTCGCGTGGCGCCAGCACGATGCCGACGCTCGTCGCGCCGACGATCTGGCGACCCTCGATCTGGAACGGCTCGCTGAAGGCCGCGACGAAGCGTTCGGCGATCTCGAGCGCATCCTCGGGCCGTGTCAGATTGGCCATCACCAGCGCGAACTCGTCGCCGCCGATCCGCGCGACGTGCTCGGCGGCGCGCGTGCAGCGTTGCAGGCGGCTGGCGACCTGGACCAGGAATTCGTCGCCGGCGGGATGGCCGAACTGGTCGTTGACCTCCTTGAAGCGGTCGAGATCGAGCAGGAGCACCGCGAATTCCTCGCCCGATAGCGCCAGCCGCTTGAGCGCGGCATCGAGCGTTTCGTTGAAGGCGACGCGGTTGGGCAGGTGGGTCAGGGGATCGAGCCGCACCGTGCGCTCGGCCTCGATCTGCCGCATCATGCGCCGGGCGAACGAGAACGAATTGATGAACACGCCGCGCAAAAGGACGCTGCCGTAGACCACGACGAGAAAGGCGATGAGGAGAAAGGCGAGATCGCCGTTCTGGCCGAGGCAGATGGCGATGCCGAGGAAGATCGGCGCCGTGAAGGCGATCGCCGCGATCGGAATGGTGGCGAAGGCGAGCGCGCCGCCGGCCAGCATGCCCGCGCACAGGCAGGTAATGACGAGCTGGCCGCCGCTGGAAGCGTCGGCGAAGAAGGCGACCGGGACGATGCCCCAGGCGGCGCCGAGGATGAAGGCGTTGCGCACCAGCCGGTACATCGCGCGACGCGAGACGAATTGCGGCTTGGTGATGCGGCGCGCGACGTGGGATTGCAGGCCAAATCCGATCGCGGCGGCGGCGACAGCCGCCGCCCAGATCAGGGCGGGCATCCTGTCCGGCGACTGCCACAGCGCGATGGCGAGCACGATGGCGTTGCAGGCATTGGCCAGCATGATGCCGACCGAATAGCCGAGCACCAGCGACATCTGCTCGGCGCGGATATGCCCGGCCACGGCCTCGTCCGTTGCGGGACCGCCAAAGGCCGACAGATCGCCGGCGAACAGCCGTGCGACATAGCTGGTCGTTTGAGTCCGCATTCAATAGCCTAGCAGCACGGGCCGTTCTTTTCGGCTCGATCCGGAGAATTCGCCGTAAACCTTTGACGAACTATGAATTATCCCCGCTTGCCGCGCCGGCCGCGACCACTACTGCGTGCTCTTCACGCAGTATCGATAACAAATCGATACAAATGCCCGACAGGCCGGACATCAAACGGGGCGGGGGCGCGGTCTCAGCTGGGTGATGGCGACCCCGGAGATCGCGAGCAGTCCGCCGACGATCAGCTTGGGCGTAAGCCGGTCGCCGAGAAACAGTACGCTCGAAAGCAAGGCAAACACCGGAAGTAGCAGACCGAAGGGCGCGACGCGCACCATCGAGCAACGGGCGATCAGCCAGAACCAGAGGCCAAACCCGACAATTCCCCCGGCGAAGATCGTGTAGGCGAGCGCCAGCCAGCCAAGTTCGCCCGCCGTCACAAGGCTCGCCGCTTGTCCATGTTCAAGGAGCAGCGACATCAACATGACCTGCGGTACCGTGAGCAGCGAGGACCACCCCATCAACATCAAGGGATCGAAGGGGCCATAACGCTTCGTCAAGACGTTGGACACCGCGAAGGCGAAAGCTGCTCCGACTACAAGCAGCAGCGGAAGCGGGTTGGTGGACTGGCCCGGCTCCGCCGCCAGCACGGTCACGCCGACGAATGCAAGCATCACTCCGGCGCAGGTGGCAAGTGACGGTCTCTCCGCCAGCAGCGGCCAGGCCAACAGAACCGTGAAGGGCGTGGCGAGTTGGTATGCGACGGCCGATATGCTTCCCGAGCCGAGCCCGAGGCCAACGTAGAAGAGCCCGAAATTCAGTCCACCAAGGAAGAGCGAAATAGCTGCGACAGGGCCGAGCTGTTGACGCGTGGGCCTGTCCACGAACGGAACAAGCAGCAGCGCAATGGCCAGAAAGCGCAGTGCGAGGAAGAAGAGCGGTGGAAACTCCGCAACGCCCACTTTGATGGCCACGAACTGATAACCCCAGATCAGGGGAACGGCGATCGCGCAGACGATCTGGATGGCAGACATGGCGGATGTCCTTTTTAAAGACCGATCAGTCCAAATATGGGCGCACCATCAGCGGAGGCGTCACGGGGTTGCTTACCTGACGAAACGACCGATGAGAGCGTCGACGGCCGCTTGCGATGTGGTCCGTGCCGGTGCCGTCTTGCCGACCACGCGCAGCCCTTCAACGAAACAGACGAGAACCCGGGCGGCCGTTGCGGGCTCAACACCATCGGCCAACCTGCCCGCCGCTTTCGCGCGGGACAGTGCATCGGTCACTTTGGCCTCCATCGCCTTGAAGAAGCCCGCAACGCGTCGACCGACGTCGGCATCTCCGCCAGCTAATTCCATGGCCGTGGCCACCAGGAGACATCCGCGCCGGCCGTTGCTTCCGCTGGTGCGCTCGACGTAGCCGGCCAGGTAGGCCCGCAGGCCGTCGACCGGATCGTTCCGGGGATCGAATTCGACATCCATCCGCGCCAAGGCATCCGCGATGTAGCGATCGAGCGCGCGCAAGAAGAGCGAATGCTTGTCGCCGAAAGCGGCGTAGAGACTGCCCCGCGACAGCCTGGTCGCGCGAAGGAGATCGGGCAGCGCCGTGGCGTGATAGCCGCGCGACCAGAACACATCCATCGCGCGTTCGACGGCAGCGTCCACGTCGAAACTTCGCGGCCGGCCACGGGGCATCGGCGTTGCAGTATTTTGCCTCATGCCAATATATAGACCGATCAGTCATTAAATGACAAGGCCAAGCTCCGGGGATCATCAGCCTCCTATCCGGACCTCAACACCGGAATCTGCGCTGATGTTTTCTTCTCGTCAGCGGATCGAGACGCCCCCTCGATCGCGTGATACGTTTCGTGGACCGGCAGGCCACCGTGTGCCGCGTCGGCACCGGATGCGTTCGAAATTCCGAGGGCCTGTGCATGAGCGAGCCTTCAGCCGACGTGTCGGCAACGGTCGAATACACGATGGACAAGTGGCGGATGGACCGGGTCCCCTGGGCGATGTGGGCTTGTGTCGCCGGCCTGGCGGTCGCGCTTCACGCCGAGAGCCGTGGCCAGAATGGAGCCGTTTTGGCCACGGTCTATTTGACTCTGCTAGGGCTGGCATTCGCAGGCTATGCACTGACGAGCCTGATCGGACGGTCCGGCCTGCCCTTGCTGCTTGAATTGTTGATCGGTGTCCTTGTCCTGATCATCGTCTCCGGCGTGATCGGCGTGATCAGCGTGTTGGTCGGCGGACCAAGCGGTCGCTCCAGCTATGTCGGCGCGGTGGGCAGCCTCAATTGGAGCCATCTCGTGAACCCGTCGCTGAATGTTTTGGGCTGGATGATGCTTTACCTGGGATTGGGATGGATCGCGTTCTCATCCTACCGGCACTTCTATTCGGACCGGGCGGTCGTCTCCATGTCTTCCGCGGGCATCCACTTTCACAGGCCATGGCTCAAGGGTCTCTTCATTCCCTGGCAGGAGGTGCGCGGGGTCGGCCATCTGGTCGTTCCCGGCATCTCGGGGGTGCCGTATGTCAGTCCATACGCTGCGGCCGTCACGGTCGGTCAAAACTTCTATGAGCAGCATATCGCCCCGAAGCGCAGCTTCTTCTCGCCACCCGGGGCCGAGGCCATGTTCCAGCCGAAAGGCGAGGCGATCCAGGTGGTGCTGAGCAGCGCTGACATGGCGGTCAAAGCGGAAGATTTTCTCGGGCCTGCCGAGGCGCGGTGGAAGACATTTCGGGATCAACCGGCATCGCCATCCCAACGCGGCGGCACCGTCTTCTACGGACGGTGGTCGATCGATGGCTCTCGGTGGCCGGCCGTTCAGTTTCTTGCGCCTCTCGTCGGCTTGGCCGTGGTCGTGCTGTATCGATAGGGCATTCCTGCTCAGCGTCCGAGTTGCTTCGGATCGTAGAAGAAGCGCTCCTCGATGATCTCATTGCCTCGCCAGGTCTGCCATGCGATCTCCTCCAGCGTCCGCGTCGCGCCCTCGGCGTCGGTGAAGGAGAACTTCCAGCGGCTGGCGACGACGTCGCCATCGATCAGGCTCGGGCCGAGGCGCACGGCAGTGACCTCCTTGAACGCCGCCAGCACGCCGCGCTCCTTATCCGCGAGCTTGTCGCGCCCGACCACCGGCGCGGCGAGATTCTCATAGGTCGCGGTATCAGCGGTGTAGTAGTCGAGGATCGCGCCGACGAAGTCGCCATCCTCCAGCCGCTTCGCAAAGGCTTCCACGATCTCACGGCTCGGCATGGTGACCTCACAATTTAAAACCGACTGATAGTCGGTAATTACCGACCGATAGTCGAAAAGTCAACTGGCCGGCTCTCGCGAATTCGACTAGACGAGAGCTTATGGCCAAACAGGCGGAGCGGCGGGCGGCGACATCGGAGGCGATCCTGACGGCGGCGCGGCGCCTGTTCGGGACGCAAGGCTTTGCCGCGACCACTATGGACGACATTGCCGAAGGCGCTTCGGTGGCCAAAGGCGCGGTCTATCATCACTTCAAGACCAAGGAGGCGGTGTTTGAGGCTGTGTTCGACCAGGTGTCGCGCGACCTCGTTGCCGAGATCGACCGCACGGCACGCGCCGAGAAGGACGTGCTCGCCGCCATGGTCGCCGGCACCCAGCATTACTTTGCCGCGACCGCGAAGGGGCCGACCGGCCAGATCATTCTGCGTGACGGCCCCGCCGTGCTCGGCTGGGAGCGCTGGCGCGAGATCGACGCGCAGCACTTTGGCGGCAAGATGCCGCGCGCGCTCTCCGCCGCGATGGAGGTCGGCCTGATCGCGCGTCAGCCGGTCGAGCCGCTGGCGCGCCTCCTGCTCGGCGCGGTGACGGAAGCCGCAGTCGCCTGCGCTGGTCGCGCTGACATCGCAAGGGCGGGCGCGGAATATGCCCGTGCGTTCAAGTCGCTGGTGGAAGCGCTGCGTCTGCCCGCATGATTGTGGTAGTGACGAACCGGAAACGCCCACGCCAACAAGAAGAACAGTAGCGCATGAACGCAACTTCCTCTCTCGCACCCACCGATCCCGAATTCGACTACATCATCGTCGGCGCCGGCTCCGCCGGCTGCGTGCTCGCCAACAGGCTCTCGGCGAACGGCAAGCACAGCGTGCTGCTGCTCGAGGCCGGCCCGAAGGATTCCAACATCTGGATCCACGTCCCGCTCGGCTACGGCAAGCTGTTCAAGGAGAAGAGCGTCAACTGGATGTACCAGACCGAGCCGGAGCCGGAGCTGAAGGGTCGCCAGGTGTTCCAGCCGCGCGGCAAGACGCTGGGCGGATCGAGCTCGATCAACGGCCTGCTCTATGTCCGCGGCCAGCACGAGGACTACGACCGCTGGCGCCAGCTCGGCAACACCGGCTGGGGCTATGACGACGTGCTGCCCTATTTCAAGAAGGCCGAGAACCAGTCGCGCGGCGCCGACCAGTATCACGGCACGGGCGGGCCGCTGCCGGTGTCCAACATGATCGTGACCGATCCGCTGTCGAAGGCCTTCATCGACGCTGCCGTCGAGAGCGGTCTGCCCTACAATCCTGATTTCAACGGCGCGACCCAAGAAGGCGTCGGCCTGTTTCAGACCACGACGCGCAACGGCCGGCGCGCCTCGACGTCGGTGGCCTATCTCGGTCCCGCGAAGGCGCGCAGCAATCTGAAGATCGAGACCTCCGCCCACGCTCAGCGCATCCTGTTCGAAGGGCGCCGAGCCGCAGGCGTCGAATACCGGCAAGGCGCCACCTTGCGCCGCGCCCGCGCGCGGCGGGAAGTCGTCGTGTCGAGCGGCGCCTACAACTCGCCGCAGCTGCTTCAGCTCTCCGGCGTCGGGCCCGGCGATCTCCTGCGCAAGCATGGCATCGAGGTGGTGCTCGATGCTGCCGGCGTGGGGCATGATCTGCAGGATCACATGCAGGTCCGCATCGTCATGCGCTGCTCGCAGAAGATCACGCTCAACGACACCATCAATCATCCGCTTCGCCGCACCATGGCCGGCGCACGCTATGCGCTGTTTCGCAAGGGATGGCTGACGATCGCAGCCGGCACGGCGGGCGCCTTCTTCAAGACCAGTCCGCGCCTCGCCTCGCCCGACATCCAGGTTCATTTCCTGCCGTTCTCGACCGACAAGATGGGCGAGAAGCTGCACGATTTCTCCGGCTTCACCGCTTCGGTTTGCCAGCTCCGACCTGAAAGTCGCGGTTCCCTCCGCATCAAGAGTGCCGACCCGGCCGTGCCGCCGGAAATCCGCATCAACTACATGTCGACCGAGACCGATCGCACCACCAACGTCGAGGGCATCAAGATCTTGCGCAAGATCCTGAACGCTCCGGCGCTGAAACCGTTCGTGGTCAGCGAGTACGACCCCGGCGCGAAAGTATCTTCGGATGCCGAGATCCTGGATTATTGCCGCGAACGCGGCAGCACCATCTATCATCCGACCTCGACCTGTCGTATGGGCAATGACGCGCTCGCGGTGGTCGATCAGCGGCTGAAGGTGAGGGGGCTCGACGGCCTTCGCGTCGTCGACGGCTCGATCATGCCCGATCTGGTGTCAGGGAACACCAATGCGCCGATCATCATGATCGCCGAAAAGGCCTCCGACATGATATTGGAGGATGCGCGTTAGTTTCGCGCTTTGAAAGGATCCGGACTTGGCTACGCGACTGAAGATCGGCACACGCAAGAGCGCCATGGCGCTGGCACAGACGGAAGAGATTGCGCGCCGCCTGACCGCCGCCGTGCCCGGTCTCGACGTCGAGATCGTCAAATTCGATACCACGGGCGATCTCGACCAGACCAGCAAGCTGCTGCCGCATGGCGGCAAAGGCGGCGCCTTCGTGGCGCAGATCCGCGCCGCCGTGCTGTCGGGTGAGCTCCAGGCGGCGATGCATTCGTTAAAGGACATGCCGGGCAACGAGGACACGCCCGGCCTCGTCATCGGTGCCACGCTGTCGCGCGATCCGCCTGGTGATGCGCTGGTGCTGCGCGAGGGTGTGACGCTGGAGGCGCTGCGGCAGTCCCGCGGCAAGGGTTTCAAGATCGGCACCAACGCGGTGCGCCGTGCAGCCTATGCGCGGCGGCTGTTCCCTGATGTCGAGGTGATTCACTTCCGCGGCGCCGCCGACACGCGTGTGCGCAAGCTCGACAATGGCGAGAAACAGCGCCTGCCGGATGGCGGCGCTGTGGGGCCCGCGGATGCGCTGATCATGGCGCGCTCGGGCCTCGATCGCGTCGGCCTGTCCCATCGCATCGCCTACGAATTCACAGCAGTGGAGATGTTGCCCGCGGCAGGGCAGGGCATCGTCGCGGTCGAATGCGCCGCGCAGGATTGGCAGACGCGACAGATCCTGTCGTCGATCGACGACGCCGCTGCGCACGCCTCCGCCGACGCCGAGCGCGAGGTGCTGTGGGTGCTCAACGGCCATTGCAATTCACCGGTGGCGGGCTTCTCGACCATCACGGGCGATCGGATGTCGCTCACCGCCTCGGTGCTCGATCTCTCCGGCAACACCATCATCGAAGCCTCGCATACGGGGCCGGCCAACCGTCCGCGCGAGCTCGGCCGCGCGGTGGGATTGGACCTGCTGAAGAAGGGTGCGGCGGAGATCATCGAGCGCAGCCGGCCGCGGTAAGCATGCCGAAATCACGATCTCTGATGATGTCATTTTGCACCTGTTTTGCCCGACAAGTCAAAACGCACGGGGGAGTCACGCCAGTCCAAGCTTTTCAATGACTTGGCTACTGTGCATGGGGTTGTTTTTCGACTCTTGTTTTGCCGCGCCCGAAGCGGCGAAACAAATCAGCCGCGCACGCGCCTGATCATCTGCTCGACATGGGCGATCGGCGTTTCCGGCTGGATGCCGTGGCCGAGGTTGAAGATCAGCCGCCCGGCAGCAAAATTGGCCAGCACGTTGTTGACCGCGCCATCGAGCGCGGCGCCGCCCGTGATCAGCACCAGTGGATCGAGATTGCCCTGCACCGCGACCTTGCTCTGCACCCGCTCGCGGATGAAGGCCGGCTCCGCGGTCCAGTCGATGCTGACGGCGTTGACGCCGGTCGCCTCGACGTAACCGGGGAGCTGCGCGCCGGCGCCGCGCGGGAAGCCGATGATTTTCGCGTCCGGCACCTTGGCCCTTACGCCCTCGACGATGCGCCGCGTCGGCTCGACCGACCAGCGCGCGAACTCGGTCGGCGGCAGCACGCCGGCCCAGGTGTCGAAGATCTGCAACGCGTCGGCCCCGGCGTCGAGCTGTGCCAGCAGATACTGAATAGAGTTCTCGACCAGGACGTCGATGATCTGCGAAAAAGCTTCCGGATGGCGGTAGGCCATCATCCGGGCCGGCGCCTGGTCCGGCGTGCCGTGGCCTGCGACCATGTAGGTCGCCACCGTCCACGGTGCGCCGCAGAAGCCGATCAGCGCGGTCCTGGGATCGAGCGCGCCGCGCACGATCTTCAACGCGTCGAACACCGGCTCGAGCTTGCCGAAGTCGGCGCGCGTCGCCAGCGTCGCCACCTTGGCCGGATCGTCCAGCGGATCGAGCCGCGGGCCCTCGCCGACCTCGAACCGCACCGAACGTCCGAGCGCATAGGGGATCACCAGGATGTCGGAGAAGATGATCGCCGCATCGAAACCGAACCTTCGGATCGGCTGCAGCGTCACCTCGGCGGCAAGCTCCGGGTTGAAGCAGAGGTCGAGGAAGCCGCCCGCCTTGGCGCGCACCTCGCGATATTCCGGCAGGTAGCGCCCGGCCTGGCGCATCATCCACATGGGCGGGACAGCTTGGTGCTGGCCGGAGAGGACGTCGATGAAGGGTTTCGTCGAAGACTGGGGCACGAATGGTCCTGAAGCAGGTTGTGCCTCCTGATACACCGCCGCGGCCCGCAGCGGAACAGGGGAACCTGGATGATCGGGCCGCGTTGACCAGCCAATGGAGGAGATCATGGCTGAGACATTCAATCCCGCGCCGCACGACAAGCACGCCGAAGACCTGCGCGAGGCGCTCGCTGCCGATCGGCAGTCCAAGCTCGACGACGGGCTGAGGGACACGTTCCCAGCGTCCGATCCCGTGAGCGTGGCGCAGCCGACGCCCTCGAAGGCCGACGCCGATGCCGAGCATCCTTCGCTCTGGGCCAAGGTCAAGGCCATCTTCAGCTAGCGGCGGCGGGCGCCGGATTCCGATCAGCCTGCTAATGTCTTGTTAGCGATGCATCGATCACCGCGTCCGTAAGACTACTGGAAAGGGCGGAAACCGCCGCGTAGTCCGGTAGCGATTTCAGAATTAAATAACAGAAGCGGCAGAGGTTTCCGAACGATCGGAGAACCCTGCCACATGAGCGCTACCCAACGAGCCGGATGGAGCCGCCTGCCGCTGCGCGCGGCGGCCTTCGTGGCGCTGACCTGCGCGACGATCCTCGGCGTCAGCGGTTGGCGTGAATGGACGGCACGCGATGCGGTGCTCAAGGCCGCCGAGATGGAGATGGCGAACGTGGCCCGTTCGCTGACCCAGCATGCCGAAGACAGCCTCGATCTCCTGGATTCCGGTGTCGTCGGCGTGGTCAGCCGGTTGGAGATGGACGGCACCGCACCGGTCACGATCGCGAAGCTGCGCACCTTGCTGGATGTGCGCAAGAAGGCGATCGCGCGCATTCACAGCCTCGCCATCATCGACGATCAGGGCAACTGGCTGACCTCACCCGGTACGATCGGGACGACCTTCAGCGACGATGCCTTCTTCCGACATCACCAGCTCTCGCCGAAGCGCGAGGCCCATGTCGGCCGTCCCGTGAAGAGCCTGCTGGACGGCGAATGGGTCGTCACCCTGTCACGCCGCTTCAGCAAGCAGGACGGCAGCTTCGGCGGCGTGGTGCTCGCGACCATCAGCTCGAACTATCTGTCGCACTTCTACAAGCAGTTCGAGATCGGCCGCAACAGCTCCGTGTCACTGGCGCATGGCGACGGACTGATCGTCGCGCGCAATCCCAGCAACGAGACATTCGTCGGGCGCAGCGTCGCCGACAAGCCGTTGTTCCGCGAGCCGAGCCTGCAACGGCCGAGCGGCGCCCATCATTTCACCTCGTCGCTGGACGGTGTCGAACGCGTCAGCTTCTTCAATCGCAGCGGTCGGTTCCCGCTCCTCCTGCTCGCCACCGTCGACAAGGACGAGCTGCTCGCGCCGTGGCGCGCGGCGGCGATCTCCCGCATGCTCTACGTGTTCGCGCTGGTGATGCTGATCGCAGTCATCGGCGGCGTGCTGGTGCGGCAGTTGCAGCGCGGCCAGCGCATGGCTGTCGCGCTGACCGAGACGGAGGCGCATTTCCGCCTGCTCGCCGAAGGCTCCAGCGACATGGTGACGCGGATCGGCCTCGATGAGCGACTGCGTTATGTCTCGCCCTCGTCGGTCCGCATCGTCGGCTGGCGTCCCAATCAACTGATCGGCACGCCGGCCCTCGCGGGTATCAAGCCGGAGGACCTGCCGGAGGTCCAGGCGATCGTCGACGCCATGAAGCGCGGTGAGAAGGAGGAGGCGCGTCTCACCTACCGCAACTCGCATCGGCAGAACGGCGAGATCTGGCTCGAATCGACCATGCGGGTGACGCGCAAGGACAATGGCCAGGTCGATGGCGTGGTCGCGATCTCCCGCGACATCACCGAGCACAAGAGGCTGGAAACCAGGCTCGAGACGCTTGCGATCGAGGACAGCCTCACCGGCCTTGCCAATCGCCGCCGCTTCGACGAGCGCCTGAAGGAGGAATGGGCGCGTGCCTATCGCGACCGCTCCAGCCTTGCTTTGCTGATGATCGATGTCGACCACTTCAAGGCCTACAACGACGAATATGGCCATCCCGCGGGCGATGCCTGCCTGCGCCTGATCGCCAAGATCATCGCGGCCGAAGCGCAGCGCGCCGGCGATCTGGCGGCGCGTTACGGCGGTGAGGAATTCGCCATGCTGCTGCCGAACATCGATGCCGCCGGCTGCGCCCGGATCGGCGAACGGATCCGCAACGCCATTCACGAGGCCGGCCTCGCGCATGGCAGCAATGAGGCGGCTGGATGCGTCACCGCTTCGCTTGGCGGCGCAGCCTGCCGGCCGGCGTTCGAACGAACCGCGGGGGTCGCTGCGCTGGTCGAAGCTGCCGACCGGGCGCTCTATGCCGCCAAGGCCGCAGGCCGCAACCGCCTGGCAATGTCCGGCGAGGTCATGGATCTGCTGCCCAAGGCGTCCGGCCAGTAACACCGTTCAGTAATGCGGCGGAGGCTCGTTGGCAGGCCCTGGCGCATTTGCCTCGGCGTCCTGCAGCCGAGCATTGAGCTCGGTGATCTGCCGCGTCAGCCTGTCGATCTGCTTCCACTGCGCGGTGATGGTCTGGTTCAACGTCTCGATCGTATCGTCCTGATAGGCGAGGCGCGTCTCCAGCGTGTCGATGCGCTCGCTCAGCGTCTTGATCTCATTCGTCACGCGTTACGTCCTTGTTTCGCTCGCGCAAGCCGTGGCCGAGCGCCACGCGCTCGTCGAACACGAAGCATTCGCCGCGCCAGCGGCTCTCCGCCTCCGGCACGTCTTCCAGATATCTCAGGATGCCGCCCTTGAGATGATAGACCTCGGCAAAGCCGCGTGCGAGCAGATGCGCGCTCGCCTTCTCGCAGCGGATGCCGCCGGTGCAGAACATCGCGATCCTGCGGTGCCGTGCCGGATCGAGCTGCTCGGCGGCAAAGTCCTTGAACTGGCCGAAGCTCTTGATGCCGGGATCGAGCGCGCCCTCGAACGTGCCCATCGCGACCTCGAAGGCGTTGCGGGTGTCGAGCACGAGGGTATCGGGTGCTGCGATCAGCGCGTTCCATTCGTGCGGATCGACATAGGTGCCGACCTGACGCGTCGGATCGGCGGCCGCATCGCCCAGCGTGACGATTTCCTTCTTCAGCCGCACCTTCAGCCGTCCAAACGGCATCGCCTCCGCGGCGGAGAATTTCAATTCGAGATTGTCGAGCCTGCCGCCGAACATGTCGCCGCGTGCGAGCTCGTGAGCGAAAGCCTCGATCGCCTCCGGTGCGCCGGCGACCGTGCCGTTGATGCCCTCCTGCGCCAGCAACACGCTGCCCTTCAGCCCAAGACCGGCGCAGCAGGCGCGCAGCGGCTCGCGCAGCTCGCGGTAATCCGGGAGGGCGACGAATTGATAGAAGGCGCAGACCTTGTAAGGCGTATTGCTGGACGTCATGGCCGCTCGTTTAGCAGGCGGCCCGCGCCCGGAAAACCCGCATCGCAAAAGCTTGCAAAAGGTCCATACGCCCAGCGGATGGCAGCCATTTTCCTGGTATGCCAGCATTGCCCCGCGGGGCGGGAATGTGTCATGTAGACGCGGTTTTCGAGATGGCGCGCCAACCGCGCCGACGGCCAAGAGAGCAAGACATTCGATGAGAAACTTCCATTTCCCCGGCAGGTCCACGGTCCACGCCACCAACGCGATGGTGGCGACCTCGCATCCGCAGGCCTCGCTCGCCGCGATCGAGGTGCTGCGCGAGGGCGGCACCGCGGTGGACGCGGCGGTTGCCGGCTCGGCCCTGCTCGGCGTGATCGAGCCGCAATCGACCGGCATCGGCGGTGATTGCTTTGCGCTGATCCAGCCGCGGGGCGAGGGCAAGATCGTCGCCTATAACGGCTCCGGCCGCGCGCCAAAGGCGGCGAATGCCGACTGGTATCTCGAACGCAAGATCAATTCCGTGCCGCTCACCTCGGCGCATGCGGTCTCGATCCCTGGCGTGATCGATGCCTTCGCGACCGTCTTGCGCGATCACGGCACGTTCGGCTTCGACCGGCTGCTCCAGCCCGCGATCAAGGCGGCCGAGGAGGGCTACGTCGTCGCGCCCCGCATTGCCTTCGATTGGAAGAACCAGTTCGAGAAGCTGAAGAACGGTACCAACACCGTGCGCTATTTGTTGCCGGGCGGCCAGCCGCCGGTCGCCGGCGACGTCATTCGCCAGGCCGAGCTCGGCAAGACGCTGCGCGCGATCGCCAGGGACGGCCGCGACGCGTTCTACAAGGGCGAGATCGCGGAGGACATGGTCGAGACCCTCAGGGGCATCGGGGGCCTGCACACGCTCGACGATTTCGCCGCGCACACGACCGAAGTGACCACGCCGATCGGCACCATGTACAAGGGCTATGACGTCTGGCAATGCCCGCCGAACGGCCCGGGCGTCACCGCGCTGTTGATGCTCAACATCCTGTCGCGGTTCGATCTGACCAAGTACGCGCCCGTGAGCGTCGAGCGCTTCCATCTCGAAGCGGAAGCGGCACGCATCGCCTACATGAACCGCGAGATGCATGTCGCCTCTCCCGAGCACATGAAGATCAACGTCGCCGAGATGCTCGAGAAGGGCTTTGCCGACGAGTACATCAGCAAGATCCGCCTGGACGGCATGCTCGACCTGCCGAACGTCGCGCCGCCGATGAATCCCTCGACCATCTACATCACGGTCGTGGACAAGGACCGCAACGTCTGCTCGTTCATCAATTCGGTTGCGCATTCCTTCGGCTCGGCGATCGTCTCGAACAAGACCGGTGTCCTGTTCCAGAACCGCGCCGGCGGCTTCCGAATCCAGCCGGGCCATCCCAATTGCATCGAAGGCGGCAAGCGCCCGCTGCACACGATCATGCCGGGCCTGCTCACCAAGGGCGGCCGTTCCACGATGTCGTTCGCGGTCATGGGCGGCCAGTACCAGCCGACGGGCCAGACTCATCTCCTGACCAACATTCTCGACTACGGCTGCGACATGCAGGAGGCGATCGACATGCCGCGGGGCCTGCACTACGAGGGCCAGTATCAGCTCGAGGACAGCGTGCCGGCGGCCGTCGTCGAGGGCCTGAAGAAGCTCGGCCACAAGACGACCAGCGTGGTCGGCCCGCTCGGCGGCGCCCAGGCGATCTGGATCGATTGGGACAAGGGCACGCTCACCGGCGGCTCCGATCCGCGCAAGGACGGCTGCGCGCTGGGTTATTGATCGCCGGCGCAGTTCCCCACGCGAGATCAGGAAAAGTTGACGAAGGGCGGCGCGGCATTTGCTGCGCCGCCCTTCTCTCATCCGGAACTGCGCCCATTGCTCCAGGTTAAGGGGCGATGAGCGGTGCAGGCGTGCGCTGCTTTGCAGATCAGCGGCGGAGGCCTGCCATGCCCGACAAACCAGGTTCCAGATCATCCGGATTCGACCGGCGCGCCTTCATGACCGGCGCGGCGGGCAGCGCGCTGATCCCGATCACGGCGCGCGCGGCGTCGGAGGATGCCCGGGCGCCGGCCGCGCAGGATCCGTCGCTTCCCGTCGAGGTCACGCTGCGCGTCAACGGCAAGGACAAGCGCCTGAGCATCGATGCGCGCACCACGGTGCTCGATGCCTTACGCGAACATCTCAAGCTCACCGGCAGCAAGAAGGGCTGCGACCACGGCCAGTGCGGCGCCTGCACGGTGCTGATCGACGATCGCCGCGTGGTGTCGTGCCTGACGCTGGCCCTCGCCGCCGAAGGGCAGGAGATCACGACCATCGAGGGCCTCGCCACCGACGACCGCCTGCATCCGATGCAGCAGGCCTTCATCGACAACGATGCGTTCCAGTGCGGCTATTGCACGCCCGGCCAGATCATGTCGGCGATCGCGTGCGTGAAGGAGGGCCATGCCGGCAGCGAGGCCGACATCCGCGAATACATGAGCGGCAACATCTGCCGCTGTGCCGCCTATCCCAATATCGTCGCTGCCGTGAAGCAGGCCGCGCCCGAGATCATGAAAGGCTAGGCGCATGCGACCGTTTTCGTATCAAAGGGCATCAGACCCCGACATGGCCGTGCACGCGCTCGGCGTCGCCGCAGCTGCAAACAATCCGCTGACGAAGGCGGCGGCGCAGCCGCTTGCCGGCGGCACCACCCTGATCGATCTGATGAAGCTCGACGTGATGAGACCCACCGCGATCGTCGACATCAATCCGCTGGCCCCCGCCTGGTCTTCGATCGCGCCAGGCGGCGACGGCTTGCGCCTCGGCGCGCTCGCCAAGATGTCCGACGTCGCCGCGCACGCCGAGATCCAGCGCAGCTATCCCGTGATCGCGGATTCGCTGAAGCTCGCCGCGAGCGCCCAGCTGCGCAACATGGCAACGCTCGGCGGCAACGTGATGCAGCGGACGCGCTGCAACTACTTCCGCGATGTCTCCTATGAGAACTGCAACAAGCGCAATCCAGGCTCCGGCTGTGCCGCAATGGACGGCGTTAACCGCATGCATGCGGTGCTCGGGACCTCCGATCAGTGCATCGCGACGTATCCTGGCGATTTCGCGCAGGCGCTGATCGCGCTCGATGCCATGGTCGAGATCACCGGCAAGGCCGGTACGCGCAGCATGCCGTTCGCGCAGCTTCACAGGGCACCAGGCAGCACGCCCGACATCGAGACTGCGCTTCAGCCCGGCGAGCTGATCTCGGCGTTCTCGATCTCCGGCCGCTGGCCACGCTCCGTGTATTTGAAGGCCCGCGACCGGCAATCCTACGAATTCGCGCTGTCGTCAGCCGCGATCGCGCTCAACGTCCAAGACGGCACGATCCGCGACGCGCGCGTCGCGCTCGGTGGCGTCGCCACCGTACCGTGGCGGGCGCGTGAGGCCGAGGCGCTGTTGAAGGGACAGAGGTTCGACGAAGCTCTGGCACAGCGCGTCGCCGATGCAGCTTTCGCAGACGCCCGCGGGCGCCGGCACAACAGCTTCAAGATCGCGCTCGGCAAGCGTGTCGTGGCACGCGCGCTCCAGCAGGCCGTAACGATGGAGATCTGACCATGACCGCTGCAGCTCCCGGGCCGAGGACGAATATGGGGCAGCCCGTGCCGCGCTATGATGCGGCCGCCAAGGTGACGGGGCGGGCGACCTATGCCTCGGACATGCCGCTGGACAATCCGGCCTACGCATTCCTGGTCACCAGCGCCATCGCCAAGGGCCGGATCGACCGCTTCGACCTCGACGATGCCAAGCGCGTCCGGGGCGTGATCGACATCGTCACGCACGAGAACGCCCCGAAGCTGAAGGAGTCGAAACTGTACAGCAATGGCGGCTATGCCGGCACCACGATCCAGCCGTTGAAATCGGCCGAGATCGCCCATGACGGCCAGATCATCGCCGTGGTGGTGGCGGAGAGTTACGAGGCCGCGCGCGAAGCGGCCAACCGCGTCAAGGTCAGCTATAGCGCTGCTACGCCCAGCGCGACTTTCGATTCGCCGGGGACGACGACAGCCGCCGCGAAAGGACAAAACTCGCAGTTCAAGGAAGACCCGAAGGTCGGGGATTTCGCCAAGGCGTTCGACGCGGCCGAGGTCAAGCTGACCGCCTCCTACGAGACGCCGACGCAGCATCACAATCCGCTGGAGCTGTTCACGACCAGCTGCACCTGGATGGGCGACAATCTCGTCATCTACGAGGGCAGCCAGTATGTCCATGGCCTGAAGAACGGCGTGGCAGAGCAGCTCGGCATCGACGCCGACAAGGTGCGCGTGGTCAATCCCTATGTCGGCGGCGGATTCGGCTCGCGAGGTTCGATGACGCCGCGCACCGCCATCATCGCCGCCATGGCCAGGCGCCTGAACCGTCCGATTAAGCTGGTCCCGACCCGCGACCAGGGCTTCACCATTACCACTCATCGCGCCGAGACCCGTCACGAGATCAAGCTTGGTGCGAGCCGCGACGGCAGGCTGATCGCCTTGAGGCATGAGGGGGCCGAAGTCTCCTCGCGCCCCGACGCCTATTGCGTCGGCGGCACCAAGACCACGACGCGGCTCTATGCCTGCCCGAACGTGGACAGCCTGGTCTCGATCGTGCGTGCCGATCGCAACACGCCGGGCTTCATGCGCTCGCCCCCGGAGGTGCCGTACCTGTTCGCGCTGGAGAGCGCGCTGGACGAGCTCGCCGTGAAGCTGAACATGGATCCGGTGGAGCTTCGCCGTATCAACGACGCCACCAGGGATCCGATTGATGGCAAGCCCTACACGTCGCGGCCGCTCATGGCGTGCTTCGACGAAGCCGCCAAGGCGTTCGGCTGGTCGCAGCGCTCGCCACAGCCGAAATCGATGTCGGATGGCGACTGGTTGATCGGCTACGGCTGCGCCGCCACGTGCTATCCGACGCTGGCGGGACCGTCCGCCGCGCGCGTGCGCCTGCAGCGCGACGGCCGCACGCGCGTCGAGATCGCCGGCCATGAGATCGGGACCGGCGCCTACACCGTCATCGCCCAGACGGCTGCCGAGCGGCTCGGCGTGCCATTGGAGAAGGTCGCGGTCTTCATGGGCGATAGCGACCTGCCGCCCGCGCCGGTTGCCGGCGGCTCCAATTCCACTGCCAGCACCTGCTCGGCCGTGATGATGGTGTGCGACCAGATCCGACAGCGCCTATTCAAGGCGCTGATGCCCAGCGACAGCCTTGCCGACAAGGCCAAGGAGACCGTCGGCATCAGCCCGGCACCCTCGACCCAGGCCGCCAAGGGCGATCGCTCGCTCGACATCGAGAAGGCGTTCGATGCGCTCGGCGTCGGCGTGGTCGAAGAATATGGCGAGTGGAAGCCGGAGGGCGCGCCGATGGACTCCTTCCGCGCCATGCACAGCGGGCAGGTCCGGCTGATCGGCGGCCATCAAATGAAGGACCAGATCGCCTATGCGTTCGGCGCCGAGTTTGTCGAGGTCCGCATCAACCGCTTCACGCACGAGATTCGCTGCCCCCGCCTGGTCGGCGCGTTCGCGGGAGGCAGGATCATGAATCCGCGCACCGCGCGCAGCCAGCTCATGGGTGGCCTGATCTGGGGCATGTCCTCGGCGCTGCTCGAGGCCACCGAGATCGACGAGCGCAATGCGCGCTACGTCAACGACAATCTTGCCGATTACCTCGTGCCCGTGAATGCCGATGTGCCCGGTGTCGAGGTCATTCTGCTCTCCGAGCAGGATGATCGCATCAACCCCGTCGGCGTGAAAGGCCTCGGCGAGCTTGGCAATGTCGGCACCAATGCTGCGATCTGCAATGCGGTCTACCATGCCACGGGACAGCGTATCCGCAAGCTGCCGGTCCGGCTCGAAGATATCGAGCTCTAAAGGGGGTGGAAACGGCGACCGCCTTGGGTTAGACACCTCCCGCCTCAAACGGAAGGTGTTTTATGCAGCGTTTCCAGCGCGCGCTCCTCGCCCTGATGTCGGCACTCGCGATCACCGTGATCGCCAGCGTGTCGCATTTCGTTTCCACCACGGCCTCGGCCCAGACCGCAGGAAAGACCATGACCACAGCTTCAGGCTTGCAGATCATCGACTCCACCGTCGGCACCGGTGCCTCGCCGCAGCCCGGCCAGATCTGCGTGATGCACTACACTGGCTGGCTCTATGAGAACGGCCAGAAGGGCAAGAAATTCGACAGCTCCGTCGACCGCAAGGAGCCGTTCGAATTCCCGATCGGCAAGGGCCGTGTCATCGCCGGCTGGGACGAAGGCGTCGCCTCGATGAAGGTCGGCGGCAAGCGCACGCTGATCATCCCGCCGCAGCTCGGCTACGGCGCCCGCGGTGCCGGCGGCGTGATCCCGCCGAACGCGACGCTGATGTTCGACGTGGAATTGCTCGCGGTGAAGTGACTGACGTCTCTACATCGTCATGCCCGGGCTCGTCCCGCCTGCGCGGCCGAAGCCGCTTCGGCGAGGCGAAGGCTCAGGCATCCACGATCTTCGTGCCGTGCGGTCTAGACGTGGATGGCCGGGTCAAGCCCGGCCATGACGGATGAAATCGATACAAGTAAAAAGACCGGCCTTAGGGCCGGTCTTTTCACTTTCAATCTTACGCGCGTCACTCCGCCGCGCGGCGAGCCGCAGCGGCGGCGCGATCCATCGCATCCTTCGCGGCGTCCTTGGCATCGCCCATGGCCTGCTGGCCCTTGCCCTTCACTTCCTGCACCACGCCCTCGCCTTTCATGCGATCGGATCCGGTGGCTTCACCGACGCCCTGCTTGGCCTTGCCGATCGCCTCGTTGGCGGTGCCCTTGATCTTGTCGGTCGTGCTGCCCATGAAAATCTCCTTTCGATTTGCTTGGAATGACAACGCTGGGCGGCTATGAGGGTTCCGATTTTGGCATGGCTTGCGGCTGCGGCTTTGGGTTAGTTTGCCGCGCACGGAACCAACAGAAAGCAAGTCCCATGACCGGCCCTGACCATTCGCATTCCCACCATGACCATGGTCATCATCATGATGACCGCTGGAAACATGACGGCGTGCGCGTCATTCCCGGCAATCAGCTCGATACCAACGTGCCGTCGACAGCGGGCATGGACCGTGCGGCCGCGATCAATTTCGCCCGCGTCGGCGCCCAGAAATTGTGGGCGGGCACCGTCAGCATCAAGCCGGATGCCAAGACCGGCGCGCATCACCACGGCCATCTCGAAAGCGTCATCTATGTCGTGAAGGGCAAGGCGCGCATGCGCTGGGGCGAGAGCCTGCAATTCACCGCGGAAGCCGGCCCCGGCGACTTCATTTTCGTCCCGCCCTACGTGCCGCACCAGGAGATCAACGCCAGCCCCGACGAGGTGCTGGAATGCGTGCTGGTGCGCAGCGACGGCGAGGCGGTGGCCATCAACCTCGACATTGAGCCGGTCGAGAAGCCCGAGACCGTGCTGTGGATCGACCCGGTGCACCGGGATCCCAACGAGAAGAAGTAAGTCTCTTCAGGGGCGCGGAGAGCGGCGCGACAGGGCCCCGCAGTCGGGGTCCGAAAAATTTGTCGGAAGTGATGTCGGATGGCGGCCTGGCCATCCGTCCTTGGCCAGAACCCCGCCAAGGAGCTTCCGATGCCCAAGATGATCTTCGTCAACCTGCCGGTGACCGACCTCAAGCGCGCGACTGCCTTCTATGAGGCGGTCGGCGCGGTCAAGAACCCGCAATTCAGCGACGAGACCGCGAGCTGCATGGTCTTTTCCGAGACCATCTTCGCCATGCTGCTGACCCACGACAAATTCCGCCAGTTCACGCCGAAGCCGATCGCGGACGCCAGGACCTCGAACCAAGCGTTGTTCTGCCTGTCCGCGGACAGCCGCAGCGAGGTCGATGAGATCGTTGGCAGGGCGGAGGCTGCAGGAGGCGTTGCCGATCCCAGCCCGAAGGACGAATACGGCTTCATGTACGGCCGCAGCTTCGAGGATCCGGACGGCCACATGTGGGGCGTGAACTGGATGGACCTTTCAGCCGCCCCTCTGCAGCCCGACCTGGCGAACGCCTGAGCCGAAACAGCAGACCTCAAGAGGAGCATTCACCATGTCCAAGCTCGTGCCCTGCATGTGGTTCAACGGCGATGCCGAGGACGCTGCAAAATTCTACGTCTCGCTGGTCCCGAATTCGGCGATCACACACGTTCAGCGCAACGTTTCGGACGGCCCCTCCGGCAAGGAAGGCTCCGTGCTCGTCGTCGAGTTCACCGTGGCCGGACAGAAGCTGGTCGCGCTCAATGGCGGCATGAAGATGGAATACACCCACGCCATTTCGCTGATGATTCATTGCGACGACCAGGCAGAGGTCGACAGTGTCTGGAACGCGTTCCTCGCCCATGGCGGCAAGGCGGAGCAGTGCGGCTGGCTGAGAGATCGCTGGGGCGTGGCCTGGCAGATCGTGCCAAAGGTGATGTTCGAGTTCCTGTCGAGCCCGGACAAGGCCGCAGCCGCGCGCGCGATGCACGCGATGATGAAGATGGTCAAGCTGGATGTCGAGGTGTTGCGGCGCGCGTTCGAGGGCAAGTCGGCGGCGTGAGGGCAGGTCGCTCTCGCCACATACTCACTGTCATCGCCCGGCTTGACCGGGCGATCCAGTACTCCGAGACGGCAGTGATTAAACCGATGGCCGCGGCGTACTGGATGCCCCGGTCAAGCCGGGGCATGACAGCGGAATGTGAGGCGGGATTCTCGCCGGCTAATAATTGATCCGCAGCCCCACGCCGCCGTGGATCGTGTTGCCGACCGGCTGCGGGCCCAGCGTGCCGTTGGCGAAGAGGTCCACGATCCAGCCCTTCTGCACGCGGAAACCGAGGCGGCCGCCATATTCGAACCAGCCCTGGTTACCCATGGTCGGCACCACCGTGCCCTGGCCGGTCACTGTGGCGACGATGCCGCTGTGGCTGGCGAAGGACTGCACCCAGCCGCCATTGATGTTGGTCTCGATGCTGCTGCCGAACAGATGCGTCCACTGGCCGCCGATCTTGACGAGGCTGGTGCGGTCGGTGCCATCAGCGATGCTGGCGTCGAACGGATTGAACGCCACCGCGCTGTCGCGATAGCCGGAGACGCGTTGCCAGAGCTGCCAGACCTCGATCGAGGCCGCGACCTCGTCGCGCGGCGAGAGGCGGCTCATCCAGCCGGCGCGGCCGTAAACGGCGTAGTTGGACGCGTTGGTCGAGCTCGTCACGCTCACCGGCCCAAGGCTGGTGTCGTAGCTGCGCGTGTAGCGCGCCTTCTCCCATGGCGTCAGGATCGCGCCGACGTCGAAGAACGGGCGCGACGAGCCCCAGTCGGTGAAGTCGTAGCGCAGCGCGAAAGCGCCGATCGGTGCGCTCGTGATCTTGTAGCCGCCCTCGTTGTAATGTGTGTAGGCAATGCCGGCGAGCAGCGACAGATTGTTGGTCAGCTGCTTGCGGCCGTGGATGCCGGCCGAGAACGAGCCGGCCGAGCCGAACGCGCTGATGCAGTCGCCGCAATTGATCTGCTCGTTGACGCCGAGCAGCACGGTGCCGAGCACCCGGTTGGTGATCATCTGATTGAAGCGCTGATTGGCAAGGCCGCCGATCGAATTGCCGCTGGAATCCGCGCCCGTCGGTCCCGACGGCGACGGCGACGGAGCCGGGCTCGGTGAAGGCGACGGATAGGGGCTGGGCGATGGGGAGGGGGTCGGCGTGGGCGAGGGATTCGGCGACGGCGAATAGGTTGGGGACGGAGTGGGCTCTGGTTCACCGCACTCGGACCCGCACTCCGAGGCCTGTGCAGCCGCCGGGCGGGCATCGAACGTGACGAGCGCAAACGCCGCAGATGCGGCCAGCGCAGCGGCAAGGATGAGGCGCCGAACGGTGAATTTCGCCATCGTCAGCGCCCGCACAGCATGGCGTCGTCCTCGACGGCAGGCGTGATGGTCGGCGAGGCGCCGGCATACTGGTTGACTGCGCACAACCCGGCGCTCGCGGCGCAATTGGCGGCGAAGGTCCAGGGCGGCGTGTTGCTCTTGGTGATGCTCACCTTGCCGCCAGTCGAGGTGATGATGGCGGTGTCGCCGGGCTGGGTGAGTTGCACGCACTGGGCGCTCCTCGTGCAAACGCTGGCCGCGCCGTCCTGAAGCACAACGACGGAGCGCCCGCGCTGCGAGAGAATGTCGAGCGTGGTGCCGCGCACGCCGATGGTGGCGAGCGGTGTCGTGATCTTGTAGGCGGCCTTGTCGGAGCGTCCGGTGACGAAGCGGAAGGCGCCGGTGGTCATGCGGATCGCGACGTCACGATAGCTGTGCTCGTCGTTGAAGACGGTGCGGTCGAGCTTCAGCGTGGCGCTCGGCCCCAGTGATAGATTGGTGCTGTCGGCCATCACGAAACGCGCCGCGCTGTCGGCGCCGGTTCGCACGGTCTCGTCGCGCAGCATGCTGTCGCCGACATTGATCGGCGTCGTGGTCGCGGCGACGCGCACCACTTCGTTCTGAATGACGACAGCCTGGCCGACGCGCGTCTGCGCTTCGGCGCCGGATGCCGCACAGATTGCGGCCGTGAGCAGTGTGGAGAAAAGGCAAAAACGCAAATTCATTTCGCAACCGATCGATGTGTCCCTGATCGTACCGGATCGCGCGCGCTTCTGATGTGGCGGAATTATCACAAGCGGCGCAGGACCTGCGTCATGCTTAGTGACAGTTGCGGCAGAATGCGTTCAATGACGGGAAGCAGTTTATTTTTCTCCGCGGTGAAGCCAATTTGCCACGCAAGACAGCCCCACAAAAGATGCGCGAATTGCCTGCGGTTCCTGAGGTGTCGCGGAGTGCAGTGATTGCTGTCGCGATCTTCCTGATCGCGCATCTGGCGCTGTTGATCGGTGTCGTCACGCCGGAAAAATTCGTGTTCGATGAGGTGCATTACGTGCCGGCGGCGCGCCAGATGCTGACGCCCGCGATGTCGCAGCCGATGCTCAATCCGATGCATCCGCCGCTGGCCAAGGAGATGATCGCGGCATCGATCGCAACGTTCGGCGACAACGCGCTTGGATGGCGTTATCCCGCGACCTTGTTCGGCGCGCTCGCGATCGTCGCGATCTATCTGTGCGGACTCGCGTTGTTCGCCGCGCAGGGGCCGGCGATCGCCGCCGCGCTGATCGCAGCCTTCAACCAGATGCTGTACGTCCAGGCGCGCATCGCGATGCTCGATGTCTTTGCGCTCGGCTTCGGCCTGCTCGCCACCGCCGCCTTCATGCATGGGTTTCGCAGAGAGCGGCCGCAAGCGCTGTTCGCGGTGGCGGGCAGCCTGTTCGGCCTTGCGGCCGCGTGTAAATGGAGCGGCCTGTTCCCGCTCGGCGTCTGCATCGTCATTGTTGCGGTGATCCGCCTGATGCAGGGCTGGCACACGCTGTTCGCCGACGCGAAGCCGGACGACTGGTATCGGCCGGAGCTTTGGCCCGGCCTGAAGCTGCATCATGTCGCGCTCTGCTTCGTCGTCCTGCCGGCATTGGCTTATCTTGCCGCCTTCGTTCCGCTCTACGGATTGTCGCTCCCGGACTTGATCGAGGCGCAGCGGCGGATCTTTGCCGACAACACCACGACGGCCATCGCCGGCCACACCTATATGAGCGCATGGCCGTCCTGGCCGCTGCTCGCGCGCCCGGTCTGGTTCCTGTTCGACAAGACCGCGGAGGACCACATCGCCGCGATCGTCTTCCTCGGCAATCCGCTCGTGCTGTGGCCGGCTCTGCCTGCACTCGCCATGGTGCTGCGCGATTTCATCGTGGCGCGGCGCTGGGATGCATTCCTGATCGCCACATTCTATTTCGGTCCCTGGCTCGCCTGGGCGTTGCTGCCGCGCACGCTGGGCTTCATCTATTACTATCTGCCGGCCGCGACCGCGGCGTCCCTGGCACTGGTCTATGTGCTGCGCCGCGAGGGTCTGCCGCGCTGGCTGTTGTGGGCTTATGTCGGCGTCGCGGCGGCCGGCTTTGCGGTGATGCTGCCGATTTCCGCGGCCTTCGTCGGCACCTCGATGGGAGGCTTCAACCGGCTGATGCTGTTCCAAAGCTGGATATGAGTTCGCCGCCCGCCGGGCTGCGGCAGGCGGCGTGTTTTACTCCAGGAGCCGAGAATCATTTCGCTGCGGTCTTGGTGTCCATGTTCACGACCTGGACCCGGCGGTTCATGGCGTCAGCGCCGTTGGCGGCATCCTTCAGCTTCGTCTCGCCGTAGCCGACGGTGACGAGATCGTTGCCGTTGAGGCCGTAATTCTGCATCAGGTACTTCTTGATGGTGTCGGCGCGCCGTTCGGAGAGACCTTGATTGTATGCTTCGCCACCGGTCGCGTCGGTGTGGCCGGCGACCACGAAGGTCGAGCCCTTCAGCGCCGGATCGGACAGCGCCTTGCCGAGCGCCTGCACCGAGGCCATCGAGGTCTTGGCGATGTCGGCCGAGTTGTAGTCGAACTGGATCTCCAGATCGATCTTCGGCTTGGTGGCAGCGAGCTCGGCGATCTGCTCGCGCTCGCCTGTCGAGAGCGACCGGGTCGAGCGGTTGCGCACGGTGTTCAGGAAGGTCGCTTCCTTGGCCTGCACGGTCGTGTCGGTCTGGGGGCCAACGGACAGGCCGCGGGTCGCCGGCTTCGGCTTCAGCGCATCGACGATCTGGCCGGCGGAGATGTTGTTGTCGCCAGCCAGCGCAAGGCCGGCCGTCATCGATAGGACGGCTGTCAGGGTGATCGCCGTCAGTCCAAAAGACTTATTGAAATGGGTCATGGTGGTATCCTCGCTGTTACGCCTGATGGCGATTTGATGCTGCGAGCGTAGGGCAGGTTCAACGGCTCTGATGTGATCTTGGTCACATTCGAACGGCGAGCCGAGGTCACTGTGCTCCGGTTCGAATCATTCGCACTTTGCTTTCGAGCCGGCCGTACTGGGTTCCGGGAAACCCGAACGTCGCAAAGGCGTCGCCTCACCGCCCGCCCGCGAACAAGAATTCGTCCAGATGTCCGCCTAACACACTTCAATCATTCGATAATTTGACGCGAGGGGAGCCGAGTTCCGTCCTGTGCCGAGGCCAAGTGACTATCAGCGCGACTATCAATTCCATCGCAGCGGCCCGCCGGATCGGACAGTGACCCTGAACGCAATGCCCATCTATATCGGTGCGGCGATGATCGCGGTGGCCATCCTGCTGTCGACACTGATCACCGGGCTGACCTCCCGCTATGTCGGGCTCGAAGGGCCGACCGACGAGAACGTCTGGCTGGTCGATCGCCTCACCGGCAGTGTCTATCGCTGCCAGGCAGAAGGACGTGGCAAGGCCATCTGCGACCCGGAGGTCGCCACCGGCAGCGTCGGGGAGCGCCCAAAAGCCGCACGCTGAAAAGCGGGTATCACTGCAGCGCAGCAACGAAATTGTCTTTTCCCTGCAAACTTGTGGCTGAAGAATGGCGGTGCGTTGGCCGGCATCAGGCCGGCTGCCTACTCGAGGAGAGAACTTGATGAAGACCCTGTTGCTCGCGACGGCATTCGCCGCACTTGCTCTGTCCCCCGCATCCGCCGCCAAGATGGCGTGCACCAGTGCAAACATGGCAAAGCTCGTTGCCGGCATGGGCGGCGAAGACACGCCCGCCAAGATCGCGGCGAGGAAGTCGATGGCCGCGGCCAATTCCGATATGAGCAAGGGCAACATGCGTGGAGCGTGCAAGCACTATATGAGTGCCGAGAAGGCGATGGCGATGAAGAAGTAGGCTTCCGCCTGATCCCTACACGTCATGGCCGCGCTGGCAGCAGATGGCAGCGCGGCCTTTTCGTGTCCCGCTTCTTTCCTCGCGGCGAATCCCGTTACATTGCATGCTGCAATGTCCCGCACGTCCAAACCGCTTCCGCTCTCGACGACACAGGCCCGGCAGATCTGGCTGCATGCCCAGCGGCTGACCGACCGCGCTCCGTTTGGCGAAGGCGCAGAGGCCGTCTCGGCCGCCGTCGCCCATCTCGGCTATGTGCAGATCGACACCATCAACGTCATCGAGCGTTGCCATCACCACATCCTGTTCAGCCGGATCCCGTCCTATCGCCGCGCCGATCTGCGCCACGCCCAGAGTGTCGACAAGACCGTGCTCGAGTACTGGACGCACGCGCTCTCCTACGTGCCGGCGGACGACTTCCGCTTCTTCCTGCCGGCGATGCGCGAGCACCGCCGCGAGGGGCACAAATGGTTTGCCGCGGTGAAGCCGGCCGACACGCGCAAGGTGATGCGGCTGCTGCGCGGCGGGCCGCTGACGATCCGTGACATCGACGACGACGTGCTCGTCGAGAAGGAGCATCTGTGGCAGAGCCGCAAGCCCTCGAAGCGGGCGCTGCAGCTCGCCTTCTATACCGGGGCGGTCACCATCAGCGCGCGCCAGGGCATGCTCAAGACCTACGAGCTGACGACGCGTCATTTCGGCTGGGACAGGCTGCCGAAGCCGGCGCCGGCAAGCGAGATCACGGCCTATCTGCTCGACCGCGCGTTGCGCTCGCAGGGCGTGGTCAGCCTCGATTCGGTCTGCCATCTCGATGCGCCCAGCAAGAAGCCGGTCGCGCGCCTGATCGCCTCGCGCGTCCGCCGCGGCGAGCTCGTGCCCGTCGCGATCGAGGGCGCCGGTAAGCAGGAGCACTGGGCCTCGCCTGCAGCGCTTGAGCCGCATGAGGTGTCGCCCGATCTCGTCCACATCCTCTCGCCGTTCGATCCCCTGATCATCCAGCGCAAGCGCACCAACCTCATCTTCGGCTACAACCACCTGTTCGAAGCTTATGTGCCGAAAGCCAAGCGCAAGCTCGGCTATTTCGCGCTGCCCGTGCTGGTCGGAGACGAGATCGTCGCCGCGCTCGATCTCAAAACCGACCGGCAGAACAAGAAGCTGTTGATGCAGAAATGGACCTGGGTCGGGCAGGGCAGGAAGACGGCGGGCCGCAAGGAGCTGAAGCGCGTGATCGAGGAGGAGCTCGACCGTTTCGAGCGGTTTCAACTGGCGGAGTGAGGCTCCGACGGCAGTCTTGTAGGGTGGGCAAAGCGAAGCGTGCCCACGTCTTGCCTATTCGATGACGAGACGTAGGCACGGCGCTACGGCGCCTTTGCCCACCCACCGCGCATGGCAACGCGATCGATCCACATGCCAAACGCAATCCCAACCGCATAGGCCAGCAAATTCCAAAGCGAGAAGATGCGGCCGAGCAGCAACGCGCCGGCGGTGGTGAGGCGGAACGCATCGAGCCAGGGAGTATGCATCAGGCGGGAGAACTCGACGACCACCGCGATCACTATCGCGATGGCTGCGAGCTGGCTCCGTGTCAGCCGCGGCAGCACGACTCCTGCCAGCAGAAACACCATCGTCGCCCACAGCAGCGAGCCGCCGTACTTCACGATGAACGCAGGCAGGCCGAGCGGGAAGCCGTACCAGCGAAGGGACAGCCCACAGGCAATCACTGCGAGCGCGAAAGCAGCGCGCATCAGTGAGGTCTGTAGAGGCGCAACAGGCGTGCCCGGCTGCGTCTCGTGCATTGCTTGCTCCATTGACTCTTTGCTCGCGATGCTGAAAACGGCCGCAGACCCGAAAAAAGCAACAACCCCGGGGGAAGCCATGAGCCAGACCACGACCTATGCCGGTTCCACCGGTGCCACCAAGTCGGACATCGAAACCTCAACCATCCGCGCCATCTCCTGGCGCCTGATTCCGTTCCTGGTGCTGGCCTACTTCTTCTCCTATCTCGACCGCGTCAATCTTGGCTTCGCCGCGCTCACCATGAATGCGGACCTGAAGTTCACCCCGCTGATCTACTCCTGGGGCGCCGGCATCTTCTTCATCGGCTATTTCATCTTCGAAGTGCCGAGCAACCTCGCGCTGGAGAAATTCGGCGCGAGCCGCTGGATCGCCCGCATCATGGTGACCTGGGGCATCATCTCGGCGCTGATGGCGGTGGTCAGCGGCGTCACCAGCTTCTACGTCCTGCGCTTCCTGCTCGGCGTCGCCGAGGCCGGCTTTTTCCCCGGGATCATCCTCTATCTCACCTATTGGTATCCGGCCGAATATCGCGCCCGCTTCCTTGCGGCCTTCGCCGTCGCGGTGCCGGTCTCGACCGTGATCGGCGCGCCGATCTCGGGCCTGTTGCTCGGGCTCGACGGCATGATGGGCCTGAAAGGCTGGCAGTGGCTGTTCATCATCGAGGGCATCCCGTCGGTGCTGCTCGGCATCGTCACCTGGTTCTATCTCACCGACAAGCCGGAGAAGGCGGACTGGCTCTCGGCCGAGCAGAAGGCCTGGCTGAAGGCGAAGCTGGATGCGGAGATCGCGGCCAAGCAGGCGGTGAAGCATTTTTCGCTCGGCGAGGCGCTGTCTTCACCGAAGGTGATCGCGCTCAGCCTGGTCTATTTCGGCTTCGTCGGCGCGCTCTACGGCATGCAGTTCTGGCTGCCGCAGATCGTCAAGGCGTTCGGTCTCACCAACGCCCAGACTGGGTTCGTCACGGCGATCCCGTATCTGTTCGGCACCATCGCCATGATCCTGTGGGCGCGGCATTCGGATGCGAGCCGCGAGCGCGTCATGCATGTCGGCGCGCCGCTGCTGCTCACCGCAGTCGCGCTCGGCATCTCCTCCTATCTCACCGATCCCACGCTGACGATGGTGGCGCTGACGGTGGCCGCGATCGGCGTGTTCTGCTGCTTCGGTGTGTTCTGGACCCTGCCGACCGCCTGGCTGTCCGGCACGGCGGCCGCAGGCGCCATCGCGCTGATCAACTCGATCGGCAATCTCGCCGGCTTCGGCGGGCCGTACCTGATCGGCTGGGTCAAGGAAGCCACGGGCCAGACCTCGACGGGCCTCTTGGTGCTCGCCGTGCTGCCGTTGATCGCGGGCATCCTGGTGTTCGTCGGCGGACACGACAGCAAGCACGAATTCGCCGACCAGGGGCGGTGAGGGGGGGCACGCACGTCGCGCGCTGTACCCACCATCTTCGCCGCAGAGCGGTTCTGGTGGGCACGCTCCGCTTTGCCCACCCTACAATAACACCTCGCGGCCAAGCCTATCCGTCCTTACCACTCCTTCACGATCACGCATTCCTGATGACTGACGATTATTGACTTTTATCAGTGAACAGCCGACATTCCTCTCGGTCGAGATGCAGGAGTGTCCTTCGATGTTCGTCCGGTCGATTTTGTCGAGCTATTCCAAGCTTTTCGCAGGAGCCGCGCTCGCCCTGATGGCCGTTTCGCTGGCAGGGTGCAATGATACCGTCGCCGAGAAGGCCGAGCCGCCGCGGCCGGTTCTGGTGGCAACCGCCCATTACGCTGCCGAGACCCCGGAGCGCAGCTTCGTCGGCACTATCCGTCCCAGGATCGAGAGCGATCTCGGCTTCCGAGTCGCCGGCAAGGTGGCCAAACGCCTCGTCGAAGTCGGCCAGACAGTCGAAGTCGGCCAGCCGCTCGCCACCCTCGACGAGGTCGACCTGAAGCTCCAGGCCGAGCAGGCCGTTGCCGAGCAGACCGCCGCAACCGGCGTGCTGGCCCAGGCCGCCGCCGCCGAGCAGCGCGCCAAGGACCTCAAGGCCAAGGGCTGGACCACGGACGCCCAGCTCGACCAGAGCCGCGCCGCCGCCGATGAAGCCCGTGCGCGCTTGAACCGCGCCGAGCGCTCGGTCGAGTTGACCAAGAATTCCCTTTCCTACGCGACGCTCAACGCCGACGCCCGCGGCGTCGTCACCGCAACGCTGATCGAGCCCGGCCAGGTGGTTGCCGCGGGCCAGGCTTCGATCCGTGTCGCCCGCTTTGCCGAGAAGGAAGCGGTCGTCGCTATCCCTGAGACGCTGGTCGGACGCGCCAAGTCGGGCGTCGCCAGCGTCACTCTCTGGTCCGAGCCGAACAAGAAATACACGGCCAAGCTGCGCGAGATCGCGCCGGCAGCCGATCCCGCCACGCGCACCTATCTGGCAAAGTTCTCGCTGCCCGAGGCCGACGACAAGGTCGCGCTCGGCATGACGGCGACGCTGACGCTGTCGGATACCGCGACCGAGCGCGTTGCGCGGTTGCCGCTGTCGGCGCTCTTCAACGAAGGCGGCAAGCCCTCCTTCTACGTCGTCGACGACAACGGTGGCGTCACGCTCAAGCCGGTCACGGTGAAGTCCTACGAGAGCAAGGACGTCGTCATCACCGGCGGCGTGGAGGAGGGTGCCAAGATCGTCGCCCTCGGCGTGCAGAAGCTCGATCCCGGCCAGCGGGTGCGGATCGTGTCGTCCTTGTCGTTCTGATCCGTCGTTTGAAAGTCTGGTCCTTCGGACCATCCCGGAATGACAAGAGAAGTGAGTTACGTCGTGTGAGGTGAGTTTCGGCCTTTGTCCCTAAGCAAAGGCTGAAGCGGCGAAGCGATCCAGAACCTGCCCAGCCCCCTGGATTGCTTCGCTGCCTCGCGACGACGGTTTGAGCAGAGCGGCTGTCGTTGTTTGCAACTGGATCGTCTTTCGGAGAGTGCGATGAAGCGCTTCAACCTTTCGGCCTGGGCCGTCAGCCATCCGACGCTGGTGCTCTTCCTGATGATCATCCTCGGCGTCGCCGGCTTCTTCTCCTATGAGAAGCTCGGCCGTGCCGAGGATCCGTTCTTCACGGTGAAGGTGGTCAACGTCTCCGTGATCTGGCCCGGCGCGACCGCGCAGGAAATGCAGACCCAGGTTGCCGATCCCATCGAGAAGAAGATCCAGGAGCTGCCCTATTTCGAGAAGGTGCAGACCTATTCCAAGCCCGCCTTCACCGCGCTCCAGGTCACCTTCCGCGACAACACGCCGCCGAAGGACGTGCCCTACCTCTTCTATCTCCTGCGCAAGAAGCTGGTCGACGTGCAGGGCCAGCTGCCGTCCGGCATTCTCGGGCCCGTCGTCAACGACGAGTTCTCCGACGTCGATTCCATCCTCTACATGATGACCGGCGACGGCGCCGATTATGCCCAGCTCAAGAAGGTCTCCGAAGGTTTTCGCCAGCGCCTGCTCAAGGTGCCCGGCGTGACCAAGGTCGACGTCTACGGCAACCAGGATGAGCGCATTTTCGTCGAGTTCAGCCACGCCAAGCTCGCCACGCTCGGCATCACGCCGCAGGCGCTGTTCGATTCGCTCGCCAAGCAGAACAACGTGACGCCGGCCGGCACGGTCGAGACCTCCTCGCAGCGCGTGCCGCTGCGCGTCACCGGCGCGCTCGACGGTGCCAAGGCCGTCGCCGAAACGCCGGTCGAGAGCAACGGCCGCGTGTTCCGTCTCGGCGATATCGCCACCGTCACCCACGGCTATGTCGATCCGCCGAGCTTCGTCGTGCGCCAGGAAGGCAAGCCCGCCATCGGCATCGGCGTCGTCACCGCCAAGGGCGCCAACATCCTCGATCTCGGCAAGGAGGTCGAGAAGGCCACCGCCGACTTCATGAAGGCGGTGCCGCAGGGCATCGACGTCAAGCTGATCGCCGACCAGCCCAAGGTGGTCGAGCACGCCGTCGGCGAGTTCGTGCACTCCTTCATGGAAGCGCTCGTCATCGTGCTGTTCGTCTCGTTCCTGGCGCTCGGCTGGCGCACCGGCATCGTGGTCGCGCTGTCGGTGCCCCTGGTGCTCGGCATCGTCTTCATCGTCATGAACACGATGTCGCTCGACCTGCATCGCATCACGCTCGGCGCGCTGATCATCGCGCTCGGCCTGCTCGTCGACGACGCCATCATCGCGGTCGAGATGATGGTGGTGAAGATGGAGCAGGGCTGGGACCGCATGCGTGCGGCGTCCTTTGCCTGGGAATCTACTGCGTTTCCGATGCTCACGGGGACGCTGGTCACGGCCGCTGGCTTCCTCCCCATCGGCTTTGCCAATTCCGCGGTCGGCGAATATGCCGGCAGCATATTCTGGATCGTGGCAATCGCGCTGGTCGCCTCCTGGTTCGTGGCGGTGATCTTCACGCCCTATATCGGCGTCAAGCTGCTGCCCGAGATGAAGGCGCACCACAACCATGATCCGCATGCGGTCTACGAGACCCGCATGTACCGCGGCCTGCGCGCCATCGTGAAATGGTGCGTCAACCACCGCATCACCGTGGTGGTCGCGACCGTCGGCGTCTTCGCCGCCTCGATCGTCGGCTTCGGCCAGGTCCAGCAGCAGTTCTTCCCACTCTCGGAGCGCCCCGAGCTGTTCCTGCAGCTGCGCCTTCCGGAAGGCACCGCCTTCAACGTCACCGAGAAGGCGGTGAAGAAGGCTGAGACGCTGCTCAAGGACGACAAGGACATCGAGACCTATACCGCCTATGTCGGCCAGGGCTCGCCGCGCTTCTGGCTCGGCCTCAACCCGCAGCTTCCGAACGAGGCCTTTGCCGAGATCGTCATCGTTGCCAAAGGGGTCGAGGCGCGCGAGCGCATCAAGGCCAAGATCGAGACCGCGGCCGCCGAGGGGTTCCTGACCGAGGCACGCGTGCGCGTCGACCGCTTCAATTTCGGTCCGCCGGTCGGCTTCCCCGTGCAGTTCCGCGTGATCGGCCCGGACGCCAACAAGGTCCGCGAGATCGCCTACCAGGTCCGCGACGTCATGCGGGAGAACAAGAGCGTCAAGGACGTCCAGCTCGACTGGAACGAGCAGTCGCCCTACCTCAAGCTCGTCGTCGACCAGGACCGCGCCCGCGCCATGGGCCTGACCCCGCAGGACGTCTCGCAGGCGCTGGCGATGCTGATCTCGGGCTCGCAGGTCACAACCGTGCGCGACGGGATCGAGAAGGTCGGCGTGGTCGCCCGCGCGATCCCGTCCGAGCGCCTCGACCTCGGCGGCGTCGGCGATCTCACCATCACCTCGCGCAACGGCGTCGCCGTGCCGCTGCAGCAGATCGCTCGAATTGAATATGCCCATGAGGAGCCGATCATGTGGCGGCGCAACCGCGACATGGCGATCACCGTGCGCTCCGACGTTGTCGACGGCGTGCAGGCCCCTGATGTCACCAACCAGATCACGCCGAAGCTGAAGGCGATCAAGGATCACCTCGAGCCGGCCTACCGGATCGAGCCGGGCGGCGCGTTCGAGGAATCCGCCAAGGGCAACGCCTCGATCTTCATCCTCTTCCCGGTGATGGTCATGGTGATGCTGACGCTGCTGATGATCCAGCTGCAGAGCTTCTCACGCCTGATCCTGGTGTTCCTGACCGCGCCGCTCGGCATCGTCGGTGCCTCGCTTGGCCTCAACGTCGCCAATGCCCCGTTCGGCTTCGTGGCGCTGCTCGGCCTAATCGCGCTCGCCGGCATGATCATGCGCAACACGGTCATCCTGGTCGACCAGATCGAGACCGACGTCAGCCACGGCCTGACCCGGCGCGAGGCGATCGTCGAGGCGACCGTCCGCCGTGCCCGGCCGGTGGTGCTGACGGCGCTCGCCGCCATTCTCGCCATGATCCCGCTGACGCGCTCGGCCTTCTGGGGCCCGATGGCGATCACCATCATGGGCGGCCTGTTCGTCGCGACCTTCCTGACGCTGCTGTACCTGCCGGGCCTCTACGCCCTGTGGTTCCGCAAGAGCCTGGACGAGGCCGGAACGCCCGAGCAGCCGGCCGCGCCGCAGCATGGGAGCGATGACCCGCACGCAATTCCGCTTGCCGAAGCGGCTGAATAGATGAGAAGACTGTTGACCAGCGAGTCCTGACTGATGGCCCTTGTTTCGGAACATATCGAAGTCGACACCCGGGATCGCATCCTCGAGGTGGCCGAGCGGCTGTTCCGCCAGATCGGCTACCAGAAGACGACCGTCGGCGACATCGCCAAGGAGCTCAGGATGAGCCCCGCCAACGTGTATCGCTTCTTCGAATCGAAGAAGGCGATCCATCAGGCGGTGGCCCGCTCGCTGATGGGCGAGGTCGAGCTGGAGGCGCAGCGGATCGTGGCAAGGCCCGGTCCGGTGCTGCCGCGCTTCCGCGAGCTGCTCATCACCATCAATCGCATGAACACCGAGCGCTATGTCGGCGACAACAAGCTGCACGAGATGGTCGCGATCGCGATGGAGGAGGACTGGGAGGTCTGCGTCGCCCATATGGAGTGCATCGCCGGCGTCATCGGCCAGATGATCGCGCAAGGCGTCGCCTCCGGCGAGTTCGAGGCGCCGGACCTGCAACTGGCCTCGCTGTGCGCCTGCACCGCGATGATCCGCTTCTTCCACCCCCAGATGATCGCCCAGTGCGCCACCAAGCCGGGCCCGACCATCGACCAGATGATCGATTTCGTCATCGCGGGTCTGTCGCCGCGCCACTGACGGGCGGGGCGTTTTCTCCTATAAGCAGACTGATCGCCCCGGCACGACCGCCGGAGGCGGACCGGGACGGACCCAAAAACTCCGTCATTGCGAGCGCAGCGAAGCAATCCAGACCGTCTCCGCGGAGGGATTCTGGATTGCTTCGCTGCGCTCGAAATGACGAAAGGAAGCAGCGCGTGACCGACAAAGACCTGTACTTCTACGAACCCTCCAAGGGCCACGGACTCAAGCACGACCCCTTCAACGCCATCATCGCGCCGCGGCCGATCGGCTGGATCTCCTCGCGCGACGCCAGGGGCCACGTCAACCTCGCGCCCTACAGCTTCTTCAACGCGTTCTGCTACGTGCCGCCGATCATCGGCTTCTCCTCGACCAACTGGAAGGACACGGTCGAGAACATGCAGCAGACCGGCGAGTTCGTCTGGAATCTGACGACGATGGATCTCGCCAAGCACATGAACGCGACCGCGGCGCATGTCGCCCCCGAGGTCGACGAGTTCGAGGTCGCGGGCCTCACCGCCGTGCCCGGCAAGCTCGTCAATGTCCCGCGCGTCGGCGAGAGCCCCGTCGCCTTCGAGTGCAAGGTGTCCGACATCGTCCGCCTCAAGGGCGCCAATGGCAAGGAGGCCGACGCCTGGCTGACGCTCGGCGAAGTCGTCGCCGTCCACATCGACAAGGCCTTGATCAAGGACGGCGTCTACCAGACCGCCGCCGCCCGCCCCATCGTCCGCGCCGGCCGGCGCGGCGATTATTTCGAGATCAAGCCGGAGAACATGTTCGAGATGGTCCGGCCGGACTAGGCCACTTCCGTCATTCCGGGGCGACGCGCAGCGTCGAGCCCGGAATCCATTCATCGACCAACGCTGCGGCACGATGGATTCCGGGCTCACGCTTCGCGTGCCCCGGAATGACAGTGGAGAGACATTCAGCCCCCACCCCCTCCCGGAACTGCACCCCCGCCCCCGCCGTTATGGCTCGGGCGGCCGCCCGGCCGCGTCAATGTTGCAGGCGAGATGCTCGCCTCCGCCAGCCGATTTCCGCTAAAATGCCCGAAAACCGCGCCGATGCATGAGGTCCGCCATGAGCTTCCGCCGCGACACCATCACAAAGCCGATCTTCTCATGGGCGCGCGGCGTGCTGCCGGCGATGTCCGACACCGAGCGCGAGGCGCTGGAGGCGGGGGACGTCTGGTGGGATGCCGATCTCTTCACCGGCAACCCCGACTGGTCGAAGCTGCTGAAGGTCCCGCAGGCGACGCTGACGGACGAGGAGCGGGCCTTCCTCAATGGCCCAGTCGACGAGCTCTGCGCCATGCTCGATGAGTGGAAGATCTTTTGGGAATCGCGCGACCTGCCGCCGGACGTCTGGCACTTCGTCAAGCGCGAGAAATTCTTCGGCATGATCATCCCGAAGGAGTACGGCGGCCTCGGCTTCTCGCCCTACGCGCATTCGGAAGTGGTGCGCAAGATCTCGACCCGCTCGATCGCGGCCGCGGTCACCGTGATGGTGCCGAACTCGCTCGGCCCGGGCGAGCTCCTGATGCGCTTCGGCACCACAGAGCAGCAGCAGCGCTGGCTGCCGCGCCTCGCCGACGGCCGCGAGATTCCCTGCTTCGGCCTCACCAGCCCGGAAGCCGGCTCCGACGCCGCCTCGATGGTCGACACCGGCATCATCTGCAGGGGCGAATTCGAGGGTCGCGAGGTGGTCGGCCTCCGCCTCAACTGGCACAAGCGCTACATTACGCTCGGTCCCGTCGCGACGTTGCTCGGTCTCGCCTTCAAGGCCTATGATCCCGATCATCTCGTGGGCAGCCGGGAAGAGCTCGGCATCACCGTGGCGCTGATCCCGACGAACCTGCCCGGCGTCGAGATCGGGCAGCGTCATCTGCCCTCGATGCAGGTCTTTCAGAACGGCCCGAATTGGGGCCGCGACGTCTTCATCCCGCTCGATTACGTCATCGGCGGCAAGGAGCGGCTGGGGCAGGGCTGGAAGATGCTGATGACGGCGCTCGCCGCCGGCCGCGGCATCTCGCTGCCGTCGCTGTCGGCCGCCGGGGCCGCCTATGCCGCGCGCACCACCGGCGCCTATGCGCGCATCCGCGAGCAGTTCGGCATCTCGATCTCCAAGTTCGAAGGCGTCGAGGAGCCGCTCGCCCGCATCGTCGCGACCGCCTACCAGCTCGACGCCGCGCGCCGGCTCACCTGCGCGGCACTGAACGCCGGCATCCATCCCGCCGTCATCTCCGGCATCATGAAGCTGCACGCGACTGAGCGGATGCGCACCGCGGTCGACGACGCCATGGACATCCATGGCGGCAAGGCCGTGATCGACGGTCCGCAAAACTATCTCGGCAATCTCCACCGCGCCGTGCCGGTCGGCATCACCGTCGAAGGCGCCAACATCCTGACCCGCAATCTCATCGTGTTCGGACAAGGAGCCATCCGCGCCCATCCTTACCTGCTCGACGAGATGAACGCGCTCGCCGATAGCGATCGCGAGCGCGGCCTCGGCGCGTTCGACAAGGCGTTCTGGAAGCATGTCGGCCACAGCTTCAGGACACTCTTCCGCGCCATGGGTCGCAGCTGGACCTTTGGCGCATTCGCCCCAGTGCCCGATGCGGGCGTTGCCACGCCCTTCTATCGCCAGCTCTCGCGCTACTCGGCGGCCTTTGCGCTCTGCGCCGACATGGCGCTGCTGACGCTCGGCGGCGCGCTCAAGCGCAAGGAAATGCTGTCGGCCCGCTTCGGCGACATCCTGTCCGAGCTCTATCTGCTCTCGGCCGCGCTGAAGCGCTGGCAGGACGAGGGGCGGCAGAAGGAGGATTTTGCCGCGCTGGAATGGTGCATGGCGACCGGGTTCAAAACCATCGAGAACCGGCTCGCCGAAATCCTGGCCAATCTGCCGAACCGCTTCGTCGCCGGCTTCCTCAGGCTCGTGGTGCAGCCGTTCGGCGCCCGCGTGCTCGGCCCGTCCGACCGCATCGTGCACCAATGCGCTGCCATCGTGCTGGAGCCGTCGGCGGCACGCGAGCGCCTCACGCCGGATCTGGCCCATGTCGACGACGACGGCGGCTTTGCCCGGCTGGAGCGCGCGTTCAAGCTGGTCGCGGCGACGGATGCGATCGCCAGGCGCATGCGTGCTGCGCATATCCGCGACTGGAAGGAGGCGGTGACCAAGGGCGTAATCACGCAAGCCGAGGGCGAGCAACTCGCCGCTGCCCGCGAAGCCGTCACAAAAGTGATAGAGGTCGACGATTTTGCGCCGGAGGCGCTGTCGCCGATTTACAAGAAAACCGTCAATGTGCATCAGTTCTTCCAGGAACTCGGTGAGCAGAGGGCGGCGAGCTGATGGCACGACCGGTATTCATCGTCGACGGCAGCCGGACGCCGTTCCTGAAGGCGCGTTCGGGGCCAGGGCCGTTCACGCCGGTCGATCTCGCCGTGCAATGCGGCCGACCGCTGCTGGCGCGCCAGCCGTTCTCGCCCGATAGCTTCGACCAGGTCATCCTCGGCTGCGTCAACGTGATCGCGGACGAGATGAACCCGGCCCGCGTCGCCGCGCTACGGCTCGGCATGGGCGAGGACATGGTCGCCTTCACCGTGCAGATCAATTGCGGCTCGGGCATGCAGTCGATCGACACCGCCTACCGCTATATCCGCGAAGGCCATGCCGACATGGTTTTGGCCGGCGGCACCGAGGCGCTCAGCCACGCGCCGCTGGTCTGGCCGAATTCCGGCGTGCGCTGGTTCGCCGGCCTTGCCACCGCAAAGGGCATGGCCGCGAAGCTCGCCTCGGCGTTCAAGCTGAGGCCGCGCGATCTCAAGCCGATCATCGGCCTCGAGCGCGGCCTGACCGATCCCGTCACCGAGCTGAACATGGGCCAGACAGCCGAGGTCGTCGGCCATCTCTTCGGCATCACGCGCGCGCAGTCGGATGCCTATGCGGCCGAGAGTCATCGCCGGCTCGCGCATGCGCAAAGCGCGGGTTATCTGAAAGGCGAGGTCGAAACCGCGTTTTCCCGCGACGGCAAGTTCTTCGACCACGACGATGGCGTGCGCCCGGATTCGACGGCGGAGACGCTCGCCAAGCTCCGGCCGGTGTTCGAACGCCCGTGGGGCCAGGTCACCGCCGGCAATTCCTCGCAGATCACCGACGGTGCCTCCTGGGTGATCCTCGCCTCTGACGCTGCCGTTGCAAAGCACAAGCTGACGCCGAAAGCTGCGATCGTCGACAGCCATTGGGCCGCGCTCGACCCCAGCATCATGGGGCTCGGTCCGGTGATGTCGGTGACGCCGCTGCTGAAGCGCAACGACCTCACCCTCAAGGACGTCGAGACCTGGGAGCTGAACGAGGCCTTCGCAACGCAGGTGCTCGGCTGTCTCGCCGCCTGGAACGACGACAAGTTCTGCCGCGAAATATTGCGGCTCGACGGCGCGGCCGGCGAGATCGACCGCGAGCGGCTGAACGTCGACGGCGGTGCGATTTCGCTGGGCCACCCCGTCGGCACCTCCGGCAACCGCATCGTGCTGCATCTCGTCAACGCGATGAAGCGGCTCGGCACGCGGCGCGGAATTGCCACCGAATGCATCGGCGGCGGGCTCGGCGGCGCCATGCTGATCGAGGCGGTATGACCATGGATTCCAAGATCATGACCGTGCTCGCCGACCGCGTGCTGGAGCTCGGGCCGCGCCCTGCGCCGGATGGTCCTTACAAGCATTTCAAGCTGACGCGAGATGAAGACGGCGTCGCCTGGCTGCTGTTCGACCGCGCTGATGCCAGCGCCAACACGCTGTCCTCCGAGGTGATGGAGGAGTTCGACGCCGTGCTCGCGGCGATCGAGACCGAGCGCCCCGCCGGTCTCGTCATCCGCTCGGCAAAGCCGTCCGGCTTCATTGCCGGCGCCGACGTCAATGAATTCCGCGGTGCCAACGATCCCGGCATGGTGGAGACGCGCATCCGCGCCGCGCATGCGGTGGTCGACCATCTGGAAGCCTTGAGGCTGCCGACGGTCGCTGTCATTCACGGCTTCTGCCTCGGCGGCGGGCTCGAGGTGGCGCTGGCCTGCCAGGCGCGCATCGCCATCGATGGGGCGCGTTTCGGCTTCCCGGAGGTGATGCTCGGCCTGCATCCCGGCCTTGGCGGCACCGCGCGTTTCACTGCGCTCGTCAATCCGACGCAGTCGATGGCGCTGATGCTGACCGGGCGCACCATCGATGCGCGCCGAGCCAGATCGCTCGGCCTCGTCGACACCGTGACGCAGGAGCGGCATGTCCAGGGCGCGGTGAAGGATGCGCTGTTCGGCCGCCTGAAGCGGGCCAGGCCTGGTCTGCTGATGCGTGCCGCCAATCTCGGGCCGGTGCGCGGCCTGCTGGCCAAGCGCATGCGAGCGGAGGCCGCGAAGGCCGCATCGCGCGAGCATTATCCGGCGCCCTATGCGCTGATCGATCTCTGGGAAGCGCATGGCGGCAGCAAATCCGCGATGCTGAAGGCGGAACAGGCCTCGTTTGCCAAGCTGATGGTGACGCCGACCGCGCAGAATCTGATCCGGGTCTTCTTCCTGCGCGAGCAGATGAAGAAGGCGGCAGGCGCCGGCAACACGGTGAAGCATGTCCACGTCATCGGCGCCGGCGCGATGGGCGGCGACATCGCGGCCTGGTGTGCGGGGCAGGGCGTTCGCGTGTCGCTCGCCGACATGAAGCCGGAGCCGATCGCAGGCGCGGTCAAGCGCGCGGCCGACCTCTACGGCAAGATCATCCGCAAGCCCACCGACGTGCGCGACGCGCTCGACCGCCTGATCCCCGACATGGACGGCGAGGGCGTCCGCAACGCCGACCTCATTATCGAGGCGGTGCCGGAAAAGCTGGAGCTGAAACAGAAGGTCTATGCCGGACTCGAGCCGCGGATGAAGCCCGGAGCCATCCTTGCGACGAACACGTCCAGCATTCCGCTGCAGGATCTGCGCACCACGCTGGCGCGGCCGGAGCGGCTGGTCGGCCTGCATTTCTTCAACCCGGTGTCGCGGCTGCAATTGGTCGAGGTTGTCAGCCATGACGGCAACGATGCACACGTGCTGAAAGAGGCGCTCGCCTTCGTCGGCGCGATCGACCGTCTGCCGCTTCCTGTAAAGAGCTCGCCGGGTTTCCTCGTCAACCGCGCGCTGACGCCTTACATGCTGGAAGCGATGGTGATGCTGGACGAGAAGATCGACCAGCGCCTGATCGATGAAGCGGCCGTGCAGTTCGGCATGCCGATGGGTCCGATCGAGCTGGCCGATCAGGTCGGGCTCGACATCTGCCTCGACGTCGGCGACATGCTGCGCATCAAGTTCGGCGATCTCCTGCCGCCGACGCCGGCCTGGCTGCGCGAGAAGGTCGCCAAGGGCGAGCTCGGCCGCAAGACCGGCAAGGGCTTTTACACCTGGAAGGACGGCAAGGCGGAGAAAGCAGCGTTGCCGGAGACCGGACCGCGGGTCACCGACCAGATGATCGACCGCCTGGTGTTGCCGATGTCCAATGTCTGCGTCGCGGCGCTTCGCGAGGGCATTGTCGACGATGCCGACGCGGTCGATGGCGCCATGATCTTCGGCACTGGTTATGCACCCTTCCGCGGTGGCCCGCTGAATTACGCGCGCACGCGCGGCGTGGAAAACATCGTATCCACTCTGCGCGCGCTGGCGGAACGATTCGGCGCGCGGTTCGCGCCCGATCCGGGCTGGGACAATTTCAAGTGAGAGCCATATGAGCGAACAAGCGGCCGGACCGAGCGGGGATCTCTGCATCCGCACGCTGGCGATGCCGGCCGACACCAATGCCAATGGCGACATCTTCGGCGGCTGGCTGCTCAGCCAGATGGACGTCGGCGGCGGCGTGTTCGCCTCGAAGGTCGCGCGGTCGCGCACCGTGACGGTCGCGATCGAGGCGATGAATTTTCGCAAAGCGGTCTATGTCGGCGATCTCGTCTCGGTCTACGCCAATCTCGTGCGCGTCGGGCGCACCTCGCTGACCGTGCATCTCGAGGCCTGGGCATTGCGGCGCAAGGAGTTGCATCCGTTCCTCGTCACCGACGGTCATTTCACCTACGTCTCGATCGACGACCACGGCCGTCCCCAGGCGATCCAGCAAAACGATCCGCCGATCGCGACGTAATCGCGCGCGACGCACTGTCCCCATATTGCGAGGCCTTGCAGCGCCGCAGAACGCGGCACGAGCAAGTCACATCGTCGCGGCTTCGCCAAGAACCAGTCAAGAACCAGTCATAAAACGGATGAGGTCCCGGCGTACTCAATTGCGTGTCGATTCGGGGTGGAAACGCCGCAAATGCCCTTGGGAACCTTTGGGCAGGAGCGCCGTTGTTTGCCCGCACTGAGGAAGCCACGGACTATGCCGGACAGCTACATCATCGAAGTCGATTCGCAGACCGCAGGTATCGTCGTTCGTTCTTCTGGAGGCTACTGCTTCTTCGCCTCATCGCACCGTTTCAACCGTCTCGAAGGCCAGCTCTTCCGCAACGCCCGCGAAGCCGAGCGCGCCGCGCGCAGGCTGGTGAATGGCGACGTGAAGGAGGCGGCGTAACTGTCATTCCGGCCCGCGAGGCGTGGTCGGAATTTTTTGCCGCCCTTGATGTTGCTGCCTTCTTCCTTCTCCCCTCATGTCCGCCGAAGCCTTGGCGAAGGCGGATGCGGGAGAAGGTGGCGCGAAGCGCCGGATAAGGGGGTGGCTCCGCGAATTCAACAGAGAGTTAGACCCGCGGATAGATACCCCTCACCCGGCTTCGCTTTGCGAAGCCACCCTCTCCCGCAAGGGGAGAGGGGAAAGACGTGATCACAACTTCGTCGCCGCCCGCGACAACAGCTTCCACTCGTCGCCTTGCTTCTGCCAGTTCATCAGGATGTGAAGGTTGGTCGATACTTTTTTCCCATCGGCCGCCATCTCCTGCTCGCCCAGCCAGTGGAAACGCACGATCGCTGCGGGGCCGACGACCTTGATGGTGGGATCCTTGTATTCGATGGACAGAAACTTCGATTTGCCGTCGGTGGCGTTGGCGATGAACGCCGCCTTGTCTTCGACCTTGCCGCTGGAATGGCTGTAGCTCAGTTCCTCCGCGCAGAGCGCGCCGAGCGCCTTGGGATCGGCCGCGATCTGGGCGAGGCGGAAGGCCTCGACCCTCTTCGCCACGGCGTCCTCGTCTGCCGAAGCGGCGAGCGCCGGCGTGGCGAACGCAAGCGCGGACACGGCGAGCGTCGAGAGAGCCAGATCGCGTCGGTTGATCGTCATCGTTTCCTCCTTTTTGATCTTGCAATCAGTGTTGCAGTCGCACGCGGCTTTGTCGAGTGTCACCTGCCTCATGTGGATGCGTCATTGCGCGATCGAGGCCGTATTGATACGCCTTCCGCATCGATGCGCCGCGCATTTGGGAAAGTACGGAAATGATCGAGACCAGACACGATGGAATGGGCCGGGCGCTGTTGTTCGACATCGACGGCACGCTCGCCGACACCGATCCGTTGCACTTGAAGGCTTTCAACCAGGTGCTCGGCCCGCACGGACACGTCTTCGATCACGCACGTTTCTCCCTCGAGCTGCAGGGCTTCGCCAATGTCGCGATCGGCGAGCGCTTTCTGCCCCACGAGGCGCCGGAGCGGCGCGCCCTCATCCTCGAAGAGAAGGAGGAGGTCTTCCGCACGCTGGTGGCCGGGCAGATCGCGCCGCTGCCGGGCCTGATGGCGCTGCTCGACCGCGCCGATGGCGCCGGCATCCCCATGGTCGCCGTGACCAACGCGCCGCGTCTCAACGCCGAGCTGCTGCTCTCAGGACTCGGCATCACGCATCGTTTCAAGGCGCTGGTGATCGGCGCCGAGCTGCCGCACGGCAAGCCGCATCCGCTGCCCTATCAGGAGGGGCTGCGTTTCGTCGGCGCGAGCCCGCGAGCCTCGATCGCATTCGAGGACTCCCGCACCGGCGTGCAGTCCGCAACGGCCGCCGGCATTCCGACTGTCGGCATCCGGACCAGCCTCAGCCATGCTGACCTGGTTGGAGCAGGCGCGGTCGCCTCCGCCAGCGCGTTCGACGACCCGACGCTGCTCGCACGTCTTGCAAGTGCCATGGGGTGGTAAGAAATGGCATGGTGAGGACCTTCATCCGTCAACCGTGATCGGCGTCCGCATTGACCGCAGGCGCGAACCGCCGCACCATGCATCATTCTGATTTGAGGCCTTTGCCGTGACCGGATTGACCCATCGCCAAGCCGAAATCCTCAACATCGCGCGCGCCTCCGGCCGCGTCATGGTCGAGGAGCTGGCGCGCCGCTTCGAGGTGTCGGCGCAGACCATCCGCAAGGATCTCAACGATCTCTGTGAGCGGCGTTCGCTGACCCGCATCCATGGCGGCGCCATCATCGCCTCGGGCGTGGAAAACCTCGCCTATGAGGCGCGCCGCTTCGTCGCCGCCGACGAGAAGAAGGCGATTGGCGCTGCCGCCGCCTCGCTGATCCCGAACGGCTGCTCGCTCTTCATCAACATTGGCACCACGACGGAGGAGGTGGCGAGCGCGCTGACCTCGCATGAGGATCTGCTCGTCATCACCAACAACCTCAATGTCGCCATGCTGCTCTACCGCCATCCGCGCATCGAGGTGGTGGTCGCCGGCGGCACGGTGCGGCGCGCCGATGGCGCCGTGGTCGGCTCGACCGCGACGCAGCTGATCGGACAGTTCAAGGTCGACTATGCCATCATCGGCGCCTCGGCGATCGACGAGGAGGGCGCGCTGCTCGACTTCGACTACCGCGAGGTGCAGGTGGCGCAGGCCATCATCGCCAATGCCCGCAGCGTCATGCTGGTCGCCGATTCCACAAAACTTCGCCGCAGCGCGCCGGTGCGCATCGCCCACATCACCCAGATCCAGACCTTCGTCACCGACCAGGAGCTGCCCGAGCGCCTCGCCACCATCTGCCACAGCAAGGGCATCGAGGTGGTCGAAGCGATGCCGAAGGGCGCGGAGGTCGACGATGCGTCGGCCGAGGTGCAGGATGCCGCACTGGAAGCCGCACCAGTGGTGCGGCTGAGATAGAGGCTAAGCGTCGTCCCAGGGGTTGAGCAGCGGAACGCCGAAGGCCGCAAAATCCTTCACGTTGCGTGTGACGAGTGTGAGATCGTTGACCAGCGCAGTCGCCGCAAAGAAGCCGTCCATGACGGACAATGCGACGCCGCTCTTGCGGCTCTGCGCCATGAGGTCACCCCAACGCTCGGCCACTGTTTGGTCGATCGGCAGGACGCGCTCCGCAAACCGCGCAGGCAAATCGTGGGCAAGCCAGACGGCCAGCGCGGTGCGTCGGCGACCATCCTCAAGCAATGCGATGCCACGGCGAAGCTCGGCGATCGAGGCGACGCTGATGAACGCACGGTCCTCATCGATCCTATCCAGCCATGCCACAACTTTTGGCGAAGGCGCGGGCCGCTGAACTTCCGAAAGCACGTTGGTGTCCAGCAAAAGGTTCATGGCACTTCGTCGCGTGGCGCGTCGTGCAGCCGGTCGAGTTCAAGGTCGGCGCCGCGCAACGGCGAGGCCAGCAGGAATTCGGCCAGGGTGCCCTTGCGCGCTGTCTTGCGCGCCCATTCCTCGACGGAAACGATGACGGCATTCGGCTTGCCGTGACGGGTGATGACCTGCGGGCCGGTCTGGGCGCGGTCGAGCACCTCGGACAGTCGCGCCTTGGCATTGGCCAACGTCCAGCTGTCATTCGTTGGAAGCGCGTCGGGTTCAACGTTACGATTGACCATAGGGATAACCATTTTGACTATTATGACTATAACCGCTCGACGCTGACCAATCAAGGTGCTGGTGTCCTCCCAAATCGTCGTGGCGCTGCCCAACATGAACTCCTCTTGCTCACCAAGAAACTTCCGCTTTCGCTTCCTTTCGCCTCTCTTTCATCTTGCTTTCGTTTTTCGGTGTGATCTAATCAAAAGCGAAAGTAGCCGCTTGATGGAACGGGCGGTCGCCGGGGGATGCGTCTGTTGGAGCGTATTTTCGATCTCGCCATCATCGGAGGCGGTGTTAACGGCTGCGGCATCGCGCGCGACGCGGTGGGCCGCGGTAACACGGTCTTCCTGTGCGAAATGAACGATCTGGCGAGCGGGACATCGTCGTGGTCGACCAAGCTCGTGCATGGCGGCCTGCGCTATCTCGAATATTACGAGTTTCGGCTGGTCCGCGAGGCCCTGATCGAGCGCGAGATCCTCTGGGGCATCGCGCCCCACATCATCCGGCCCCTGCGATTCGTTCTGCCGCATCACGCCGGCCTGCGCCCGGCCTGGCTGCTGCGCCTCGGCCTCTTCCTCTATGATCACATCGGCGGCCGTCACCTGTTGCCGGCGACCCGCTCGGTCGATCTCAAGCGCGATGAGGTCGGCAAGCCGCTGATCCCGAACCGCTACAGCCGCGCCTTCGAATATTCGGACTGCTTCGTCGACGACGCCCGCCTCGTCGTGCTCAATGCGCGCGATGCCGCCGACAAGGGCGCCGAGATCCGCACCCGGACCCGCGCCACCGAGATTCGCCAGTCGGACGGCGTCTGGACCGTCAGCATGGTCGATACGCTGACCGGCGCGCGCTCGCAGATCCAGGCCAAGGCGCTGATCAATGCTGGCGGACCCTGGGTCGAGGACGTGCTCGGCCGCGGCGCCGGCGTGAATGCGAAAGCCAAGGTGCGCCTGGTGCAGGGCTCGCACATCGTCGTGAAGAGGCTCTACGACCACGACCGCGCCTACATGTTCCAGAATGCCGATGGCCGCATCATATTCGTGATCCCGTACCAGGACGACTTCACGCTGATCGGCACCACCGACCGCGACTATGACGGCGATCCTGCCAAGGTGAAGGCGACGCCTGAAGAGATCGAGTATCTTTGCAAGGCGGCCAGCGAATATCTGGCCAAGCCCGTCGCGCCCGCCGACGTGGTCTGGACCTATTCCGGCGTGCGTCCGCTCTATGACGACGGCGCCAGCGAGGCCAAGGCCGCGACGCGCGACTACGTGTTCGAGCTCGACACGCCCGGCGGCGTGCCGCTGCTGTCGATCTATGGCGGCAAGATCACGACCTATCGCAGGCTCGCCGAAGAGGCCTTGGAGCGCCTTGCGCCTTACTTGCGCAGTGCGAAAGCGCGCGAAGGCTGGACCGGCAAATGGCCGCTGCCGGGCGGTGACATGAACGTATCCGACATCGACGGCCTGATCGCCGAGCTGCAGCGCGGCTATCCCTTCCTCAGCCATGAGCATGCGCGGCGCCTGGCGCGCGCCTATGGCACCCGTGCCATCAAGCTGCTCGGCGATGCAAAATCGGCTGCGGATCTCGGCCAGGCCTTTGGCGCCACGCTAACCGAGCGCGAGGTCCGCTATCTCATGGCCAACGAATGGGCCGTCACCGCCGACGACGTGGTCTGGCGCCGTTCCAAGCTCGGCCTGCGACTATCTGCCGACGAGATCGCGACCCTCGACGACTGGATCAGGAGCCATGCCGTGGCGCAAAGTCCCCTGCTGGAAACGGGAGGACGCTCATGACCGTGACACTCGATCACGTGACCCGGACCGTGGAAGGCGTGCCGCACATCCGTGACGTCTCGCTGACGCTCGAGAGCGGTACGCTCAACGTGCTGCTCGGGCCGACGCTGTCAGGCAAGACCTCGATCATGCGGTTGCTCGCCGGCCTCGACAAGCCGACCACGGGCAAGGTGTTCGTCAACGGCACGGACGTCACCGGCGCCGACGTGCGCCAGCGCTCGGTCGCGATGGTGTACCAGCAGTTCATCAACTACCCCTCGCTCACGGTCTACGAGAACATCGCCTCGCCCCTGCGCGTGCAGGGCAAGCCGCGCGACGAGATCGAGGCGCGCGTCGCCGAGGCCGCAAAGCTGCTGCGGCTCGAGCCGTTCCTGAAGCGCACGCCGCTCCAGCTCTCCGGCGGCCAGCAGCAGCGCACCGCGATCGCACGCGCGCTGGTCAAGGGCGCCGACCTCGTGCTGCTCGACGAGCCGCTCGCCAATCTCGACTACAAGCTGCGCGAGGAGCTGCGGGCGGAGCTGCCGCGCATCTTCGAGGCCTCCGGCGCGATCTTCGTCTATGCCACAACCGAGCCGACCGAGGCGCTGCTGCTCGGCGGCAACACGGTGTGCATGTGGGAGGGCCAGGCACTGCAGATGGGTGAGACCACCAATGTCTATCGCCGGCCGCAGACCTTGCGCGTTGCGCAGGTGTTTTCGGATCCGCCGCTGAATCTCGTGGGCCTCGAGAAGGGGAACGGCATGGTCCAATATGCGGGCGGGAGTGCAGCGCCCGCGTCCGGGCTTTATGCCGGTCTGCCCGACGGCTTCTATCGCGTCGGCTTTCGTGCCCATCAGCTCGGGCTTGCCAATGGCGAGGCCGACCGTCACGCCTTCCACGCCACTGTCACGGTGACCGAGATCACGGGTTCGGAGAGCTTCGTGCACCTGACCCGCGACGGATCGAATTGGGTGGCGGTGCTGCACGGCGTGCACGAGTTCGAGCCGGGCCAGATGCTCGATGCCGTGCTCGATCCCAATGATGTCTTCGTCTTCGATGCTGCCGACCGTCTGGTCGCGGCACCGGGCTCTTAGGAGGGAGATGCGCCATGGCCCGCATTGACCTCGTCGATCTCGCCCATTCCTACGGCGGCAACGATGCGCCGCAGGAGAGCTTTGCGCTCAAGCCTGTCACCATGACCTGGCGGCAGGGCGGCGCCTATGCGCTGCTCGGCCCCTCCGGCTGCGGCAAGACCACGCTGCTGAACGTCATCTCCGGCATCATCACGCCGTCGCGGGGGAAGATCCTGTTCGACGGCAAGGACATCACACCGCTGTCAACCCAGAAGCGCAACATCGCGCAGGTGTTCCAGTTTCCGGTGATCTACGACACCATGACGGTGGGGGAGAACCTGGCGTTTCCGCTGAAGAATCGCGGCGTGCCGAAGGCCGACATTGACAGGCGCGTCGCCGAGATCGGTCGCCTGCTCGATCTCGAGCCCTATCTGAACCGCAAGGCCACGCGCCTGACCGCCGACGCCAAGCAGAAGATCTCGCTCGGCCGCGGTCTCGTGCGCAACGACGTTGCCGCCGTGCTGTTCGACGAGCCGCTGACGGTGATCGATCCCGAGCTGAAATGGCAGCTCCGCTCCAAGCTGAAGGCGCTGCATCGCGAGCTCGACCTCACGATGATCTATGTCACCCATGACCAGACCGAGGCGCTGACCTTCGCCGACACCGTCGTGGTCATGCATGACGGTCGCGTCGTGCAGAGCGGCACGCCGGCCGAGCTGTTCGACAAGCCGGCGCATACGTTCGTCGGCTATTTCATCGGTTCGCCCGGCATGAACATCCTGCCGGCCGAGGTGAGGGGGCGCGAGGCCAGGATCGACGGCCACGTCATCGCGCTGAACCGCAGCTACGACAACCTGCCTGCAGGGGCGAAGATCGAGATCGGCGTTCGTCCCGAATTCGTCGAGGTGGTCGCGCCCGCACCTGGCCTGCTCACCGCCAGGATCGATCGCATCGACGACCTCGGCCGCATCCGCTTCGCGCGCGTGCGCGTCGGCGATGCCAAGCTCGCGGCGCGCGCTCCTGGCGGCTTCACCAGCGCGGACGGTACCGCCGGGCTGAAATTCGATCCGTCGCACGTCCACGTCTATGCCGACAGCCTTCTCGTGGAGGGAGCCGCCTGATGGACAAGACCGTCAACCAAAAAGCCTGGTTCCTGGTGCTGCCGGTGTTCCTGGTCGTCGCCTTCTCGGCGGTGCTGCCGCTGATGACGGTGGTGAACTATTCGATGCAGGATACCTTCGGCAACAACCAGTTCTTCTGGAACGGCGTCGGCTGGTTCAAGGAGCTGCTCGATCCCTCCACCGATCTCGGCGGCCGCTTTCTCGCCTCGCTCGGCCGCAACCTGTTCTTCTCGCTCGTTATCCTGGCCATCGAGGTGCCGCTCGGCATCGTCGTCGCGTTGTCGATGCCGCGCGAGGGCTGGACCGTCGCAGCCTGCCTCGTCATTCTCGCGCTGCCGCTGCTGATCCCCTGGAACGTGGTCGGCACCATCTGGCAGATCTTCGGGCGTCCCGACATCGGCCTGCTCGGCTACGTCCTCAATGCCATGGGCTTCGATTACAATTACGTCTCCAACGACGTCGATGCCTGGTTCACGGTCATCGTGATGGACGTCTGGCACTGGACCAGCCTCGTCGCGCTGCTGTGCTATGCCGGCCTGAAGTCGATTCCCGAAGCCTATTACCAGGCCGCGCAGATCGACGGCGCCTCGCGCTGGGCCGTGTTCAAGGCGATCCAGCTGCCGAAGATGAACCGCGTGCTCTTGATCGCGGTGCTGCTGCGCTTCATGGACAGCTTCATGATCTACACCGAGCCGTTCGTCGTCACCGGTGGCGGGCCCGGCAATTCCACCACCTTCGTGTCGATCGAGCTGGTCAAGATTGCGCTCGGCCAGTTCGACCTCGGCAAGGCCGCGGCGCTGTCGCTGGTCTACAACCTCATCATCCTGATCGTCTGCTGGATCTTCTACACCGTCATGACCAATGCCGGTGTCGAACGCAAAGTCCAGGCTTCGAGCGAGCCGGCGGCGGAGCCCAAGCCCGCGGCCGCGCTCAAGCCCGTGCCCGCACTCGAGCCAAGGGAAGGAGTGGCCTGATGCATTCGATCCCCGGCCGTCGCCTCATCATGGGGCTGTTCCTGATCTTCCTGCTGCTGCCGATCTACTGGCTCGTCAACATGAGCTTCAAGACCAACAGCGAGATCGTCTCGACGATGACGCTGTGGCCGCACACTCCGACGCTGCAGCACTACAAGCGCATCTTCACCGACGAGAGCTGGTATTCGGGCTACATCAATTCGCTCGAATACGTCGTCCTCAACACCATCATCTCGATCGCCGTGGCGCTGCCGGCGGCTTACGCCTTCTCGCGCTACCGTTTCCTCGGTGACAAGCATTTATTCTTCTGGCTGTTGTCGAACCGCATGGCGCCGGCGGCGGTCTATGCGCTGCCGTTCTTCAATCTCTATTCGGCGATCGGCCTGTTCGACACCCCCTGGGCCGTCGCGCTCGCGCACTGCATCTTCAACGTGCCGCTCGCGGTGTGGATCCTCGAAGGCTTCGTCTCCGGCGTGCCGCGCGAGATCGACGAGACCGCGTTCCTCGACGGCTATTCCTTCCCGCGCTTCTTCATCAAGATCCTGGTGCCGCTGATCGCGAGCGGCATCGGCGTCGCCGCCTTCTTCTGCTTCATGTTCTCCTGGGTCGAGCTCTTGCTCGCGCGCACGCTGACGTCGGTGCATGCCAAGCCGATCGCAGCGATCATGACGCGTACGGTGTCGGCGGCCGGCATGGATTGGGGCCTGCTCGCCGCCGCCGGGGTGCTCACCATTATTCCGGGCGCGCTGGTGATCTGGTTCGTCCGCAACTACATCGCGCGCGGTTTCGCGCTCGGCCGCGTCTGAGGAGGCATCAATGGAATCCATCGCATGGATGGCCTGGACGCTGCCGACCGCGATCTTCTTCGCCGCGCTCGCCTGCACGCTTCTCGTGATGACCTGGCTCGCCGCGGTCTATCCCGAGGCCGAGCGTGTCGGCGTGCTGCGCATCCCGACCACGCGCGGCGACCGCCTGTTCATCTCGCTGATTGTGGCCGCCGTCATCCACCTCGCGTGGATCGGCCTCGTCGGCACCGACGCGATCGCTACGCTGCCTATCGGCGAGGAGGGGTTTGAAATCTCGAGCCTGTGGCTCGCATCAGGAATTTCGCTGGTCACGGCCGCGCTCATTTTCCGCACGGTCTGAAGCTTGCGAAGGGACGGCCAGATCCGGGACCAACCCGGGCCTGTATAAAAGTTTGTCGCTGCAACGGAGGAACAACATGCGACAGTTTAGGAGAAGGAAAGGTCCATTGACCAAGAATAGTTTTCTGACCATGTCCAGCGCCGCTGCGATCATCGCGGTGTCGTTCGCCGTCTCGGCGCCGGTTCGCGCCGCCGACGAGGCCGTGATCCAGAAATGGATCGCGGAATTCACGCCTTCGACGCTGTCGAAGGAAGACCAGAAGAAGGAGCTGGAGTGGTTCGCCAAGGCCGCCGAGCCCTTCAAGGGCATGGAGATCAACGTCGTCTCCGAGACGATCACGACTCATGAATACGAGGCGCAGACGCTCGCCAAGGCATTCTCCGAGCTCACCGGCATCAAGCTCAAGCACGATCTCATCCAGGAAGGTGACGTCGTCGAGAAGTTGCAGACCCAGATGCAGTCGGGCAAGAACGTCTATGACGGCTGGATCAACGACTCCGACCTGATCGGCACGCATTTCCGCTACGGCCAGACCATTGCGCTGTCGGACTACATGACCGGTGAAGGCAAGGACGTCACCAACCCCATGCTCGACGTCAACGACTTCATCGGCAAGTCGTTCGGCACCGGGCCGGACGGCAAGCTCTACCAGCTGCCCGACCAGCAGTTCGCGAACCTCTACTGGTTCCGCTACGACTGGTTCACCAATGCCGACTACAAGGCCAAGTTCAAGGCCAAGTATGGCTACGAGCTCGGCGTGCCCGTGAACTGGTCCGCCTATGAGGACATCGCCGAGTTCTTCACCAATGACATCAAGGAGATCAACGGCGTCAAGGTCTACGGCCATATGGACTATGGCAAGAAGGACCCCTCGCTCGGATGGCGCTTCACCGACGCCTGGCTGTCGATGGCCGGCAATGGTGACAAGGGCATTCCGAACGGTCTGCCGGTCGACGAATGGGGCATCCGCATGGAGGGCTGCCGCCCGGTCGGCTCTTCGGTGGAGCGTGGCGGCGACACCAATGGTCCGGCCGCAGTCTACTCGATCACGAAGTATCTCGACTGGATGAAGAAGTATGCCCCGCCGCAGGCGCAGGGCATGACCTTCTCCGAGTCCGGCCCCGTGCCGTCGCAGGGTAACATCGCTCAGCAGATGTTCTGGTACACCGCCTTCACGGCCGACATGGTGAAGCCGGGTCTGCCGGTGGTGAATGCGGACGGTACGCCGAAGTGGCGTATGGCTCCGTCGCCGCACGGCTCCTACTGGAAGGAAGGCATGAAGCTCGGCTACCAGGACGCTGGCTCCGCCACGTTGCTGAAGTCGACTCCGCCGGATCGCCGCAAGGCAGCCTGGCTCTATCTCCAGTTCATCGTCTCCAAGTCGGTGAGCTTGAAGAAGAGCCATGTCGGTCTCACCTTCATCCGTGAATCCGACATCTGGGACAAGTCGTTCACCGAGCGTGCGCCGAAGCTCGGCGGCCTGATCGAGTTCTACCGCTCGCCCGCGCGCGTGCAGTGGACCCCGACCGGCAACAACGTGCCCGACTATCCGAAGCTCGCGCAGCTGTGGTGGCAGAACATCGGCGATGCGTCGTCCGGTGCGAAGACGCCGCAGCAGGCGATGGATGCTCTCGCGGCGGCCCAGGACTCCGTGCTGGAGCGTCTGGAGAAGTCCGGCGTGCAGGGCGCCTGCGGTCCGAAGCTGCACAAGAAGGAGTCGGCCGAGTACTGGTTCGCCAAGGCCCAGAAGGACGGCACCATCGCGCCGCAGCGCAAGCTCGCCAACGAGAAGCCGAAGGGCGAGACGGTGGACTACGACACCCTGATCAAGTCGTGGCCCGCCACTCCGCCCAAGCGCGCGGAAGTGAAGTAAGCGGCGCTTAGAGCGATATCAAACACGAAAGGCCGGGAGCGATCCCGGCCTTTTTGTTTTGTCGTTGTGGTGCGAGGGTTTTTCACACCCTCGGTGTCATTGCCCGCCTAGTGCGCAATTGCGCACAGGGGCGGGCAATCCAGTATTCCAGAGACGGTCGTGGTTGAACCGAGAAGCCGCGGCGTACTGGATGCCCCGCCTTCGCGGGGCATGACAGCGTCATGTGTGGAGAAGAACCTACTCCGCCGGCTCGGCCGCCAGCGTCGGGTAATCCGTGTAGCCCTTCGCACCACCACCGTAGAACGTGTTCTTGTCCCAGTCGTTCAGCGCCGCTCCCTGCTTCAGCCGCTCGACCAGGTCGGGGTTGGAGATGAACGGCTTGCCGAAGGCGATGAGGTCGGCGGCGTTCGCGTCCAGCACCTTGCTGGCCAACTCGAAATCGTAGCCGTTGTTGGCGACGTAGGCGCCCGAGAAGCGGTTGCGCAACGATGCATAGTCGAACGGCGCGATGTCGCGCGGCCCGCCGGTGGCGCCCTCGACCACGTGGAGATAGACCAGCTTCAACGCGCTGAGGCCGTCGACGATGTGATCGTACAGGGCCTGCGGGTTGGAATCCGAGATGTCGTTGGCCGGCGTCACCGGCGAGATGCGGATGCCGGTGCGCCCGGCGCCGGCCTCGGCGACGACGGCCTTGGAGACCTCCAGCATCAGCTTCGCGCGGTTCTCGATCGAGCCGCCATAGGCATCAGTGCGCTTGTTGGCGCCGTCCTTGGCGAACTGCTCGAGCAGATAGCCGTTGGCGCCGTGGATTTCGACGCCGTCGAAGCCGGCTTCCAGCGCGTTCTTCGTGGCGCGCTTGAAGTCGTCGATGATCCCGGGAATCTCGGAGAGCTCGAGCGCGCGCGGCTCGGAGACGTCGGCGAAGCCGCCGTTGACGAAGGTCTTGCCCTTGGCTCGGATCGCGCTCGGTGCCACCGGGGCTGCGCCATTCGCCTGCAGATCGACATGCGAGATGCGGCCGACATGCCAGAGCTGGATGAAGATCTTGCCGCCGCGTTCATGCACCTTGTCGGTGACCTTGCGCCAGCCGGCGACCTGCTCCTTGCTATAGATGCCGGGCGTGTCCTGGTAGCCCTGACCTTGTTGCGAGACCTGGCTCGCCTCGGTGATCAGCAGGCCCGCGGATGCACGCTGGGCGTAATAATCGGCGGCGAGCGGACCGGGCACGAAGGTGCCGGGTACGGCGCGGTTGCGCGTCAGCGGCGCCATGACCAGACGGTTGGCCAGCGTGATGGGGCCGAGCTTGTAGGTCTCAAACAATTTGGTCGAACGGCTCATGGGAATGCTTCCAGGCGATGAGAGGTCTCGAACAATTGTGCATCGCGGCATCGGGCGCAAGGGATGAGCCATACGGAAAGTGCAGGCGAGCTACGCGGCAGGGCGCGCGTAGCATAGTTCATGTGCAATGTCGGCTGCGACAGCGAAATCCCACTGTCGCGGCCGTGCGATTTCACAAATCAGTTCGCGCCGAGGAAATCGCGCTTGCCGATCTCGACGCCGTTGTGACGCAAGATGCCGTGGGCGATCGCGGCGTGGAAATAGAGGTTCGGCAGCGAGAACGAGCTCAGGAATTGCTGTCCCGTCATGGTGATGGTCTTGCCGGGGCCGATCGGAAAGGTGACGTCCTTGGCGTCGGCGCCCTCAAACTGCTCGGGCTTGAAGGATTTGACATAGTCGATCGTTTTCGCCAGCCGCTGCTTCAACTCCGCAAAGCTCGTTTCGGTGTCGGGCGTCGAGGGGACCTCGCTATGCGTCAGCCGCGCACAGCCTCTGGTCGGATAGTCGCTGACCAGCTGTATCTGCCGCGACAGCGGCAGCATGTCCGGGAAGAGGCGCGAGCCAAGCAGAACGCTGGGATCGATCTTCCTGGCCGCGCAATGCGCCTCAGCTTTGGTGAGCAGCCCGGTCACGCTGTTCAGCATCTGCAAATAGGCGGGGACGACGGCGTCGTAGAAGGACATGTGATGCTCGCTTCAAAGGGTGGGAAATCTCAGGAGGAAACCTGAGCCACTCACATGGGAGCCTCATGGAAAATTGCAATCGCGGAAAGCCATTTGTGCGATGCGAAAATTCTACCGCACCGTCGTCTGGGGCAGGACCTGCGCCGTGCCGCCGCGCATGCGCGCAAGCAGCTCGGCGGTCGGCCAGGAATCCGCCGGCAGGCCGTACTTGATCTGCGTCGCCTTCACCGCGGCGCGGCTCTGCTGCCCCAGCACACCGTCGACCTTGCCGACGTTGAAGCCGGCGCGCACCAGCAGCTGCTGCAATTCCTTGAGCTCGTTGAACGGCAGCTGCGCGACCGGCGCAGCCGGCTTGCGCATTGGCGCGGCCCCGGCGATGCGCGAGGCGAGATAGCCCGCGGTGGTCGCGTAGATCAGCGAGTTGTTCCACTCGGTGTAGGCCGCGAAATTCGGATAGGCCATGAAGGCCGGCCCGAAGCGTCCCATCGGCAGCAGCACGGAGGCTGCGAGATTGTCGTTCGGCAAGGGCCGGCCGTCGGGATAGGTGACGCCGAGTTGCGCCCATGTCGAGCGCGGCTCGCGCACGGTGAGATCGGTCTTTTCCCACGGCAGGTTCGGCGGCACCTTGATCTCCTCGAGCCACGGCTCGCCGCGCCGCCACTTCAATCCGTTTGCGATGTAGTTCGCGGTCGAGCCGATCACGTCGGCCGGCGAGCGCAACAGGTCGCGCCGTCCGTCGCCGTCAAAGTCGACCGCGTAGTTGACGTAGTGCACGGGCAGGAATTGGGTCTGGCCGAGCTCGCCGGCCCAGGAGCCGATCATCTCGTCGGGATGCAGATCGCCGCGGTCGATGATCTTCAGCGCCGCGATGGTCTCGTTCACGAACATCTCCGAACGGCGGCAATCATAGGCGAGCGACACCAGCGATTTCAGCGTCGGCAAATTGCCCATGTTGGCGCCGAAATCGCTCTCAAGGCCCCAAAACGCGGCGATCACCGCGGGCGGCACGCCGTATTCCTTTTCCGCGCGCGCAAACGCCGCGGCGTATTGCTTGATGTGCTGCTGCCCGTTCTGCATGCGATAGGCCGCGGCCATGCGGCCGGCGAATTCGGTGAAGAGCTGGCCGAACACGCGCTGGCCGCGGTCGCGGTTGACGATGCCCTGGTCGTAGACGAGATAGGGCGAGGCCTCCGCGATCGTGCGCTGCGACACGCCGGCGGCCACCGCCTGTTGCTTCACCTCGGTCAGGAAGCGATCGAAGCTCGCGCCATTGTGGCACGAGGCCCCGCGCGGCGAGGCGGCCTTCGGCACTGCGGGCTTGGCAGGAGGCGGAAGCATTTGGGCGGATGCCGTGGCCGTGCATGCGATAAGCGCGAGGGCCGCGATCGGAAATCGGGTCTGGACCATGGGGGTTCCGGCGGGGAAGGGCAGGCGTGGATTCGGCCGAAGTTTAGGGGAAGCGGCCGCCCCAGGCCATCCCCACCCTGCACCTGATCTGGAGTACGATAGGTCGCCCGCCTTGGTGCGCAGGGGCATGTATTCAGGAATCAAGCGATCGGCTCGGTTGGATCAATCCCGCCGAATCGGGGTTGACCTGTCGAACCCGTTACGGAAAGGCTCGTTCTGTGGCCGAGTTGCCTCCGGCGTCGACGCAACGAACACCGGCCGTGCGAGCCGCAACCTCGCCCATGCTCACGGCCGGCGGCATCGTCCTAGCCATCGGAGCCCTGTATCTCGGCCGGGAAATCTTCGTTCCCTTTGCCCTTGCCATCCTGCTGAGCTTCGTTCTCACGCCCTTGGTCAATTGGCTGAGACGTTGGAAAGTGCCCCGCATTGCAGCGGTGCTAATTGCCGTTTCCATTGCCTTCATCGTCGTCGCAGGGGTCGCCTTGGTCGTTGGGCGCCAACTGGTCCAACTCGCCAGCAACCTTCCCAATTATCAGACCACCATCACCGAGAAGATCCGCTCGTTGCAAAGCTCTGCGCCGGGCGGCGGGGTCGTCGACGCCGTTACCACGACGATGCAGGATCTCGGCAGAGAGATCTCGGGAGATGAGAAAAAGTCGGCGGCTGCATCCTCCCGGCTTGGCACCGGCAGTGAGAGTCGGGAGCCTGTCACCGTGCGGGTGGAGCCGCCACAGCCGAGACCGCTGGAGCTCATTCGATCGGTCATAGGTCCATTGCTGGCGCCGCTTGCGACTTCCGGGCTGGTCGTCATTTTCGTGATCTTCGTGCTGCTCGAGCGCGAAGACCTGCGCGACCGATTCATCAAGTTAGCCGGAGCCGGTGACCTTCAGAAGAGTACTCAGGCCATCAACGATGCTGCCTCGCGGGTCAGCCGCTATCTGCTGATGCAGCTTGTTGTCAATCTGACTTACGGCGTGCCGATCGGTGTTGCACTCTACTTTGTTGGCGTGCCGAACGCGATTCTTTGGGGCTTGCTCGCAGCGGTACTTCGATTCATTCCCTACCTCGGTCCTTTCCTGGCTGCTATATTTCCCGTTGCCCTGGCCATCGCCGTCGATCCCGGCTGGACGATGCTGTTCTGGGTCGTCGGTTTGTTCGTTACGGCTGAACTCGTCAGCAACAATGTTGTCGAGCCTTGGCTTTACGGATCCAGCACCGGGCTGTCGTCCCTCGCAATTATCATCGCCGCGATCTTCTGGACGATGCTGTGGGGACCCGTCGGGCTGTTTCTGGCGACACCTTTGACCGTCTGCCTTGTCGTCATGGGGCGCTACGTCCCGCAGTTGGAGTTCTTGGGCGTTCTGCTCGGCAGCGACCCTGTGCTCGCGCCGGAGGAGCAACTCTACCAGCGCCTATTGGCCGGCAATCTGGAGGAGGCGGTTGAGTTCGCCGAGAACTATGTCGACGAGTGTTCCTCGCGCGAGCTGTACGACAACGTCGGAATTCCGGCGCTGCGCCTGGCGGAGAATGATCGTCAGCGCAGCAGCATCGACACCAATTACCGGCGTCTCGTTGCGGATACGGCTATCTCGGTTGTCCGGGAGGTTGATGACCACATCCGCGAAAAGGCGAATGCAGTGGACGAGGGAAATCACACCGCGCAGCGACCATGCGTCCTCTGTCTCGCTGGACGCACGGAGCTCGATCATGCAGCGGCGGAGATGCTCGCGCAGGTGCTCGAGGAGCGCACCATCGGCGCCAAGGTCTTGCCGCCGATCGCGGTCAGTCGGGGAGCATTGGAGCAACTCGATCTCCAGGGGGTCGACGTGGTGTGTCTGTCCTACTTTCACCCGCAGCCGCAGGTCTACGCCCGCTATGTCTTTCGTCGCCTGCGCCGTCGGGCTCCACAGGTGAAGCTTGCCGCCTGCTGCTGGAATTTGATCGCCGGAACGGAACAGACGGGAGAGCTCAAGACCCAGATGGCGGCCGACGCGGCATTCGCCTCTCTCCAAGCATGCGTCGAGCAGGTTGAAGCATGGGTCGGTCGCGCGGCAGCTCTCGGCGATACGCCCCAGCTCACGGCCGACGCCGAACGTGCGCAGCTCGCCGCGCTGCGCGGACTTGGCTTGGACGCCTCGAAACGCCAGGACCTGGATGAGGCGTCCAGAAAGGTCGCGCAAGCGTTCAACGTTCCGATCGCGCTGGTGACATTGGTCGATCATATTCAGCTAACCGCCGCTGAAGCCCGCGCCCAAGAAGTTCAAGCAGGTCTGCCGAGCAATCACGAGGGCTCCCTCGACGCGCATGTGATCGCTGCAGGCGATATGCTGGTTTCGGAGGATGTGACCGAAGACCCGCGCTTCGCCGACGATCCGCATGTGCTGGAGCGAGGCATTCGCTTCTACGCGGGGGTCCCGCTCCGGACTTCATCCGGTCATGTTGTAGGCTGCCTTTGTGTCATCGATACTCAGCCGCGTGAGTTCACCGACCGGGATCGTGACCGCCTGCAGGAGATGGCGAAGCAATTGATGATCGATATCCAGAGCGCTCGAGTGGCCACAGGCGTCGAGTCGGATAGCTCGAGAGAGGTGCATCCCGCCCCCTAGCGGCGAGGAAGCCGACCTTGCCGCTAACAGTGCGTGGCGCTAGCCGAACAGCCGCATCAGCAGCGCCTTACCGACCGGGAGCGCCCTGACGCCCCGATAGGCCCGAACATATTCGCCGGCATAGAACGCCCTGATTGCATGCACGCGCGTGTCCATGCCTTCCGCGAACCGCACGGCAAATCCATCAATGGTCCGCCGCACCACGATGGCCGCGATCGAGCGGCCGTAGATTTGGCACTCGATGGTGCTCCCAGGCGCCGGCGGATCGGGATCGATTAGCCGCGCACCGGTGATGGAGATATCGGCGAGCCGAGCCAGATGCGACCTGCCGTCCTGGCGCAGCAGCACCGGCTCATTGCGATTGAAGCGCTCCGCCTTGCGCTTGCGCGGCTGCTCGATGCAGACGAAGCAGACCACGGTGAGGATGAACGCGTTGTAGAAGCTCCAGGCCAGCGCCAGTCCGCCATAGGCGATGTTCTCGCCGCGCTGCTGCAGGATAAAGGCATAGGCGATCGATGCGAGCGTGATGAAAAGTGCGCAGCCGTAGATGCGCAGCAGCGGCCATTCGACGAAGCGTCGGTCGCGGTCGCCGCCTTTCGCGGTGACCTTGAACTTGTGTCCGTTCGGCTTCAACAGGCCGGTCGCCACCGCCTTGAGCACGGCAGGCGCGGCAATCAGTTGGGAGACATCCGTCATCATTGCGAGCGAGCGGCCGCGCGAAAGCCAGGCCATGCTGAGGCCGTTCCAGACATAGAAGGGCAGAAAGACCCGCAACAGCTCGCTCAGATCAGCCCGCACCGCCTGGATGCCGAACAGCAGGAACAGCCAGGGCACCACAAGGCCCGCCACTTTCGAGGTGTAGACCGCGGACCAGCTCATGAAGGCGTCGGCCAGCGAGAGGCGGTCGATGAAGGGCAGCTTCGAGTCCCGCGAGAGCGGTCCGCTGCGGCCGCGCACGATCTGCATCAAGCCGAGGCACCAGCGGGCGCGCTGGGTGATGTATTCCTTCAGCCCTTCCGGCGCGAGCCCGATCGTCAGGCGCTCGTTGAGATAGATCGTATTGAGTCCGCGTTCCTTGAGGCGCAGCGTGACGAGATAGTCTTCCGTCACCGAATCGGTCGGAAAGCCGCCGATCCGCATCAGTCCGGAATAGCGGATGAGGGAGGAGGTGCCACAGCAGAACGCGACGCCCCAGGCGTCCTTGGCCGGCAGCAGGATGTCGAAGAAGAAGCGCTGCTCGTCGGGCCAGACGTCGGTCGCGGCGAGGTTGGTCTGGATCGGGTCGGGATTGATGAAGTGCTGCGGTGTCTGGACTACGCCGACCGACGCATCGTCCATGAGCGAGACGGTGCGCGCAAGGAAATCGGGCCGCGGCACGAAGTCTGCATCGAGAATGGCGACGAACTGCGGCCGCTCCGGCAGCGCCCCGACATGTCTCAGTGCGTGATTGATGTTGCCTGCTTTGGCGTGCTGGTTGTCGGGTCGAGTCAGATAGTGGCAGCCGAGCTCGCCGGACAGCCGCCGCAGCCAGGGCCGCCTTCCGTCGTCGAGCACCCAGACGCGGTAATTGCCGTAGTCCATGCCCGTCGCGCCGATGATCGTGCGCTCGAGGATCCCTCGTTCCTCGTTGTAGGTGCAGATGAAGACGTCGATCAGCGGCGCGCCCGGATCGGTGGTGCGGCCGTCGACCTTCGCCGCGCCGGTGCGGTCGCGCGTCCGGCTCAGGAACAGCAGCGACAACGCGACCGCGACGAGCGAGGCCGCCTCCAGCAGCATGAAGGGGTAGCCGATCACGGCATCGACGGTCAGGCGCGGCGGCGGAAGCGTCGACATGATCCGCCAATAGAGATAGCGCAGCAGCAAGGTCACCGAGACAATGGCCAGGAACGAGCGTGCCATCGTGCTGTCGCGCCTCAGCAGCGGTACGATCGCCATGAAGGCGCCGAGCGCGATCAGGCCGGGCGTCAGCGCCGCCGTCACGGTGCGGTCTCGTGCCGTGCAAACACCACGCGGCCGGTGCGGCCGACCGTGCAGGCGCGAGCTGCGGCATCGCGCGAGGCCACGGTCACACGATAGGGCTCCTTGCTCAGCGCATCCGGATTGATGGCGAGATTGGCCGGCGCGCCGGCAGCGCCGGTCAGGTTGACCACGGTGCCGGAGATCGGCTCGCCGCCGTCATTGGGCTCGAACGTCGCGTGGTCGCCGAGCTGCAGGCGGTTGTAGACGTTCTCGGTGACATTGGCGGTGATCACGGCGCCGCTGCAATCGAGCACTTTGAGCAACGGCTGGCCTGCCTGCACGTCCTCGCCCGGAGATGTCATCATTTCCCAGACGCGGCCTGCGACGGGTGTCGTAATGTTGGCTTCGGTGAGATCCGCGAACCGGACCTCCTCGACGATGATCTCGTTGGCGAGCCAGGCGATCTCCGTGTCGGTGCGCGCGAGATCGGCCTCGAGGTCGCCGGCACGCTGGCGCATCTCCTCCTCGCGCTGAACCGAGCTCGGCCGGTCGTTGTAGCTGTCGCCGAGGAAGGATCCGTTCCGCGCCGCGGCGAGCTCGACCTTGGCCGCGTCCAGCCGCTTGCGCGCACCGAGCTCGGTCTGTTGCGACACCGAGAGCTCGCGCGTCAGACGTGCCAGTTCGACAGTCGAGACATTGCCCGATTTTGCCAGCGAGGAGGCGCGCTCGACGGCGGCACTGGCCTCGTCCCGCCGCGCCGCCGCAGCCTCGATCGAGGTCTGGATCTCCGCGATGCGGGCCTCGAGCTGGAGCACGCGTCCGTCGCGAAATAGCGCGGCCTGCCGCGCCAGATCCTTTTGTGCCGCCTGCGCCGAAGCGAGCTTCGCCGCAAGGCTCGGCCGTTCATTCTCCAGGCGCGATTTCTGCCGCCGGAGATCGTCGAGCCGGGTGCGATCGCCGCGCGAGTTGAAGACGCGCAGGACGACGGTCCCGGCTTCGAGCTTGGCCTGGTCAGTGACGCGCTGGGCGGCTGCGACGCGGCCACCGATCGGAGTGCGCAAGGTGACGAGGCGGGAATTTAGCACGGCTTCGACGCTCGAATTTTCCCAGATCGCGCGCAGCGGCAGCCAGCCGAACACGGCGACGATGGCGAGCCCGATCGCGACCTTGGCTCCGCGCCGCAGATACGGCCAGCGGCGCCCCGATTCTTGCCCGCTCTGCGTCGTGGAAGCATGGTCGGACTCGTCATTGGTGAAGAGGTGCTCGTGCAGGGAGTCCTGCAAACCCTTCGCATCAGTTCTGGCGTCGTGAGGGGAGGGGGCGGATGAGGGGGCGACGGAGGCGGCGCTCGAGCGGTCTACCATGGCGGTCACCTTGCTGACGGGAGGCCAACGGGAACCCGGTCAATGCACAAGGCCAATGCCGCGTGCCCGGTTACCGCGAGTTATGCGGAAATTGCGCTTTCCAGGTTGCTAAGCCTCTGCGTGTGTTTTTGCGCAAATCCCGGTCAAGCTTTAGTGGCGGCGGAAAGGCTGGCTGGCGCCGCTGGCGTCTGCGGCTCCACGACGCACGAACCTTGCAGCCGGCGGCTGCATTCATACTTCGAAGGTGCCGGCCAGAGGTTCGCCCGCGGCCGCCCCAGGAGACGGCCATGAACTATTTTCGTACCGCAATGCTGCTCGCTGGCCTGACCGCCCTGTTCATGGGCGTCGGCTATCTGATCGGAGGCGCCTCGGGCGCCATGATCGCGCTCGTCATTGCCGCCGCAACCAACCTCTTCACCTACTGGAACTCCGACCGCATGGTGCTGTCGATGTACGGCGCCCATGAGGTCGATCGTTCGACCGCGCCGGAGCTGGTCGGCCTCGTCGCCGAGCTTGCGGGCCGTGCCGGCCTGCCGATGCCGCGCGTGTTCGTGATGGATGAGATCCAGCCCAACGCGTTCGCCACCGGCCGCAATCCGGAAAACGCCGCGGTCGCCGTCACCACCGGTCTGATGAACCAGCTCAGCCGCGAGGAGCTCGCCGGCGTGATTGCGCACGAGCTCGCGCATATCAAGCATCACGACACGCTGCTGATGACGATCACCGCGACCATCGCCGGCGCGATCTCGATGCTGGCGCAGTTCGGCATGTTCTTCGGTGGCAATCGCGACAACAACAACGGTCCGGGCATCGTCGGCTCGATCCTCTTGATGATCCTCGCTCCGCTCGGTGCCATGCTGGTGCAGATGGCGATCAGCCGGACCCGCGAATATGCCGCCGACAATCTCGGTGCGCGCATCGTGGGACAGCCGATGTGGCTGGCCTCTGCGCTGGTCAAGATCGAGGGCGCCGCGCACCAGGTCCCGAACTACGAGGCCGAGCGAAACCCTGCGACCGCGCACATGTTCATCATCAATCCGCTGTCGGGCCACGGGGTGGACAATCTGTTCGCCACCCACCCCTCGACGCAGAACCGCGTCGCCGCGCTCCAGCAACTGGCGGCCGAGCTCGGCGCGCGCGCGGCGCCGTCGGTCGGCGCCAACGAGAACTATCCACCGCGCGGGCCGTGGGGCCGCTCCTCCTCACGTCGTAGTCCCTGGGGCTGACGGAGCCGGCAAGGATTGCGTCTGGCTTTGTGATCTGGCGCACACAGGGGGGTCCCCGACCAGTGTTAACTCCTCGGCGTGACCATTCCTTCGAAAGGGGATGGGTGGCTGGCGCGCTGCCGGCCACCGTCGAAGATGACCAGAATTGCCGTACCATTGCTGATCGTCCTTTGCGTGCTCGTCGGCTTGTCCACGCACATGGTCGTCAATTGCGGCGACGAGGATGATCCCGACATCTGCTCGGCCGTGATCGGCTTCTCGCCGCTGCGCGGCTCGCTGATCGCCTTCGCCTATGCGGGACGTGGACGGATCGCGCTGCGTCACGGCGACTTCAAGCGGGCGATCGCCGATTTCGACGAGGCCATTCACCTCAATCCCAACCGCGCTTCGCTCTATCGCGACCGGGCGCTGGCGCGCCGGCAGAATGGCGACCTCGAGCTTGCCATTGCGGATTACGACGAGGCGATCGCGCACGATCCCAAGCGCGCGGCACCTTATCACCAGCGCGGTCTCGCGCTCGCCGCAATGGGCGATCTCGACCGCGCCATCCTGAGCTACAGCACGGCGGTCCGCCTCGACCCCTCCGATGCGCAGGCCCGTCTCGACCGCGGCCTTGCGTTCCTCGCCCGCGGCCAGACGGACGACGCCCGCGCCGATTTCGAGGCCGCGCTGGCGCTGCCCGCCGGCAAGGACGGTCGCGCGCGAGAGGCCGCGCGCGCCAAGCTCGCGGAACCCGCCAGCGCCGAGCCGACACTGGTGGCCGCGCCGCGAAGATGAGGGAAGTCTCTCCGCGAAGCCCGGAAAGCGTAGGGTGGGCAAAGGCGCACTTCGCGCCGTGCCCACGATCTTCTCAATACGACAACAGACGCGTGGGCACGCTTCGCTTTGCCCACCCTACGATGCTTCTGTAGGACAGGTGGCTTGCCGCATAACGGCGAGCCGGTGGGAGATGCGGAAAGCGAGACTGTCGCGGCTGTCTGCTGCGCGTATGAACCAATTCAACTAGTATTGAGTTGGATCAATACTGGCAGGGTCCAGAGTGCATCCATGTCGTGCGCCCCTGGAGGAGCTTCCAATGTGCAAATGGGCTTTGACGATTCTGACCCTGAGTATCGCTCTGACAGCGGGGCAGGCTCGGGCCCAAAGATATGACCCGGCTTATCCCGTTTGCTTGAACGTCGTTTCTCGCGGAATGACGCCATACTACCGATGCAGCTTCACGACGATGGACCAATGCAGGGCGTCGGCAAACGGCCAGATGTGCGTCCTCAATCCCTACTACGCCGGTCCTCCGGCGAGAGGAAACGCTCGGCGGCATCATCGCCAGACCTACGCGCCACCGAGGCCGCCGGTCCAGTACCGGGCGGTACCCTATAATCAGTTCAATGAACCCTATTATGGGGCATCCCAAGGTTACGCGCCTGGCGAGAAAGAGCGCTTTCTCCAAAGTGTGAGGCAGTACATGTGAGGGATGTCGCTCGACTCTTCGACCAGCCCATGCCTGGGGCGGAGGAATCGTTGAGGTCGCGGCCGGCCCGATTGCGGCGGCCGCGCGGGAGCGCGTCGCAAACGCGCAACGCGGCGATCCGATCAAGCCGGAGATAATTGGGAGACAGGCCGGCGAGCCTCCAGATCGCCAATCCCGTGGCGGCGATCAGGAACGTGCAACGACTACGTCTTCTTTTTCGCTTTGGCTTTCTTTGCGGCCTTCTTCGCCGGCTTCTCGTCCTTTGCCTTCTTCTCCGCTTTCACCGTAACAGGCGTGCTGGCGGCGAGGCGCATCGACCGCGCGTAGCTGTCGGCGACGTTATCGGCGGACATCTGCAGGCGCTTGGCGGCCGCGGTCGCCTGCTCCATGGTGGCCTTGGCCATCATCTTGAAGCGCTCGCCGGTCTCCTTGCCCTTGGCCTTGGCCGCAAAGCTGTTGAAGCGATCCCGCCGCTCCTTGGCACGGGTCATCAGGCCCGTATGCAGCTGTCTGGCCAGTTGCCGGATCACGACATCCAGGTCGGCTTCCGCCATGGTCTCTCATCCCCTTCGAAAAACGGTATCGATGCGGGCGGGACTATGCAGATCGGACCCCGGCTTGGCAATTCCCGGCTGTGCGTCATCCGCAGCTTCCGGTCTGCGAAACAAAAAAGCCGCGCTGTTCGCGCGGCTCTTTGGCTTGGCTTGGCGCCGTCCGCTCATTTCAGCGAGGCGACCGGGCCGTTCGAGGCTGCCGGCTCGGGGTCGAAGCCGAACACGCCGACGAGATATTTGTAATAGTCCGGCATCTTCTCCTTGAGCGCCTCGCGCGACTTCGGATCGTGGAATTCGCTCTTGCCGGCCAGGAAGATGCTGGCGGTCACCGCAAAGAATTCCATGGGATTCTTCATCGCATAGGATTCCTTGGGCAAGAGGTCCTTGGACTTGGCGAGGGCGTAGTAGGTGATCACGCCCTTGTTGGCGTAGCCGTCCGGCAGCAGCCGCGCGTGGAAGGCGTGCAGCATCTCGTGCAGCAGCACGGCCTCCTTCTCGTAGCGCATCATGTCCGGCCGCAGCATGATCACGCCGAGGCCCGAATCGACCGCGAGGTCGACGGCATTAGGATTGGTCCAGCGCTGCTTGGCGGGGTCCCAGACCGTCAGGGTCCGGGGCGCGGTGCGCTGCATGTCCGGCGTGACCCGGCCGTAGCAGGCGGTGGCGGCGCCTTCGTCGAGGCAGGCGAGTTCGCTCGCGACGATCGGAACAGTGTGGAAGAAGCGCAGCACGCGCGGGGAGAGGCCGACGCCTTCGACGACGTCGATCTGGCTCTTCAGGTTCTCGGTGAGCTTGTCGACATCCTTGCGGTCGCGGTTCTCGGAGATGTCGAACATGTAGCCGCGGTAGCTCTGGAAGCCCGGCGGCAGCGGCTGCGCCGCGCCGGCATCGAGCGACCCGGCGATGGTTGGACTGGCGAATAGCGCGCCGACAATGGTCGCGGTCAGCAGCAACGCAATGCGCATGGTGAACCCCCTGATGTCACTTCGCCCAGCAGTTTAAGTCGCCCTTGTTTGCGAAAAGTGAGTGCGGCGAGACTAAGGCACTGATGTTGAGGCGTGCTTAACCGTTGGTTGCAGATCGCGCGGGCGGATTAGGGTCGGGTTAACCAAGCGTGGATCGGCTGCGCGCTTCGGCGTAACATCCGCCCGGGCTCGAGGCCCTCACATCATAGCCGGAAGGGGAGGATGCCATGTATGCCGCCATCCGTCAGGCCAAGGCAAAAAGCGGGAGCGCGGAAGAGCTGACGCGCCGCATCAAGGACGGCGCCGTTCCCATCATCAGCGACGTCGACGGTTTCCGCGCCTATTACGTCGTCTATGGCGGCGACGACACGGTCACCGCGATCTCGATCTTCGACAAGTTCGAGCAGGCCGAGGAAGCGAACAAGCGCGCCATCGCCTGGATCGAGAAGGATCTCGGCCCGCTGCTCGCCGGCGACGCCCGCGCCGTGGCGGGACCGGTGATTGTGCATACGCTGGCGTGAGGGCGCACGCTATTGATGACCGGAGCGGCGACCACACACTTGGTCGGCATGCCCGGGCTTGACCCCGGCATCCACGTCTTTCTGCGTACGCGGAAGCGCGTGGATGGCCGGGTCAAGTCCGGCCATGACGGAAGAGAGAGTGTGTGCCTCACAACTCCCTTGCATTCGAGAACGCAAAGCTCGACACCCGCCGCGTCGTCTCGTCCAGGATCAACGTGCGTGTGATCGGCGGCTCGGCGCGCTGGGCGCAGTTCTCGCGCTCGCAGAGGCGGCAGTTGACGCCGATCGGGGTGCCCTCGGCCTTCTCCAGGTCCATGCCGGTGGCGTAGGTCAGGCGGGCGGCGTGGCGGATCTCGCAGCCGAGGCCGATGGCAAAGCGCGGCTGCGGCAGCGGATGCGGCGCCACGGGGCGGCGCACCATCTGCGCGATCGAGAAATAGCGCGTGCCGTCGGGCAGCTCGATCACCTGCTTGAGCAGGCGATCCGGCGTGTCGAAGGTCGAATGCACATTCCAGAGCGGACACGTGCCGCCGAATTTCGAGAACGGGAAGGTGCCGGAGGAGAAACGCTTGGAGACGTTGCCGGCATTGTCGACGCGCAAGAGGAAGAACGGAATGCCGCGCGCATTCGGTCGCTGCAGCGTGGTGAGGCGGTGGCAGACCTGCTCGAAGCCGGAATTGAAGCGCTGTGCCAGCACGTGGATGTCGTAGTTCAGCGCTTCGGCGGCCGCGAGGAACGCCGGGTAGGGCATCATCACGGCGGCCGCGAAGTAATTGCCGAGCGTGATCCGGAACAGCCGCCGCGGCGCATCGTCCAGCGGGCCGGCCCGGCCGATGATGGTCTCCAGCGCCTGCGCGCATTCCGCCAGGCCCAGCTGGAAGGCGAGCTGGAATGCGCGGCCGGGCGGATCGACCAGCTCCGAGATCAGCAGCTGCCGGCGGTGGCGGTCGAATCGGCGGAGCGTCTCGCGCATCACGTCGACCGGCATGATGCGGGTCTGGATCGAGTGCTTCTCGCGCAAGCGCGTTATCAGCGCGGCATACAGCCCTTCGGCGGGCTCGTTCAACTCGTCGCGCAGATTTTCCGCCGCCTGCTCCAGCTCCGGAAAATAGTTGCGGTTGGCCTCGATCAGCTCGCGCACGCGCTCGACCGGATTGGCTTCAAAGCGCGTGCCGACGTCGCGGTCGGCCATCTGCGCTGCGGCCAGGGTCTCGCCCTGACGCGCCTCGGTATAGGCCGCGTAGAGCCGCTGCAGCGCATGGGTGACGCCGGGGCAGAGCTCGGCGAGGTCGCGCAGCTCCTGCTTGGGCACGTCGATCTGCCGGAACAGGGGATCGGAGAAGATCTCGTTCAGCTCGGCGAAGAAGCGGTCCTCGTCCGCGGTGGCGAGATCGCGCAGGTCAAGGTCATAGGTCTCGGCCAGCCGCAGCAGGATCTGCGCCGTGACCGGGCGCTGGTTGCGCTCGATCAGGTTGACATAGCTGGGCGAGATCCCGAGCCCCTCGGCGATCTGGGTCTGCGACAGCCCCAATTGCTGCCGGATTCGCCGGAAGCGCGGGCCGACGAAGAGTTTCTTGCCGGAATCGGCGGGCATGTCTCAGATCTCCGGACTCAATCAAGGTCAGAGCAGTTGACCTATTATTTACAAATTTTTCAAAGTGACATCTATTACACGTTCAGATGTTACATGACATCACCAATAAAAAACAAGCCATCTGTACGAACTTTTCCTTTTCGCGTTTAGCTTCTGACACGCATCTCGCAATGCATTGTCAAGAATGTCGATGGCTGTGTCGCCATCGTCAGCGAAAGGATCAGGCACATGAACTACCAGCCCCGCGGTATCAGCACCCTCCAGGGTCCGTCCTCGTATCAGGACGAGGTCAAGGCGGCTCAGGCGCTCCTCGAGACCCAGCCGACCTGGAACGGCGTGTCGGCCGAGGCCGTCGCGCGCATGCGCCTGCAGAACCGTTTCAAGACCGGCCTCGACATCGCCCGCTACACCGCGGCCGTGGTGCGCGCCGACATGGCCGCCTATGACAAGGATCCCACCAAGTACACCCAGTCGCTGGGCTGCTGGCACGGCTTCATCGCCCAGCAGAAGCTGATCTCGGTCAAGAAGCACTTCGGCGGCAAGACCGACCGCACCTATCTCTATCTCTCCGGCTGGATGATCGCGGCGCTGCGCTCCGAATTCGGTCCGCTGCCCGATCAGTCCATGCACGAGAAGACCGCGGTGCCGGCGCTGATCGAGGAGCTCTACACCTTCCTGCGTCAGGCCGATTCGCGCGAGCTCAACGACATCTTCCGTCTGCTCGACAAGGCGCGCAAGGAAGGCGACAAGACTCGCGAGAAGGAGCTGATCGAGAAGATCGACAACTTCCAGACCCACGTCGTCCCCGTCATCGCCGACATCGACGCCGGCTTCGGCAACGCGGAGGCGACCTATCTGCTCGCCAAGAAGATGATCGAGGCGGGCGCCTGCGCGCTGCAGATCGAGAACCAGGTCTCGGACGAGAAGCAGTGCGGCCATCAGGACGGCAAGGTCACGGTGCCGCATGACGTCTTCCTGGCGAAGATCCGTGCCTGCCGCCACGCCTTCCTCGAGCTCGGCGTCGAAGACGGCATCGTCGTGACCCGCACCGACTCGCTCGGCGCCGGCCTGACGCAGCAGATCGCGGTTAGCCACAAGCCCGGCGACATCGGCGACCAGTACAACAGCTTCCTCGATTGCGAGGAAATCACCGCGGAGAACGCCAAGAACGGCGACGTCATCATCAACCGCAACGGCAAGCTGATGCGTCCGAAGCGGCTGCCCTCCAACCTCTACCAGTTCCGCCCCGGCACCGGTGCAGACCGCTGCGTGCTCGATTGCATCACCTCGCTGCAGAACGGCGCCGACCTGCTCTGGATCGAGACCGAGAAGCCGCATATCGAGCAGATCGCCAGCATGGTCGACCGCATCCGCAAGGTGGTGCCGAACGCCAAGCTCGCCTACAACAACTCGCCGTCGTTCAACTGGACCCTCAACTTCCGTTGGCAGGTCTACGACGCGATGAAGGAAGCGGGCCAGGACGTCAGCAAGTACAACCGTGCCGAGCTGATGAAGGCGGAGTACGACGACACGCCGCTGGCGAAGGAAGCCGACGAGCGCATCCGTACCTTCCAGGCGGATTCGGCCAAGCGCGCCGGCATCTTCCACCACCTGATCACGCTGCCGACCTATCACACGGCCGCGCTCTCGACGGACAATCTCGCCCGCGAGTATTTCGGCGAGCAGGGCATGCTGGGCTACGTCAAGAACGTCCAGCGCGCCGAGATCCGTCAGGGCATCGCCTGCGTGAAGCACCAGAACATGGCCGGCTCCGACATCGGCGACGACCACAAGGAGTACTTCGCGGGCGAAGCTGCGCTGAAGGCGGGCGGCGTCCACAACACGATGAACCAGTTCGGCTAACGGCGGATCGGACCGGTCTGGAAGCCAGGTTGGAGTCCAGGCCGGTCACGCACCTCAACAGGAGACTGACAATGACCAAAGGCAGCAATTTCTGGGTGATCGGCGGCGAGTTCGGTTCGATGAACTTCCACAAGCTCGTGGAAGGCTCGGCCCAGGTCAAAGGTCCGTTCAAGACCCGCAAGGAAGCCGAAGAGTGCTGGAAGGAAGTCTCGGAAGAAAGCCGTCACAAGGCCGGCGTCCGCTTCTCGATCGTGGAAGAGCCCTCGCGGGTCTCGGCCTGATCGCCCCGACTTAAGAAGACGTCCAAGGACGGATGGTCCCATCCAGGCCCTGCCTGGGTGGGATCGTCTGTTTTTGGCACAGGTGAAACGGCTGTGGGCGCCGTAAGTCTCTGGAATTGTAGGTCTTTGCGGAGGGTTTGGTTGCTGATAGGTTAATGGGCATAAGTCGAGGACGAGGCCGACAATGTCAGAGCCCGAGACCAGCGGGACCCATCCCGGCCAGCCGGGCCCGGTGCGGCTGCGCGATGCGCTGCTGCGCGCGCGGATCGAGGCGGCCGACCGCACCGGCGTCGTCGTCGATTTGCGCGACGCCGAGGTGGCACGGCTCGAGATCCTCAACGACGCGCTCGATCCCCTGTTCGCGCAGGTGCCTGATCAGATCGACCTGTTCGACCGCGGCATCAGCCAGGGCGATACGCCGCGGCTGTGGATCGACGTCGTCGCCCATATCGTGATGGGCCGCGACAAGCGGATGTACCGCTTCGTCCAGGACACCCGCTTCGGCCGCATCGTGCTCGCCGAATCGCACGACACCGCCGTGATCGTCGAGGCCGTCACCGACTATGTCGCGCGCCGCATGGTCGAGCGCGAGCGTGCGATGGTGGTCCAGCCCGAACCGCAAGCCCCGGCCGCCGCGCCGCCGCGCCGCTCGCGCCTGTGGCCATTCGTGTTCGGCTTCGTGCTCGGCGCTGCCGCGTTGTTCGGGGTGGCAGTGCTTGCGGTCTTGCGGAGCTGGTGAGGCTCTCTCCTCGTCATCCCGGGGCGCGCGCAGCGCGAACCCGGGATCCATTCATCAGCACGCGCTGCGGCCCGATGGATTCCGGGTTCATGCTTCGCATGCCCCGGAATCACAGCCGGGGCTAAATCAACCGCACATGCTTGATCTGCCCGACCTGAAACCCCGCCCCGAGGCTTCGCACCGTCTGCTCGCAGCGCCAGCCGGCATTGTCCTTCTCGATGGTGAACAGATTGTACGCCGCCGCCGGATAACGTCCGTGCGCCAGCGCGGAGGCCGACGGCACGCCGAGCGCGGGAATGTTGCCGTTTGGACCCTCGAACCACATCGTCGAATGAATGTGGTCGTGCCCGTGCAGGACCAGCTCGACGCCGTGGCGCTTCAACAGTCCCAGCAATTCCGGCGCGTCCGTCATCCGCTTCGCCCGCGCGCTGGATTTCAGCGGATGATGCACCAGCAGCACGCGGAAGACGTCTTCCGCGGCGAGTCGCTCGAGCACCTCCGCGAGCGCGGCGAGCTGATCGCGCCCGAGCGTGCCGGTTGCCATCAGCGGCAGGGTCGGCACCGCCGTGGACAGGCTGATCAGGGCAAGCGGCCCGCGCCGGCGCACCGCTGGGAAGGCTGCGCCGCCGGGTGTGTCCGCGGCGATGTAGTGCAGGAACGTCTCGCCGAAGCGATGACGCGTCGCGCTGACATAGGCGTCGTGATTGCCGGGGATCGCGGTCACGCGGTCGGGCGGGCCGACGCTTTCGAGCCAGGCCAGCGCCGGTGCGAACTCCGCCTCCAGCGCCAGGTTGACGAGATCGCCCGTCACTGCGATGTGGTCGGGCGCCTGCGCCTTCATGTCGGCGACGAGCGCGTCGAGAACCTCGCGGCGCTGGTACTTGTGGCGGTTGCGCGTCCAGTTGACATAGCCGAACGCGCGCTTGCCCGCGAGCTCGATCAGCCGCGGCTTCGGCAAAGGCGCCAGATGCGGATCGGACAGGTGGGCGAGCGTGAAGGGGGCCAGCGTGAAGGGAGTCATGGCGCGCGAATGCCTCGCTATTGCTCCGCTGTAATGGCAAGGTCGCGCGCCCCGCGCAAGCAGGGCCTGAAACGGGGCGTCGAGGAGCCTGATGGGAGAACGTCTGAACCGAGCCCGACGGAAAGCCGAGCCGCTGCTGCGGCGGTTCTTGCACGGCTATTTCCTGCTCGTCCGCGGCATGACGCTCGGCGTCCGTGCCGTGGTGCTGGATGCCGACAATCGCGTCTTCCTGGTCAGGCATAGCTACGTCAGCGGCTGGTATTTGCCTGGCGGCGGCGTCGATTTCGGCGAGACCATGGAAGAGGCGTTGCGGCGCGAGCTCAAGGAGGAGGGCGACATCGATCTGACCGGCGAGGCGATCCTGCACGGCGTCTTCCTCAATAGCCACGTCTCCCGCCGCGACCACGTCGCGGTCTACGTGGTCAGGCAGTTCAGGCAGGACCGCGTCCCTGAGCCCAACCGCGAGATCGTCGAATGCGGATTCTTCGACAATGCCGCATTGCCCGAGGGCACCACGCCCGGCACGCGGCTGCGGATCGCCGAAGTGCTCGATGGCAGGCCCGTGATTGCGACGTGGCGCTGAGGGCAGCTTGTGCTAGTAACCCGCTCGACGCGCACGGCAGGCCACGCCGCTCGGGCGCGAGCCGACAAGCCTCGGAGTGCTGCCCTGATGACCACAACGCAACTTCGTATCGCGGTGCTGGTGCCCTGCTACAACGAGGAGGCCGCGGTCGCGACCGTCGTTGCCGATTTCCGCAAGGCGCTGCCCGCGGCGGAGATCTACGTCTACGACAACAATTCGCGCGACCGGACCGCCGCGGTCGCGCGCGAAGCCGGTGCGATCGTGCGCAGCGAGCGCCGGCAGGGCAAGGGCCACGTCGTGCGCCGCATGTTCGCGGACGTCGAGGCCGACGTCTATGTGCTGGTCGATGGCGATGCCACCTACGATGCGCCGAGCGCACCCATCATGATCGACAAGCTGCTCGACGAGCATCTCGACATGGTGGTCGGGCTTCGCGTCGATCAGGTCCAGGCTGCCTACCGGCTCGGCCACCGCACCGGCAACCGCATGCTGACCGGCTTCCTGTCCGACACCTTCGGCCACGCTTTCAAGGACCTCCTGTCCGGCTACCGGGTGTTCTCGCGCCGCTTCGTCAAATCCTTTCCCGTCCTCTCCGACGGCTTCGAGATCGAGACCGAGCTTGCGGTCTATGCGCTGGAATTGTCGCTGCCGGTTGCCGAGGTCGAGACGCCCTATTATGCGCGCCCCGAAGGCTCGTTCTCCAAGCTCAACACCTGGCGCGACGGCTTTCGCATCCTCGGCACCATGCTGAAGCTCTATCGCAGCGAGCGGCCGTTGCGCTTCTTCACGGTGATCGGAATCCTGCTGGCGCTGGCGTCGATCATCTTCGCGATTCCGATCGTGATCACCTTCATCGAAAGCGGCCTCGTGCCGCGCCTGCCCACTGCCGTGCTGTCGATGGGCCTGATGATCATGGCCTTGCTGTCGGTGTCGTCAGGGCTCGTGCTCGATACGGTGACGCGAGGGCGGCGGGAGATGAAGATGCTGGCCTATCTGTCCCAGCCGGCGTCGAAACGGAACGCAGGTTGAGCCAGGCTTGCACTTCTCCCGCCGGGAGGTAAACGGGGCACCGCCGCCCATGGACCTTCGCAGGCGCAAGTGCTACTCCGCGAATTGACATGAACGATCTCTCACTGACCATTCTTCCCGAAGCCGCCGGCGACGCTCAGGCGATCGAGCGGCTGCACGAACGCACCTTCGGCCCCGGCCGCTTCGTGCTGAGCGCCTACCGGATCCGCGAGCACGTCGACCATCTGCTCGAACTGTCCTTCACGGCCCGTATCGGCACGCTCCTGGTCGGCTCCGTCAGGCAATTGCCGATTCTGATCGGCCAAACGCCGGCGCTGCTGCTCGGGCCGCTTACCGTCGAGCCGCCGTTCCGCGATCGCGGCATCGGCCGTCAGTTGATGGAGCGCGCGCTGAAGGACGCCAGGGAAAAAGGCCACCGCCTCGTGCTGCTGGTCGGCGACGAGCCCTATTACGGCCGCGTCGGCTTCAAACAGGTGCCGAAGGGCCGCGTCACCATGCCCGGCCCGGTCGATGCCGCGCGCATCCTGGTGTTCGAGCTCGTCGACGGCGCCTTCGAGGGCGTGTCGGGCGCGGTCGGCCCCGACTGGAGCAAAGCGCGGACATAGGAGCGGCGCGCGTCGTTGGAAACGCCGTAGCCCGGATGGAGCGCAGCGCAATCCGGGAAGGTCTTCCGCAACGAGAGAACCCCGGATTACGCTACGCTCCATCCGGGCTACGACACTGCTCGTATCTCATCCGGCTAAGAGACCGTCGAGAAGACGCGCGGCTGCGCGCGTCATACTCCGTCATTGCGAGCGCAGCGAAGCAATCCAGAGTCTTTCCGCGGAGGCGGTCTGGATTGCTTCGTCGCAAGGGCTCCTCGCAATGACGGCGCGTGTCGTTACCTAGAACTTGAAGTTCGCGAACGCCCTGACGCCGATGCCGGGCAACAGCACCTGGTCCTTGTTGAAGGAGACGGCATTGCGGATGTTCTCGTTCAACAGGTTGTTGCCGACGAGCCCGACATGCATCTCGCGCGCGCCGAACCAACGTTGATCGAGCTGCGTTTTGTAGCTGACCTCGGCCCTTAGCAGGTTGTAGCCAGGCGTCGGCGTCTCCGCGATCGCGGCGATGTCGTTTTGCGCGAACGCGTGCAGCAGGTTGATCCGGGCGAACCATTCGGCGTCGCGATAGTACACACCACCGCCCAGCCGCTGGGGCGGAATGCGTGGCACGTTGGTGCCGTCGTCGAAGGTCGCGCGCACGATGTCGTATTGACCCTCGATGCCCCAGATCCCGTTCCAGACCGGCATCACGTCGTACTGGAACTGGAATTCGCCGCCCCGGAATGTCGCGTCGCGCTGCGAATAGACCGCCTGATTCAGTTCGAGGCCAGCGCCAAGCTGGCAAACGCCGTCCTCACACGTGTTGCCGGTCAGGCGCCGGTAGATGAAACCGTTGAACTTGGTGTAGTAGCCGGTGATTTCGAAGCGAAGCGGTCCTACCGCTCGTCGCAGTCCCGCCTCGACCGACTTGGCGGTCTCGATGCCGAGATTGGGATTGCCTATGTCGAAAGTGGTGGTGGCATCGTGGCCGCCGCGCGAAAACAATTCCGCCGGTTTCGGCGCGCGTTCGACATATTGGCCGGTGATGCTGGCGACCAGATCCCAAGGAAGGCTGTGGATCAGGCCGATGCTCCCGCTCAGCGGCGTGAAGTTGCGGTTGACCGCCGTTGCGGGGCCGATCGCGGCCGGATCGACGGCGAGGTCGAACACATCGGGGACGAAGGCCGGCGCCGTGCCGCTCAACCTTGCGCTCTCGACGCGTCCGGCGATCTGAGCCCTGGTGGCTTCGCTGAACTTGAACTCATTGAAGATGTACCCGGCGACCTTTGTGTTCTTGTTCGGATCGAACAGTCCGTTGATCGGGCTGCCTGGATCGTCCGGGCTCGGCGCGGTCAGCTTCTGGTGCGACGCCTGAACGCCCACAGCGGTGGTCAGCGCAGCAAAGCGGACGTCGAACGGCGCAAGCTGCACCTCGACGCGGCCTTCCTGTTCCTTGTTGGTGAAGGTTTGTCTCACGCCGAGGGAGCCGAGGTCGGCAGAGTCGGCGAGCCCGACCTCATCGTGCTTATAGTCGGTGGCGCTGGCCCAGAACCGGATCGCATCGATCGCCGCCGCATCCGGCCGATACTCGCCTTTTGTCGTGAACTTTGTTTGTCGTCCGTCGATCCGCGTCAGGAACTCGCTGCCCTCGATACCGGGAATGTGATAGAGCGCGTTGTGCTGCGTGATCGCCGCGCCCACGTAGCCGCCGTCGAAGATGTAGGAGCCGCCGACAGATCCGCCGTAGGCCTGCGATGCCGAATTCGGCTGGCGTCCGTTGAACGGCAGCGTCGGGTCCGTCAAGAACGGATAGCTCGGGATGTTGTAGTCGCCAGCCTTGCGGCCAAAGGCATCGGCGTGGAAGGCAAAGTTGCCGCCGCCGGCATCGAGCAGCACGGCACCTTCGGTCCCGCGATCGACCGAAGTTACGGCCGTCCGCGTTTCCGCGGTGATGCAGCCCGGCGATCCCACGTTTGCCAGCGGCGCCTTGGTCGGGAGTCCGTAAGTCGGAAAGGGCGCCGTGCAGGACGGCAAGGCATCCGGAATTCGATTGTTGGTTGCGCTGACCACGCCACCGATCGCGGTGGAGCCGTAGCGCAGCGTCGCCGGTCCGCGGATGACCTCGACCTGGGTGGCTGCCAGCGGATCAATCGGCACGAAGTGATCCTCGCCGAGATCGGACGCGCCGTTGCTGCCTGTTCCGTTCTCGATAATGCCGACCCGGTTGGTGTCGAGCCCGCGAATGATCGGGCGGCTCGATGCGCCGGGTGCGTATTCAGAGCCGGTGATGCCGGGCTTGGAGAACAGGAGATCGCCGAGCGTGCCGCCGCCGTTGCGCCGAATCTCCTCGTTCGGCACCACGGTGACGGTCGCGAACTGATCGGTCACAACAGGCAGCACGCCTTGCTGAGGCGCGGCGGGCACGGGAGCTGCCGGTGCCGCTTCAGCCGTCTGCTCGCGGCTGCGCACCCGCGCGGTCCGCGTGCCGCGGCCTGCGTTGCGGGTCGGCACCACTGCTCTGCGTACGATCGGGCTCGGCGCCGTTACGGTGATGGCGGGGAGCTCGGTCGATGATTTGTCTTGTGCCTGCTGTTGTGCCGGTCGTTGTGCCGAGTCCTGGGCGAACGCGGATGTAGCGGCGGCGCCGAGCAGGAGCAGGCTTGCTCCGCCAAGGCGCTGCGCGCGTCGCAATTGAAATGACATGGTCCTGATTCCACTTAAGGCGCCGTCCGGATGATGCTCTGCTGATCGGAGGCGGCCTGCCGTCGCGGCGCGACGGATTCGACTTCAACTTCTCCCAGGCACTTGCCGGTGCGCGGCGAGGCTGGGCGTGATCAAGCGTTGGAGTCAGGACGCAGGAGGGGCGCGCGGCTGGAACGCCGTGCCGGCCGATGTCAGATGAGCGAACTCGGCGTCGAGGCTGCGCCTGAGCAGCTCGATCGCCTGCGGTAGCAGCAGCACGGGCGGCGTCGCCGACACGATCGCACCCGCCATCGCAATGATGGCGCAGATGGCGCAACTCTCGTCGCGCGAATGCTCGCGGTCGGGACTTGAGGGCGATTGCTTCTCGACGGCGGCGCCGTCGGTCGCTGCAACGTCCTTGGCGCCGCCTTCGATGTGCTGGACCGATGATTGAGCAAAAGGCGCGGCCTGCGCGAACCAATGGCTGTGGCCGAACGTCAGCGCGAGCTGCACCAGCATCGCGAACAACGCGAGCCGGGCGCCGTGCCTGCTATTCGACCGGAACCACTTCATCTGGAAAACGCCACCCCCACACCGAGGCGTCAATCCCAGGACGCCGCGATGTTATAGTATAACATCGCCCGACCGGTTCACCGATGTCAACGGCGGGGGGATCGGCGCATGCAAGCCGCCAAGCCGATGTGTCGTTCGGGCAACTACCGCCCCTCGCGCACCCAGGTCGCCGCAAACGCGCCGAGCAGCAGCAGCAGGCCGACCAGGCCGGAGAAGATCGGCAGCACGCCGACGCCCTTGACCACGCTGGCATCGCGCATCCGCACACCCATCCAGCCATCGCCGTGGAACATGCCGACCGAGCGCACCGGCAGGATGCGCGGCAGCTCGACGCTCGAGCTAGTAGCCACGCGCACGGCATCGCCGCCCGTCGCCTGTGCCAGCGGCTTCAACGTATCGACCGTCGAGGTCACTTCCGAAAATTCCTTCGGATTGGTCGGGCCGACATTGATCAGCGCCTTCAGCGTGCCGTCGGTCGCCTGCCACAGGCCGAGCTCGCTCGCCGGCAGGCTGGCGCGCCACTCGCCGGGATCGCCGGCGCTCAGCGTCAGATCCTGCGACACGCCCGACGGCGATGTCACGCTGACGGGCTGGACGCTGTCGGCCATGGTCTGACGCACCACGACGAGGTCCTTGCCCTGCACCTGGAGGCGCAACGCCTCCTCGTCGAGATCAGGCTGCTTCATCAGCCAGTGCGACATCCGCCGCAGCAGGTCGAGATGCGGACCGCCGCCCTCATAGCCGCGCGCCCACAGCCAGATGTGGTCGGACAGCAGGAGCGCGACGCGGCCCTCGCCGAAGCGCGACAGGAACAGCAGCGGTTTGCCGTCGACGCCGGTCATGACGGGCGGGTTGACCGCATTGCGGGTGTCGACGGTGCGGAAGAAGCGGCTCCAGCGCGGCGGCTCGCTGGCGGAGCCCTCCAGCCCGCGCGTGACGGGATGGCGTTTGCCGAGGTCGGACAGATGCGCATAGAACGGCTTCTCGGTGACGCCGACGGGTTCGGCCGGCAGCACCGAATCGAGCGGCGTGCGCCAGATGCTGCTGTTCGAGGCATAGTCGGGGCCGGCCGAGACCAGCACGGCGCCGCCTGCGCGCACGTAACGCGCCATGTTCTCGAAATAGGGGATCGGCAGCACGCCCTGGCGGGCATAGCGGTCGAAGATGATCAACTGGAATTCGTTGATCTTCTGCTGGAACAGCTCGCGGGTCGGAAACGCGATCAGCGACAATTCGTTGATGGGCGTGCCGTCCTGCTTCTCCGGCGGGCGCAGAATGGTGAAATGCACGAGGTCGACGCTGGCGTCGGACTTGAGCAGGTTGCGCCAGGTGCGCTCGCCCGAATGCGGCTCGCCCGAGACCAGCAGCACGCGCAGCTTGTCGCGCACGCCGTCGATGGCGACGACGGCGCGATTGTTCACCGGCGTCAATTCGCGCTCCAGCGGCGAGGCCTCGATCTCGACGATGTTCGGCCCGGCATGCTTGATGTCGACGTCGACGCTCGCGGCCTGGCCGCTGGAGAGCGTGCGCTCGTTGATGACCTCGCCGTCGCGGCGGACGATGACCCTGGCGCGCTCGCCGGTGACACCCTGGTCGTCGAGGCGATAGGAGATGGTCTGGCTCTGCCCGACGATACCGAAGCGCGGCGCGGCGGTGATCGCGATGCGGCGGTCGCGCTCGTCCTTCTGGCCCGTGACCAGCGCGTGCACCGGCGCCTGGAAGCCGAGCGCGGCGGCGTTCGCGGGAATGTCGTGGACGCGGCCGTCGGTGATCAGGAACGCGCCGGCGACGCGGTCGACCGGGACGTCCGCCAAGGCCGAGGCCAGCGCGCCGAACAGCTTGGTGCCGTCGGTCTCGCCGTCGGCCTGTCCGGCTTCGACGACACGGACCTCGAGGCCCTTGATCTTCTTCAGGCTGTCGACCAGCGCCTCCTGCGCTTGCGCAGCTTCGCGATTGCGGTTGCCGAAGTTCTGGCTCGGGCTCTTGTCGATGACAACAGCGGCGACCGAGGTGAGGGGATCGCGGTCCTCGCGGGTGAAGGAGGGATTGGAAAGCGCCAGCAGGAACAGCGCCAGCGCGGCCACGCGCACCGCGGCGCCGCGCGCGCGCGCCAACAGCAGCACGAGCGCGACAATGACGATCGCGGCGAGCGCGAGCCACAGCACGATGGTAGGAACAAGCGGTGTGAACGCGATCCCGTAACTCATGAGGTCACTCTCTCGGCATCGTCATGGCCGGGCTTGTCCCAGCCATCCACGACTTGCCGCGCGGCACGAAGAACGTGGATGCCCGGCACAAGGGCGGGCATGACGGCTTCCGTTGGGTCCAAATTTAACACCCGCATCATTGCCCCAGCCGTTCGATCAGCGCCGGAGCGTGCACCTGGTCGGCCTTGTAGTTGCCGGTCAGGGTGTACATCACGATGTTGGCGCCGGCGCGGTAGGCGAATTCGCGCTGGCGGGGGTCGCCGCCGGTCACCGGCAGCATGGCCTGTCCGTCGGGCCGCACCGCCCAGGCGCCGGCCAGGTCGTTCGAGGTGATGATGATCGGTGATACGCCGTCGCCGCCGCGCGCCGGCCGCTGCGCGCTCTCATCGTCGTCTTCGCGCGGCAAGGTCTCGACCCAGGTCTGGCCGGCGGTGAAGCGGCCGGGGAAGTCGCGCAGCAGGTAGAAGGTCTTGGTCAGCACGTGCTCGCGCGGCACCGGCTCGAGCTCGGGCACGTCGAGCGAGGACAGGATCTCGCGCAGCGTCTGCATCGCCGGCGTCTGCGCCGCGCCGTTGGCGCCGGGCGGCGCCTCGATCGCGTCGCGGGTGTCGAACAGCACGGTGCCGCCCTGCTTCATGTAGGCGTCGATCTTGTTGATGGCGTCCTGCGGCGGCTTCGGCGCGCCCGGCACGATCGGCCAGTAGATCAGCGGGAAGAAGGCGAGCTCGTCGCGCGCGGGATCGACGCCGACGGGATCACCGGCCTCGAGCGCCGTGCGTTGGGCCAGGAACAGCGTCAGCCCGTTCATTCCCGCCTTGACGATGGAATCGACGTCCGCATTGCCCGTGACGACATAGGCGAGGCGGGTCTGCGACACCGACTTCATCGCGAACTCGTCCGTGACGCCGTCGGCGCGCGACGGCGCCGGCGAGAGCGCCGCGAATCCCGCGAGCAGGGCGAGCACGATCGTCGCGGGCGCGGCGCGGCGGCGCAGCAGCGCGGCAATGCCGCCGCCGAGCACCGCGATGATGATGGCGTCGATCAGGAACAGCGCGAGCGCCGTCGACAGCAGCCAGCCGCGCAAATCGCGCGGCTCGGCATTGGTGTAGGTGGCGTGCCGGGCGCGCAGGCTCGCGGTGTTCAGGGCGGCGATGCGGTCGGCGCTGGCAAGCGTGTTCACGGCGAGCGGTCCTTCTGCCGGACCGTAGAAGCCGGGCGGATGATCTGATGTGGCGCGGTCGCGGTAATCCGCAGGAAGCGGCTTGGCCGTCGCGGGCGGCGGACCAAACGCGCCAAATCCGTCGAGGATGTGCAGCGGCGCCACGGTCTCAGTGGTCGCTTCGCCGGCAACGCCAGCGCCGGGCTTCGCGGTGTAGCCGGACATGTCGACCACCCGCCGCAGCATTTCGACGAAGGTGCCCGACATCGGTAAGTCAGACCAGCGCATGTCGGCGCTGACGTGGAACAGGCTGACGAGGCCCTTGCCGCGATGCTCGCCGGTGACGAGCGGGGTGCCGTCTTCCAGCGAGGCCCAGCTCTTGGTGGCGAGCACGGCGTCGGGCTCGGCCAGCACCTGCCGGCTCACGGTGACGTCCTTCGGCACTGCGACCCCGGCGAACGGACCGTCGGCGGCGAAGGAGGCGAGATGCTGCGGCTTCTCCCAGGTCAGGCTGCCGCCGAGCGTGCGGCCGCCCTTGCGCAGCTTGACCGGCACGAGGTCGTCCTCCGCCTGTGCCAGCCGGGGCCCAGCGAACCGCACCAGCACGCCGCCCTGGTCGACCCAGGCATTGAGGCGTTCGCGCAGCTCGGGGGCGATGGTGCCGACATCGGCGAGGATGATCATCGGCAGCTTCTGGTCGAGGAACTGCGTGATGCCCTGCTGAGGCGAGCCTTTGTCGGCGAGCCGGACGTCGGCGAACGGCGCCAGCGCGCGGGTGAGATAGAAGGTCGGCGCCAGCAGTGGCTGCGCGGTCTCGCTGGTCGCGCCCGAGATGATGCCGATGGCGCGGCGGCGCCAGCGCTTGTCGAGCAGCTGCACCGCGCCGGCCGAGCGCTCGCCGGAGATTTCGAGCCGCGTGATGTCGTTGCGCAGCTCGACCGGCAGGTCGAACGCCGCCTCGGTTTCCTTGTCCTGCGGGCCGAACGAATAGCGCGCTTCGCCGATCGGCGAGGCCTTCTGGTCCAGCGCGCGCACGGTGCCGACCGCGATCCCGCCGTCGGTGCGCAGCACCTTGACCGTCATCTTCGCTGCGGCGTTCTCGGCGGCGACCAGGGCCAGCGGCGAGGAGGTGCCGCCTGCGAACACGGTCAGGCTGCGGTCGCCGATGGTCTTGCCGAGGCCGGCCACGAAGTCCTCGCCGCGGCCGGTGTCGACGCCGTCCGAGAGCCAGGCGATCTCGCAGTCGCCGGTGACCTTGAGGAAACGGTCGACCGCGGCCAGCGTCTCGACGCGATCGATCGAATAGGGCTTTGGCGCCAGCTGCCGCAGCGCGACGCGCGCCGCACCCGCCGGCATCAGCGTGATGTCGCGGTTCGGCTCGGACAGCGGCACCAGCGCGATGCCGCGGCCGTCATTGTCGGCATTGGCGATAAGCTCATCGGCGGTCCTGATCCTGACGTCCCAGTGCGATGCGGCGCTCCAGCCGTCGTCGAACATGATCATCAGCGGCGCCTTGCTCCCGGCGACGCCCGTTTGCGGATTCCAGATCGGGCCGGCGGCGGCGAAGATCACCAGCGCGGCGGCGAGCAGGCGAAGCGCGGTCAGCCACCACGGCGTCCGTGAGGGCGTCTCTTCGCGCGGCGTGATGTCGAACAACAGCCGCGTCGGCGGAAACTCGATGCGGCGCGGCCGCGGCGGCATCACGCGCAGGAGCCACCACAGCACGGGCAGGCTGACGAGGCCGATCAGGAGCAGCGGTTGCGTGAAGGCGAGCGGCAATCCCATCATGCGGCCGGCCCCGCCTTGATCGTCGTGGTGCGGGCGCCCGACTTGCTCACCTGCATGCCGGCATGCAGGAACAGCAAGAGCTCGGCGGCGGAGCGGTCGGTCGCGTGCGTCGTGAACAGCCAGTCGAGCTTGTTGGTCTCGGCACGGATCTGGTCGCGGTGCAGCGCAAGCCGCGCGGTGTAGTCCTGCGCCCAGCTCTCGGCGCGGCCGGCGGTGATCACGCCGAAGCCTTCGGGCTCGACGAACTCGACGCGGCCGGAATAGGGGAACGATTCCTCGGCGGGATCGACCACCTGCACCATCGTGCCGTGCGCGCCGGAGCTGGACAGCCCGGCGAGCGTCGTCCTGATCTCGGCGATCGGCGACCAGAAATCCGACAGCACGATGATCTCGGCCAGCGCGGCCGGAACGAAGGATGGCGGCAGGCTCAGTCGGTCTGCATCGTCATGCAGCATCGCCTGCGCCATCCTGTCGATGACGCTGCGGCTTGCGGTCGGCGCCATCAGCCCGGGAATGCCGACGCGCTCGCCGCCGGCGACGAGCAGCTCGGCCAGTGCGAAGGCGACGATCAGCGTCCGCTCGAGCTTGGACTCGCGCGCGGTCTTCGAGGCGAACGCCATCGAGGGCGAGCGGTCCGGCCAGATCCAGACCGTGTGCGAGGCTTCCCATTCCAGCTCGCGCACGTAGAGATGGTCGTCGCGCGCCGAGCGGCGCCAGTCGACGTTCTGCGACGGTTCGCCCGAGACGAAGCGGCGGTACTGCCAGAAGTTTTCGCCCGAGCCGGCGCGGCGCCGTCCATGCAGGCCGTGGATGACGTTGGCGGCGATGCGGCGGGCCTCGAGCACCAGGCGCGGCAACGAAGCGGCGAGCGTGCGGCTTTCGCCATCGGCACGTCGGATCGCCAATATCTCCTTCGCTGCCCGCCCGTTCTCCGCTGCCATCAACCGATCCGTGTCTTCAATTGCCGGATCACGTCCGGAATCGTGCGGCCTTCGGCGCGCGCCTGGAACGTCAACGCCATGCGGTGCTTCAGCACGGGCTCGGCAAGGTCGAGCACGTCGTCGATCGAGGGCGCCAGGCGCCCGTCGATCAGCGCACGCGCGCGTACCGCCAGCATCAGGGATTGGCTGGCGCGCGGGCCGGGACCCCAGGCAATGAACTTGCCGGCTTCGCCGGAGTCCGGACCCGGGCGGGCCGAGCGCACCAGCGAGAGAATTGCTTCCACCACGGAATCGCCGACCGGCAGGCGCCGGATCAGGCGCTGCGCGGTGATCAGCGCATCGGGCGTCATCGCGCCCTTGGCCAGCGTCTCCTCCGCGCCCGTGGTTTCAAACAGGATGCGGCGCTCGGCATCGCGGTCGGGATAGTCGACGTCGATCTCCATCAGGAAGCGGTCGAGCTGGGCTTCGGGCAGCGGATAGGTGCCTTCCTGCTCCAGCGGGTTCTGCGTCGCGAGCACGTGGAAGGGTTTCGGCAGATCGTGACGCGCGCCGGCGACGGTGATGTGCTGCTCCTGCATCGCTTGCAACAACGCCGATTGCGTGCGCGGTGAGGCGCGGTTGATCTCGTCGGCCATCAGGAGCTGCGCGAACACGGGACCGGCAATGAAGCGGAAGGCGCGCCTTCCCGCGGTGCTCTCGTCCAGCACTTCGGCGCCGAGGATGTCCGAGGGCATCAAATCGGGCGTGAACTGGATGCGCTTGGCGTCGAGACCGAGCGTGACGCCGAGCGTCTCGACCAGCTTGGTCTTGGCAAGGCCCGGCACGCCGATCAGGAGCGCATGGCCGCCGGAGAGGATGGTGACCAGCGTGTTCTCGATCACGCGATCCTGGCCGAAGATGACCGAAGCGATCGCGTCCTTGGCCGCGCGAACCTGGCTCGACACCTGCTCGGCCGAACGGACGATCCCGTCCTCGAGTTTCTCGACACTCTCCGCCATTCGCTTGCTCCTTCAGCCTGTGCAACGCGGCTTGCTTGCATCGTCAGCCTGTCACGTCAGGTCATCACGCCAGATCATGGGCCCCATGCTAGACTTGCAGGAAAGCCATGTATTCGTTGAATTAACCTATCCCCACCTTATCGGCTTCGGGGTATGTACGGCATCACGAAGTGGCGACCTCCACACCGGGCTATTCCGGATGGAACCGCGCACCTAAGTACAACGTAGACCTGCACCAATCGTGCCAATCACAAAGTCAGGGCAAACCATGGCGAACCAAGGGCAGAGCGCCGATCGGGGTCTCGAGGGACTGACTGCCGCCGCCAAAAGCGCTGCCAATGCCGAAGGCGCCAAGAAGGGCCTGCCTCCGGTGCATCTGTGGAATCCGCCGTTTTGCGGCGATCTCGACATCCGAATCGCCTCCGATGGTACTTGGTTCTACATGGGGACGCCAATCGGGCGTCCCGCCCTGGTGCGGCTGTTTTCGACCATTCTCAAGCGCGAGGGCGACAAGCATTTCTTGGTCACGCCGGTGGAGAAGGTCGGTATCCGCGTCGACGATGCGCCGTTCATGGCGGTCGAGATGCAGAAGGACGGCGAGGGCAGCCATCGCGTGCTGCACTTCCGCACCAATGTCGACGACTGGGTCACCTGCGACGCGGCGCACCGGCTGCGCTTCGAGCAGGCTAGGGATGGCGGGCTGACGCCCTATCTGCACGTCCGCGCGGACCTCTGGGCCAAGGTGACGCGCGCGCTCTATTACGATCTGGTTGACATGGGCGAGGAGCGGATGGTCGATGGCCAGCCGATGTTCGGTGTCGAGTCGGCCGGCGAGTTCTTCGCCATGGCCGATGCGGAGCAGGTGAGGGCGGCGCTTTGAATTTGAACAACCCTATCCTGACGAACGAGCCGGTCGCGCTTGGCGCTGCGGATTTCTTCGCCCGCTCCAAGGCGAGGCTCGGCTTCGACGTGCCGCCCGGCCTCTATGATCCCAACATCATCCCCGCCTCGGGCGATCCCGGCACCGACAAGATGCTCGAGATCATCGCGCGCGAGCAGCCGGTGCGTCCCGCAGCGGTCCTGATCGCGGTGGTCGACCATCCCGAGCCCACCATCCTGCTGACGCAGCGCTCGGCGCATCTCAACGACCATGCCGGCCAGATCGCCTTTCCCGGCGGCAAGATCGACGCGATCGATGCCTCGCCGCTCGATGCGGCGCTGCGCGAGGCCGAGGAGGAGGTCGGGCTGGCACGCGACTTCGTCGAGCCGCTCGGCTATCTCGATCTCTACGGCACCGCTTTCGGCTTCCGCATCCTGCCGACGGTTGCCAGGGTCAGGCCGGGCTTTTCGCTCAGCATCAACCATTCCGAGGTTGATGATGCCTTCGAGGTGCCGCTATCCTTCCTGATGAATCCGGTGAACCACCAGGTGCACAGCAAGGAATTCCGCGGCACGCCGCGGTCCTACTACGCGATGCCGTTCGCGGAACGCTACATCTGGGGGGCGACGGCGGGCATGCTGCGTGTGCTGTATGAGCGGATCTATTCGTCATGATCCGGACGGTTCTGACCGAGATCGGAATCTTCCTCATCCCCTTTGCCGTCTATGCGCTGTTCCTGGCGGCGACGCGGTCCGGTGTGTTCGCACGCTCCTCATGGCCGGTCGCGATCGTCGCGCGTCTTGCGCTGGTGGCGATCGTGCTGGTCATCGCCGGCCTCATCGGCTTGGCGGAGTTCTCCGGCGCGCCGCCGGATTCGACCTACGTCCCCGCCCATATCGAGGACGGCAAGCTCGTGCCGGGCACGGAAAAGTAGGGGCGGGTCCATGAGCGCGGAGCCTTTACTCGCCGATGCGCCCTGGCTGACCGCAGGCGGCACCGCGCGCGTCCTGGCGCTGCTCGGCACCCATGGCGAGGAGGCGCGGGTGGTCGGCGGCGCCGTGCGCAACGCGCTGCTCGGCCTTGCGCCGGGTGACATCGACATCGCGACCACGGCGCTGCCCGACGAGGTGATACGGCGGGCCAAGGCTGCCGGCATCAAGAGCGTGCCGACCGGCATCGACCACGGCACGGTCACGCTGGTGATCGATGCCCACCCCTATGAAGTCACGACGCTGCGCGAGGACACCGAGACCTTCGGCCGCAAGGCCAAGGTCGCGTTCGGCCGCGACTGGGTGAAGGATGCCGAGCGGCGCGACTTCACCATGAACGGCCTGTCGGTCGATGCACGCGGTGTGGTTTACGATTATGTCGGCGGCATCAACGACGCCAAGGCGCGGCGCGTGCGCTTCATCGGCGATCCCGACCAGCGCATCGCCGAGGATTACTTACGCATCCTGCGCTTCTTCCGCATCCATGCCGCCTTCGGCGCCGGCGATCCCGACCCGGACGGCTATCTCGCCTGCATCCGCCGACGCGCGGGCCTGGCCAGCCTGTCGGCCGAGCGGGTGCGCATGGAGATGCTCAAGCTGCTGGTCGCCGGCGGTGCGGCTGCGGCCGCGCGGGCCATGGCCGAGGGCGGATTGCTGCAAACGCTGATCGGCGGCGTCGTCTATACGGGTCCCCTGGACACGATGATCGCGATCGAGCGCGAACTCGGCCTCAGGCCCAGCAGCACGCGGCGCCTGGCCGCGCTCTCGGTCGCCGTCACCGAAGACGCCAAGCGCCTCGCCGTGCGCCTGCGGCTCTCCAATGCCGAGGCCAAGGCGCTGGATTCGATGGGGCACCGCTGGTGGCGCCTCGCCACCAAGGACGAAGCCAATGCACGGCGCTTGCTGTACCGGCTCGGGCCCGAGAGCTATCACGATCGCGTATTGCTTGGCTGGGCACGCAACGGCGGCGACGTCACCTCGATACGCTGGCGCGCGCTTGCCGAGCTGCCGCAGCGCTGGACCGCGCCGAAATTTCCGCTGAAGGCCGCCGACTTCATCGCCCGCGGTCTCGCCGAAGGACCTGCGCTCGGCCATGTGTTGGCGCTCGCTGAAGACGCTTGGCTCGCAGCGGATTTCCCGCTGGAAGAAGCCGCGCTCGCTACGCTCGCCGATCAAGCCGTGGCCCGCATCAGAGGCGGCCAGAAAGATTGACCATCGTCTCGGGCTTCGCCGATATCTCGCTTCTGCAGCTTCTGCTTCGGTATGGCCGTGCCCGGCGTTCTTCGCCAAGGCCTTCGTCGATGCCGGTGCACATCCGCACCGCGATCCTCGATGCCGCCGTGATCACCGGCGGGCTGGTGATGATCTCGGCAGCGGCGAGGCAGCTCGTGGTCTAACGACGCCGGCTGAAATGGCGTTCTTGGCGTCTGAGGAGCATCTGATGTCGCGAAAATCTGGCGGCGTCGCGTCAGGCGAACTTCGCGCGCACAAACCGTGTTCCGCAGTTCCACGCTGTGTCGCCGACGCTACAGCAATATTGCGAGACCACCTCTATACCTTGGCTTAAGCGGTGCCGCCTTGTCACGCGCACAGCGTTCGAGGGAAGTCATGAAATCCATTGTCTCCAAATCCATCGTCTCTGCTGCCCTTCTGGCCTCGGCTGTGTGTCTCTCCCACGCCGCCTCCGCGGCCGATCTTGCCAGGGCCTACACCAAGGCGCCGCCCGCGCCGGTCGCATTCAGCTGGACCGGTTTTTATGCCGGCGTGCATGGCGGTTATGGCTGGAGCGATCCGACCGCGACCTTCGATCCGAGCGCGCTCGCAACCGGGACGGTGCCCGGCTATGTCGTCACGGGCGGGACTGGGCCGTTCACCCTGGATGTGAGCCCCAAGGGCGGATTCGGCGGCGGCCAAATCGGCTATAACTGGCAGTCCGGCACGTTCGTGTACGGCCTGGAAGCGGATGTCAGCGGCGCTGCCATCAGAGAGACGGCGAGCCGCCCCTTCAGCGTCACCGGAACGATCGGCGGCGACAATGGCGCCTTCACCGGCGTATTCAATCTCAAGCAGGAAATCGACGTCTTCGGCACGATCCGCGGACGTCTCGGATACGCGGCGAACAATGTGCTGATCTACGGTACCGGTGGCTTCGCCTGGGGCCACGTCAAGAACAGCATCTTCACCTCCAACCTCGCCACGCCGAATATCGCCAATTTCAACGGCTTCTTCCCGGCCCTGACGCGAAGCGCTTCCTCGTCGGAGGTCCAGGTGGGTTTCTCCGCGGGTGGCGGTCTTGAATGGGCATTCGATCCGCGCTGGACGTTCAAGGCCGAGTACATCTACATCAATCTCGGAAAGTCGAACGGCAATGCTCTTGCATTCCCCGGCGCGTCCTTCACGGACACCGAGGTTCAGCTTCATACGGCCAAGGGCGGCATCAATTATCGGTTCTGATCCGATCGGCATCAGCTCGTAGGGATGGGTTTCGCCGTTGCGAAACCCATCCTTGTGCCACTCCCGGCGTCGCAGCAGTCTCGTATTGTGATTCAGCTCGTGCTAACCGGCGCAGCTCGTCTTGCAAACGCGGACCAGACTGCTGCTTGTCCAGGGAGACGCCATGAAAGCACCCGCAAATCTCGCCGAGAAGCTCGCAACCTTTACTGATCGCTTCTCCCCGCGCACGGTGGCGACCTATAACGACAACGACATCATGGTGGCCAAGCTTGAGGGGCCGTTTCATTGGCACAAGCACGAGGACACGGACGACTTCTTTCTCGTGCTCAGCGGGACGCTCGACATCGAGCTGCGGGACCGCACGGTCACCCTCAACCCCGGCGAGGTTTTTGTCGTGCCGAAGGGCGTCGAGCACCGGCCGGTGGCGCGTGGGGAAGTGCACATCCTCTTGATCGAACCGACGGGGACGCCGAATTCCGGAGACAGGGCCACGGCGGCGCCTCGTATCCTCGTCTGATCAACCCGCGCCCGTCATCGGGGCCGCGGTGAGGCCCTCGACGCACAGCGCCTTCACCGTCGAGCCATTGGCGGCGAGCTTCGCTTGCGAAATCCATCGCTTGCGCTTCTGCGACATCCAGCGATGTCCGCTATCGCCCTGTGGTTGACAGGGAAGCGGACATCGGGCGCGCCGGAGCCGAACTCGGCTCGCACGAGAATGCAGTCCGAGAAGTGCCTACTCCTCGTCATCATCTTCGTCTTCGTCGTCCTCGTCGTCTTCTTCCACCTGCACGAGCACGGCGAGCGGCAGCGTCTCGCGGAACAGGTCGCCTTCCATGCCCATCCACAGGCACAGCGCCTCGTTCTCCTTCACCTCCGCGACGGTCAGCGGCTGACCGCCGGATTTCAGCATCACGACATCGCCGGCCTTCAGATCCATGGATTGTCCTTTCGGGTTGATCGACACGGCCGACGCTAACAGGCCGTCATGACAGGCCGATCACGCCGGCTGCCGGCGCCGGAAGGTGTCTCCGCGGTACGACTCAGCTGCGCTCGCTCGTGACCGGCTGGTTCGGCAGGCACTGGTTGCTGAAATAGCCGATGGCATCGCGCGCGAGCGGAACATGGCAGAAGAAGCCGGTGGGGCGGTATCGCACCCTGATACGATCCAGCTGCGCCATGGTCAGCGTCATGAACGCGTCCAGCCGGCGGGCCTGAAGCTGTAGCCTGTGCTCATTGCTGTCGCGTGGTTTGTCGAGCTTGCGATCGTTCGGCACGTCGTTGCCGGAGGCCGGAGCTTGCAACGCATTCGGCCCGCCGCGGAGCACCTCGAAGCAATGGTGCATCACCAGGACGTGGTGCTTGGCGCTCCACCAGTTGATGGTCACGACCTTCTGCAACGCATCGATCTCGCCATCCGCCCGCCTGGCACAGAGGTTGACGTAGGATTTGAGCCCATTGGCCGTCGGGTCGTTGCACAATTCGTCGCTGGGGCGTCCAGGATCGGCGCCATTGAAGATCGCACCCTTGAACTGCGGAAGGTTGGCGTCGGAATCGCAATCGAAATTGTACTTGGTGAGCAGCGTTGCCGTCAGGGGATCCTGGTCAAGCGTGTGCTCTGCGGCCGGATCGCGCCCGAGGTCGCTGGGCCAGTCGATGTAGATCTCCGCCTTGCGCGCAAAGATGGCGCCGTTCCGCCGCAGCGACGTGCGCGCCTTCCAATAGTCCGAGAACGAGCCGAATGTCTTGGAGTCCACCGGAATGAAAGCGGGGCTTGCCTGCGCCTTCAGCGAGCCGAACTGCTCGCGCAGCATGGTCTCCTGCTGGATCTGCACGTCGGCGAAGGCGTCCGAGATCTCGAGAAAGGTGTCGGTCGCCTTCTGCATGTCCGCCTTGGCCTGCTCGCCGACCTTCTGTTCATAGGAATTCAGGTACTGGAAATATCCGCCCAGGAAGCCGGTCAGCAGGGTCACGGCCGTCAGTCCCTTGGTGACCGAGAGGCGGCTGTCCCAGGATTGAATTCTCTGCCAGATACCCGCCGCCTTCACCGGGGATCGCGTGCGCGCTGTCTGCTTCGGAAGGTCCTGCTCCATTGTCGCCTCCAACTCGCCACGCCCCATGGCACGAGGCTACCGCAATCCCGGATTGCGGCTTGTGAAGCATTTCACTTCAAGTGAGGCAGGCGGGCTGCCGGATATCGGGCGGCGGCAGCTCCTCGATCGAACGGGGAGGGTGTCTGGACCACCTTCCACGCGATGCGAACGTCGCCTTGAATTCGCGGTCGGCATCGCCTAGTTTTTCGGCGTGCCGCACGGTGTCCGCCACCATCTTCGTCAACTCGCCAGAACGGCCATGTTCGTGGCGATATCCGCGTTTGTGCTTCAGGCGGCCCTGATCTCGGTCTCGCAGGCGCAGGCGGCTGTTGGCGCCATTCCGATGCCGTCCGTCACGCTCAGCGGTTCCCTGCATTTCCACGATCAGCTGGCCGGCCACGTGCATTCCCACGCCGGCGACGACGCGGAAGGCCACGTCCATGACGGGCCGGATCACGACGAGGACGGCGCTCCCGGCGTGGCCTGGGACATGTTTGGCACCTCGATCGCCTCAGCGCAGGTCGTTCACCTGCTCAGCGTCTTCGAAGTGCTCGGCGCCATGGACCTGCCGCTCGCGCGGGCCATTGTCGGGGTGCGCCCCGACGGACTCGTCCGGCCACCAAGTACCTTCAGCATCGCGTAGTCCCGGCGGCGCTTCGGCCGCCGCCTTTTCGCATGTCTGAAGGATCTTTCGATGTTGATGAATCAGCGCTGCCCGAAAGGGCGGCTCGCAGCTCGTGGGCTGGCTGGTGCTTTTTGGTTGGCGAGCCTGGTCTTTGGCTTGTCGGGCGCCTTTGGCCATGAGGGGCACGATCACGGCGACGCCGAGAAGACGGCGGTCGTGTCCTCAGCCTATCCGAGGATTGCCGCGCGCTCCGAGCTCTACGAAGTCGTCGGCATCCTGAAAGAGGGCAGGCTGTCCGTCTTCATCGATGATGTCGCGACGAACGAGCCGGTCTCGGACGCCGCCTTGCAGGTCACGATCGGCGATTCTGCCCCGATCGAGGCATCGAGCCAGGAGGACGGCGTCTACACCGCCCCGATTCCGAACGGCACGCCGTCTGGATCGGTCGAGGTGATCTTCTCGATCAGCGCTAGCAGGGGAAATGATCTGCTGGTCGACTCGTTCGTACCGCGTGCAGAGGCCCGGCCCGCGGAGCACAAGCACGAGCCCGGCTGGCTTCTATCGAACCGAGCCGCCATCGCCGCGTCCGCGCTCGCCGCCTTGGGCTTCGGCGGTCTCTTCGCCTATTGGAGGCGTCGTGGCCGCTTCATGGCGGCCTCGACGTCCGCCGTGATGGCGGGGGCTTTGGTCATTCTCGCCGCCATCATGTTCGGCGAGGGCCGGACTAATGCAACGCAACCAAGTCCGCCGGATGTTCCCGCGCTGAGCGATGCCCCGCGCCGTCTGCAAGACGGCACCGTCTTCGCGGCCAAGCCGACGCAGCGTCTGCTCGAGGTACGAACCGCTGCAGCCGAGCCGCAGACGATTCATCCCGCCGTCACCCTGATCGGCCGTGTCATGGCCGACCCCAACCGCAGCAGCATCGTGCAGAGCATCTACGGCGGCCGCGTGGTTCCCGGCGATGACGGCATCCCCCGCATCGGGCAAACCGTCCGCAAGGGCGATCTGCTCATCCGGATCGAGCCGCATCTGTCAATCGCCGACCGCACGACGATCCTCGAGAAGGTCGGCGAGATCGAACAGCTGATGGCGATCACGGACAACAAGCTGCGGCGTCTCCGGCCGCTGGCCGAACGCGGCGCGGTGCCGCAAGGGCAGGTCAACGACCTCGAAAGCGAATTGGAGGGTCTGCGGGCGCGCCGCGAGACCGTTCGCAATTCCCGCACCGGCTTCGAGGAACTGCGGGCATCGACCGATGGCATCATCACCGCAGCCAAGGTCGCGCCGGGCCAGGTCATACAGCCCCAAGACGTCCTGTTTCAGATCGCGGACCCAAGCAGTCTTTGGGTCGAGGCGCTCGCCTATGACGAAATCGGCTTGAAGCAGCCTGAAGCCGCAACGGCAATGGCTCCGAACGGGCAGCAGATTGCGCTGAGCTTCGTCGGGACGAGCCGGGCGCTGCGCCAGCATGCGTCCGTGGTTCAGTTCGCCATTCCGGAGCCACCAGCAGGTCTCAACATCGGTCAGCCGTTGAATGTGATGGTCCAGACCGGAGCGCCGGTGTCGGGCCTGGTCGTGCCGCGCAATGCCGTCGTTCGAAGCGGCAACGGTGAGAATATCGTTTGGCTGCACACAGAGCCCGAGCGCTTCGAGCCGAGGCCGGTTCGCGTGGTGCCGGTGGACGCAGCCCGCGTGATTGTGGCCGCCGGTGTCAACGAAGGCGAACATATCGTCGTGCGCGGCACCGACCTCATCAACCAGATCCGGTAGCCGACCATGTTCAAGCTCATCGTCCAGACAAGCTTGCGCAATCGCCTGTTCGTGCTGGTGGTCGCCGCCGTCCTGGTCGGCTACGGCCTGTTCGTCCTGCCGAGCGTTTCGGTCGACGTCCTGCCTGACATCAACCGCCCGACCGTCAACATCCTGACCGAGGCAGAGGGACTGGCGCCCCAGGAGGTCGAACAGCTGGTGACGTTCCCGATCGAGACGTCGATGAACGGCATGCCCGGCGTCATTCGCGTGCGCTCGGTCTCGGGCGTTGGTCTGTCGGTCGTCTATGTCGAGTTCGACTGGGGCGTCGAAATCTACCGCGCCCGGCAATTCGTCTCCGAGCGGCTGGCGCTGATCCGCGAGCAATTGCCGTCCGCGGTCAATCCCCAGATGGGCCCGGTGACCTCGATCATGGGCGAGATTATGCTGATCGCGCTGACGAGCGATGGCACGGCTTCACCCATGGACGTGCGCGAGATCGCCGACTTCGTCGTCCGACCGCAACTCCTCGCCATTCCCGGCGTCGCCCAGGTGATACCCATCGGCGGCGAGGTCCGCCAATATCGCGTGACGCCGAACGTCGCCACCATGCAGGCACTCGGCGTCACCCATGATCAGATCGAGCAGGCGGTCGCAAGGTTCGGCACCAACAGCGGCGGCGGCTTCGTCGACCAGCATGGCCGCGAATATCTGATCCGCAATGTCGGTCTCACCAGGCGTATCGAGGACCTCCGCAACACCGTCGTCGTCAACCGCGGAGAGCAGCCGATCCTGCTGAAGCAGATTGCCTCTGTGGATTTTGCCGCGCGGACCAAGCGCGGTGACGCAGGATATAACGGCAAGCCCGCCGTCATCGTCAGCGTCATGAAGCAACCGGCTGCGGATACCGTAGCACTGACGCGCAATGTTGAATCAACGCTGCGGGAGCTGCAACGCACTATGCGCGGGGGCATCAGCGTCACCAACGTGCAGTTCCGGCAGGCCACCTTCATCGAGACCTCGATCGGCAATGTCGAGCGCGTCCTGATCGAGGCCGCGATCGTCGTCGCAATAGTCCTGTTCGTCTTCCTGATGAACGGTCGCGCCGCGTTCGTCTCGCTGACGGCCATTCCAATATCGATCCTGGTGACGGTCCTGGTGTTTCGCGCCTTCGGCCTCACGATCAACACCATGACGCTGGGCGGCCTCGCCATCGCGATCGGCGAGCTGGTCGACGATGCCGTCGTGGACGTCGAAAACATCCTGCGGCGCCTGCGGGAGAACGCCGCGTCGAGCACGCCGCGCCCTGTTCTCGACGTGATCTCCGGCGCGAGCCAGGAGGTTCGTTCCAGCATCGTCTATGCAACGATGATCATCGTCCTCGTCTTTGTGCCGCTGTTCGCCCTTCCGGGAATCGAAGGGCGGCTGTTCACGCCGCTTGGCGTCGCCTATGTGGTCTCAATCCTGGCTTCGCTGCTGACCTCGATCACGGTGACGCCGGTGCTGTCCTATTATCTGCTTTCGGGACGAGCTCATTCAGGTGACCGCGAGAGCTTTGTCGTCACGAAGCTGAAGCAGGCCAATCGGCGGGTGCTCGGCTGGGCCTTCCAGCGGCAGGGTTTGGTGCTGGTCTTCGTCGCCGCTGCGGTCGCGGTGGCAGGCTATGCCGCGAGCCAGATGCCCCGCAGCTTTCTTCCTCCTTTCAACGAGGGGACGCTGGTCCTGTCGCTGCAGTACAATCCAGGCATTTCGCTCGCGGAATCCAACCGTCTTGGCCTATTGGCGGAGCAGTTGCTCGCAAAGGTGCCCGAGGTGAAATCGGTCGGACGGCGCACCGGCCGCGCCGAACTGGATGAACACGCCGAAGGCGTGCACTACAGCGAGGTCGATGTCGATCTCACACCGTCCAAGCGCCAGAAGGCGGACATCTATGCGAGCATCCGGGAAGCCCTGTCCGCGCTGCCGGCGTCGGTGGCCATCGGACAGCCGATCAGCCACCGCCTCGATCATCTCCAGTCCGGTATTCGTGCCCAGATTGTGCTCAAGATCTTCGGCCAGGACATCGAGATGTTGCGGCGGCTGTCCGAAACGGTGCGCCAGCGTCTATCGACGATCCCGGGTCTGGTTGATCTCCAGGTCGAGAAGCAGGTGCTGATTCCGCAAGTGCGGGTTCAAATCGATCATGCCCGCGCCGCGCTTCACGGCCTGACGCCGGCTGCGGTCACCCAGGCACTCGACGCGCTGTCCAATGGCCGGAAGGTCTCCCAGATCGTCGACGACAATCGCCGTTTCGACGTCGTGATGCGCCTGTCGGAGCAAGACCGTTCGACAACGGGACTGCACAATTTGCTCATCCCGACCGGCTCGGAGTTCGTCCCGCTGAGCGCTTTGGCCGACATCGTCGAGACCGACGGGCCGAACCAGATTCAGCGGGAGGGGACCCAGCGCAGGATCGTCGTGTACGGCAACGGGGACGGACGCCGCGACATCGCCGATATCGCGGCCGACATTCAGAGGTCGGTTCGCGAGCTCGATTTCCCGCAAGGCTACACGACCAGCCTCGAAGGCGCGTTCCAGGCCCAGCAGGAGGCGACCTGGCGCATCGGCATTCTGTCGCTGGCCTCGATGGCGATGATCTTCGTCGTCCTCTACAGCCGCTACCGGTCGATCGCACTGGCGCTGATCATCATGGGAGGTATTCCGCTCGCCCTGATCGGCAGCGTCGCCGCGCTGAAGATCTCCGGGCAGCCCTTGTCGGTGGCCTCGATGATCGGCTTCATCACGCTGGCCGGCATCTCGGCGCGCAACGGGATCTTGAAGATCTCGCACTACATCAATCTCGCCATCCACGAAGGCGAGCGTTTCGGGGCCGGGCTGGTCATTCGAGGCAGCATGGAGCGCCTCAGTCCGGTGCTGATGACGGCGCTTTGCGCAGGACTAGCGCTCACGCCGCTCTTGATCGGCGCGGACGAGCCGGGCCGGGAAATCCTGCACCCGGTGGCCGTGACGATCTTCGGCGGCCTGCTCAGCGCCACGGTCCTCGACACAATCGTGACCCCGATTCTGTTTCTGATGTTCGGCAAGCAGCCGCTGCAGCGACTGGTGGCCGGACACGCCGCAACGTTCACCCCCGCGGAAGCCTATTGATGCGCGCGGAAAACCACCGAGGAGCCTGCAATGAGAACTTATATCGGCCTCGCCATGACGGCTGTGATGATCGTGACGCTGGATGTTGCCGCGGCGCAGACGAAGGGCAGCAACGGCGGCCCTATCGTCAAGTCGCAAGGGCATCCGATCGAATTCGTCAGTAAGGGGACGGACATCGTCTTTTACGTTGGGGATGACGATGGATCGCCGCTGTCGACGAAGGATATGCGGGGACGCGCAACGATTCAGGATGGCGGCAAGACGGTCACCGTTCCGCTTGCGCCGGCCAATCCCAACATGATGACGGGAAAGCTGCAAGCCGAGCTGTCGCCAAAGGCGATCGTGGTGTTCTCCGGCAGCTTGCACGGTCATTCGTTGACCGCGAGATACGCTGCGCAATGATTGGGGCGTGAAAGACCGCGTTTGCGCCCGCAACGCGGCGGAGCTCGCGACCTACATCGCCGAGAAAGGCAAGCCGCTGCTGACGCTCAAGGTGAAGCGTGGGAGTTGAGACAACGCGTAGGCAAAACTCGACAACGCTTGGAAGAGCGAAGCGCCACCCCTCGGCAGGTTTGCACGCCGGCGATTTCACCGCGACAAAGCGCCTGTGATAAATAGTGGATCAATCAATACAATCTGAGCATCAATCGGGATGGCATGTGCACGTAAAATAGGCCCTCAGAAAAATGTCGCAACGGAGGATCGACAATGGGCAATGCAACTCTTTTATCGAAGATTCGATTTGGCGCAGCTGGCATCCTGCTTCTTGCCGCAACCTCGATGGCATACGCGGCCTGGCCGGAAAGGAATATCACCTTTATCGTTCCATTCCCGGCGGGAGGCTCGTCCGACATGGTCGCGCGAGCAATCGGACAGAAGGTCTCCGATACGCTGCGGCAGCCGGTGGTCGTCGAAAACCGGTCCGGCGCAACGGGCGCTCTTGGAGCAACAGCGGTGGCCCGGGCGCCAGCGGACGGATACACCGTTCTCGTCGGCTCGATCGGTGTCTATGCGACGAATCCATTTCTTCAGCCTAATCTGAAGTATGATCCTCTGAAGGACTTCGACCTTTTGACGGTCGCCGTGCGCGCACCGAACGTCCTGGTCGCCAACTTGAACTTTCCGGCAAACACCGTCGCCGAATTGGTGGAGCAACTGAAGAAGGCCCCCGGCAAGATCACTTTTGCAAGCTCGGGTGCGGGTTCGTCCGATCATCTCACGGCGGCGCTGTTCTGGCAGCGCACTGGGACGACCGGTCTCCACGTGCCGTATCGCGGCGGGGCGCCTGCCGTGAGTGATCTCCTCGCGGGGCATGTCAACGTATCGTTTCAAAACATCAACGCCGTCATCGGGCAAATTCAATCCAAGCAGCTCAAGGTTCTCGCCATCACCGGCGATGCCAGATCCCCTCTTTTGCCCGAAGTGCCTACCTTGAAGGAACTTGGGATTGAAGGTGTCGACGTCTTTTCGTGGCAGGCGGTGGCTGCTCCGAAGGGCCTTCCTGCCGACGTGAAAGCAAAATTGCATGGCGAGATCGTCGCGGCGCTGAAGGCACCGGACGTACGCAAACGAATGGAGGATATCGGCCTCGAAATCGTGGCTAACACCCCGGAGCAATTCCAGGAGTTTCTGGTCTCTGAGTTGGCCCGCTGGAAGCGGGTCATCGAGGCCGGCAATATCACCGTGGAATAGGTTGCCTTGGGCGTGCTCGCGGGAGCGCGACTAGAGCATGATCCGGAAAAGTGCGTAGCGGTTTTCCGAAAAGATCATGCTCAAACATAAGCTAAAGCGCGATGACGATTCATCCTGATGCCATCGCGCTCCAGGCTCGATCGCAACCCTCGCGACGATGCCACAATACCCCTGTTTTGCCCGACGGGTCAGAAATTTTTCGTAAAATCCGTAAGTCCTTGATTTTACAGCAGCGCGCTACTGTGCATGGGGTTGTTTTCGAGGTTTTGTTTTGGGCCCTCGATCATGCCCGGTCGGGCAGCAGCTCGCCGAGCGAGCGGATGATGCGGTCGGGCCTGACCGTCGAGCCCTCGGGCAGGCCCTCGCCATGCACGTCCATCCAGATCGCATAGATGCCGAGGCGCTGCGGCGTCACCACTTCCCATTCCAGATTGTCGCCGATCATCCAGGTGTCCTCAGCGGTGACGCCGAGCGCCTGCATCGCGTGCAGATAGGCGCGCTCCTCGGGCTTGCCGAAGCCGTGCTCGCCTTCGATCTGGATGTGGTCGAAGCGATGCGCCAGCTCGAAGCGTTCGATCTTGGCGCGCTGCATGTTGGCGGCGCCGTTGGTGACCAGCGCGAGCTTGATGCCGAGCGCCTTGAACTGGTCGATCGCCTCGTGCGCGCCGGGAAAGACGAACATCTCCTCCTCACGGTAGGCGGTGAAGCGGTCGGCGAGGCGAATGGCGAGGTCGTCGGGCAGGGCGCGGTGGCCTGCGGCCGCGAGCGCGGCGAAGCCGCCCTTCACCGTCAGGTGCCGCGCCTCGGCGAGCTTCATCCGCCACGCGGCTTCCGCACTGGCCCAGAAGTTTCGCGCGAAGGCCAGCACCGCGGTTGCGACCATCGGCGGCGGCAGCGGGGCGAGCTCCTCGGCGAATTCGGCCGTGATCGTGTTCCAGGCGATCTCGGGCCGGCCATAGGCCGACAGGATGGTGTCGTCCATGTCGATCAGCATGGCGCGGGGCAGCGGCGGCAGCACGGCGTTCATGGCCACTTCACCTCGGGCGGCAGCGACGACAGGATGGAGTCCACGTTGCCGCCGGTCTTCAGTCCGAAGATGGTGCCGCGGTCGTAGAGCAGGTTGAACTCGACGTAGCGGCCGCGGCGGATCAATTGCTCCTCGCGGTCCGCAGGCGTCCAGGTGCTCGCGAAGTTGCGCCGCACGATCTCGGGATAGATCTTCAGGAAGGCGCGGCCGACGTCCTGGGTGAAGGCGAGGTCGGCGTCCCAGTCGCCGCTGTCGTGCCAGTCGTAGAAGATGCCGCCGATGCCGCGCGCCTCTTTCCGGTGCGGCAGGTAGAAATACTCGTCGCACCATTTCTTGTACTTGTCGTAGTCGGCAACGCCGCTCGGCTGCACGCAGGCCTGTTTCATCGCGGCATGGAAGGCGATGCTGTCGGGATCGTCCTGCGTCCGCCTTCGCTCCAGCACCGGCGTCAGGTCGGCGCCGCCGCCGAACCAGGCCTTCGTGGTGACGACGAAGCGCGTGTTCATGTGCACGGCGGGGACGTTCGGATTGCGCATATGCGCGATCAGCGAGATGCCGGAGGCCCAGAATTTTGGATCCTCCGCCGCGCCGGGGATCTGGGCCCGGAATTCGGGTGCGAACTCGCCGTGCACCGTCGAACAGTGCACGCCGACCTTCTCGAACAGCCGGCCATGCATCATCGACATCACGCCGCCGCCGCCGGCCGCGCCGGAATGGTCGGTGCGCTGCCAAAGCGTGCGCTTGAAGCGGCCGACCTCGCCTGGATAGAGGTTTGGCGGCGCGTCATCCTCCAGCCGCTCGAAGCTCGCGCAGATGTCGTCGCGCAAGCGCTCGAACCAGGCGCGGGCGCGGGCCTTGCGGGCTTCGATCGTCGTCACGTCCATCTGCATTCGCGGGTCGCGTCCTATCTGATGCCGAGCGATTTGTGGGTCTGCACGCTGAGCCGCCATTGCGGATGGTGCAGGCAATAATCGATCGCGCGCGCGGTGTTCTCGATGACCTCAGGCCCGTCCATCGGCTGCAGCGAGAAGCGCTCGAAGGCGAGATCCTCAAATGCTTCGGGCATCGCCAAGGCCTGGGGATAGACCAGCTTCAGCTCGTGGCCCTGGCGCAGGACCAGGTCGCTGCCGCCCTTGGGGCTAACGCAGATCCAGTCGAGCCCATCAGGAGCTGCGATCGTGCCGTTGGTCTCGACGCCGATCTCGAAGCCTCTTTCGTGCAGCGCCTCGATCAGCGCGGCGTCGACCTGGAGCAGCGGCTCCCCGCCGGTCAGCACCACATAGCGGTTGGCGGCCGCCGCCGTCCATTGCGTGGCGATGGTATCGGCGAGTTCCGCGGCCGAGCCATAGCGCCCGCCGAGCGTGCCGTCGGTGCCGACGAAATCCGTGTCGCAGAACTTGCAGGTCGCATCCGCGCGGTCGGCCTCCCGCCCGCTCCAGAGGTTGCAGCCGGCAAAGCGGCAGAACACCGACGCGCGCCCGGCATGGGCGCCTTCGCCTTGCAGGGTCAGGAAGATCTCCTTGACCGCGTAACTCAAGCCTCTCTCCTCAATCTGTCAAACCTTGCGGGTTCCGGATCTGCCGCAGCGCCTCGCCGGCGGCCATGGCTACGCTCATGGCCACATTGAGCGACCGCAGCCCCGCCTTGATCGGGATCACCAGACGCGCATCGGCCGCCTCGACCACTGCATCGGTGACGCCGGCGCTCTCGCGCCCGAATAGCAGGATGTCCGAGCTCTGGTAATGAAAATCGCGGTAGTCGGTGGCGGCCTTGGTGGTGAACAGCAGCAGCCGGTGGCCCTGGCCTGCACGCCAGTCCTCGAATGTCGCCCAGGAGACGTGGCGGGCCAGCCTGACATGGTCGAGGTAATCCATTCCCGCCCGGCGGAACAGGCGGTCCGAGATGGGGAAGCCCGCCGGTTCGATGATATGGGCATCGAGCCCCAGGCAGGCGCAGAGGCGAAGAATCGTGCCGGTGTTCTGGGGGATGTCGGGCTGGAAAAGTGCGATCTGCATGGGCGGCGGCGAGTTGGCTTGCGGGCGCAAAATGTCTCAATAAAACATCGCCCGCCCGGGAATTCGTGCATTGCACGCTCCCACGCCGTTAGCGGGCTTGCGCTCGCCCGGCAAGGGTGCCAATAGAACGATTCTGGACTGCTGTTTCATCCGTTTAGAGGTGAACAAGCCAAGTTCTGCCGCCGCGGGGGGCCGCGGGTGCCGGCAGCCTTTCCGGGGACCTCTTGGGCGCCCCTCGGAGCGGTTCCACCGGTAGCGCAAGAAGAAAGGGTTGGAATCGTGACGACAGCGTCTTCGGCGGACCATCCGACACGCCGTGATTTCTTATTCGTTGCAACAGGGGCATTTGCAGCAGTAGGGGGCGCGGCTGCGCTCTGGCCCTTCATCTCCCAAATGAATCCGGATGCCTCGACCATCGCCGCCGGTGCGCCGATCGAGGTCGATCTCAGCCCGATCGCGGAAGGCCAGGACATCAAGGTGTTCTGGCGCGGCAAGCCGATCTACATCAGTCACCGCACCAAGAAGCAGATCGACGAGGCGCGCGCCGTCAACGTGGCGAGCCTACCGGATCCGCAGACCGACGAGGCCCGGGTCAAGTCGGGCCACGAGCAGTGGCTGGTCGTGATCGGCATCTGCACCCATCTCGGCTGTATCCCGATCGCTCATGAAGGCAGCTACGACGGGTTCTTCTGCCCCTGCCATGGTTCGGTCTACGATACGTCCGGCCGCATCCGCCAGGGCCCAGCGCCCACGAACCTGGCCGTGCCGCCGTACCAGTTCGTTTCCGACACCAAAATCCAGATCGGCTGAGCTTCGGACTCAAGTCCGAAGCTTCGCGCCGTCTCGTCGTACTATTTCCTCAGGATCGCATCATGAGCGGACCATCCGACTACCAGCCGAGCAATCCGGCCCTGCAATGGATCGAGCGGCGCCTGCCGATTTTTGGTCTCATCCATTCCTCCTTCGTCGCCTATCCCACCCCGCGCAACCTGAACTATTGGTGGACCTTCGGCGCCATTCTTTCCTTCATGCTCGGAATGCAGATCCTGACCGGCGTGATCCTGGCGATGCACTACACGCCGAACGCCGATCTCGCCTTCAAGTCGGTCGAGCTGATCGTCCGTGACGTGAACTACGGCTGGCTGCTGCGCAACATGCACGCGGTCGGCGCCTCGATGTTCTTCGTCGCCGTCTACGTCCACATGTTCCGCGGTCTGTACTACGGGTCGTACAAGGAGCCGCGTGAGGTGCTGTGGATCCTCGGCGTCATCATCTACCTCCTGATGATGGCGACCGGCTTCATGGGCTACGTGCTGCCCTGGGGCCAGATGAGCTTCTGGGGCGCCACCGTCATCACCAATTTGTTCTCGGCCGTTCCCTATGTCGGCGAGAGCATCGTGACGCTGCTCTGGGGCGGCTATGCAGTCGGCAACCCGACGCTGAACCGCTTCTTCTCGCTGCACTATCTCTTGCCGTTCGTGATCGCAGGCGTCGTCGTGCTCCACGTCTGGGCGCTGCACGTCGCCGGCCAGAACAACCCTGATGGCGTCGAGCCGAAGACGGAAAAGGACACGGTGCCGTTCACGCCGCATGCGACCATCAAGGACATGTTCGGCGTCGCCTGCTTCCTGCTGCTGTACGCTTGGTTCATCTTCTACATGCCGAACTATCTCGGCGACGCCGACAACTACATTCCCGCGAACCCGGGCGTGACGCCGCCGCACATCGTGCCGGAATGGTATTACCTGCCGTTCTACGCGATCCTGCGCTCGATTCCAGACAAGCTCGCGGGCGTCATCGCGATGTTCGGGGCGATCATCATCCTGTGCTTCCTGCCCTGGCTCGACACCGCAAAGACCAAGTCCTCGAAGTACCGTCCGCTCGCCAAGCAGTTCTTCTGGATCTTCGTCGCGGTCTGCATCCTGCTCGGCTATCTCGGCGCACAGCCGCCGGAAGGCATCTACGTCATCGCCGGCCGCATCCTGACGTTCTGCTACTTCGCCTACTTCCTGATCGTGCTGCCGCTGCTCGCGCGCATCGAGAAGCCGCGGCCGGTGCCGAACTCGATCTCGGATGCCGTGCTGGCCAAGACCGGCAGCCGGTCGACGCCGATGGTCTCGACCGCGATCGTGCTGGCGCTCGCCGGCTCGCTGTTCGCGGGCTCGATCGACAGCGCGAAAGCGGCCGAAGGCAGCGATAAGCCGCCAGGCAACAACTGGTCGTTCTCGGGCCCTTTCGGTAAGTTCGATCGCGGCGCGCTGCAGCGCGGCCTCAAGGTCTACAAGGAGGTCTGCGCCAGTTGCCACGGTCTGTCCTTCGTCGCCTTCCGTAACCTCGCCGAGCCCGGCGGGCCCGGCTATTCGGTGGCGCAAGCCGCGGCGTTTGCATCCGAGTACAAGGTCAAGGACGGCCCGAACGATGCGGGGGACATGTTCGAGCGCCCGGGCCGGCCGGCGGACTATTTCCCCTCGCCGTTCGCGAACGAGCAGGCCGCGCGTGCCGCGAACGGCGGTGCGGCGCCGCCGGACCTGTCCCTGATCACCAAGGCGCGCTCCTACAAGCGCGGCTTCCCCTGGTTCATCTTCGACGTCTTCACCCAGTACCAGGAGCAGGGGCCTGACTACGTCGCCGCGCTGCTCCAGGGCTATGAGGACAAGGTGCCGGAGGGCGTCACTCTCCCGGAGGGCTCGTACTTCAACAGGTATTTCCCGGGCCACGCCATCAAAATGCCGAAGCCGGTCAGCGACGGCCAGGTGACCTATGACGACGGCTCGCCGACTACGGTCGCGCAGTACGCCAAAGACGTCACCACCTTCCTGATGTGGACCGCCGAACCGCACATGGAAGCGCGCAAGCGCCTCGGCTTCCAGGTCTTCGTGTTCCTGATCATCTTCGCGGGCCTGATGTACTTCACCAAGAAGAAGGTCTGGGCCGCCTCGCACTGAGCGGCGAAGGACGTGAAATGCAAAAGCCCCCGAAAGGGGGCTTTTTTGTTGGTACCGTGTCCCGGACGCGCGAAGCGCGAGCCGGGACACGGATCAGCAATGCATCGCCGCACTGGACGATGCTGCGCATCGCCAGGGGCGCGCTGCATTTCATCCGGGGCACGAGAGTGTGTTGCTCGGCACGATTGCCTATCGCCCTCCCACCCGCCAAAATGCCGCCAACCGATCCCCCAGAAACTCACCGGAGGACACCATGGGAACCAGCATCACCTTCAAGCGCCCGGACGGTAAGGACGCCTCGGGCTATCTCGCCAATGCCGGGCGCGGCAATGCGCCGGGCGTCGTCGTGATCCAGGAATGGTGGGGCCTGTCCGATCAGATCAAGGGCCTGTGCGACCGCTTCGCGCTAGCCGGCTTCGACGCGCTGGCGCCCGATCTCTACAAGGGCAAGGTGGTGCCGTATCACGACACGGACAGCGCCAACAAGGAGATGAATTCGCTCGACTTCATGGACGCCACCACGCAGACCGTGCGCGGCGCCACGCAATATCTGTCGCGCAACGGTGCCAAGGTCGGGCTGACCGGCTTCTGCCTCGGCGGCGCCGTGACCATCATCGGCGCGACCAAAATCCCGGAGCTCGCGGCCGGCGTCGTGTTCTACGGCATCCCGCCCGAGCAGGCGGCCAAGCCCGCCGACGTCAAGATCCCGCTCCAGGCCCATTTCGCCAACAAGGACGATTGGTGCACACCAGAGCTGGTGGGCGGCTTCGAGAAGGCCATGAAGGCCGCCGGCAAGTCGCTGGAGCTGTTCCGCTATGACGCCGAGCACGCCTTCGTCAACGAGCAGCGCCAGGCCGTGCACGACCGCGAAGCCGCCGAGCTCGCCTGGGGCCGAGCGACGGAGTTTTTCAGGAAGCATCTGGGGTAGGAGCGTGAAGGACAAATCTGAAGCCGATGCGCAGTCGAAGCGTGAGGCCTTCAAGATCCCGGAGGACCATCGCGCTGCCGTTCTTGAGGGGCTCCGCGAGGCCGATCGAGCCGAGTACGCGACCGATGCAGACATGGCCGCGCTTTGGAAGCGGTGCGGCCTCTAGTCCGTAGCCCGGATGGAGCGAAGCGGAATCCGGGGACTTTCCGATTGTGGACGAACCCCGGATTGCGCTGCGCTCCATCCGGGCTACCGCCTTGCCGCACCCTTGACGCCGCCCCCGTGCCATGGTGAGTATCCGCCCATGAGCACCGCCGTCCGCCCAGCCCGTCTTTGGTGGCGCACCTCCTAAAGAGGTGACCGGTGCGATTTCATTTCTCAAAATCGTCTGAGGTCGCCACGCAGTGCGGCGGCCTGATCGTTTGTCCTGTGTGGCGTTTCCTCGACAAGTTTCGTAAGAGGACGACATGAACAGGACAGTCTTTGCCCTCCCGGCTCGAAGCGACTACGTGACCCGCGCGGGGCTTGCGATCACGCGTGTGGCCGAGCAGTTCACCGGCGGCGCCAACCGGCTCGACGACCTGATCAACCTGCTCGACCGCCGCCGCGGCGTGGTGCTGTCCTCGGGCACGACCGTGCCCGGCCGCTACGAGAGCTTCGATCTCGGCTTCTCCGACCCGCCGCTCAAGCTCGAGACAGTTGGCGTCAATTTCAAGCTGGAAGCGCTGAACGCGCGCGGAGAGGTGCTGATCGCCTTCCTCGGCGATGTTCTGCGCGAACCCTGTGTCGTCATCTCCGAGAGAACGGCGAGCCGCCTTGCCGGCCACATCATCCGCGGTGATGCGCCGGTCGAGGAGGACCAGCGCACGCGGCGTGCCAGCGTGATGTCGCTGGTGCGCGATCTCGTCGCCGCCTTCTCCGCCAGTGATGACGGCCTGCTCGGCCTGTTCGGCGCCTTTGCCTACGACCTCGTCTTCCAGATCGAGGACCTCGTGCAGAAGCGCCCGCGCGAGGCCGACCAGCGAGACATCGTGCTCTACGTGCCCGATCGTCTGCTTGCTTATGATCGTGCCACCGGCCGCGGCGTCGTGCTCTCTTACGATTTCGCCTGGAAGGGCAAGTCGACCGAAGGCCTGCCGCGCGAGACCGCCGACAGCCCCTATCTGAAGACGCCGCGTCAGGGCTTTGCCGATCACGCGCCGGGCGAATATCAGGCCACGGTCGAGACAGCGCGCGCCGCCTTTGCCCGCGGCGATCTGTTCGAGGCCGTGCCCGGCCAGCTGTTCGCCGAGCCCTGCGACCGCTCGCCGGCCGAAGTGTTCCAGCGCCTCTGCGTCATCAACCCGTCGCCCTATGGTGCGCTGATGAATCTCGGCGAGGGCGAGTTTCTCGTCTCGGCTTCGCCCGAAATGTTCGTGCGCTCGGACGGCCGCCGCGTCGAGACCTGCCCGATCTCGGGCACGATCGCGCGCGGCCTTGATGCGATCGGCGATGCCGAGCAGATCCGCCAGCTGCTGAACTCGGAGAAGGACGAGTTCGAGCTCAACATGTGCACCGACGTCGACCGCAACGACAAGGCGCGCGTCTGCGTGCCCGGCACGATCAAGGTCCTGGCGCGCCGCCAGATCGAGACTTACTCAAAGCTGTTCCACACCGTTGATCACGTCGAGGGCATGTTGCGCCCCGGCTTCGATGCGCTCGATGCCTTCCTCACCCACGCCTGGGCTGTCACCGTCACCGGCGCGCCAAAGCTGTGGGCGATGCAGTTCGTCGAGGACCACGAGCGCTCGCCGCGGCGCTGGTATGCCGGCGCGATCGGCGCGGTGAATTTCGACGGCAGCATTAACACCGGCCTCACCATCCGCACCATCCGCATGAAGGATGGCCTCGCCGAAGTGCGCGTCGGCGCCACCTGCCTGTTCGATTCAGACCCCGCCGCAGAAGACCGCGAGTGCCAGGTCAAGGCGGCCGCGCTGTTCCAGGCGCTGCGCGGCGATCCGCCGAAGCCGCTCTCGACCTTTGCGCCTGATGCCACCGGCTCGGGCAAGCAGGTGCTGCTGATCGACCATGACGACAGCTTCGTCCACATGCTCGCCGATTATTTCCGCCAGGTCGGCGCCAGCGTCACCGTGGTCCGCTATGTGCATGCGCTCGACATGCTCAAGCAGAAGAGGTGGGACTTGCTGGTGCTGTCGCCCGGCCCCGGGCGCCCTGAGGATTTCGGGATCAAGACGACGATCGATGCGGCGCTGGAGAAGAAGCTGCCGGTGTTCGGCGTCTGCCTCGGCGTGCAGGCGATCGGCGAATATTTCGGCGGCGAGCTCGGCCAGCTCACCCATCCCGCCCACGGCCGGCCCTCGCGGGTGCAGGTGCGCGGCGGACGGCTGATGCGCAATTTGCCGAACGAGATCGTCATCGGCCGCTATCACTCGCTCTATGTCGAGCGCGACAGCATGCCGGAGGTGCTCAGCGTCACCGCCAGCACCGAGGACGGCGTCGCCATGGCGCTGGAGCACAAGACCCTGCCGGTCGCCGGCGTGCAATTCCACCCGGAATCGCTGATGTCGCTCGGCGGCGAGGTGGGGCTACGTATTGTCGAAAACGCGTTCCGGCTGGATGCGCCGGTCAATTGAGAGGCACGAATGACTTTTGACCACGACATCAAGGCCAGCGTCCGCACCATCCCGGATTATCCCAAGCCCGGCATCATGTTCCGCGACATCACCACCCTGCTCGCGGATGCGCGCGCGTTCCGCCGAGCCGTGGACGAGCTCGTCAACCCCTGGGCCGGCAACAAGATCGACAAGGTCGCCGGCATGGAGGCGCGCGGCTTCATCATCGGCGGCGCGGTGGCGCATCAGCTCTCGGCGGGCTTCGTGCCGATCCGCAAGAAGGGCAAGCTGCCGCATACCACGGTGCGCATCGCCTATTCGCTCGAATACGGCATCGACGAGATGGAGATGCATGTCGACGCGGTCGCACCCGGCGAGCGCGTGATCCTGGTCGACGATCTCATCGCCACCGGCGGCACCGCGGAAGGCGCGGTCAAGCTGCTGCGCCAGATCGGCGCCAACGTGGTTGCCGCCTGCTTCATCGTCGACCTGCCCGAGCTCGGCGGCGCCGCCAAGCTGCGCGCCATGGACGTGCCCGTGCGCACGCTGATGTCGTTCGAGGGGCACTGAGCGTCAACGAGGCAGAACAAGCTTCGGGGGCGGTGTGTGGGCCAAGGACGCGGTTCACCTCTCCCCGCTGGGGAGAGGTGAACACCGAGCTTCCCGATCGAATGCTTCACGACCGCTGCAATATCAGGCTGAGCTCGAGCTCCCGGAAGGCGATGTAGTTGCGCCGGGTCCATTGGTGCAGCTCGGTCGAAGAGTCCTTCTCCTGGCGCAGATAGCCCGTGAAGGAGAAATTCAGCCGGTCGATATAAGTCTTGAGGAAACCGGGCAGCGCGGGAAGGCGGAACAGCCGGCCGCCTCCCATTGCCGGCGGCAGCTCGCCGCGGACGACATATTCGTTGTCCACCGTGACCAGGTTCATCCGCGGGATCCGCCCACGCAGCATCTCGTGGGCGCGGGCCGAGACGCGGTCGGTGTCGGCCACGAACAGGATCATCGGCGCAACGTGGCGCCGCGCCGCCTCCTTCAGCAAGCCGATCTCGTCGGTCATCTTGAAGAACTCGTCGAAGGCGTGGAAGCCGAGGTCGATCACCTTGGCAAGTCCGTCATCGACGATGACGCGGTCCATCAGCTGCATCTTGCCGAAGGTGTCGATCACGTCGGCGGTCTCGGTCACCTTCGGCAGGTAATCGAGCAGCGACGGCTCCTTCAGATTGACGTCGAAGGCCGCGACGTTGCCATTCTTGAGCAGCAGGAATTCGCTCAAAAGCCGCGCCAGCAAGGTCTTGCCGACCTGCGGGCGGGGCGAGCAGATGATGTAGACGGGTGTCGCGGGCATCGCCAGCTATATCAGGCCAACTCACCGCCCAATCCAGCCGTATCAGCCCGGCTTGCGCAACTATTTTTCGCTGTTGCGGGTGGCGGATTTCGACCCGACGATGTCGGTCAGGCGGATGCGGTCGTATTCGCTCCAGACATTGGCCAGCCAGTGCCGGACATAACCGCGCAGCACGAAGGAATAGTTCGCGGCCTCGTCGCTGATGCCCTTGTTGGCCACGAATTTCAGGAACGGGACGGAGGACACCTCGACCTGCTCATAGGCCATTTCGTTGAGCTTGGGGATGGTCAGCTCGGTCGCGTCCTTGATGCGGTGGAAGTAGGAATTATAGGTCGCCTGGTCCCACTGGAAGAACTGGGTGTCGTTGATGAAGTTCTTCACCAGGAAATATTTCGCGCCCCCCATGAAGCCTGCGGTCTCTGCGATCTCCTCCAGCGAGGCGATCGAGGGTCCGAGGATGTGGAACACGGCGAAGGTGATCTGGCCGGCCTTGGCGGCGTCGAGGAAGCCGATGTCGCGCAGCGAGGCCAGCGCCGGCGAAAGCAGGCCGGCGCGGACGTCGATCACGGTGACCGAAGGGCTGACAGCGTTGAGCGTGTCGAAGATCTTCATCTGATCGGCCGTCGTCGTCATGTCGACGATCTCGGTGATGTCGGGGTGGAAGCGCTTCAGGGTTCCGCGCGGCGACTCCGTGTCGAACGCCCGCGTCGGCACGTTGTTGGCCGAGAAATAATCGAGCAGGGTGCGCGATACCGTGGTCTTGCCGACCCCGCCCTTGTCCGCGCCCACCACAACCACTGCCGGCTTTGCCATTGCTGTCCCCTAACGCGCGCCCCCGATCGCGAGGTCGCAATCGGCCGGGCCCCAAATCGATGTCCCGAAAGACGTCCCGAGTCTGCTGTTGGGCGCGAACATGGCAGAAACAAGGGAGAATTCAATTCCTCGCGCTCCACTTACGGCAATTCCCGAGGATTTTCCCGATTGCCGGGAAACCCGGCGCATGAAGCGGCAAATCACGCCGTCAGTGACGGCCCCACGGTCCCATCGGATTGGCTGCCGGGGCTCCAGAGGGACTGGGCGCGGGAACGGGCGGCGGGCTGGCGGGACCGGCCGCATCGCTCCACGGCCCCTGCGAGAGCGGCGGCGGCCCGTCCTGTGCGCCGGCATGTTCGGTCTCGAGTTGTTCCGTCTCTTCGGCGGGGTCCGGCAGCGGGCCTGGATCGCGCCCGCCGGCGAACTTGACCAGCGCGTCGATCCGGGACTGCACGGAAGGATGGGTCGCGAACAGGTCGGCAAAGCCCTCGCGCGGATTGTCGACGCAGAGCTCCATCACGGCCGAGGTCGCGCCGGGAAGCTCGCCGCGGCCCTCGATCTTGCGCAGCGCCGAGATCATGGCGTCGGGGTCTTTCGTCAGCTCGACCGAACCGGCGTCGGCGAGATATTCGCGCGACCGCGACAGTGCGAGTTTCACCACCTGCGACAGCAGCCAGGCCAGCACGATCAGCACGATGGCGATGATGATGACGATGATCGCGCCGCCGCCGGAGCTCTTGCTGTCGCTCGATGACGAGGACGACCGCGACGACGAGGAGGAGCCCGAGGACGAGGAGCCGCCGGAGCTCCAGTTCAGATTCGTGAACAGGCGGAAGAACAATTCGCCGAAGAAGCCGACCACGCCGGCGATGATGACGGCGACCACCATGAGCTGCACATCGCCGTTCTTGATGTGGGTCAGCTCGTGGCCGAGCACGGCCTCGATCTCCTTGTCGTTGAGCGCATCGAGGAGACCCGTGGTGACCGTGATGGAATATTGCCGCGGATTGAGGCCGGTCGCGAAGGCGTTCAGCGCCGGGCTCTCCATGATCTTCAGCTTCGGCATGGTGAGGCCGCGCGAGATGCAGAGGTTCTCGAGCAGATTGTAGAGCCGCGGCTGTTCCTGCCGGGTGACGCTGTGGCCGCCGGTCACGGCATCGATCATCGACTGGTGAAAGAAATAGGCGATCACGATCCAGACCGCCGCCACGACCGTTGCAATCGGCGCGGCCTTGAGCAGGTCCGAGAAGGCGTGTCTCAGATAGTACGCGGCGGTCTCACTGTCGTCGATGAACACCTCGGCCACCAGCGCGCCGGCATAGACCAGCACATAGACCAGCGCGAACAGGCCGGCGAGCAGCAGCATCGAACGAAGCTTGTTCGAGGCGATGTGCGTGTAGAGACCATACGCGGCCATGACGCGATGCCCTGCCGGCCTATCGGCTCAAATCAGAACTTCACCTGCGGCACGGTCTCGACCTCGGTGCGGCTGGCGCCGAGATCGAAGAAGTCCTTTTTGGTGAAGCCGAACATGCCCGCGAACAGAGCTGCGGGCAGCTGCTGGATGCCGGTATTGTATTCCTGCACCGCGTTGTTGAAGAAGCGGCGGCTCGCCGCGATCTTGTTTTCGAGGTCGGAGAGCTCGGACGCGAGCTGCTGGAAATTGGCGTTGGCCTTGAGGTCGGGATAGGCCTCCGACAGCGCGATCAGCCGGCCGAGCGCGCCGGAGAGCTGGTTCTCGGCCGCGGACACCTGCGCCGGGCCCTGTGCCGACATCGCCGAATTGCGCGCCTTGATGACGTCGTCGAGCGTGCCGCGCTCGTGCGAGGCGTAGCCCTTCACCGTCTCGACCAGGTTCGGGATCAGGTCGTGACGCTGCTTGAGCTGCACGTCGATGTCGGCAAAGGCCTGGCCGACACGCTGGCTCAGCGCCACCAGGCGGTTGTAGGCGCTGAAAGCGATCAGCGCGAGGACGACGATGACGCCGAGAACGATCCAGCCGGTCGACATGGAGAACTCCTGAAGAGGGAAGAAGGCGGGCGCTAGGGTAGACGAAATTAACGCAGGATGAGAGCCCGGCGCGGAGGGAAGGTAAGACTTGGTCGGATCAGGAACGGCCCGAGTTCAAGGTAGGCACGGCCAGCGAAATTAACTTTCGGACATGACGGCATCGCCCCAGCGCCAGCGCCGGGCCTCGGCATAGGCCGCCTTGTCCCGCCGCGGGACGTTTGCCGGCGCAACCCCAGCCTCCGTGCAAAGCTTGGCCGCGATCTCGGCCTTGCCGACGTCCGGCGGTGCCAGCACGCGCGCGGCGCGGCTCGCGGGCGGGGTGCGGGTCAGGGCGACGTAGATGAAGCGCTCGTCCTCGAACGGGACCTCGGCGCCCTTGATCTGCCGGTGCGCCTGCGACCGGGGCAGGCGCTGGCTGAAATGGCACCAGTCGGGCGCGATGAGCGGGCACGGCCTTTCGTGCGGGCAGGGCGCGGTGACGAAGGCGCCAGCTGCGATCAGCTGCTGGCGCAGGGCGAGGATGCGGGCATAGCCAGCGGGCGTGCCGGGCTCGATCACCACCAGCGCGTGGCGCGCCTTGGCCCACATGGCCTCGGTCAGCTTGCGCTGATCGGCCTCGCTGAGCTCGTCGATGATGTAGCTGGCGATGACGAAATCGGCCTGTGAGACCTCGGCGAGGTTGCCGCCGGCATCGCCGGGCAGATAACGGCACTCCGCCAATCGCGAGCTGCCGTGTGCCAGTTCGAGCGCGAGCCGGCTCAGCGTGGCGTTGGCATCGAGCAGGGTAAAATCCTGTAGCGACGGAAAGGCTTCCGCGGCGGCCCAGCTGGCGGTGCCCGGACCGGCGCCGACGTCGAGCAATGTTTCGGGGGCGAGATCAGGCGCGATCTCGGTGAGCGCATTGAGGCTGGCCGCCACCGCCGCGTAGGTCGCGGGCATGCGCGCCAGCGCATAAGCGAGCGCATCTGCGTCCGACTTGATCGTGCCGGAGGTGCCGCCGGCGCGATACGTAGTCGAGATCCTCTGCGAGCGCCGGGCCGCGTCGCTGCGAGACAAGCCCTGTAGCTTGCCGTCGAGGGCGGCTTTCAGTTCGGCGGGAAGGGTGGGGGAGATCATCAGCAACCCCACGTCATTCCGGGGCTCGCGAAGCGAGAACCCGGAATCCATTTATCTGCAGCGTCGGTCGCACCATGGATTCCGGGTTCGATGCTGCGCATCGCCCCGGAATGACGGTCCAAGATCACGCCACGTTCTGGTCGAGAATGTCCACGGCCTCGGCGAGGCTCACCGACACCAGCTGCGACACGCCGCGCTCGGCCATGGTGACGCCGAACAGCCGGTTCATCCGCGCCATCGTGATCGGGTTGTGCGTGATGATGATGAAGCGCGTGTCGGTCGAGCCGGTCATCTCGTGCAAGAGGTTGCAGTACCGTTCGACGTTGTGGTCGTCGAGCGGCGCGTCGACTTCGTCCAGCACGCAGATCGGCGAGGGGTTGGTGAGGAACACCGCGAAGATCAGCGCCATCGCGGTCAGCGCCTGCTCGCCGCCCGAGAGCAGCGAGAGCGTCTGCGGCTTCTTGCCCGGCGGCTTGGCGATGATTTCGAGGCCGGCTTCCAGGGGGTCGTCGCTCTCGATCAGATGCAGCGCGGCCTCACCGCCGCCGAACAGCTCGACAAACAGGCGCTTGAAGTGCTCGTTGACGACGTCGAACGAGGTCAGCAGCCGTTCGCGGGCCTCCTTGTTGAGGCTCTGGATGCCCTGGCGCAGCCGCTTGATGGCCTCGACCAGATCGTCGCGCTCGGTGACGAGGCCGGTGTGCTGGGTCTCGACCTCGCGCAGCTCTTCCTCGGCGCGCAGATTGACGGCGCCGAGGCGCTCGCGGTCGCGGCGCATCTTCTCGAGATCTTCCTCGATCTCGTGCAGCGGCGGCAGCTCGGCGCCGGGCTCGATCTCGGCGAGGCCGGCGACGGCCTGCGGCTCGACCTCAAGCATGTCGCGGATCTCGCGCTCAATGTCTTCCAGCCGGCGGCGGGCGCCTTCCATGCGCTCCTCGGCGCGGGCGGTGGCCTCGCGGGCGCTGGAGAGCGCCTCGAGCGTCAGCTTGGCGACACGGTCGGTCTCGGCCATTGCGGTTTCCGCGGTGGCGAGCGCGTCGGCGGCCATGCGGCGGTCGTTCTCTGCGTATTCGATCTCGGTGATCAGCGCGCTGCGCTTCTCGGCGAACACGGCCGGGGCGTTTTCGAGCTCGCTGCGCTCGATGGTGAGCTCGGCGATGCGGGCCTGGATGGTGTCGATGTGGGAGGCCGCGCTCTCCTTGCGGTTCTGCCACTCGGTGCGCTCGGCGAGGATCGCCTGCACGCGGCGGTCGGCGAGCTCGGCTTCGCGTGCCAGCGCCTGCGCCTCGGCGCGGACCTGGGCGGCCATGCGGCGGCGGCCTTCGATATCGCTGCGGACGGCGGCGAGCTGGGTCTCGGTGTCCTCGCTCGACGGCAGCTCGCCGATGCCGGCCTGGGCGTATTCGTAGGCGGCCTCGGCTTCGGCGCGGTCGGCGGCGAGCCGGCTGTGCGCTTCCGACAGCGTCGCCTTGCGCGCGGCATGGCGGCTGATCTCGCGCTCGGCATTGGCGTGGCGCTCGCGTGCGACGTTGAGCTCGCGCTGCGCGGCGCGCCAGGCCTCGCGGCTGGCGCCCTCGGTGCTCGCCGCCATCTGCAGCTCGGACTCGGCGTTCTCCAGCGCCTGGCGCTTGATCTGCGCGTCGATGCGGGCCTGCTCCAGCTCGTTCTCGATGTCGACGAGGCGGGCACGTTCGGCCAGGCGCCGCGCGGCGCCGGTCGGGGCATGCGCCGCGGCAACAAAACCGTCCCAGCGCCAGACGTCGCCCTCGGGCGAGACTAGCCGCTGGCCGGTCTTGAGCTGCGACACCAGCTCGGCGCCGCGCTCGCGCGGGACGACACCGATCTGCGCGAGGCGACGCGCCAGCTCGGCCGGCGCCTGCACATGGTTGGAGAGCGGAACGGCGCCTTCGGGCAGCTCCGGATCGCCCTCGGTGTGTCCGACATTGGTCCAGCGCATCGGCGCCGACGGATCGATCGGCGCATCGAGATCGTCGCCGAGTGCCGCGCCGATCGCCTTTTCAAAGCCCTTGTCGACGGTGATGCCGTCGATGATCGGCGGCCACAAATTCTTGGTCTCGCCGTTGACGATCTTCGAGATCGTGCGCGCCTCGGTCTCGAGCCGCTGCACGCGCTTGTCGGCCTCGACCAGCGGCGAGCGTGAGGATTCCAGCGTCTGGCGTGCCGCGACATGCGCCGCTTCGCTGGCCTGCGCCGCAGCTTCGGAGGCCGCCAGCGTCTCTTCCGCCGTCTCGACCAGCGCGGTCAGCTCGTCGAGATCGCCGAAGCCGCCGGTTGCTTCGGTGAGCTTCTGCTCTTCCGCTGTGACGTTCGCGATCTCCTGATCGAGCCGGGCGAGCTTGTCGCGATGGGTGCGGACGTTGGCCTCGAGCTGGTTGCGCTTGGCGGTGAGGTCGGCGAGTGCGGTGGTGAGCTCGGCGAAGCGCTGCTCGGTTTCGGTCAGCACCGCCTCGGCCTCGGCGACGCGCTCGTCGACGCCGGAGCGCTTCTCGACGCGCGACTTGATCTCTTCCTTCAGCTCGGCGTCTTCGGCGTCGAGCCGCTGCAGCGCGACGTCGGCGTCCATGGTCTGCTGCTGGGCGCGGGAGATGTCGCCCTCGAACTGGGCGAGGCGGCGCTCGAGCTCGGCGACGCGCTCCTTGGCGCGCTCTTCCTCGCGGTCGAGCTGCTCGCGGGCATTGGTCAGGCGCTGCAGGCCGGCGGCGGCGCGCGCTTCGGCATCGCGCAGCGCCGGCATCTCGGCGGCGCGGATCGCCTGGATGCGGGCGGCTTCGGCCTGGTGCTGGGTGCGCTCGGCCATCTCGCGCACGGCGAGATCGTGGGTCTGGCCGGATTCGTTGACGTCGGCATGGGCACCGACCCAGCGCAGGTGGAACAGCGTGGCTTCGGCCTTGCGGACCTTGGCGGCGACCTCGCGATAGCGCACGGCCTGGCGGGCCTGCTTCTTCAGGCCTTCCATCTGGCCGGAGAGCTGGCCGATCACATCCTCGACGCGGGTGAGATTGGTTTCGGCCGCCTTCAGCCGCAGCTCGGCCTCGTGACGGCGGGCATGCAGGCCGGCGACGCCCGCGGCATCTTCCAGCACGCGGCGGCGCTGCTCGGGCTTGGCCTGGATGATCTCGCCGATCTTGCCCTGGTGGACGAGGGCGGGCGAACGCGCACCGGTGGCGGCGTCCGCGAACAGGATCTGCACGTCGCGGGCGCGCACGTCGCGGCCGTTGATGCGGTAGACCGAGCCGGCCTCGCGCTCGATGCGGCGGGAGATTTCGAGGATCTGGCTGTCGTTCATCGCCGCCGGTGCGGTGCGATCGGCATTGTCGATCGTCATCGTCACTTCGGCATGGTTGCGCGCCGGACGATTGCCGGAGCCGGCGAAGATCACCGCATCCATGTCGGCCGCGCGCAGCGACTTGTAGGAGGTCTCGCCCATCGCCCAGCGCAGCGCCTCGACGAGATTCGACTTGCCGCAGCCGTTGGGGCCGACCACGCCGGTCAGGCCGGGCTCGATGACGAAGTCCGTGGGCTCAACGAAGGACTTGAAACCGTGAAGGCGCAGGCGGGTGATTTTCATAAGCACGCATCTCTGTTGGCAGGCGCGAATCCCCCTGCCGGGACAATACCATGGAAGGCAATGTCGCTGTCTGGGTGAGTCGCGCGAGGCGGCTCATGCGGCTGGACAATGGCCGCGGTGCGCCGCGAGGGCAACCGGCGAAAGCCGCTTTTCCCAAGGGATTTATGCCGGGAAAGATACGGCTTTCGAGATGCGAATCAGGATCTTGACGCGCGAATCAGCTCTTCAGCAGCGGGTTGATCTTCTTGGCGAACTCCTCGAACGAGGTGTCGCCCTTGATCTTCTCGCCGTTGATGAAGAAGGTCGGCGTCGAATCCACCTTGAGCACGTCGCTGGCATATTTCTGGTCGGCGGCAATCTTGTCGAGCAGCGCCTGGTCCTTCAGGCAGGCCTCGACCTGCTGCTGGGTGAGGCCGGCCTGCTTGCCGATCCGCGTCAGGGTCTCGGTGGTGTTCTTCATCACCCAGTCATTCTGCTGGCGGAACAGCATGTCGGTGACCGCGAAGTATTTCGGCGCATCGTCCTTGGCGATGCAGCGCGACAGCATCGAGCCGGCGGCGGCTTTGATGTCGAGCGGGAACTCGCGGAAGATGTAACGCACCTTGCCGGTGTCGATGTATTCCGTCTTGATCTTCGGGAACACCTGCTCGTTGAAGGCGGCGCAGTGCGGACACGTCATCGAGGCGTATTCGGTGATGGTGACGGCGGCATCCTTCGGGCCAAGCGCCATGTCGGGCAGCGACACCGGCTTGGCGACATCGGCGGCCGACTGCGCCATTGCTTCAGGGATAATGGCGTCCGAGATGAACCGCAGCGGCGAGAGCCCGGCGAACGCGGCAAGCCCGGTCAGCGACAGCATCGTGGTGAAGGCGCGGCGGGTGATGATCAAGGTCGGCTCCCGGGATTGGCAAGGTTCGCCCAAAGGACGGGTCAAGGTTTCCTGCTCGGACGGCCTGTCGCTAGCTTGAAACGTCGTTTGAGGCAATGGCGGGCGCTGCGGACAGGTCCAGTTTGGCCGCGGAATGAGGCTCAATTTCGCTTGATGGCGGCCCCGAGGCGCGCCAGCGCGGTCTTCAGTTCTTCATCTTCGATCTCGGTCAGGTTCTCCGCCACCTTGGCGACGGCCTTGGGGTCGGGTGGGCCGGGCCGCTTCCGGGCCCGCGGCCGCGACAGGGGCGCCTGGCGGAAGGCCAGCTTGCCGACCGCGCTCCAGCCGAAGAAGCGGTTGACGCGCTCCAGGATCACGTCGGCCGAATGCTGAATCTCCAGCGCCATCGGCCCCTCGACCCGTAGCACCAGGGTTGCCGGCTCCTGCGGCTGACCCTCGACCGGCCGCGGCCATTGCATCTTGAGCGGCTCGGCATGGGCCGCGATCTCCGGCCCCGCGATCTGTGCCCACCGCGTCACCAGCTCGCGCGCCGCAAAGCCCTGCTTGGCATAGGCCTCGGCAAAGACGTCGTCGAGCAGGATCCCGAGCGGTTTGGCGCTGACCGGGCCGGGCTTGAAGATGGGGCCGAATTTGGACATGAGCCGTCCGTTATGCCGCGGCGCGAGGCCGGATGGCCTTGAGGTCGCGATCGATCTCGCGCCGTCGTTGCATCAGATCATAGTCCATCTGCAGACCCAGGAAAAAGCCCTCCGACAGACCGAAATAGCGGGCGAGCCGCAGGTCAGTGTCGGCGGTGATGTCGCGCTTGCCGAGGACGATCTCGTTGATCCGCCGCGGCGGGACGTGAACGGCCCGCGCCAGGGCGTTCTGGCTCAGCTCCATCGGCTTCAAAAACTCCTCCAGCAGGATCTCGCCGGGATGGGGATTGCGGAGGAACCCGTTCCTAGTGGTAGTCGACGATTTCGACATCTCTCGGTCCTCCTTCATCCCACACAAAACAGATGCGCCACTGATCGTTGATCCGGATCGAGTGCTGACCTTCGCGGTTGGCTTTCAGGGCTTCCAGCCGATTGCCCGGCGGAACCTTGAGATCCGCCAACACCCGCGCCTGGTTTAGCAAGCGCAGCTTTCGCAAAGCCACATTCTGAATGTCGGACGGCAGTTTTCGACTTCGCCGACCGGACCAGATCAACTCTGTCTCGGAGTTGGCGAAGCTCTGGATCATGTCTGTGTATAACGCAAGGCGTTATAGCGCGCAACGGTCCGGTCGCGCTGGCCACAGGCGGAATCCTCCTCTAGTAAAGGTGCATGCTCTCCACGACTGCGCGCAAGAAGGAACAGAGTACGGCGTCGTCGGTTCGCCCGCTCGCGCTCCTGCAATGGTACGACCGCCACCGCCGCCGATTGCCCTGGCGCGCCGCGCCGGGCGAGGCATCCGATCCCTATCGCGTCTGGCTCTCCGAGATCATGCTTCAGCAGACCACCGTGAAGGCGGTCGGCCCCTATTTCGAAAAGTTCGTCGCGCGCTGGCCTGATGTCACGGCGCTGGGGCGAGCCTCGCAGGACGACGTGCTGCGGATGTGGGCGGGGCTCGGCTACTATTCGCGCGCACGCAACCTCCACGCCTGCGCGGTCGCGGTGACGCGCGAACATGGCGGCGTGTTTCCGGATACCGAGGAGGGCCTGCGCGCGCTGCCGGGGATCGGGCCCTACACGGCGGCGGCGATTGCGGCGATCGCGTTCGACCGCCGCACCATGCCGGTCGACGGCAATATCGAGCGCGTGGTGTCGCGGCTGTTCGCGGTCGAGGAGGAGCTGCCGCAAGCCAAGCCGCTCATCCAGCAACTGGCCGCGACGCTGCTGGCGGAGTCTCGCGCCGGCGACAGCGCGCAGGCGCTGATGGATCTCGGCGCCTCGATCTGCACGCCGAAGAAGCCGGCCTGCTCGCTGTGTCCGTTCACAGAGGACTGCACGGCACGCGCGCAGGGCACCCAGGAGACGTTCCCGCGCAAGGCACCGAAGAAGAGCGGGACGCTCAGGCGCGGTGCCGCCTTCGTGGTCACGCGCGGCGACGAGCTGCTCGTCCGCTCGAGGCCCGAAAAGGGGTTGCTCGGCGGCATGACGGAGGTGCCGTGCTCGGACTGGCTCGCCGGCCAGGACGATGCAACGGCGAAGCAGCAGGCGCCGCAGCTGAAGGGGCTGTCGCGCTGGCAGCGCAAGGTGGGCGCCGTCACCCACGTCTTCACGCATTTTCCGCTCGAGCTAGTGGTCTACACGGCCAAGGCCGAGGCCCGGGTCCGCGCGCCCGAGGGCATGCGTTGGGTGCCGATCGCGACTCTGGCAGATGAGGCGCTGCCCAACGTCATGCGCAAGGTCATCGCGCATGGATTGGATCTCTAGCATCCATCCTGCTGACAGCAGGCTGTCAGCAGTCTTGCGCTAACAGGGGGCAAAGGAGATCTCGCATGGTCAAGACCGCGCTCGATAACTTCCCAAGGCCCCCATGCGCCGAGCTGCTCGGCTGGCGCCTGCTCGATGCGCGTCCGGAGGAGGGCTGGATCAAGCTCGGCTTCGACGGCAAGCCGGAGTTCTGCAACCCCGCGGGCTTCATCCAGGGCGGCATGCTCTCGGCGATGCTCGACGACACCATGGGTCCGGCGGTGCTGGTGATGAGCGAGGGCCGGCTCTACACCACCACGATCAGCATGACCGTGAATTTTTTGGCACCCGCAAAGCCCGGTCCGATCACCGGCGAAGCCAAGGTCACGCAGCTCGGCAAGACCATCGCCTTCGTCGAAGCCAAGCTGATGGCAGAGGACGGCACGGTGCTGGCGACGGCAAGCGCCAGCGAGCGATTGTTGGAGGCGGCGAGGGTGGTGGGAAAATAGTTCGGCGGTGCGCACTGCTCTTCCTTCTCCCCTTGCGGGAGAAGGTGGCACGAAGCGCCGGATGAGGGGTTGCCTCAGCGAATTCTACTGCAAAAGATTTACCTGCGGACAGAACCCCTCACCCAAGTGAGTCCGCTTCTACCTGCGTCGCTGCCCTCTCCCGCAAGGGGAGAGGGCGTATTCGCGCACATCTCGCCTTGAGCAAAGAACTCACCCCTTCGCCCGCGCGTCCTTGCTTACGATCGGCGGCTTCGCATTCAGCGCCTCGACCTGAAATCCCGCAACGCGCTTGTAGTTCGCGGCGATGTCCTCCAGCTCCTTTTGCGACAGCACGTCGGTGACGACCTTGTACCCGTCAGGCGCGCGCTCCTCGACCAGCTGCATCACCTGCTCGGGACCGTTCTTGCGGTTGAGCAGGACGAGGTCGGTGGTTGCGGGCCGCCGCTCGGCCTCATAGGCGAGCAGTGCCGCCTGCGTCGGACCGTGCGCCAGGATCTCGCGGGTGATGACGCGCGCGTCGAGGATCGCCTGCGAGGCGCCGTTCGAGCCGATCGGGTACATCGGATGCGCGGCATCGCCCATCAGCGTGACGCGGCCGAAGGTCCATTGCGACACCGGATCGCGGTCGACCAGCGGATATTCGTAAGCGTGCGGGCAGTTCCTGATCAGGGCGGGCACGTCGAGCCAGTCGAACTGCCAGCTTTCGAACCAGGGCAGGAACTCATCGAGCCGCGCCGTGCGGTTATAGTCCTCGCGACGCCACTGATAGGTCGGCGGCATGTGGCGCTCCGCGACCCAGTTGATGAGGTGGTTGCCGTCGGCGTCCGCTTCTTTCGAGATCGGATAGCAGACGAATTTCAGGATCTCGTGACCGGCCATGATCATGCTGCGGCCGGTGAGGAAGGCTTTGGCCGGCGTGACGCCGCGCCAGAGGATGCGGCCGTTCCAGATCGGCGGGCCTTCGTTCGGATAGAGCTTTTCTCGTGCGGCGGAATGGATGCCGTCGGCGGCGATCAGGATCGTGCCCTCGTAGGTGCCGGCAGCCTTGCCGGTCGCCTTGTCGACGAAGTCGGCGCGCACGCCGCCCGCCGTCTCGGTCCACCCGGTCAGATGATGGCTGGTGAGGATGTTGTCGCGGCCGAGCCGCTCGAGCGCGGTGTCGAGCAGGATCTGCTGGAGGGTGCCGCGATGGATCGAGAATTGCGGCCATTTGTAGCCGGCCTCCAGGCCGCGCGGCTCGCTCCAGATCGGCTTGCCGTGCTTGGAGAAATAGGCGAGCTCGCGCGTCCGCACGCCGCTGGCGTCCAGCTTGTCCAGCAGGCCGAGCTCGATCAGCTCGCGCACCGCATGCGGCAGCACGTTGATGCCGACCCCGAGCGGCTTCAGTTCCGCGACGCTCTCGAACACTTTCACGGGAACGCCGATTTGATGCAGGCTGAGCGCAAGCGTGAGCCCGCCGATGCCGCCACCGGCGATGAGTACCGTCATGAGAAAACCCCTCCGATGGAGGCGTCTTGGCACAGCCGGGCGGATGTGGGCAACTGCGAACAGGCCGCCTATGGACGGCGCGGCGGAGGACCGTTAACCTCCGGTTTTCCCCATGAGGTCCGACATGCTCAAGCTCTACTACGCCACCGGCACCTGCGCGCTCGCCACCTACATCACCTTGGAAGAGGCCGGCGCCGACTACACCGCCGAGCGGCTGAGCTTCAAGGACAACCAGCAGAACAGCCCGGACTATCTCGCCATCAACCCGAAGGGCCGGGTGCCGGCGCTGGTCACCGACCGCGGCGTCCTGACCGAGACGCCGGCGATGCTGGCCTATCTCGCGCAGACCTTTCCCAAGGCGAAGCTCGCGCCGCTCGACGATCCCTTCGACTTCGCCCAGGTGCAGTCGTTCAACTCCTATCTCTGCTCGACCGTGCACATCAACCACGCCCACAAGATGCGCGGCGCGCGCTGGGCGACGGAGGAGAGCTCGTTCGCCGACATGAAGGCAATGGTGCCGAAGACCATGGGCGCCTGCTTCAAGTTGATCGAGCAGAAGATGTTTCGGGGACCCTGGGTGATGGGCGATCAGTACACGATCTGCGATCCCTATCTCTATACGCTCTCGACCTGGCTCGAAGGCGACAGCGTCGACATCAATGCGACGCCGAAGATCGCCGATCACTTCAAGCGCATGTCCGATCGCCCCGCGGTGAGCAAGGTGATGGTGGCGCAGAAGGCGTAGGAGGGCAGCTGTTGTAGGGTGGGTTAGCGCAGCGTAACCCACCTCTTCTGTCGCTGCGGAAACCAAAGTGGTGGGTTACGCCTTCGGCTAACCCACCCTACGAGAGTTGCTACGGGAGTTTCCGCCTGGCTTGCTCCAGCTGCCGCCCCGTCTCCAGCATCAGCCTTCTCAGCCAGATCGAACCGGGGTCCATCTGCGCGCGCGTCGGGTGGAACATGAACTGCTCGTCGATCCCTGGATCGAGCGGCGGCGTCACCGTGACGAGGCCGAGCTGCTGCGACAGCGCGGCGATCAGCCGGCGCGGCACGAAGGCGACGAGATCGGTGCGCGCGGCAACGTGCAAGGCTTCCAGATAGCCCGGCACGACAAGCGAGATATGTCGCTCGACGCCTTTGCTGTGCAGCCAGGTGTCGATGAGATCCTCGGCATTGCCGCGGATGATCACGCCGACATGGCGGGCGGCCAGGAACGCCTCGCGTCGCTTCAGCCTCGCTCCCACAGGATGGCCGCGCCGCACCGCCAGCGCGTCGCTGTCGGTGTAGAGCAACTGGCGATGAAACCCCTTGAAGGCGTTGCCGATCGAGATCACGAGGTCGATGGTGCGGGCGAACTCGGCGTGGAAGATCGCAGGTCCCCGCCACGGCACCACGTCGATGCGGACGTTGGGGGCAAGGCGCGTCACTTTCGCCATCAAGGGCGGCATCAACAGCTCGACTGCGAGATCCGGCATCATCAGGCGGAACTGCCGCTCGCTGCTCGCGGCATCGAAGTCATCGGGCACGAACAGCCCGCGGACCTGGTCGAGCGCCTGCGCCAGCGGCGCACGCAGGGCGAGCGCCCGCGGCGTCAGCTCCATCCGTACGCCCGTGCGCACCAGCAGCGGATCACCGAAGATGTCGCGCAGGCGCTGCAAGGCGTGGCTCGTCGCCGGCTGTGACAGGCCGATCCTCATCGCCGCGCGGCTGACATTGGCCTCGCGCAGCAATGCGTCGAGCGCGGTCAACAGGTTGAGGTCGAGCGTTTTCAAATTCATGAGGTGAATAGATATCATATTCTCTATCGATTTGAAGAATGACGTTGGCCCGGCGATGATCTCCACGTTGTCACCACGAGGAGATGCCGCCATGAACGCGAGCGCCAATAAGAAACTGCTGCAGGACATCTTTGCCGCGGCCGCCAGTCCCGATCCGGCCGCGCGCGACCGCGCCCTGTTTACAGCAAGTCTCGCCGACGACGCCAAATGGGTCGTCACCGGGCAATATTCCTGGTCGCGCACCTTTGCCGGCAAGGACGCGATCCTCAAAGATCTGCACGGCTATGTCCGCACGCGCCTGCGCGACCGCACGCGGACCGTCGCCCATCGCTTCATCGCCGATGGCGACATCGTGGTGGTCGAAGCCAAGGGAGATAACGTCACGCCCGAGGGCGTGCGTTACGACAACGATTATTGCCTCGTGTTTCGCCTGGAGGACGGCAAGATCAAGGAGATTCGCGAGTACTGCGACTCCATGCTGACCGAGAAGGCGCTCGGCCCGTTTCCGCAAGCCTCCGCGAGGGCAGCGAGCTGACCGGATTGGACCAGGTCGCGTCCACCGGCCGCTCCTGTTCGCCACGGCCCGCGATGTTTGTGCGAGCCTGTCGGACGCTGCTGGAACTCCTGCAGACCCGGCACGAGCGGTCTCGCATCCGCTGCCAGCTCGCGGCCATGACCGAACGCGAGCTTCAGGATTTCGGGATGTCCCGGAGCGAGATCGAGCACGAGCTCAGAAGGACGGGTTCGGCGGAAATGAACGGAGTGGACCCCCCATGTCTCGCCTCTCGCGGTGCCAAGGCCGGCGGAACTATTGCGTGCCGCCGGCGTTCCCTCGGTTGCCGGGCGCGCCGCGCCCGCGGCAACCTGCGTTCTCGGGAATTTCATGCTGGCTGGGGCTTCGGACGTTTCAACGCAGGTAGGCCGCAGCTTCTCCGGACTCCGCGAACGACTAAGAGACGCAACGTCGGCCGCGCACCGCGACCTCGACGCGCAGCTGTCGGCGTTCGAGCTGGCCGAGCTCTCCGGCTATCGGCGCTTTCTGCAAGCCAGTGCCGGCGCCCTGCTGCCGCTCGAGACGGCACTCGTCGAGGCCGGCGTCAGCAGCGCTTTCCCGGACTGGCCGGAGCGGTCGCGAAGCGCGGCAATTCTGGCTGATCTCGAGCGCCTCGGCAGCGCGGTGCCGCGGCTGGTGTCCGTGTCCCCACTGACGCGCAGCGGCGTTGTGGGCACGATGTATGTGCTCGAAGGCTCCCGTCTCGGGGCAAAATTCCTGCTGAAGATGGTCGCGGATTCCGCCGATCCGCGCCTCCGCGAAGCTGTCGCCTATCTCAGTCACGGCACCGGCAGGCGGCTCTGGCAGACTTTCCTGGCGAAGCTTGCAGCCGACGAGCGCTGGGACGAAGACGAGGCGATCGAGGCGGCCCGCATCGCCTTCGCCGCATTCGAGCAGGCGGCGGACCGGTCATGAATCAGGCCGTCAATCTCACCAATTGCGACCGCGAGCCGATCCACATTCCCGGCAGCGTGCAGCCGTTTGGCTTCCTGCTGGCCGTGCTCTCGGATTTCACGATCTGCATGGCGTCGGACAACGTCGAGAGCTTTCTTGCAACGGATGTTGCCGACCTGCTGCAGCGGCCGCTGTCGGGCGTGATCTCCGGGGCGGCGGTTGAAACGATCCGCAGCCGGGTCGATCATCTCGGCGGTCCGGATGCGACCGAACGCCTGTTCGGCGTCGAGCTGCAGCCCGGCAAGCCACTCTTCGATCTTTCGATTCATCTCTCCGGCGTCTATCTGATCATCGAGGCGGAGCTGAGCGTCCACGAGCCCGGCGTCAATTCCGGCGAGCTTGTGCGCTTGATGCTCGAACGGATCCGCAAGACGCGCGGAATGGTCGATCTGGCGCGCGAGGCGGCGCGTCAGCTCAAGGTGCTGACCGGCTTCGACCGCGTCATGGTCTATCAGTTTCACCCGGACGGGTCCGGCGAGGTGATCGCCGAGACGGCGGTGTCCGGGCTCGAATCCTTTTTCGGCCTGCGTTACCCTGCATCCGACATCCCAAGGCAGGCGCGCGCGCTCTATCAGCGCAACTGGCTGCGCATCATCGCCGACGTCGACGCGCGGCCTGCCGCGCTGATGTCCACGGCCACGCACAATGCGGGACTGCTCGACCTGTCGATGAGCGTGCTGCGCTCGGTGTCGCCGATCCACATCGAGTATCTGCGTAACATGGGCGTTGCCGCCTCCATGTCGGTGTCGATCCTGCGTGACGGCAAGCTGTGGGGCCTTTTTGCTTGTCACCATTATTCGCCGCGTTACATTTCGTTCGACAAACGCACGGCCTCCGAGCTGTTCGGTCAGATGTTCTCGTGGATCGTGGAAGGCCGCGAGCGCGAGGGTGACGTCGCCTATGAGGCCCGCGCGCATCAGGTCCAGGAGCGATTGATCGAGATCGCGGCCTCGCACGACCACAGCCGGCGGGCGATCGTCGATTTCCTGGGCGACTACCGCAAGATGATCGAGTGCGACGGCGTCGCAGTCTGGTCCGATAACACCATCGCGCTCGAGGGCGAGACCCCCACCGAAGACGAGGTGAAGGATCTCGTCGCCTTCATCAACCGGACTTCGCCGGGCCGGATCTTCGCCAGCGCCGAGATCGCCGGGGTCTACGCCGCCGGTCAGGCCTTCCGTGACCGCGCGGCGGGCTTTCTCGCCATCCCGATCTCGCGGACCCCGCGCGATTGCCTGATCTTCTTCCGCCGCGAAGTCACGCGCTCGGTGAAATGGGCCGCCGATCCCAACAAGGTCTACGACGAAGGGCCGCACGGGCCGCGTCTCACCCCGCGCAAGAGCTTCGAGCTATGGCAGGAAACGGTGGCGGGGCAGTCGAAGCCGTGGTCGGCGGCCGATATCCGCATCGCCGAGAGCCTGCGCGTCACGCTGCTGGAGGTGATCCTGCAACTGTCCGACCTCGCCGCGCGCGAGCGCCGCGGGGCACAGGAGCGGCAGGAACTGATGATCGCCGAGCTCAATCATCGCGTCCGCAACATCCTGAGCCTCGTGCGCGCCCTGGTGGCGCAGAGCAAGGAGACTGCGACCGGCATCGAGGAGTTCGCCAGCGTGCTCGGCGGCCGCATCCAGGCCCTCGCGCGCGCCCACGACCAGATCACGAACCTGAACTGGGCACCCGTCGCGCTCCGCACCCTGGTCGAGTCCGAGGCCGGCGCCTATCTCGGTGCGCGCGCAGACCGGGTGAAGATGGGCGGTCCGGACGTCGCGCTCGATCCAAAGGCGTTCGCGACGCTGGCGCTCGTCGTTCATGAGATGATGACCAATTCCGCCAAGTACGGCGCGCTTGCCGATTCCACCGGCAGTGTCGAGGTGGTCTGGCGCCTCGACCCGTCTTCCAGCCTCGTCATCGAGTGGAAGGAGAGCGGCGGTCCGCCCGTGCAGCCGCCGTCGCGGCGCGGCTTCGGCACCACCATCATCGAGCGGTCGGTGCCGTTCGATCTCAAGGGCGATGCCGAGATCCGTTTCGACCTCCTGGGCGTCCAGGCGAAGTTCGTCATTCCGCCCAACTTCGTCCAGCTCGTCCCATCCATCGCGGGAGCCGCCATGCGTATCGAGGAGCAGCAATCTGCCCGTCCACGGATTTCCGACACGGCCCTGATCGTGGAGGACAACCTGATCATCGCGATGGCCGCGGAGGTCATCCTGCTCGACCTCGGCGCCCGCCACGTCGACACCGCCGCAACCGTCGACCAGGCACTGCGCTCGATCGAGCGTTCGCGGCCGAGCTTTGCTCTGCTCGATCTCAATCTCGGCAGCGAGAGCAGCATCAAGGTCGCGCAGAAGCTAAAGGAGATCGGGGTGCCCTTCATCTTCGCGACCGGCTATGGCGAGCGCGCGCCGATCCCCGAGCCATTGGCCGCCGCGCCGGTGGTCCAGAAGCCTTACACGCTGGAAGTGGTCGAGAATGCACTCGGCAAATTGCAGGAGGCCGGCGCCCTATAGGCACCCATGAGGAGCGGTATGCACCGGCGTGCATGGCACAGCGGATTCGCATGCGGCTTTGCATAGCTGCCGCCAAAATCGGCAGATTTGGTGCGGGTCGAGATCGGGCGCGCGAGGAATTTGAAGGTTCAATTAAGAAGTGTCCCCCATTGTGTCGCGGTGCAGCGTAGGCCGCCAGGGCGCGGCGTGCGGCTGTCGGAGTGGCCGTGACGATCGCCGGAGTCGTTCGGCCCCTCTAATTCACATGCATCTGGGTGGACAGTGGGAATGCCGAAATTTCGTTTGCGGATCAGGGGACGCCTGTACGCAGGCTTCATGGCCCTGGTGGCGGTGGGTGTCGTGATGGCGGTGGTTGCCGTCTGGAATTTGCGGGATGTGCAGGATCAGGTCGCAAGACAATCCGCCCTCTCGGACAGCACGGCGCGGGTGCTGGAAATATCGGCCCATCTGCAGGCGATTCAGCGGGCCAATTTGCGCTACGTCTACGACGGCAACGAGTCCGCAATGAAGGAAGCGCAAGAGCGCGAGACCGCGGCGAGCGAGCTGCTCCGGGTCGGCGCTCAGGGGGCGCTCTCCGAGGAGCGGCGCGCGCTCTACAACGGCCTGATCGACGAGATCGCGAAAATGCGACGCCTGCGTGACAATCTCGGCGACGCCGTCAACGAGACGAGAACGGGCAAGGCGACGCTGCTGCCGAGTGGCGAGGACTTGGCCACCAAGACGAACAAGCTCGTCGACGTGGCGCGCGCCGCCGTCGATGAAGATACCGCTTCCCTCGTCGCCGATCTCGAATCCCGAATCCTGCTCGTGAGGATCGTAAACTGGCGTTTTCTGGCCCTTCGCGATGCGCAGGGCCCTGCGACCTTCAGGGCGAGCATCGACAGGGCATTACAACGGCTCGGGGCACTCGAAAAGAGCCCGCAGGCGGCGGCGTTGCGCGCCACGCTGGCGCCGGTTAAGACCTCGCTTGAAACCTACAAGACGGCGTTCGAGACGACCTCCGCAGCGATGCTTAAAGCGGACGAGATCTACCACAAGAGCCTCGCGCCCCTCATCGTCGACAGCATCGGCAAGCTCAAGGTGGCGGAAACGACGCTGAAGGAGGACTACCAGGTATCGCGCACCACCGCCGAGGCCGTGATCGCGGGAACGACGACCGTGCAGGAGATCGCCGGCGGCCTCGCCATCCTGTTCGGAGGCATCGTCGCCTTCCTCATCGCCCGTAGCATCGTCGGTCCGCTGACCTCGATGACGCAGGCGATGGGGCGGCTTGCCGGCGGCAATCTCGAGGTCGAGATTCCCGGCCGCGGCAGGGTCGACGAGATCGGCGACATGGCCAAGGCGATCCAGGTCTTCAAGGACAACATGATCGAGACCGAGAGCATGCGCGCCGAGCAGGCCGAACTCGAGGCGCGGCAGGCCGAGAACCGCAGGAAAGACATGGCCAGGCTCGCCGATCAGTTCGAGCAGGCCGTCGGCGAGATCGTCAACACGGTGTCGTCGGCATCGAGCGAGCTCGAAGCCTCCGCCGGCACGTTGACCACGACCGCCGCGCGCGCCCAGGATCTCTCGACGGAGGTGGCCAGCGCCTCGCAGGAGGCCTCGGCCAATGTGCAGGCGGTCGCCTCCGCGACCGAGGAGCTCTCGTCCTCGGTCTCCGAGATTGCCCGGCAGGTACAGGAATCGGCCCGCATCGCCGCCGAGGCCGTCGGTCAGGCGAGCCGGACCAACGAGCGCGTTGGCGCGCTCTCCAAGGCCGCCGCGCGGATCGGCGACGTGGTCGAGCTGATCAGCACCATTGCCGGCCAGACCAACCTCCTGGCGCTGAACGCCACGATCGAGGCAGCGCGTGCGGGTGAAGCCGGCCGCGGCTTTGCCGTGGTCGCTACCGAGGTCAAGGCGCTTGCCGAGCAGACGGCGAGGGCGACCGGCGAGATCGCCCAGCAGGTCTCCGGCATCCAGGCCGCGACCGAGGAATCCGTCGGCTCGATCCGGGAGATCAGCGGCACGATCGAGCGGCTGTCGGAGATCTCCTCGACGGTCGCCGCGGCCGTGGAGCAGCAGGGCGCGGCGACGCAGGAGATCTCCCGCAACGTCCAGCAGGCGGCCCAGGGCACGCAGCTCGTCTCCTCCAATATCGGCGACGTGCAGCGCGGCGCCTCCGAGACCGGCTCGGCTTCCTCGCAGGTGTTGTCGGCGGCGCGCTCGCTCTCGGCCGACAGCAGCCGGTTGAAGCAGGAAGTCGCCAAGTTCCTGAGTTCGGTCCACGCCGCCTGACGCTTCAAACGCAAGAGGCCACGCGCATGCGCGTGGCCTCGAAGAGGGGCGGCGCGATTCAAGCCACCTTCGTCGTCATGTGCTTGAACATGTTGGCGCGCGCTTCGTCGTCCATCTCGGCCTTGAAGGTGAACTTGTCCTTCAGGGCGATGGCGCGCGCCGCCGCCGGGCGCGCCGAGATCTCGTCGACCAGCCGCTTCACGTTCGGGTATCGCGCAAAGGCGTCGTCGCCGAGCTTGAACGGCACCATCCGCGCCCAGCCCCACAGCGCCATGTCGACGATCGAATAGCTGTCGCCGACCATGTAGCGGCGGTCCTTCAGGTGCGCGTCGAGAATCTTGTAGTGGCGGTCGGTCTCGTACTGATAGCGGTTATGGGCGTAATCGTGGTTCTGCTCCTTCGGCGCAAAATGCTTGAAGTGCACGGCCTGCCCCGAATAGGGCCCGACGCCGGTGGCGACGAACATCAGCCAGGACAGCAGTTCGGCGCGGTTGGCGGGCAGGAATTTGCCGGTCTTCTCGGCGAGATAGAGCAGGATGGCGTTCGAATCGAACACGATGGTGCCGCCATCGTCGATCGCCGGCACCTTGCCGTTCGGATTGATCTTGAGGAATTCCGGCGCGAACTGCTCGCCCTTGCGGGTGTCGACCTTCACCGGCTCGTAAGGCAGGCCGGATTCTTCGAGAAAGAGCGCGACCTTGGTCGGGTTTGGTGATCCGTTGAAATAGAATTTGAGCATCCAGCATCTCCCCGGTGTCTATATTGCCGCGCGCGGACGCGGCGTCGTTGGGCGCGCCTTGTCTTGCCTGAACCTCGCCCGAGAGGGCAACCGGCGAGTTTGCCGGGCGGTGTCTGCGCGGTGCGCAGATCAGGCGGCGTAACAAAGGCCGATTGCCGCCGCGATGACCATGGCCGCACCAACGGCTTCCAGCCGCAGGCCGAGCCGCGCTGCGAGATGCATGTCGGAGGCGCGCGCCGCGCGCTCCGAACCGCGCGCATAGCCGTGAACGATCACGTCGTGGTTGAAATTGTCGTGCGCCTCGTTGCTGCTGGCGAGCCCGACGCAGATCACGAGCACGCCGAATAGCGCTAGGCCGAAGAATCCGAGCAGCGCGATCAGGAACATCGGAAACATGCCGACCAGGAAGATCGGCAGCAGCGGCACCAGCAGCAATGTCTCGGACTGTCGTCGCATGGGAGCAGGCCGGTCAGGACGGTTGGACCGGGTGATCCTAGTCCCGAATGAGGAGGTCCTCGATCAACACTCCGTCATTTCCGCCCGCGCGACGGCGGAAAACTACTCCGCCGACATTCCCGCGCGGATCTCAGCGCGCAATTCGTCGATCAGCTTGAGGCCCTTCTTGGTCTCGACGTGCCAGAAGGTCCAGCCGTTGCAGGCCTGTGCGCCCTGCGCCACCGCGCCGATGCGGTGGATCGAACCGACCTTGTCGCCGAGCATGATGGCGCCGTCGGCACGCACCAGCGCCCCTAACTTCTTCTTGGCGTCGAACAGCTTCGTGCCGGGCATGATCATGCCGCGCTCGATCAGCTCGGAGAACGCAACGCGCGGGGCCTCGCGCGCGGTCATGAACGGGGCAAGGCTCTCTTCGGGCAACGGCTCGACCTTGGCGATGCGAGCCTCGGCGGCCTTGGCGTAGGTCTTGTCGCGCTCGAAGCCGATATAGGAGCGGCCGAGGCGCTTGGCGACGGCGCCGGTGGTGCCGGTGCCGTTGAAGGGATCGATGACGAGATCGCCGGGCTTGGATGACGACAGCAGCACGCGCGCGAGCAGGCCTTCCGGCTTCTGCGTCGGATGCACCTTCTTGCCGTCTGCGCCCTTGAGCCGCTCCTCGCCGGTGCAGAGCGGGATCAGCCAGTCGGACCGCGCCTGGACGTCCTCGTTGGCGGCCTTCAGCGCCTCGTAATTGAATGTGTAGCCCTTGGCCTTCTCGTCGCGCGCGGCCCAGATCATGGTCTCGTGCGCGTTGGTGAAGCGGCGGCCGCGGAAATTCGGCATCGGATTGGTCTTGCGCCAGACGATGTCGTTCAGCAGCCAGAAGCCGAGGTCCTGCATGATGGCGCCGACGCGGAAGATGTTGTGATAGGAGCCGATCACCCAGATCGTCGCCGACGGCTTCATGGCGCGGCGTGCGGCGAGCAGCCAGGCGCGGGTGAAATCGTCGTAGGCGGCAAACGAATCGAACTTGTCCCAATCGTCGTTGACGGCATCGACATGGGATTCGTCGGGACGCTTGAGGTCGCCCTTGAGCTGCAGATTGTAGGGCGGATCGGCGAACACCAGGTCGACGCTGCCTGCCTGCAGCTTCGACATCTCGGCGACGCAATCACCGACGATGATGCGATGCGAAGGGGACTCAAAATTTGTGCGGGGCGCCTTTGCAGACGCCCCGCGACGCGACTCTACCATGACTCAAGAACTCTGACTCAGGCGACGCTGTCGGCGACGCGGGACCAAACAACCGACTGGCCGTTACATTGAAGGGGCAAAGTAAAAATCGACTTAACCCGCCGCTTTCGTGAGCACTCCTCGCATCATCGTTCGCGCACAAATTGCTGCGCGCATTCGCCTTGTTTTACAGTGTATTTCGTACTTGCGCGGTTCGCTGGAGCGATCGTGGCGGGAAAAAGGCTGTAAATTTCTCTCGGAAAAAACTGCTCGGCCCTCGGAAAAATTTGCTGGCATCGACAGGCTGTCGCACTAGGCAATTTTTGCCGGCCACGATATTGATAAAAGCAACGGAAATTTTACGTATGTGGCGCGTTGAGCTTTCGCGTTTCTGTGCGCCGTCGAAACTTAAATCAGGGACCCCAGAGGAAAGGCCGCCATGCGCTACGATGACTTCCGCCGCAGCGACGACATCGAGGATCGTCGCGATGAAGGTGGCGGCTTTGGCGGCGGTGGAGGCGGCGGGTTCGGCCTGCCGATGGGTGGTGGCGGGCTCGGCATCGGCACCATCATTATCCTCGGCCTGGTCGGCTACGCCTTCGGCATCGATCCCCGCATCCTGATCGGCGGCGCCGAGATCCTCTCCGGCGGCGGCCATGCGCCGACCTATCAGACCGATCGTCAGGCCTCCTCGGGCAAGCGCGGCGCGCCGACCGACGAGATGGGCAGCATGATCTCCGGCATCCTCGGCGAGCTCGACGATCGCTGGAGCGAGATCTTCCAGGCCAACGGCCAGTCGTACACCGGTCCGAAGATCGTGCTGTTCCGCAACGCCACCAATGGCGGCCGCTGCGGCATGGCGCAGTCGGCCATGGGGCCGTTCTATTGTCCGCCCGACCGGACCATCTTCCTGGACACCGCCTTCTTCCGCGAGGTCGAGACCCGCTTTCGCGGCTGCTCCGGCAAGTCGGCGTGCAATTTCACCACCGCCTACATCATCGCGCACGAGGTCGGCCATCACATCCAGAACCTGCTCGGCATCATTCCGCGCGTGACGCGGCTGCAGCAGCAGGTCGGCTCGAAGGCCGAGGCCAATGCGCTCCAGGTCAAGGTGGAGTTGCAGGCCGATTGTCTGTCCGGCGTCTGGGTCAACCGTGAGGCGAAGAAGCGTCCGAACTTCCTCGAGCCCGGCGACATCGAGGCGGCGCTGACCACGGCGAGCGCGATCGGCGACGACACGCTGCAACGCCAGGCCACCGGCCGCGTGGTACCCGACTCCTTCACCCACGGCTCGGCGGCGCAACGCAAGCAATGGTTCATGATCGGCTACCAGCAGGGCACGGTCCAGGCCTGCAACACGTTCGGTGCGGGGGCGTTGTAACGCGTCAGCCCCGGAACGACGAGCGAGGGTGAAGAATGGCCTCCATCGACGAATCCAAACAATTCATCCCGCTCAACATTGCGGTGCTCACGGTGTCCGACACGCGCGCGCTTGCGGACGACAAGTCCGGCCAGACCCTCGCCGATCGTCTCACCGCTGCGGGCCATCATCTCGCCGCGCGCGAGATCGTCACCGATGATGTCGAGGCGATCCGCGCCGTGATCCGCCGCTGGATCGCCGATAGCGGCATCGACGTCGTCATCACCACCGGCGGCACCGGCTTTACCGGGCGCGACGTCACGCCCGAGGCGATCGAGCCGCTGTTCGAGAAGCGCATGGACGGCTTCTCGATCGCCTTCCACATGCTGAGCCACGCCAAGATCGGGGCGTCGACGATCCAGAGCCGCGCCACCGCGGGCGTCGCGGGCGCGACCTACATCTTCTGCCTGCCGGGCTCGCCCGGCGCCTGCCGCGACGGCTGGGACGGCATCCTGGCGGCTCAGCTCGACTACCGCACGCGCCCCTGCAATTTCGTCGAGATCATGCCGCGGCTGGACGAGCATCTGCGCCGGCCAAAAGCGCAGGGCGCGACGGTGTGAGTTCTTGCTTTTCTTCCCTTCTCCCCTTGTGGGAGAAGGTGGCGCGAAGCGCCGGATGAGGGGTTCTCTCCGCGCGCACCAATGCTTGTGGAGACATACCCCTCACCCAAGCGAGCTTGCATTTGCCAGTTGACATGCCCTCTCCCGCAAGGGGAGAGGGCGCAGCAACGCGCATCTCGCTCGCTGCGAGATCAGAGATCCAGCTCCCACGTCTCGCCGACCAGGTCGGCACCGAAGCTGTGATGCGGCTCCGTCGCGACCAGCTTGAATCCCGCGCTTTGATAAATCCCGCGCGCAGCCACCAAAATGCTCTGCGTCCACAGCGTCATCTTGCCGTAGCCGCGCTCGCGGGCGCCCTGGATGCATTGCTCGACGAGGGCGCGGCCGACGCCGAGGCCCCGTGCTTTCTTCTCCACCTGCAACAGGCGCAGTTTGGCGATCTCGTCCGTGGCCTTGACCAGGAACACCGAGCCGACCGGCTCGCCACCGACCTCCGCGATCCAGCAGTGCTCGCGCGCGGCGTCGTAATTCCTGATGAACTGTGCGCAGATCTCGGCGACCAGCGCCTCGTAACTGATGTCCCAATTGTAGTCCGCAGCATAGGCGGCGCCCTGGCGGGAGATCACCCAGCCCATGTCGCCGACGCGATGGCTGCGCAGCATGAAAGAAGCGGGCGGGCTTCGGCGTTGCTCCAGCACGGCCTCGATCGTGGCCATCGCCTGCGTGAGCCGGGTCGCATCGCCAGGCGAAAGCTGAGCCAGCATCGCGGCGACCTCGTTTTGCGAGTTCAGGTTCAGCTTGGCGAAAGCCTGCCGGCCTTTGGCGGTCAGGCTGAGCTGGTACTGCCTGCGGTCCGCGGGCAGCGGCTTTCGCGTGATCAGCCCCTTCTCGTCGAAGCTCTGGACGATGCGGCTGAGATACCCGGGATCGAGACCGAGCTCGTGTCCGATCTCTTTTGCGGCAAGGTCGTCGCGATGGGCGAGCTCGTAGAGCACCCGTGCCTCGCTGAGCGAGAACGGACTCTTGCCGAGGTGCTGGTCGAGCACACCGAGCTTGCGGGTGTAGAAGCGGTTGAAGGCGCGAACCGCCGCGACGGGGTCGCCGGCAGCCTGTTCGGCGACGGCGCTTGACGGCAAAGCTTTCGATAGCATGGGATCACCTCGATATTTGCCATTGTCAATTAATTGATTGACGTTGGCAAGTATCTCGGCGCTTCAGCCGACCATGACAATCCGGCTGCGCAGCATGGTCCGGGACGACCGGCCGAGCCGCCGGAGCAGCCGCGCCTCGGAATGCCGGGCGTGGGGCGGGTATCCGCCGATCCGGTCGTAATGATCGCGCGCGATCAGCAGCCCTTGATCGCCGAGCGGACCGACGAGCCTGCGCGCCACCGCCCAGAGGACGTCGCGCACTGCGGTATTTGCGTAGGGCGAGCGGGCATAGCGGAACACCGCGGCACGATCCCGGCCGCTGGTGGCGACGGCCTGGATGAACTGGGTGGTTTCCTCGATCCAGCCGGTTTCCAGCACAGCGCCGGCAGGCAGGAACATCAGCCAGGGCGATCGGGCCTGGAGCGCGCCGGCGGCGAGCGCAGCGCCTTGCGAATGCCCTTCGAAGCCGATGAAACGGCAGCCCGCGACGTCGGCAACGCGCTCGATAACGCCGTTGCGCGTGCCGTCGACCAGAAGCACTTCCCGGATTACGCCGGCTGTGGCGCCGGGCACCAGCGCGGCCAGGGTTGCGACCGCCGTCTGCTCGACACCTTCGGTCGGAATGATGACGCTCAGCATGATTGAGGCTTCAGTTTCCGCACTTCGGGAGAAGCGTAGCGTTGCATGATGTTGTCATAAACCCGTCGCGCTGCCGAGTGCAACTTTCGGAAGGGGCTTCGGCGTGCGATGGTAAACTGCCGCGAGTTCATCGCGGCCAGATGTGCCAGGCGCGGCTGGTAATATTGCCGAATGTTTCGGCACAAGCCGATCCTGACGGTATTAACCCCGAATGCTTCGTGGCGACGTTTCGCTGCCCGGGAGAGACTTTGCATGAACGCCGATCACCTCGCCGTTGGCACCGCGCCAACATCGCCGAAGCAGGAGGCCGCGCCGACCTTGCGGATCCGGGCGCTGATGCTGGGCGACCGCATCAACGCGTCTGGCCTCGAGATCGGCACGCTGGTGTCCTCGACGCCGGCCGCCTTCCGCGTTCATGCCGGCCTTGCCGTGATCTTTCGCTACGGCGTCGTCGTGCTGATCGGGCTGTTGCCGTCGGAGGAGAAGGTCCTCGTCGACAACCTGAGATCGCGCGTTACCGGAGAGTTCAGCCCCTACGAGGAGGAGATCGCGCAGGCGCAGCTCTGCAACGAGGAAGCCGGCGAGACGATCCAGCCGGGCGGGCCGATCTGCCTCGCCAAGTTCTCCGACGACCGGCTGCTGCTGGTTGCGGACGCACTCGCCAAAAGCACGTCGCTGGCGCGCGATGAGCGCCGCGTCGCCGCGGTGTTCGACGTGATCGAGCCGTTTGCACGGGAGCTCGCCGAGCGCGGTCGCACGCCGCAACGGCGCAAGGGCATCCTGCAATTGATCGGCAACGCGCTGCTGGTGCAGCAGCGGGTCGCCGGCCGCGTCGCGGTCGCCGAGAAGCCCGACGTGCTCTGGGAGAAGCCCGAGCTCGACCGGCTCTATTCGCGCCTGGAGGACGAGTACGAGCTGAAGGAGCGCCTCGACACGCTCGAGCGCAAGCTTGCCGCGGTGTCGGAGACCGCCAACGCGCTGACCGATATCATCGACACCCAGCGCTCGCTCCGCCTGGAGATCGCCGTCGTGGTGCTGATCCTGATCGAAGTCGCGATGGGGACTTTTCAGCTCCTGACCGGCCGCGGTCACTAAGCATGATGAGATCAGGTTTGATTGCTATAACGTGAGTGCACTCCCTCTCCCGCTTGCGGAGAGGGTGTTTTCGCAACGGGATAACGCCCTAGATCAGAGCCGCGCAATGGCGCGCGATCATCATCTCTTCGTTGGTGGGGATGACGAAGACCTCGACCATGCTGTCGTTGCCGTTGATGCGCTCGCGCGCGGCATCGTTGCTTGCGGCGTCGATGCGCACGCCCATCCAGGCGAGACGCTCGCCGATCGCGCCGCGGATCTCCTTGGCGTGCTCGCCGATGCCACCGGTGAAGATCAGGCAGTCCAGGCCGCCGAGCGTGGTCGCCATCATCGCGACCTGCTGCGCCGCACGGAACGTGAAGAGGTCGACGGCCTCACGCGCCGCAGCCTCGCGGCTCGCCAGCAGCGTGCGCATGTCGGCGGATATCCCTGAGACGCCGAACAGGCCTGACTCGTGATAGAGCAGGTGCTGGACATTCTCGACCGACATGTTCTCGTGCTCTTGCAGATAGAGCAGCACGCCCGGATCGATCGCACCGCAGCGCGTGCCCATCACGAGGCCGTCGAGCGGCGTCAGCCCCATCGTGGTGTCGATGCTGTGGCCATCGCGCAGGGCGCAGAGGCTGGCGCCATTGCCGAGATGCGCGATGACAGTGCGCTTGGCCACGAGCTCCGGCGCGATCTCGGCCAGGCGTCCCGCGACATATTCGAACGAGAGGCCGTGAAAGCCGTAGCGCCTGATCCCACGCGCCTCGAATCGCCGGGGAATGGCGAAGCGGCTCGCCGGCGGCGCGAGGCCGTGATGGAAGGCGGTGTCGAAACACGCGATCTGCGTCAGCCCGGGCCGGATCGCCGCCAGTGTGCGCACCGGCGCGAGGCAGCGCGGCTGGTGCAGCGGCGCCAGCGGCGTCAAGGCCTCCAGTTTCGCAATGATGTCGTCTGTCAGGACCTCCGGGCCTGAATAATCCGGCCCGCCGTGGACGATGCGATGGCCGATGGCCCGCAGGCTGCGTCCACCGAACCGGTCCTCGATGAAGGTGAGCACGTCCGCGAACAGATGGCCGCGGGCTCCGTCAGGCGCCTGATTGCTTGTCTCGAACAGGTCTTCGCCCGTGGGGCCCTTCACCACCAGCCGGGGTTTGGCCTCGTGCTCGTCCAGCAGGCCCTTGCAGAGCAGGGCGGGCTCGGCCGCCGCGACATCGAACAGGCCGAACTTGATGCTCGACGATCCCGAGTTGAGGACGAGGACCGTGTCCGGCATCGCTAGTCGCCGGCCTCGGCCGGCGTGATGCCGCCGGCGCTGTTCTGCCAGACCCAGTCACGTATTTCAGGCATGTCTTCACCGTGCTCGCGGACATAACGGGAGTGTTCGATCAGCCTGTCGCGGAATTGCTGCTTCACCTGAGCGGCCTTGGTCGCCAGTCCCGGCACACGTTCGATCGCCTCGATCGCGAGGTGGTAGCGGTCGAGTTCGTTGAGCACGACCATGTCGAAGGGCGTCGTCGTGGTGCCCTCCTCGGCAAAGCCGCGCACATGCATGCCGGCATGGTTGGTGCGATTATAGGTCAGCCGGTGAATGAGATAGGGATAGCCGTGATAGGCAAAGATCACAGGCTTGTCGCGCGTGAACAGGCTGTCGAAGTCGCGGTCGGACAGGCCGTGCGGATGCTGCTCCCTCGGCTGCAGCGTCATGAGGTCGACGACGTTGACGACGCGGATCTTCAAGTCCGGCAGCGCCTTGCGTAGGAGGTCGACGGCAGCGAGCGTCTCCAGCGTCGGCACGTCGCCGGCGCAGGCCATGACGACGTCGGGCTCGCCCTTTCCGTCCTCCGTGCCCGCCCAGGTCCAGATGCCGATGCCGGCATCGCAATGCGTCGCCGCGTCCTGCATCGACAGCCATTGCGGCGCCGGCTGCTTGCCGGCGACGATTACGTTGATGCGGTTATAGGTGCGCAGGCAGTGGTCGGCGATCCAGAGCAGCGTGTTGGCATCCGGCGGGAAGTAGATGCGGACGATGTCGGCCTTCTTGTTGGCGACGAGATCGACGAAACCGGGGTCCTGATGGCTGAAGCCGTTATGGTCCTGGCGCCAGACATGCGAGGTCAGCAGATAATTGAGCGAGGCGATCGGACGCCGCCACGGCAGCTCCCGCGTCACCTTCAGCCATTTGGCGTGCTGGTTGAACATGGAATCCACGATGTGGATGAAGGCCTCGTAGCAGGAGAAGAAGCCGTGCCGTCCGGTGAGCAGATAGCCCTCCAGCCAGCCCTGGCAGAGATGCTCGCTCAGCACCTCCATGACGCGGCCGTCCTGGGCGAGGTGCACGTCGTAAGGCTCGGTGGGCTCCATCCAGACGCGTTCGGTGGCTTCGAACACGGCGTCGAGCCGGTTCGATGCCGTCTCGTCCGGGCCCATGATGCGGAAGTTGCGCTCCTTCGCGTTGAGGCGGATGACATCGCGCAGGAATTTGCCGAGCTCGCGCGTCGCTTCCGCAACGACTTCGCCGGGCTGCGTCACCTCGATCGCGAAGCTGCGGAAGTCGGGCAGCTTCAGCTCCTTCTTCAGCACGCCGCCATTGGCATGCGGATTGGCGCCCATGCGCCTGATGCCTTCGGGCGCAAGCGCCTGAAGCTCGGCAACGAGCGCGCCGTTGCCATCGAACAGCTTTTCCGGCTCGTAACTGCGCATCCAGTCTTCGAGCACCTTGAGATGCTCCGGGTTCTCGCGGCAGCCTGCGACTGGCACCTGATGCGCGCGCCAGAAGCCCTCCACCTTCTTGCCGTCGACCTCCTTCGGGCCGGTCCAGCCCTTGGGGCTGCGCAGCACGATCATCGGCCAGCGCGGCCGCTCGACGGTTGTGCGGCCGTCGCGGGCATGTTGCTGGATCGAGCGGATGCTGGCGAATGCAACGTCGAGCGCATCGGCCATGGCCTGGTGCATCAATTTGGGATCGTCGCCGCTGACGAACAGCGGCTCGTGGCCGAACCCGCGGAAGAGGTCGCGGATCTCCGCGTCCTGCATCCGTCCGAGCACGGTGGGGCCCGCGATCTTGTAGCCGTTGAGATGCAGGATCGGCAGCACTGCGCCGTCATGGGCGGGGTTCAGGAACTTGTTGGAGTGCCAGGACGCAGCGAGCGGGCCGGTCTCGGCCTCGCCGTCGCCGACCACGCAGGCGACAATCAAATCCGGGTTGTCGAATGCGGCGCCATAGGCGTGCACCAGCGCATAGCCGAGCTCGCCGCCCTCGTGGATCGAGCCCGGCGTTTCCGGCGCCGCGTGGCTCGGGATGCCGCCGGGGAAGGAGAACTGCCTGAACAGCTTGCGCAATCCGTCCGCATCGCGCGCAATATCGGGATAGATCTCGCTGTAGCTGCCTTCGAGATAAGTGTTGGCGACCATGCCCGGACCTCCATGGCCGGGACCGCAGACATAGATCACGCTGACATCGAGCGCCCGGATGACGCGGTTGAGATGGGCATAGATGAAGTTCAGCCCCGGCGTCGTGCCCCAATGTCCGAGCAGACGCGGCTTGATGTGCTCGGGCCGCAGCGGCTCGCGCAGCAGCGGATTGTCGAGCAGGTAGATTTGCCCGACCGAGAGGTAGTTGGCGGCGCGCCAATAGCGATCGAGCAGATCGAGGTCGCTGCTCGCTTCGGCCGTTTTTTGTTGGATTGTCATGTTCCTGCCGACCTTCACTTCGCGATCGTCACCAACCCGGTTCCGGGGCGATCGATCCGTCGGGCATGAAACGGGATGGTCGTGACGGCTGTGTTGCGTGAGGTCAAAGGCAGGCGCGCGAAGTTTGGGCAGCTCTACTGTGCATGGGGTTGTTTTCACGTTTTTGATTTGTGTTCTTGATTTGTTCCTATGTCGTGCTATCTTGGCTGCATGAGTCCAGCATCCTCTCATGCTCTCAAGCACCCGCCGGTCACGGCGCCCTCCGAGCCGGCGGGTGCGCCTTCAGATTTCCCCGAGCTTGGCGTCGCCATCGACCGCGCGCGACGGCGAGGGCGGGGCGCGCAGTCCAACGCCAGCGGCCGTTACGAGGCCGAGGCGCGGGTCGCTTTCGACGACGGCTGGCAGAGCCTCGACGAGCTGCCGCCGTTCAAGACGAGTGTCGCCGTCGACACCTCGCGCAAGGTGATCACACGCAACGATTCCCCCGACATCGGTTTCGACCGCTCGATCAATCCCTATCGCGGCTGCGAGCACGGCTGCGTCTATTGCTTCGCGCGGCCGACCCACGCCTATCTCGGCCTGTCGCCGGGGCTCGACTTCGAGTCAAAACTGTTCGTGAAGCCCGAGGCGCCTTCGCTGCTCGAGAAGGAGCTTGCGGCTCCCGGCTACGAGCCGCGGATGATCGCGATCGGCACCAACACCGATCCCTACCAGCCGATCGAGCGCGAGCGCAAAATCATGCGCGGCATTTTGGAAGTGCTGGAGCGCGCAGGGCATCCCGTCGGCATCGTCACCAAGTCGGCGCTGGTGCTGCGCGACATCGACATTCTCCAGCGGATGGCCAAGCGCAACCTCGCCAAGGTCGCGATCTCGGTCACCTCGCTCGATCCGAAGCTGGCGCGCACGATGGAGCCGCGGGCCTCGACGCCGCCGAAACGGCTGGAGGCGCTGAAGCAGCTCTCGGACGCCGGCATTCCCACCACGGTGATGGTCGCGCCCGTGATCCCTGCGCTGAACGATTCCGAGATCGAGCGCATCCTCGACGCCGCCGCCCATGCCGGGGTCAAGGAGGCTGCCTATGTGCTGCTGCGGCTGCCACTGGAGGTGCGCGATCTCTTCCGCGAATGGCTGATGGCGAACTATCCGGACCGCTATCGTCACGTCTTCACCCTGATCCGCGACATGCGGGGCGGGCGCGACTACGACGCCAAATGGGGCGAGCGGATGAAGGGCACCGGACCGATGGCTTGGACCATCGGCCGCCGCTTCGAGATCGCCTGCGAGAGGCTCGGCCTCAACAAGCGGCGCTCCAAGCTGACCATTGATCACTTTGCGCGGCCGAAGCGGAACGGTGATCAGCTCAGCCTGTTTTGAGCGGACACATGCAAGAGGTGTCGCATGCTCAAGGAACTCGCGGTGCCGGTGCCGCGGCTGACCGTCATCACGCTCGGTGTGAACGACATCCGCGCCAGCATCGCCTTCTACGACGCGCTCGGTTTCTCGCGCCGGCTGAAGGAGACCGGCGAGGCGGTTGCGTTCTACGACACCGGCGGTCCGGTGCTAGCGCTTTATCACTGGGATCGGCTCGCCGCAGACGCGTCCTCGGAGGACCAGCCGAGGCCCACGACCTTTCGCGGCATGACGCTTGCCTGGAATTGCGTGACCCGCGAGGAGGTCGACGAGGTGCTGGCATTCGCCGTCGAGAAGGGGGCCACCTTGCTGAAGGCGGCGCACGCGACCGACTACGGCGGCTATTGCGGCTATTTTGCCGATCCCGATGCACATGTCTGGGAAGTCGTGGTCGCACCCGGCATCGAGGTGGGCGAGGACCGGCGGGTGCATCTGGCGGAGTAGGGCGGGCGGCCTGAATAACGGGAATATCGTGGGTTCCCGGTTGCGCTGGCGAAGCCCCCTGGCGCACGATCCCGGCCATGATTCGGGACCCCTCCGCCAAGACCCCAGCCAAAGCCGCGCCGAAGAAAAAGGCCGCGCCGAAGGCTGTGCCCGCCAAGGCGGCAAAGATATCTGCGGCCGATGCTGCGAAGGTCCCTGCCGGTAGGAAAGGCATCATTGCCGTTGCTGCCCCCAGCTTCCGCCGCGAGCGCGTGCTGATCAAGCGCGGCGTCTGGCCGGTCGCGGGCTGCGACGAGGCTGGCCGCGGCCCGCTCGCAGGTCCCGTGGTGGCCGCCGCGGTGATTCTCGATCCCCACCGCATCCCGCGCGGCATCGACGATTCCAAGCGCCTGACCGCCGAGGAGCGCGAGAAGCTGTTCGACAAGATCTGCGCCACCGCGCAGGTCTCGGTCGCCGTCGCCTCGCCGGCGCGAATCGACCGCGACAACATCCTGCGCGCCTCGCTGTGGGCGCTGAAGCGCGCCGTGGTGGCCCTGCCCGAGGCGCCCAGGCACGTCTTCGTCGACGGCCGCGACCGGCTCGACACCGCATGCGACTGCGAGGCCGTGATCGGCGGCGACGGTATCGTGCTGTCGATCGCCGCGGCCTCCATCGTCGCCAAGGTCACCCGGGACCGGCTGATGTGCGCGCTGGCGCAGGACTGCCCGGGCTACGGCTTCGAGCAGCACAAGGGCTACGCCGTGCCAGAGCATCTCGACGCGCTTGATCGCCTCGGCCCTTCCATCCACCACCGCAGCTTCTTCGCTCCCGTCGCCGCCGCCCGCGCCAAGCACATGCCCTGGACCGTCGAGCCGGTGCACGACCTGTTCTCGGTGACCGAGGTCGAGGTGCAGGTGGAGGCGAGCGTCGAGATCGACGCTTCCGTAAATCTCTAGCGATCCTCCTACAGCTTTCCCATCCGTCATGGCCGGGCTTGACCCGGCCACCTACGTCTTACCAGCGGCACGAAGAACGTGGATGCCCGGGACAAGCCCGGGCATGACGAACTGCGGCGGTTGCCACAACCCGTGACGCCCTTTATCAAAACAGACGTGAGCGAATAGGGCCGGCTGGACGGGTTGGCTGCACCTTCGGACGTTGCATGCGGTTTACCTCCCTGGTCATCGAGCTCATTCGCGCCCGGCCGCGGCTGATCGTTTGGATTGCGGTGCTGCTGCAGGCCGCGATGTGGCTGTTCGTGGCGCTGGTGTTCTACCGCAGCCCGCCCGGCACTCTCGCGACCCTTCTGGCCTTCGGCAGGGAATACCAGGTCGGCACCGATCTCGGCCCGCCGCTTGCCATCTGGCTCGCCGACATCGCCTATCGCGCCGCCGGCGGCCACATGCTCGGCGTCTATGTGCTCGCCCAGCTCTGTGAGATCGCGACCTTCATCGCGCTCTATCATCTCTCCCGTGCCGTGGTCGGCTCGCAGCAGGCGGTGCTTGCCGTGCTCCTCACCATGACGGTGCTGGCCTTCTCCTCCTCGGCGCTGGACTTCGGCCCGCTGATCCTGGCGCGGCCGCTCTGGGCGCTCTTGCTGCTGCACTCCTGGCAGATCATCGGCCAGCGCCGCGGTAATGCCTGGTTCGCCTGGTCGATCGAAGCCGGCCTCCTGCTGCTGACGACGCCCGCCGCGATCTTCCTGCTGCTGCTGATCGTCGTCTTCGCGGTTACGACCGCCGGCGGCCGCCGGACGCTGCGCGGGCTCGATCCGCTGTTCGCGCTAATCGTCGTCGCCGTGCTGGCGCTGCCCTATGCGGTCTTTCTGATGCGGGCCGAGACGCTGGCGCTGCCGGCCTTGCCGCCAGTCGCCGAGCTCAACGACCGCGCGCTGCATGCGGTCTGGCTGCTCGGCGGCCTCGTGCTCGGGGCGGCGGCGATCCCGGCGCTGACCTTTCTCAACACCGGAATGTTCGCCGGCAAGGGCGAGGAGCCGCCGATCATCTACCGCCCGCCGGTCGAGCCGCTTGCGCGCAACTTCGTCTATTTCTTCGCGTTCGCTCTGCCGCTCGGCGCAGTGCTGATCTCCGGCCTGCTGGGGCTCGATTCCGTCGTCGGCGGCCCCGGCGTCGTGTTGATCATGTCGGGGCTTGCCGTGGTCGTCGCGGCCGGCGATCTCATCGCGATGCGCCGCGCGCGCATGCTCCGCATGGTCTGGGCCGCCGCCGTTGCCGCGCCCGCCGCCGGCGTGGTGCTTGCCGTCCTGTTCCTGCCCTGGACGGGCACTAGCGAAATTGCGACCTCGATGCCGGCGCGCGCGATCTCGGACTTCTTCGACGAGAGCTTCGCCCGCCGCACCAACCATCGCCTGCGCGCCGTCGCCGGCGAGACCCAGCTCGCTAGCCTGATCGCGCTGCATTCCGGCCGGCCGCATTTGTTCATCGACGCCGCCCCCGCGCGGACGCCGTGGATGAGCCAGACCAAGTTCAGCGAGACCGGCGGCGTCGTGGTCTGGCGCGCCTCCGATACCGCGGGCACGCCGCCGCCGGAGATCCTCAAGCGCTTTCCCGGCATCGTGCCGGAAGTCCCGCGCGCCTTCGAATGGCTGGTGACCGGCCGCCAGCAGCTGTTGCGCATCGGCTGGGCCATCGTGCGGCCGAAGGGGACGTAGGTCGGTGTCATTCCGGGGCGCGGCGAAGCCGCGAGCCCGGAATCCATTCATCCACCAACTCTGCCGCTCGATGGATTCCGGGCTCTCGCTTCGCGAGCCCCGGAATGACGGCGTGGGCGTCGTTACACGGCGCCCTGCGCCAGCACCTTCGCGATCGCCCGCAGATCCTGCCAGGCCAGCCGCTTGTAGGCCGGCGAGCGCAAGAGATAGGCCGGGTGAAACGTCGGCAGCGCGCGGATCACGCGCTGGCCGGTGTCGTAGTCGAACCAGCGCCCGCGCGTGCGCATGATGCCTTCGCGCGTCGACAGCAGCGTCTGTGTCGAGGGATTGCCGAGCGTCACCAGCACGTCGGGGTTCACCAGCTCGATCTGGCGCTGGATGAAAGGCAGGCAGATTTGCGTCTCCTGCGGCGTCGGCGTGCGGTTGCCGGGCGGCCGCCAAGGAATGACGTTGGCGATGTAGGCGGTGGTGCGGTTGAGGCCGATGGCCCCTAACATCAGATCGAGCAGCTTGCCGCTGCGCCCGACGAAGGGCAGTCCCTCGATGTCCTCGTCGCGGCCCGGCGCCTCGCCGACGAACATGATGCGCGCCTGCGGGTTGCCGTCGGCGAACACGAGTCGCGTCGCGGTGTGCTTCAACGCGCAGCCCTCGAAATTTTGCATCAGCTCGCGCAGCGCCTCCAGGGTCGGCGCGGTGCGTGCGGCTTCGCGTGCCGAGGCGATGGCGACGTCCGGTGCAGGCGCGGCTTCGCCGCGCATGACCGCGGGCGCGGCGACCGGCCGCGGCGCTTCGGCTGGCGGGGCCGCGCGCGGGCTGGGTGGCGGCGCATCGATTTCCGCGAGGCGGTCTATCGGTTCCTCCGCGAGCGTGCAGTCGACACCGGCCTCCAGATAGAAGGCGAGCAGCTCTCGGACGGTGGGTGCGGGTTCGGGGATCATGGGAAAGTCTGACTTTTATATCACCTTGGACGGCCTTGCATCCCGGCGGAACGCGATTCCGAGGTTGTCCTACCCGGAAAAATCGGAAACAAGAGGGCGCAAACGACCAAGGACCGTCTCAAGGGCTGAGATCAGATGAGCACCGAAGAACTTCCCCCGCGCGAATCCATGGAATTCGACGTCGTCATCGTCGGCGCCGGCCCGTCGGGTCTGTCGGCCGCGATCCGGCTCAAGCAGCTCAACGCCGAGCTCAACGTCGTCGTGGTGGAGAAGGGCTCCGAGGTTGGTGCGCACATCCTCTCGGGCGCCGTGATCGATCCCGCGGGCCTCGACAAGCTGATCCCGGACTGGCGCGAGGATGCCGACTGCCCGCTGAAGACGCAGGTCAAGGACGACCGCTTCTACTGGATGACCGGCGGCGGCGCGATCAAGCTGCCGAATTTCATGATGCCGCCGCTGATGAACAATCATCACTGCTACATCGGCTCGCTCGGCAATGTCTGCCGCTGGCTGGCGCGCAAGGCCGAGGCGCTTGGCGTCGAGATCTATCCGGGCTTTGCGGCGGCCGAGGTGCTCTATGACGAGGAGGGCAAGGTCAAGGGCATCGCCACCGGCGACATGGGCATCGGCCGCGACGGCAAGCCGAAGGATTCCTTCACCCGCGGCATGGAATTGCTCGGCAAGTACACGCTGTTCGCCGAAGGCGCCCGCGGCAGCCTGACCAAGCAGCTCATCAACAAGTTCGCGCTCGACGCCAAGAGCGAGCCGCCGAAGTTCGGCATCGGCCTCAAGGAGGTCTGGCAGATCGATCCCGCCAAGCACCAGAAGGGCTTGATCCAGCATTCATTCGGCTGGCCGCTTGACCTCAAGACCGGTGGCGGCTCGTTCCTTTATCACTACGACGACAATCTCGTCGCCGTCGGCTTCGTCGTGCATCTGAACTACGACGATCCCTATCTGTCCCCATTCGACGAATTCCAGCGCTTCAAGACCCATCCCTCGATCCGCGGCACCTTCGAAGGCGCCAAGCGGCTCGCCTACGGCGCGCGCGCGATCACCGAGGGCGGCTATCAGTCGGTGCCGAAGCTGAGCTTCCCCGGCGGCGCGCTGATCGGCTGCGCGGCCGGCTTCGTCAACGTGCCGCGCATCAAGGGCGTGCACAATGCGATGGGCACCGGCATGCTGGCTGCCGAACATGTTGCGGCCGCGCTCGCCGCCGACCGCGCCAATGACGAGCTCGTCGAATACGAGAACGCCTGGCGTTCCTCATCGGTCGGCAAGGACCTGTTCCTGGTCCGCAACGTCAAGCCATTGTGGTCGAAGTTCGGCACCGTGCTCGGCGTCGCGCTGGGCGGCTTCGACATGTGGTGCAATACGCTGTTCGGCGCCTCACTGTTTGGCACGCAGTCGCACGTCAAGCCCGACCGCGCCACGCTCGATTCGGCCAAGAGCCACGCGCCGAGGAACTACCCGAAGCCCGACGGCAAGATCACGTTCGACAAGCTTTCCTCGGTGTTTTTGTCCAACACCAATCACGAGGAGGACCAGCCGATCCATCTGAAGGTCACGGACATGAACCTCCAGAAGACGTCCGAGCACGACGTCTATGCCGGCCCCTCGAACCGCTATTGCCCGGCTGGCGTCTATGAATGGATCGAGGAGGGCTCCGGCCCGCGCTTCCAGATCAACGCCCAGAACTGCGTTCACTGCAAGACCTGTGACGTGAAGGATCCCAACGGCAACATCACCTGGGTTCCCCCGGAGGGCGGCGGCGGCCCGAACTACGAGGCGATGTGAGGACATCGCAGGTGACCAGGCGCACGTTCCCGTGAGGACGGGGCTGCGGCGACCCGCCGCGGCCACGATAAGGCCATAGTGGCGGCGTCTTGGGGCGCTGGCGCGGTTTCAATGGGCCGGTTTGGGCGTGCGGAGGGGATCTTCCCGGGTCCGAATCCTTGCGGCGAAGCGCCAAAAGCGGCATTGTCGGCCTGACGGTTCCGGGCCCGGATGTCACCGGCCGCGTTCGCTTGCGATACGGTCTTCTGCTGCAAACCCAGGCACCACCCAACTCAAGGCGAGCCCTGATGTTTTCAAATCGTTTCAACCGCTGGACTGCTGCCGCCATCGCCCTCATGGGCACCGCGATCGCGACGGTCCCCGGCGCGGTCCTGGCGCAGACGCCGGATCATCCGGAAAACACGGCGGCGCAATTTCCGACGCGAAACGATCTGAAGTCGCTCACCGGCGCCGGCAGCTATCTCGCCGCCCGCCATGCTAGCGTTGAGCGCGACGCGACCTCGGCCGCCGCATTCTACCGTTCGGCGCTCCGCACCGATCCCAAGAACAACGAGCTGCTCGACCGTGCCTTCATCTCGTCGGTCGCCGACGGCGACATCGAGGAGGCGGTCAAGCTCGCCGAGCGCATCCTCACCATCGACAAGACCAACCGCGTCGCCCGTCTCGTCGTCGGCGTGCACGATCTCAAGCTGAAGAAGTACGTCGCGGCGCAGACCAACATCAACCAGTCGATCCGTGGTCCGATCACCGATCTCGTCGCCACGCTGCTGTCGGGCTGGGCCGCCTATGGTGCGGGCGATGCCAAGGGTGGTGTCGCCACCATCGACAAGCTGACAGGTCCGGAATGGTATCCGCTGTTCAAGGATCTCCACACCGGCATGATCCTGGAGCTCTCCGGCAAGGAGAAGGACGCCGGCACGCGCTTCGAGCGCGCCTACAAGCTCGACGATTCCATGCTGCGCGTGACCGAGGCCTATGCGCGCTGGCTGTCGCGCAACAAGGATTCCGCCGCGGCTACCAACATCTATCAGGCCTTCGACAAGAAGCTCGCGCGCCATCCGCTGATCCAGGAAGGCCTGCGCGAGACCAAGGCCGGCAAAAAGATGCCGCCGCTGGTCGATTCCGCGCAGGCCGGCGCCGCCGAAGCGCTCTACGGCATCGGCGCGACGCTGACCCGCCGCGGTGGCGAGGATCTGGCGCTGGTCTATCTCCAGCTCTCGCTCTACCTGCAGCCGACGCATCCGCTGGCACTGCTGTCGCTCGCCGATCTCTACGAATCGGTCAAGCGGCCGAAGATGGCGATCAAGGTCTACGAGCGCGTGCCCGCCAACTCGCCGCTCAAGCGCAACGCGCAGATTCAGCTCGCCATCGATCTCGATTCCGCCGACCGCACCGACGAGGCGATCAAGATCCTCAAGGGCGTCACCTCGGAGGATCCCAAGGACCTCGAAGCCATCATGGCGCTCGGCAACATCGAGCGCGGCCGCAAGCGGTTCGGCGATTGCGGCGCGACCTATTCACGAGGCATCGAGGTGCTGCCGCCCGGCAACGACAAGGCCAACAGCGTCTGGTACTATTATCGCGGCATCTGCCAGGAGCGCTCCAAGCAATGGGCCAAGGCCGAGGCCGACATGAAGAAGGCGCTGGAGCTGCAGCCCGACCAGCCGCACGTCCTCAACTATCTCGGCTATTCCTGGATCGACCAGGGCGTGAATCTCGACGAAGGCATGAAGATGATCAAGCGGGCCGTCGAGCAGCGTCCCGACGACGGCTACATCGTCGATTCCCTCGGCTGGGCCTATTACCGCATCGGCAATTTCGAGGAGGCGGTGAAGAACCTCGAGCGTGCGATCGATCTCAAGCCCGAGGATCCCACCATCAACGACCACCTTGGCGACGCCTATTGGCGAGTCGGCCGCACGCTGGAGGCAAAATTCCAGTGGTCGCATGCGCGCGATCTCAAGCCCGAGCCGGAAGAGCTGCCGAAGATCGAGGCCAAGATCGCCAACGGCCTTCCCGACGACAATTCGAACTCTTCTGCGGCGCAGGCCGAAAAGAAGAAGGACGACGGCAAGGGCGGCTAAGCTAGGCGCATGATCCGGAAAAGTGTGGAGCGGTTTTCCGATCAGATCATGCGCAAACAAGTGAGTCTTGGGGGCTGATCGCCAATGTCGGCGTTGATTGAAGAGGGACGGGCGAAGGTCAATTTGAGCCTTCGCGTCGTCGGCCGTCGTGCCGATGGTTATCATGATCTCGAAAGCGTGGTCGCGTTTGCCGACTGCGCCGACCGGCTCACCTTGGAGCCGGGCGGGGAGCTGAAGCTCACCACGACTGGGCCGCTGGCTGCCGCCTGCGGCGACACAGCCGACAATCTCGTGCTCAAGGCCGCCAAGCTCCTTGCCGAGGCGATCCCTGGCCTGCAGCTTGGCGCCTTCGCGCTCGACAAGGTGCTCCCCGTTGCAGCCGGCATCGGCGGCGGCTCGGCGGATGCCGCGGCCGCGCTGCGGCTCCTGGCGCGTCTCAACGATCTGTCGCTCGATGATCCCCGCATTCAGAAGGTCGCGCTCGCAACCGGCGCCGACGTGCCGGTGTGCCTCCTCTCGCGCGCCTGCGACATGACCGGCGTCGGTGAGCAGCTGCTGCCGCTCGCGCTGCCGAGCATGCCTTGCGTCATGGTCAATCCGCGTGTGCCTGTCGCCACCAAGGACGTGTTCCAGGCGCTGGGCCTGCGCAACGGCGAGCTCCTGGTCGGCGTCACCGACGTCATCCGCGCACCGGCCTGGCCCGGCGAAGGCGGCTCGATTTCCGATTGGGTCGAGGTTCTCGACACGGTCGCCAACGATCTCGAAGCACCCGCGCTGCGGATCGAGCCTGTGATCGGCGAGGTGCTGGACGCCTTGCGCGATTCCGCCGGCGTCAAGCTCGCCCGCATGTCCGGCTCGGGCGCGACGTGCTTTGCGATCTACGGCGCATCTGAGGAGGCACATGCCGCGGCCGAAACGATCCGGCGCGATCACCCCGCCTGGTGGGTGCATGCGGGCACGTTGAGCTAGCCTTCGTCCTCGTTGAGCTCGAGAAACCGCCGGATCTCACCCAACACCTCCTGCGGCTTGTCGTGCTGCAGCCAGTGTCCCGCCCCGGCAATAGTCTTAACGCTCGCGTTCTGGAAGTATCGCTCCAGGCCGGCGGAGCGAGCGCCCGCTAGAAAGCTTTCGCCGGCATTGAGCAGCAGCGTCGGGCACGTGATCCGCGACCACAGCTCGATGTGATCGTCGGGCCAGAGCCGATGTGGCGCGGAGGCGCGCTGATAGGGATCGAATTTCCAGCTGTAGCTGCCGTCCTCGTTCTGCCGCGCGCCATGCCTGGCGAGATGCAGCGCGAGGTCCCGTGACAGGCGCTTGTTGTGAAGCACCATCTGTGCGGCCGCGTCCTCGAGGCTCGGATAGCGGCGCGGGGTGCGGTCGTGGAGCTTGTCGAGCTGGCCGACCCATCTGCCGATGCGCTCATGCGCCGGCGGCTTCGGTGTGTCCGGCAACATGGTCACGCCGTCGAGGACGACGAGCCTCGTGACCTGTTCGGGGAATGCGCCCGAAAAGATCAGGCTCACCATGCCGCCCATCGAATGGCCGATGAGAGTGACCTGAGGCGTGGCTAAGGTGCGAACCAGCTGCACGAGATCGTACACGTATTCTGTCAGCGCGTAGCTGCCGCCTTTCGTCCAGTCGGAATCGCCGTGACCACGGAGATCGGGCGCAACGACGCGAAAATGCGGTTGCAGCGAGCGCGCGATGTGATCCCAGCTGCGGCAATGATCGCGGCCGCCGTGCACCAGGATGGCGGTGGGTGCGCCCTCGTTGCCCCAGTCGGCGTAGTGCAGCCGCAGGCCGTGCGATTCATAGAAGCGGCTTTGCGGGGCGCTAGCCATTGGCCGGCCGCCGCGCCAGGGCGAGCGAGAGGCCGAGGCCCGCGATGAAGACGCCGGAGCCCTGCGTGAGGCGACGCATCAGAAGCGGCCGTCCGGTCAGCTGCGCGCGCGTCGCGGAGGCCATCAGCACCACCACGACATCGGCGAGCGTGTTCAGGGCCACGGAGATCGCACCGAGCAGGATGAATTGCAGCGTCGGGTTCGAGTCCGACGGATCGAGAAACTGTGGAATGAAGGCGAGGAAGAATGCCGCGGTCTTCGGATTGAGCGCTTCGACCAGCACGCCGTCGCGAAACGCGCGCTTGTCGCCGATCGGCTCGCTCCCGAGCGACAGGTTGTTGCCGGCGCTGCGAAACGTCTTGATGCCGAGCCAGACCAGATAGAGCGCGCCGACGAATTTCACGGCGGCAAACAGCTCCGCGCTGGCCAGGATGATGGCGGAGATGCCGAGGCTGCCCGCGACCACATGAACCAGTCCGCCCAGCGCCGTGCCCGCGGTCGAGGCGAAGCCGCTGCCACGCCCCTCCGACAAGGTTCGCGCCGCGACGTAAAAAATGCCAGGGCCGGGAACGGCGGCAACGAGGAGAGCTGCGGCCAGGAACAGCCAGAAATTCGTTTCGATCATGCCGTTTTCGTAGCGGAGCGGGCGGCGATTGCAAGGCCTCTCGCTTATCCCAGCCGGCGCAAGATCACGCTGGCATTGACCCCGCCGAAGCCGAACCCGTTGGAGATGGCATGCTGCATCGGCATCGGCCGCGCGCTGCCTGCGACGATATCGATGCCTTCGGCGCCCGCATCGGGGTTTTCGAGATTGAGCGTGGGCGGCGCGATCTGGTCGCGCAACGCGAGCACGGTGAAAACCGCTTCCAGCCCGCCGGCGGCGCCGAGCAGGTGACCCGTGGCCGATTTGGTCGCGCTCACGGCAATGCCGCGGTTGCGGCCGAACAGCGCGCCGATGGCGCCTAGCTCGCTTTCGTCCCCGGCCGGTGTCGAGGTCGCGTGCGCGTTCAGGTGCTGCACATCCGCGGGCGCAAGCTTGGCCTGCCGAAGCGCGATCTCCATGGCGCGGCGGGCACCATCGCCATCCGGCGGCCCCGAGGTCATGTGATAGGCGTCCGCGGTCGTGCCGTAGCCGACGATCTCGGCGATCGGCGTCGCGCCGCGCGCCTGCGCATGCTCCAGCGCCTCGATCACCAGGATGCCGGCGCCTTCGCCCATCACGAATCCGTCGCGGTTGCGATCGAACGGACGCGAGGCGCGCGCGGGCTCGTCGTTGAAGCCGCTCGACAGTGCGCGCGCCGCCGCAAAGCCGCCGACGCTGACGATGTCGATGCAGGCCTCCGCGCCGCCGCAGATCGCAACGTCAGCTTCGCCTGATCGGATCATGCGTGCGGCATCGCCGATCGCCTGCACGCCGGCGGCGCAGGCCGTGACGGGCGTGCCCAGCGCGCCCTTGTAGCCGTATTTGATCGAGATGTGGCCGGCGGCGAGATTGGCGAGGAACGAGGGGATCGTGAACGGCGACAGCCGGCGCGCGCCGCGCTGCGCGGTGATGCGCACCGCCTCCGCCATCGCAGGAAAGCCGCCGACGCCGGAGGCGATGATCGTCGCGGTGCGCTCGAGCGCGCCAGCATCCTGCGGTGTCCATTTGGCTTGCGCGACGGCTTCTGCCGTCGCGAGCAGCGCGAACAGGATGAAGCGGTCCATCTTGCGCTGATCCTTGGGCGCGGCAGCCTGCGCCGGATCAAAACCGCCTTCGGCATCATCGGCCTTGTCGGGCACGAGGCCTGCAATGCGCGCCGGCAGCGCCTCTGCCCATTCCGGCAACGGGCGCAGCCCGCTTTGCCCGGCGAGCAGCCGCCGCCACGTCAATTCGACGCCGCAGCCAAGCGGCGACACCGCGCCCATTCCCGTCACGACGATACGACGCATGTCAGTCTCCAGCCGGCGCGACGGCCGGGTTCATGGCCTTGAGCGAAGCAAGCCGTGCGCGCATGCCGCGGCTGGCGCGGGGACCTGCGACGACGACCGCATTGGCGAGCGTGATCGGGCGCTTGTCGGCGGCATCGACCACAATCGGCTCGAGCGGGCGGATGTCGCTCCGGTTCGCCAGCAGGATGGATTCGCCTTTCGGCGCCAGATGCTTGTTGCCCCAGGCGAGCAGCGTAGCGATCACGGGGAAGAAATCCCGCGCCTTGTCCGTCAGCACATATTCGTAGCGCGGCGGGCGCTCCTGATAGCGGCGACGCACGAACATGCCGCTTTCGGTCAGATGCGCCAGCCGCCGCGACAGGATGTTCGGCGCAATGCCGAGGCTTTGCGAGAACTCGTCGAACCTCGTCGCCCCCTGAAACGCATCGCGCAGAATCAGGATACTCCACCATTCGCCGACCGTCTCCACCGCGCGGCCGACCGGGCATTCCAGGATCGAAGGGGATTTGGGCTGCATGGCGGGCAAGGTAGGTCAGTAACTTGCAAAATGCAAGTGACCGCGCGGGGAGCCATGTGGAGCGAGTGAGGCTGGATTCTGCTGGTGAGATGAAGCACGCTCTCGTGCCCCGGACGCAGCGCAGCGCCCCCTAGCGGTGCGCTGCAGAGCCGGGACCCATATTGATCATGATTGCGGATGTCGCATGGGTCCCGGCTCTGCGCAGCAGCGTTTCACGCTGCAGCGCGTCCGGGACACGAGAGCAAGCGGTGCCGTCGCGGCGTACTCCGTCATTGCGAGCGCAGCGAGGCAATCCAGACTGTTTCCGCGGCGGGATTCTGGATTGCTTCGCTACGCTCGCAATGACGGGTGCAGGGAGCGCGCAAAGCGTGAGCGTCAGTCGCCTAATGCGACCTTGCCAAGCAGAACGCCACGACCTGCTCCAGCGCGCTCTTCATCGGCGAGGGCGGGAACAGCGCCAGCGCATCCACGGCCATGGCGCCGTAGTGCTGGGCGCGGATCAGCGTGTCCTCGAGCGCGCGGTGCTTGTTCATCAGGCCGATGGCGTGATCGAGATCGGAATCGCCGATCTCGCCGCGCTCGAGCGCCCGGATCCAGAAGGCGCGCTCGGTGTCGTTGCCGCGGCGGAAGGCGAGCACGACGGGCAGCGTGATCTTGCCTTCGCGGAAATCGTCGCCGGTGTTCTTGCCGAGCTTGGCGCTCTTGCCGCCATAGTCGAGCACGTCGTCGACGAGCTGGAAGGCGATGCCGAGATTCATGCCGACCGAGCGGCAGGCAGTCTGCTCCGCCTTCGGGCGGTTCGCGATCACGGGGCCGACCTCGCAGGCGGCGGCGAACAATTCGGCGGTCTTGCCGCGGATCACGGCGAGATATTCGTCCTCGGTGGTCGCGGTGTTCTTGGCGGCGGCGAGCTGCATCACCTCGCCCTCGGCGATGGTGGCGGCCGCCGCGGAGAGGATGTCGAGCGCGCGCAGCGAGCCGACCTCGACCATCATGCGGAAGGCCTGCCCGAGCAGGAAGTCGCCGACCAGCACGCTTGCCTCGTTGCCCCAGAGCATGCGCGCCGACAGCTTGCCGCGGCGCATCTCGCTCTCGTCGACCACGTCGTCGTGCAGCAGGGTGGCGGTGTGCATGAACTCGACGCTGGCAGCCAACTTGATGTGGCCGTCACCGGTGTAGCCGGCGAGATTGGCCATGGCGAGCGTCAGCATCGGGCGCAGGCGCTTGCCGCCCGAGGAGATCAAGTGGTTGGCCACTTCAGGGATCATGGTCACGTCGGAGCCGGTCCGCGACAGGATCGTGGCATTGACGCGCTCCATGTCGGGAGCGACAAGGGCAACCAGCTCTTCGATCGACGCGCCGGGGGTTTCGAAAGGTACGATGACGGCCACGCCGGTCTCCAATATTTGCCCCGGAAGGGCTATTCTGATGGAAATACAATAGAAACTGGCGACGGATGCGGCAAGGGCCGCGGAACCATTGACATTTGCCGCGTTAGCCACTTTCAGGCAGGAGACCTCCGTTTTGCGTGAACTGGTTCGGACCAACGATATGGTGCTGGTGTCGGCGATTGGCGCGCTGCTCGACGGCGCCAACATCCATCATCTGGTGCTGGACCAGAACATGAGCATCATCGAGGGGTCTCTCGGCATTCTGCCGCGGCGGATCCTGGTTCATGAGGACGACGCCGAGGAAGCCAGGGCGCTCCTCACCGAGGCAGGCCTCAGCCACGAACTGCGCGGCGATGATTGAGGCCGCGGATATTACCGAGGACGCGTTTCTCGGTGGGCAGTTGCGCTTGATGCAGAAGCGGTCAGGCCACCGCGCCGGGCACGACGCCATCCTGCTGGCAGCAGCGACCGACGCTAAGGCGGGTGACCGCGTGGTCGAGCTTGGCGCCGGCGTCGGCACGGCGGGCCTTGCGCTGGCGCGGCGCGTCGCGGGGATCAGGCTCAGCCTGGTCGAGATCGATCCGGAACTGGCGCAGCTCGCGCGGGCCAACGCCGCCGCGAACGCGATTCCTGCCGAGGTCATCGTGCTCGACGTCACCGCCGACGCGCAGGCGTTTGCAGCGAACGGACTTCTGCCCGACGGTTCCGACGCCGTATTGATGAACCCGCCCTTCAACGACCCCGCACGCCATCGCGGCTCGCCGGATCAGGCGCGCCACACCGCGCATGTGGCGAGGGAGGAGACGCTGCATGCGTGGGTGCATGCAGCCCGGCGCATTCTCCGATCGAGCGGCGTGCTGACCCTGATCTGGCGCGCGGACGGAATTGGCGACGTCGTGGCAGCGCTGTCACGCGGCTTCGGCAGCCTCGCGATCCTGCCGGTTCATGGCGAAGCGGGAAAGCCTGCCATCCGGGTGCTGGTGCGCGCAGTCAAAGGCGGCCGGGCACCGACGCAATTGCTGCCGGGCCTCATGCTCAACGAGGAGTCAAACGTGCCGAAGAAAGAGGTGAAGGATATTCTGGAGGGGAGGGCGGCGTTGCCGCTGGCGAGGCCGTGACGGCTTATTGCGGAAGCGATCCCGTCTGCTGCTCTTGCGGCGACGTAAAGTGAAGCGCCGTGAAAAGCGCACCGATCAGCAGCAACAGCAGATAGATCTTCATGGCGTTTCCTTCCGCTGCCTATTGCAGCTTCCCAACGCGGATTCTGCAAAACACGTTCCTGGCACTTTCAATGACACTCGCGTGATAAGAAATGGTTAATCAGAGGTAAGGCCATGGCCGAACAATTGAACGATCGTGAGAGTTCCGGCCTGGCCGACAAGCTCATGCAATATCTGCCGGCGCGCTTTCGTCCCGGCACGGCGGTCGTGCCGGTGGTGCGGCTGTCCGGTGTGATCGGTGCGGTGACGCCGCTGCGTCCGGGCCTGACGCTTGCCGGCGTCGCGCGGGTGCTCGAGCGCGCGTTTTCCTATCGGCACGCCAAGGCCGTGGCGCTGGTGATCAACTCGCCAGGCGGTTCGCCGGTGCAGTCGCGCCAGATCTACTTGCGCATCAAGCAGCTCGCCGCGGAAAAGAAGCTGCCGGTGCTCGTGTTCGTCGAGGACGTTGCGGCCTCCGGTGGTTACATGATCGCCTGCGCGGGTGACGAGATCATCTGCGATCCCTCCTCGATCCTCGGCTCGATCGGCGTGGTCGGCGGCAGTTTCGGCTTTCAGGAGGCGATCAGGCGGCTCGGCATCGAGCGGCGCCTCTACACCTCGGGCGAGCACAAGGCGATGCTCGACCCGTTTCTTCCGGAAAACCCTGACGACGTCATGAGGCTGAAGGCGATCCAGCGCGAGATCCACCAGATCTTCATCGCGCTAGTCAAGGAAAGCCGCGGCGCCCGGCTGAAGGGAGCGGACGACACGCTGTTCACGGGCGAATACTGGGCAGGGGACAGCGCGATCGCGCTGGGGCTCGCCGACAGCATCGGCGATCTCCGCTCAACTCTTCGTGCCCGCTATGGTGAGAAGGTTCTCACCCCCGTGATTGCGCAGCCGACCGGGCTGCTCTCCGGCCTTTTGGGCCGGAAATCGCCCGGCGCGGGGCACCTTTCGGCCCTGGAATCAATGGCCGGGCTGCCGGACGAGCTGATCTCGGCGGTCGAGACGCGGGCGATTTGGGCGAAATTCGGGTTTTAGGTCTCGCGCTCCCGCGCCATTTCGCCCGGGCGGCGCCAATTGCGGCGCAGGTCCATCTGCGCAACAATGCGTGTGGGGGCTGAGCATGAGACGAGGATCGACCGATGCCGCCGTTCGTCGCTTTCGCGGGCGTCCTGGGCGGGCTTGCCGTGGTCCGCTGGGCCTACAAGACCGCCATCCGAATCAACCAGGAGCTTGAGAAGATGCGCCTGTCGCGCGTCGCCGAGGCCGCCCGTATGGGGGATATCCAGACGCTGAAGCGTGACCCCGTGACCGGAGCTTACCGGCCGGGGTAGGGCACACCTCCACGCGTTCGTCATTCCGGGGCTCGCGAAGCGAGAGCCCGGAATCCATCCGAACCACGGAGTGAGCGGCGCAATGGACTCCGGGCTCGCCCTGCGGGCGCCCCGGAATGACGCCCGAATCCAACCCCTTCGCCTTGATTCCCATCCCCGCCGTCGATACGGTCCCGCGCGATTCAAAACCCCCCGCGAGAGCCCGATCTGACGATGGACGCCTCATTGCCCGCCCATATGCGCCCGGAACGCTCGTTCCAGGGCTTCATCCTCGCGCTCCAGCGGTTCTGGGCCGAGCAGGGCTGCGTGATCCTGCAGCCCTACGACATGGAAATGGGCGCGGGCACCTTCCATCCGGCGACCACGCTCCGCGCGCTTGGGCCAAAGCCGTGGAACGCGGCCTATGTGCAGCCCTCGCGCCGGCCCAAGGACGGCCGTTACGGCGAGAACCCGAACCGGATGCAGCACTATTACCAGTTCCAGGTGATCATGAAGCCGTCGCCGCCGAACCTTCAGGAGCTGTACCTGAAGTCGCTCGCCGCGATCGGCATCGATTCCGCCGTGCACGACATCCGCTTCGTCGAGGACGATTGGGAGAGTCCGACGCTGGGCGCCTGGGGCCTCGGTTGGGAGTGCTGGTGCGACGGCATGGAGGTCAGCCAGTTCACTTACTTTCAGCAGGTCGCCGGCTTCGAATGCGCCCCGGTCGCGGGCGAGCTCACCTACGGGCTCGAGCGCCTCGCGATGTATGTGCAGGGCGTCGACCGCGTCTACGACCTCAATTTCAATGGACGCGACGGTGACCAGAAGGTCACCTATGGCGACGTGTTCCTGCAGGCCGAGCAGGAATATTCGCGGCACAATTTCGAATATGCCGACACCGCGATGCTGTTCGAGCAGTTCAAGATGGCGGAAGCTGCCTGCAAAAAATATCTCGACGCCGGCTGGCGCGACGGCGGCAACCGGAAACAGCATCTGATGGCGCTGCCTGCCTACGACCAGTGCATCAAGGCGAGCCACGTCTTCAACCTGCTCGATGCCCGCGGCGTGATCTCCGTGACCGAACGGCAGAGCTACATTCTGCGCGTGCGCGAGCTCGCAAAAGCTTGTGGCGAGGCCTCGATCCACACTGAAGCGGGCGGAGCGGCCTGATGCCCGATCTTTTGCTTGAACTGTTTTCCGAAGAAATTCCCGCGCGCATGCAGGCGAAGGCGGCGGACGATCTGCGCCGCATGGTCACCGACAAGCTGGTTGCCGAAGGCCTAGTCTATGAGGGCGCAAAGGCGTTCGCGACACCGCGCCGCCTTGCGCTCACCGTGCACGGCATCCCAGCGCGCCAGCCTGATCTGAAGACCGAGCGTCGCGGCCCGAAGGTCGGCGCGCCCGATGCGGCCGTGCAGGGCTTCCTCAAGGCAACCGGTTTGAAGTCGTTGGACGAAGCCAAAATCCAGCGCGACCCCAAGGGTGATTTCTACATCGGCTTGATCGAGAAGCCCGGCCGCGACGCGATCGACGTGCTCGCCGAGATCCTGCCTGTCATCATCCGCACCTTCCCCTGGCCGAAATCGATGCGCTGGGGCGCGCGTTCCGGCAAGCCGGGGTCGCTGAACTGGGTGCGTCCGCTGCACGCGATCACCGCGACCTTCGGACCCGAGACCGAAGAGCCCGATGTCGTGACGTTCGAGGTCGACGGCATCGAGAGCGGCCAGACCACTTACGGTCATCGCTTCCTTGCGCCGGCGCCGATCTCCGTGCGCCGCTTCGAGGACTACGAGGCTAAGCTTCTTGCAGCAAAAGTCGTGCTCGACCCCGAGCGCCGCAAGGACGCCATCCTCACCGACGCCAAGCAGCTGGCCTTCGCGCAAGGTTTTGAGCTGGTCGAGGACCAGAACCTGCTCGACGAGGTCGCCGGCCTCGTCGAATGGCCGGTCGTGCTGATGGGCTCGTTCGAGCCGGAATTCTTGAAGACTCCCGACGAAGTCATCCGCGCCACCATCCGCAACAACCAGAAGTGTTTCGTGGTGCGCGACCCCAAGACGGGCAAGCTCGCGAGCAAGTTCATCCTGGTCGCCAATATCGAGGCGACCGATGGTGGTGCGACCATCATCGCCGGCAACGAGCGCGTCATTCGCGCCCGGCTGTCGGATGCGAAGTTCTTCTACGAGACGGACCTGAAGATGAAGCTCGAGGGCCGGCTGCCGAAGTTCGATCAGATCGTGTTTCACGAGAAGCTCGGGACGCAGGCGGAACGCATCATGCGCATCGAGCGCCTGGCCGCCGAGATCGCGCCGCTGGTCGGCGCCGATGTCGCCAAGGCGACGCGCGCGGCGCATCTGGCAAAGGCAGATCTGCTGACGGAAGTCGTCGGCGAATTCCCGGAAGTGCAGGGTCTGATGGGCAAATACTATGCGCTGGCTCAGGGCGAAGACGCCTCCGTCGCCGCGGCCTGCGAGGAGCACTACAAGCCGCAAGGGCCTGCTGATCGCGTTCCGACCGATCCGGTCAGCGTCGTGGTGGCGCTCGCGGACAAGATCGATACCCTGGTTGGGTTCTGGGCGATCGACGAGAAGCCGACGGGCAGCAAGGACCCCTATGCGCTGCGTCGTGCGGCGCTGGGCGTGATCAGGCTGATCGCCGAGAACGCGCTGCGTCTGTCGCTCATAAAGGTGGCGGGATCAGCGCTCGCCGGCTTGTCGGTGAAGCCGGCCGATGCCTCGAAGCTTCCGAGCGATCTGCTCGCCTTCTTCGCCGATCGCCTCAAGGTCCAACTCCGCGAGCAGGGCGCGCGCCACGATCTCGTCGATGCCGTGTTCGCGCTCGGCGGCCAGGACGATCTCCTGATGATCGTCCGCCGCGTCGAGGCGCTCGGAAAATTCCTCGACTCTGACGACGGCAAGAACCTGCTCGCCGGCACCAAGCGCGCCAGCAACATCCTCAGCATCGAGGAGAAGAAGGACAAGCGCAGCTTCGACGGCGCGCCGGATGCTGCGCTCTACAGCCTCGCTGAGGAGAAGGCGCTGGCCAAGGCGATCGGTGAGGTGAAGGCGGAAGCCAGCGCTGCGGTGGCCAAGGAAGACTTCGCCGCCGCGATGAGCGCGATGGCAAAGCTGCGTCCGCCGGTCGATGCCTTCTTCGACAAGGTGCGCGTCAATGACGACGATCCCAAGGTGCGCGAGAACCGCCTGAAGCTCCTCAACGAGATCCGCAGCGCCACGCGCGCGGTGGCGGACTTCTCGAAGATCCAGGATTGAGGCGCGGTTTGCGGCAAACACCGCTGTCATTCCGGGGCGCGCGTGGCGCGAGCCCGGAATCCATAACCACGATCGTGAGTATGGATTCTCAGGTGCGCAATTGCGCACCATAGCCCACGCCTCCGGCGTGTCCCGGAATGACGGCTGCTGATGTGGCTTGCCCAAAGAAGCCCCGCCCGGCGGGGGGAGGACCGGGCGGGGCCTGATGTCCGATTTAACACTGCTCGCGCCAGCCTGATGTGACGCGCCGGACATCGAATGGAGCGGCTGCGTCTTTAGTCCAGCACCTCGACGATGCGGCGCGAGCGCGGCTCGACCAGCACGGTTTCGCCGTTCACGACGGTGTAGCGATAGGTCGTGGCGCCGAAACGTTGCGGCACGTCATAATAGGTGACGCCTGCCTCGGGTAAGGTGGTGCCGACCACCACGCGATCCGGAATGCGGAAGGGCGGCACACGTTGTTCAACGACATATTCGCGGAAGGCGGGCCGTTGTTCGACGGCAATCGTCGGCGCGCCGTCGACCATGGCGGGCGCGCGTCCAATCGTGACATCGCTTTGCGCCTGCGCCGCAAGGGGCGCGCCGGTTGCGGCCGCGAGCGCTGCGAGAGCAAAAATCCTGTTCCGCATGGACAACTCCTTCGACGTGATTCTGCGGGCGCGCGAGCGGCGCGACCGGTTGCCAATGCGTGCCTCAAGCCAATGTTCCGGGAAAAGGCATGCCGCATTCGCGGCAATTTCGGGCAGTTTTCGTGAGGCCGGAACTCGCAGTAGCCCTTGCGCATCTCTACTCCCGGAACCCATCCGGTTATGATCCGCGCGCGATTCGCCTCACCTCACAGAAAGATAGTTCATGCACATCACCGTCGCCCACATTTCGCCGATCCTGTCGTTGATTGCGGGCGTGCTCATCCTGATCATGCCGCGGCTTCTCAACCTCATCGTCGCGATCTTCCTCATCGTCAACGGCGCGATCGGGCTCGGGCTCCTGAAGTGGCTCCGCTTCTAGGCGTTCACTTTTCGGAACTGTCCGTCTTGCGCGGGCCCGCCCAAAGTGGTGTAAGGCCCGCGATTTCCCATTCCTCTCGCAGGTTGTGTGCAAGCTATGGCCAAAGCCGCCTCGAAGCCTTCTAAAACTGCAGCGAAATCAAAGCCCTCCGCCAAGGCGAAGGCCGCGCCGGCGGCCCGCAAGGCGCTGGCCAAGAGCGCGCCGAAGCCGGTCGCCAAACCCACTGCAAAGCCGGTGGCAAAGGCAATGACCAAGGCGGCTTCGCCGAAGGTTGCCGCGAAGCCTGCGCCGAAGAAGGTTGTGCCTGCCAAGGCGGCGCCGGCAGCGGCGAAGGCCGGCAAATGGGTCTACACGTTCGGTGACGGCAAGGCCGAGGGCCGGACGGAAATGCGCGACCTGCTCGGCGGCAAGGGCGCCAACCTCGCTGAGATGGCCAATCTCGGCCTGCCGGTGCCTCCGGGCTTCACCATCCCGACCTCGGTCTGCACCTATTTCTACGAGCACGACAAGACCTACCCGAAGGAACTGAAGCCGCAGGTTGAGAAGGCGCTCGACTATGTCGGCAAGTTGACCGGCAAGGTGTTCGGCGACACCAGGAACCCGCTGCTCGTCTCGGTGCGCTCCGGCGCGCGCGCCTCGATGCCGGGCATGATGGACACCGTGCTCAATCTCGGCCTCAACGACCAGACCGTGGAAGCGCTGGCCGAGCTGTCGGGCGACCGCCGTTTCGCCTATGACAGCTATCGCCGCTTCATCACGATGTATTCCGACGTGGTGCTCGGCTTCGAGCATCATCACTTCGAGGAGATCCTCGACACCTTCAAGGACAGCCAGGGCTACACGCTCGACACCGATCTGTCCGCCGAGGACTGGGTCGAACTGGTCGGCAAGTACAAGGACGCGGTCGCACGCGAGACCGGCAAGGAATTCCCGCAGGATCCGCACGACCAGCTCTGGGGCGCGATCGGCGCGGTGTTCTCATCCTGGATGAACGCGCGCGCGGTGACCTACCGCAAGCTGCACGACATTCCGGAATCCTGGGGCACCGCGGTCAACGTGCAGGCCATGGTGTTCGGCAACATGGGCGAGACCTCGGCCACGGGCGTTGCCTTCACCCGCAACCCCTCGACCGGCGAGAGCAAGCTCTACGGCGAGTTCCTGATCAACGCACAAGGCGAGGACGTGGTCGCGGGCATCCGCACGCCGCAGGACATCACCGAGGAGGCGCGCAAGGAGTCGGGCTCCGACAAGGCGTCGATGGAAGCGGCGATGCCGGAAGCCTTCAAGGAGCTGACGCGGATCTACACGCTGCTCGAGAAGCACTACCGCGACATGCAGGACATGGAGTTCACCGTCGAGCAGGGCAAGCTCTGGATGCTCCAGACCCGCGGCGGCAAGCGCACCGCCAAGGCCGCGCTGCGTATCGCGGTCGAGCTCGCCAATGAGGGCCTGATCTCGAAGAAGGAAGCGGTGACGCGGATCGATCCGGCCTCGCTCGACCAGCTCCTGCATCCGACCATCGATCCCAACGCCAAGCGCGACGTGATCGCAACCGGCCTGCCGGCTTCGCCGGGTGCGGCCTCCGGCGAGATCGTGTTCTCCTCGGACGAGGCGGCCAAGCTTCAGGGCGACGGACGCAAGGTGATTTTGGTCCGCATCGAGACCAGCCCGGAAGACATCCACGGCATGCACGCCGCCGAAGGCATCCTGACCACGCGCGGCGGCATGACCTCGCACGCGGCGGTGGTCGCGCGCGGCATGGGCAAGCCCTGCGTCTCCGGCTGCGGCACAATCCGCGTCGATTACGGCCGCGGCACCATGAGCATCGGCTCGCGCACCTTCAAGACCGGTGATGTCATCACCATCGACGGCTCGCTCGGCCAGGTGCTCGCCGGCCGCATGCCGATGATCGAGCCGGAGCTGTCCGGCGAGTTCGGCACGCTGATGAATTGGGCCGACCAGGTCCGCAAGATCGGCGTCCGGGTCAACGGCGACACGCCTGACGACGCGCGCACGGCGATCAAGTTCGGCGCGGAAGGGATCGGTCTCTGCCGCACCGAGCACATGTTCTTCGAGGAGACGCGCATCCGCACGGTGCGCGAGATGATCCTCTCCGAGGACGAGCAGTCGCGCCGCGCCGCGCTGGCAAAACTGCTGCCGATGCAGCGCGCCGACTTCGTCGAGCTGTTCGAGATCATGAAGGGCCTGCCCGTCACGATCCGGCTTCTGGATCCTCCCCTTCATGAATTCCTGCCGCACACCCATGCCGAGGTCGAGGAAGTGGCACGCGCCATGAACACCGACCCGCGGCGCCTCGCCGACCGCGCCCGGGAGCTCTCGGAGTTCAACCCGATGCTCGGCTTCCGCGGCTGCCGCATCGCCATCGCCTATCCCGAGATCGCCGAGATGCAGGCCCGCGCGATCTTCGAGGCGGCGGTCGAGGCGCAGAAGCGCACCGGCAAGGCCGTCGGCCTCGAGGTGATGGTGCCGCTGATCGCGACCAAGGCCGAGCTCGACCTGGTCAAGGCACGGATCGATGCCACCGCACAGGCCGTGATGCGCGAGACCAACACCAAGCTGGCCTATCAGGTCGGCACCATGATCGAGCTGCCGCGCGCTTGCCTGCTCGCGGGCGAGATCGCGCAGTCGGCCGAGTTCTTCTCGTTCGGCACCAACGACCTGACGCAGACGACCTACGGCATCAGCCGCGACGACGCGGCGAGCTTCCTCGGTCCCTATGTGGCGAAGGGCATCCTCACGGTCGATCCCTTCATCTCGCTCGATCAGGAAGGCGTCGGCGAGCTGGTCAAGATCGGCGTCGCCCGCGGCCGCAAGACCCGCACTTCGCTCAAGGTCGGCATCTGCGGCGAGCACGGCGGCGATCCCGCCTCCGTCGCCTTCTGCCACCATATCGGTCTCGACTACGTCTCCTGCTCGCCCTACCGCGTGCCGATCGCGCGGCTTGCAGCGGCGCAGGCCGCGCTCGGCAAGGCGATCGCGAGCCAGGCGTAAGCCGAAACACAGACTTGAATTGAGAGAGGCGGGGCCCAGCCCCGCCTCTCATTTTTGGCACTGCTCTCTCCGCGTCGTCATTGCGAGCCACCGGGCAAAGCGCGGCCCGATGACAGGCTCCACAAAGCAATCCAGAAGCGTTCCGCAGAGGGACTCTACTCGGCGCCCCTCACATCATCCCCGTCTCGTCCTCCTCGGCCTGCCCGATCAGCGCCTCGCTCGCTACCGCCTCGCGGCGGGGCACGACGAACATCATCACGCAGGCGCAAAGGATCGAGATCGCGAGGACCGCTGAGGTCAGCGGCAGCGTCGTTGCGGAGTGGCCGCCGAGATAGGCGCCGAACTGCGACATCAGCGCGCCAACGCCTTGCTGCAGGAAGCCCATCGCGCCCGAGGCGGTGCCGGCCGCTTCGGGACGGATGCTGATGGCGCCGGCGGCGGAATTCGCCATCACGAAGGCATTGCCGGCCATCACGATCATATGGGTGCCGAACAGCCAGGCGGGCGCCTCGTTCCAGCCGACGAAGCTCCAGATTAGGTTCGCAAGGCTGCCGCAGAGTTGCAGGGCGAGCCCGAACCAGATCAGCTTCTCCAGCGAGTGGCGCGGCGCAAAGCGCACGCAGAGCAGGTTGCCGACCAGAAACGCAAAGCCCGTCGTTGCGAACCAGGCGCCGTATTCGGCGCTGCTGCGGCCCATCTGCGTCACCACGATGTAGGGCCCGCCGCCGGCGAAGGTGAAGATGATCTGGGACGCCAGCACCTGGCACATCACATAGCCGACGAAGGCGCGGTTGCGGATGAGCATGCCGATATCGCCGCGGAATCCGCTGCCGGCGGCGCGGCTGCGGCGGGTCTCAGGCAGCGCCAAGGCGATCCCGACGGCAACGACGATGGCGGCGATGGTGATGGCATAAAAGATCGCGCGCCATCCCAACGCGGTCTCGATCAGGCCGCCGGTGAGCGGCGAGACCATCTGCCCGATCATCAGCGCCGCGACCACGAGGCTGATCATCGAGGCGACGCGGTCGCGCTCGTAGATGTCGCGGATGATGGCCCGGCTGATCACCATGCCGGATGCGCCGCCGAGCGCCTGGAAGAAGCGTGCGGCGATCAATTGCGGCAGGGTCTCGGCGAAAATGCAGGCGACGCTGGCCGCCACCATCAGTGCAAGTCCTCCGAGCAGCACCGGACGCCGCCCGAACCGGTCCGACAGCGGGCCCATGATCAGCTGCGACAGCGCGATGCCGACCATGTAGAGCGACACCGTCATCTGCGCGATCGAGATGTCGCTGCCGAAATCCGTCGCCAGCACCGGCAGCGCCGGAACCAGGATGTAGAGCGAGATCGGTGCGACCCCGGTCATCACCACCAGCAGCAGCAACACCAGACGCGAGGTCGCGAGGTTGCCGGCCGCTTCGGGCGGCTTGCTGATGATGCCGTGCATCGCCGGACACTAGCCGCATCGCGTTGCGAGCGAATACGCTCATTTCGGCATACGGCTATGCGCGAGGCGTCAAGGCGCTGGGCCTGTAGGGTGGGCAAAGACGCGCTCTTTGCGCGGCGTGCCCACCATTGCTGCCGTCACCCGGAGATGGATGGTGGGCACGCATCCGCCTCCGCTCTTCGAGCGGCAGCGGATGCTTTGCCCACCCTACGCAGGCAGTCTTATGACGGAGTTAGAGCTTCAGCTCCGCCGTGGCCTGATCGAGCCAGGTCTTCGTCGCCTCGTCCAGCGCCGGCCGCACGTCGTCCCTGACGCGCGCATGGTACGCGTTCAGCCAATCGAGCTCGTCGCGGCTCAGCATCGCGACATCGATCAGACGGCGGTCGATCGGCGCCAGGGTCAGCGTCTCGAACGCGTTCATCGGCTTCTCGGCACCCTTGATGTCGGCGGCGACGACCAGCTCGAGATTCTCGATGCGAATGCCGAAGCCATCGGTCTTGTAGTAGCCGGGCTCGTTCGACAGGATCATGCCGCGCTTCAACGGCGTGGTGCCGAGCTTCGAAATTCGTGCCGGTCCTTCGTGCACCGAGAGATAGCTGCCGACGCCGTGGCCGGTGCCGTGCTCGAAATCGAGCCCGACGGCCCAGAGATATTGCCGCGCCAGCGTGTCGAGTTGCGCGCCCGTGGTGCCGTCCGGAAAGACGGCGCGCGCGATCGCGATGTGGCCGCGCAGCACGCGGGTGAAGCGGTCGCGCATCTCATCCGTCGGCTCGCCGACCGCCATGGTGCGCGTGACGTCGGTGGTGCCGTCTTCATATTGCGCGCCGGAATCGATCAGCAGGAGATCGCCGGGCGCGATCCGCCGGTTGCTCTTGCGGGTGACGCGGTAATGCACGATGGCGCCGTTCGGGCCGGTGCCGGAGATGGTCGGGAACGAGACGTCCCTGAGCGCGCCGGTGTCGCGGCGGAAGGTTTCCAGCGCCTCGACCGCGTCGATCTCGGTGAGCTTGCCGCTTGGCGCCTCGCGATCGATCCATGCGAGGAAGCGCGCCAGCGCCACGGCGTCGCGCAAATGAGCCGTCTTGGTGCCCTTGATCTCGGTCGCGTTCTTGACCGCCTTGAGCAGTGCAACCGGATCGCTGCCGCGCACCGGCTTGCCGCCGGCCCCGCTGATCAGGCGGCTGAGTGCGTCGGCCGCTGTGGCATTGTCGAGCGCAATGGCCGCACCGCTCTTGGCCAGCGCCATCAGCGTCGGCGCCATGGCGTCCGGTTCGCGCACGTCAGCGGACTGCTCGAGATGGTCGCGTGTGAGGTTGGAGAGCTTCCGGTGGTCGATGAAGATGGTGGGACGGCCGTCCTTCGGCACCAGCGCGTAGGACAGTGGCAGCGGCGTATGGGCGACGTCGGCGCCGCGGATGTTGAAGGTCCAGGCCACCGCGTGACTGTCCGACAGCACCAAGGCATCGGTGCCGAGCTTGGCGATCTCGGCCCTGATCTGGGTCAGCTTCTCCGCTTCAGTGATACCGGCGTGCTGAAGGCTGTGCACCGCGACGGGGGCGATCGGCGGCTGCGGCCGGTCCTGCCAGATCGCGTCGATCGGATTGCTGTCGACCGCGACCAGCTCGGCCCCGGCCTTGGTGCAGGCGGCGGACAATCGCTCGGCTGCCGAAAAAGTGTGCAGCCACGGATCAAATCCGAGGCGGTCGCCGGCTTTCAGATGCGCCGCCACCCAGCTCTCCGGCGGCGGGTCGATCAGCGATTCCACTACCCATGCCTTGGCATCGACCTGCTTGGCCGCCTGCAGCGTGTAGCGGCCGTCGACGAACAGCGCAGCCTCCTGCGGCAGAACCACTGCTAGTCCCGCCGAGCCGGTAAAGCCGGTCAGCCAGGCGAGCCGCTCTTCCGATGGCGGCACATATTCGTTCTGCTGCTGATCGGCACGTGGCACGACGAAGCCGGTCAACTTGCGACGGGCAAGTTCTTCGCGAAGTGCGGCCAGTCGTGCCGCCAACGCGACGCCGGCCTCCGGCTCCTCGAATGTCTGGAAGTGCGCTTCGAACATGGTGGATCACTTTAGGATCATGGAGATCAGTCCGCAATGTAGACGCATTTGCGTCGCATCTGGCATGGACTGTGCTTGAAATAGTTCCATTCGAATTGAGTGGAGTAAAGGATGCGGCAGTTGCGCTTCGTCCGGATAACAGGGAAATTCGAGCGGGTGGTTCATCTCAACGGCGAGGGGACACACAATGCCAGCGTTCACCTTTGAGAAGATTTCGCCGCCGGCGCGCCGCGCTCCGACAGCGGCAGTAACAAAGAAGCCGCGCGGCCTCATCAGCCAGATGATCGACCGTTTCGCCGAGCGCCGCGCCAAACGCGCCTTGCGGGGCAAGCGCGCGTCACGCCGCGACGAGAAGCCGGCCGAGTAGCGCGGCGAGGGAGCGCACCGCCGTCGCGACGCGGTTAGTTCATCCCACCTTCCTCAGCAGCAGACTGCTCCACCCCTCGATGCGCAGATGCTTCACCGGCGCGAGGCCGCGGGCGCGGTAGGCGGCGATCACGGCGGGCGCCTGGTGCGTCAAGAGGCCGGAGAGGATGACGCGGGCGCCAGGCGCAAGGTGCCACGTCATCGGGCTCGCCAATTGCCGCAACGGATTGGCAAGGATATTGGCGAGCACCAGGTCGAACGGGCCTGCACGCGCAAAATCTGGCGCGGCAAAGCCGGTCGCGCGGATCACCCGCACATGGTTGCCAACTTCGTTCAGCGTGGCGTTCTCGGCGGCCACCCGGACCGATGGCGGATCGATGTCGGAAGCGAGCACCGCGCGATGCAGCGCCTTCGCCGCCGCGATCGCCAGCACGCCCGTGCCGGTGCCGAGATCGAGCAGGCTCCTTGGGCGGGAGCTCTTCAGGACATGGTCAAGCAGAAGTAAACAGCCGCGCGTCGTGCCATGGTGACCGGTGCCGAAGGCGAGCGCCGCCTCGATCTCGATGGCAAGCTTGTTCGGCGCCACACGGTCGCGATCGTGGCTGCCGTGCACGACGAAGCGGCCGGCCGGCACCGGGACGAGATCTTCAAGGCTGGCTTTGACCCAGTCCTTGGCTTCGACAGTGTCGAAGACGAGCGTCGCCGCGATCTCATTTCCTGCTGAAGTTGCAACGAGTTCGCGCAGCCATGCCTGATCGGGCGCTGCGGCGAAATGCAACGTGACGTCCCAGCGTCCGTCAGGCCGTTCGAACGCGGCGACCGCCGCATCGCCGTCGAAAAAGACCTCGGTGAGCACGTCGACGACGCGCTTGGCGTCGGCTTCGCTGCCGGTCGAAAAGCTGGCGCGATAGGTCGGGGAAGGCTGCATTCAGGGTTCCGTCGCGTTCAATTTTTGGAACTTTTGCTGCCCAGTTTTCGGACAAGTTGAGGTTCCCATATTAACGCGCCTGCAGTGTGTGGCCCGTATATTTTCGGATGTACAAGCAAGTCCACGCAGCTTTGAATTGAAACGGAGGCGAGTCTTGAAGCGCATGATTCAGAAGTTCTGGTCGGATGAGTCCGGTGCAACCGCGATCGAATACGGCCTGATCGCCGCGGGTATCGCCCTGGCGATCATTACCGTGGTGAACGGCCTGGGCACCACCATGAACGAGAAGTTCACTTCGATTAGCACCTCCTTGAAGTAATTTCCGCCGCCATTTCCCAGCGGGGGCTATTTTCTTCAAAGGCTGTTCCTGATCACCGCCCGCTAGGGGTTTCCCCTGGCGGGCGAGGTCGTTTTTGCAGCCCGACTTCACAGCTTATCCGCCTGCTTGTCCGGACTTTGTCCACCACTTTTCCCCTGATCGCCCCGCCGATTTCCCACCGGCTTTCCCCAGGATCGCTCCTGGCCGTATCGCCCAGGCCTCCTCTGGCCGCTCACAGGCCTTTCGACAGCCTGTCCACAACCAATCCACAGCCCTATCCACGGCTTCCGAACAGGGCGCGGTGATCCCGCAGGATGGCCTGCGCGGCGTTATGGCCGGGGGCGCCGGTGACGCCGCCGCCGGGATGGGCGCCGGATCCGCAATGGTAGAGGCCTCTCAGCGGCCCGCGATAATCGGCGTGGCCCAGCATCGGCCGCGCCGAGAACAACTGGTTCAATGTCAGCGCGCCGTGGAAGATGTCGCCGCCGAGCAGCCCGAATTGCCGCTCGAGGTCGAGCGGAGACAGGATCTGACGGCCGAGCACGCTCGCCGCGAAGCCCGGGGCGTATTTATCCACCGTCGCGATCATGAGATCGGCGACCTCGTCGCGATGGTCGTCCCACGACTTTCCATAGGGAAGCCCTGGTGCGACATGCTGACAGAACAGGCTCGCGACATGCTTGCCGGCCGGGGCCAGCGTGTCGTCGAGCGTCGAGGGGATCAGCATCTCCACCACGGGCTCGCGGCTCCAGCCCTGGGCGCGCGCGTCGAGCCAGGCACGGTCCATATAGCCGAGGCTCGGCGCCAGGATGATGCCGGAGGTGAGGTGATCGCCCTCGCCTGAGAGCGCCGTGAAGGAGGGCAGGCGGTCCAGCGCCACATTCATCCGGAAGGTGCCGGAGCCGTTCTTCCAATGCCGGATGCGGGCGAGGAAGTCCGCAGGCAGAGCATCGGCCGCGATCAGGCGCGTGTAGAGCAGCTTTGGATTGACATTGGCCGCGACATATTTCGCGCGGATCGCAGAGCCGTTCTCCAGCACGATTCCGACGGCGCGGTCGCGCTCGACGATGACCTCGCGCACACCGGCATCCGTGTCGATCACGACGCCACGGTCGCGTGCCGCGCGCGCCATCGCCTGCGTGATCGCGCCCATGCCGCCGATGGCGTGGCCCCACACGCCCTTCTTGCCGTTCACCTCCCCGAACGCGTGATGCAGCATCACATAGGCCGAGCCGGCGGCGTAGGGGCTGGCATAATTGCCGACGATGGCGTCGAAGCCGAACAGCGCCTTGACCAGATCGTGCTCGAAACGTTCGTCCAGCATCTCGCCGGCCGAGCGCGTGAACAGATCGAGCAGGCTGCGGCTTTGTTCCAGCGTCAGGCCGCGCAGAATGTTGGCGCTCTGCAAAGCGTTCACGGCCTCGCGGACCGCGTTGGTGCCAAAACCGTCGAGCAGGTTCGGCGGCGCGCGGAGCACGAACCGCCTGAGCACGTCGGCAATGTCTTCCAGCTCGCGCGCGAAGCCGTCGAGCGCTTCCGCATCATGCGCGCTGAGCCGCGCCACCGAGGCTTTCGTTCGCCCCTCGCCGGTGAGGAGATAGCTGCCGTCTGGCGCGGGCAGAAAATTCTGCGCACGCCGCTCGACGATGCGCAGGCCCTGCTCGGCAAGCTTGAGGTCACGGATCACCTGCGGATTGAGCAGGCTCACGGTGTAGGCGGCGACAGAATTGCGAAAGCCGGGGTGAAACTCCTCCGTCACCGCGGCACCGCCGACCACCTTGCGCCGCTCGACCACGCGCACGCGCAGGCCCGCCATCGCCAGATAGGTCGCGCAGGTGAGGCCGTTATGTCCCGCGCCGATGATGATGACGTCCGTATCGGTCATGACTTCCTTGGCATAATTCCGGGGCTACTCGGCAGAGCCGAACTATGATGCGGGCTCCGCACCGGAGAATCTCGAGGTTCCGGGTTCGATGCTTTGCATCGCCCGGAACGACCCTCTTATATCAAGCATTCCTTGCTGCAACATCACGCCACACTTTATTGCCCGTCCAGGCGCCTTGTGCTCCATTGCGCGCGATCCGGCGCTCGCCGGGGTTTGAGCCGGAGCATTCATGGATTCGATCGTGCAACCCGCCGCCACGGAGCAGCCGTCGTCGTCGCGCAACCGGCTGCTGCTGACGGTCTACACCGCTGCGATCTTCGTCAGCGCGCTGCTGCTGTTCTCGGTTCAGCCGCTGTTCACCAAGATGGTGCTGCCGCGGCTCGGCGGCTCGCCGGCGGTGTGGTCGGTGGCCATGGTGTTCTTCCAGTCGCTGCTGCTGGCCGGCTATGCCTATGCGCATCTGCTGATGCAGGCGCGGAACCGGATCGTCCCCGTCGCGGTACATCTGGTGCTGCTGTTCGCCGCCTTCGCCACGCTGCCGCTCGGCATCGCCTCCGCCTATGGCGAGCCGCCGGCTTCGGGCTACGCAGTCTGGCTGCTCGCCCTGTTCGCGGTCTCGATCGGGCTGCCGTTCTTTGCGCTCGCCGCGAACAATCCGCTGCTGCAGGCTTGGTTCGTCCGCACCGGCCATCCGGCCGGCCACGATCCCTATTTCCTCTACGCCTCCTCCAATGTCGGCAGCTTCCTCGCGCTGTTGTCCTATCCGTTCCTGCTGGAGCCGATGTTCACGCTGCAGATGCAGAACCGGTTCTGGACCGGTGGCTATGGCCTGCTGATCCTCCTCATCGGCGCCTGCGGCGTGCTGTTGTTGCGTTCGCCGAAGTTGGCGCTGACCGACACGCGGGCCGAGGACGTGAATGCACCCGCGCCCGGCCTCTTGACGCGGCTGCGCTGGATCTTCCTCGCCGCCGTGCCATCGGGCCTGCTCATCGCCGTCACCGCGCATATCTCGACCGACGTCGCGGCGGCGCCGCTTTTGTGGGTGCTGCCGCTGTCGCTTTACCTCTTGACCTGGGTCGTCGTGTTCCAGTCGCGGCCGCTGCTGCCGCACAAATGGATGCTGATGCTCCAGCCGGTCGCGATTGCGGGCGTCGTCGTCCTGCTGGCTTTCGGCGGCGAGCAGAACCTGCTGCTGACCCTCGGCGGACATCAACTCTGCTTCTTCGTCATCGCCATGGCCTGCCACGGCGAGCTGGCGCGGACGCGGCCTGCCGCCAAATATCTCACCGGCTTCTATGTCGCGTTGTCGTTCGGCGGCATGGTCGGCGGCTTGTTCGCGGGGCTGGTTGCGCCCTTCACCTTCTCGTGGATCGCCGAATATCCGATCCTGATCGCGCTTGCCGCGCTGTGCCGTCCGTCCGCGAATGAGCGGCTGGCCGCAATCGTCAAATGGTACTGGCTGGCGCTCGCCGCGCTCGCGGTGGCGCTCATCGCGCCGTCATATACGACCGGTGACCTCTCGACCTGGTTCGAGGATCATCGTGTCTGGGTCGCCGGCGCCGTCGGCGGGCTCGCCGCGCTGCTCGCGCTGATCCTCAATGCCGGGCGCTGGAAGATCTTTGCCACCGTCGTGCTGGCGCTGGCGTTGATCCGCGTCTATCCCGCGGACGAGGGTCGCGTCACGACCGTGCGCAGCTTCTTCGGCGTGCACAAGATCGTGGTGACGCCCGGCGGCTATTTCCACGTGCTGATGCACGGCACCACCATTCATGGCGCCGAGCGTTTCCGCAACAATGACGGCACGCCTGTTGCCGGCCGGCCCGAGCCGATCACCTATTACCACAAGGACGGCGGCATCGGTCAGGCGGTCAGCGCGATCCGCGAGCGCAAGGGCGCGCCGCTGAAGGTCGCCGCGATCGGCGTCGGCTCCGGCACGCTCGCCTGCGCCGCCGAGCGGGGGGAGGACTGGACCTTTTTCGAGATCGATCAGTCCATGGTCGACGCGGCGCGCGACCCGAGGAATTTCCGCTACATCTCGAGCTGCATGCCCGACATGAAGCCCGTCATCGGCGATGCGCGCCTCACCTTCGCCAAGGAGCCCGACGGCGCCTATGATCTCGTCATCGTCGACGCCTATTCGTCCGACGCGATCCCGATCCATCTTGCGACCGAAGAGGCGATGAAGATCTACAAGGACAAGCTCGCGCCGCACGGTGCCGTGGTGATGCACGTCTCCAACCGGCATCTGGACCTCGAAACCGTCGTCGTCGGTATCGCGGACGCCAATGATCTCAAGAGCTGGGTCTTCAACGAGGATTCCGGGCGCGATGGTGACTACATCTTCTCCACCGACGTCGTCATCTCCGCGCGCGAGGAGGCCGACATCGGCAGGCTCGCGTCCTCCAAGCAATGGGAACAGACCGAAGCCGACGACAGAGCGCGGGTCTGGACCGACGATTATTCCAACATCCTGGGCGCGCTGTATCGGCGCTGGAAGGACGGCGAGTAGGGCTCTCTTCGCAGCCCGGATGGAGCGAAGCGCAATCCGGGGGCGCTCCCGGCGTGGTACTGTCTCGGATTTCGCTGCGCTCCATCCGGGCTACGAGGCATCGCAACTACGGCGCCACGGGCGTCCCCACCGGCAGCGCAATTCCCTTAGCGCCGGCCACCTCTCGCAATAGATCCGGCCTGTCCGAAATGATGCCGTCGACGCCGAGCTCGATCATGCGCGTCATGTCTTCACGCTTGTTCACCGTCCAGACCACGACGCGCAGTCCGAGCGCGTGGGCCTCGGAGACCAGAGGCGCGGTCACGTCGCCGAAATAGGGCGACCAGATCGCGCCGCCCGCAGCCTTGATCGTGCGCGGCAGCGAGCCGGCGTGGTCGGCCGGGTTGAACCCCGCCGTCCAGTTTGTCGCCTTGTCGAGCGCTACCGTCGGAGCCAGGCTGCGCTGGATCGTCAGGTACGCGGTCGGGATGTTCGGCGCCTGCTGCTGGACGCGACGCAAGGTTCGCCAGTCGAACGACTGGATCATGACGCGATCGGAGACTCCCTCGGTCTCGATCACCCCGAGCAGCTTCGCGACGAATTCTTGCGGATCAAGCGTTTCATCGGGGCGGTTCGGATCGATCTTCGTCTCGATGTTGAAGCGCACTTGCCTGTTGCCGGACTTGCGCACCAGCGCGAACAGCTCGCGCAAGGTGGGAATGCGAGTCCCCGGGACTGCACGCTGGCCCGGAAATTGTTTCGCATAGGCACTGTCCGGCCGAATCTGGCCGACGTCATAGGTCCTGATCTCGTCGAGCCGCAATTTCACGAACGGCGTGCCGGGCGGAGCTATGTAGGCGCCATCGGGCCGCCGTGCGAGATCGGGATTGAGCCCGCGCTCATGCGCGACGATCACTTCGCCGTCGGCGGTGACGCCGACGTCGAGCTCCAGCGTGTCCACGCCCATCGTCAGCGAATGGGCGAAGGCGGGCAGGGTGTTTTCCGGCAGCAGCGCCCGCCCGCCGCGATGCGCCTCGAGGTCGAAGGCCAAATCAGATCCCATGGCTTGTCCGGCAGTGAGCAGCGAGAGCAGCACCGGGATTGTCGTGGCACGTGATGGCATGGTGCCTCGACGGTCAAGGGCGGTTGATGGTCGCCGGGTCAGTTCTGATAGTAGTAGCCGCGCGGCTGATAAACCTGCCGCGGCTGCGGCTGATAGTAATAGCCCTGCTGGCCGTAGCCCTGGTCGTAATAAGGCCGCGGCTGCTGCTGATAGACCTGCGCGTCGTAGAGCGGGCGGGTGGCCGAGCGCGGCGCCGGATAGCGCGCGCCGGTGTCGCTGCCGTCGGCCGGGTAGATGTAATTGTCGTCCTGCGGCATGTAGCGCCGCGCGGGCTGCGCCGGCGGGGTCAGATCCACGGGGGCGCCGGTGGTGGCGTATTGGTCTTCGGCCGGCTGCGGGGCGCGGGCCACCGCAGTGTTGTTGCGGCCGCGCGGATTGCGCGCCAGCGCCACCTGGGCCGAGCCGGTCAGCGTCACCGTGGTGTTGAGCACGCCCTGCTGCTGCACCAGCGCATAGAGCGTCGAGGCATTCTGGCGCGACAGGCGCACGCAGCCATGGGATGCCGGCGAGCCGAGCCGGCCGACCGAGTCCGTGCCGTGGATGGCGTGCCCGACCTTGGTGAAGAAGATCGCGTGCGGCATCGGCGCGTCGTCGAATTCCTTGGAGTAGTGATCCTCTTCCATGCGGAAGGCCCGGAAGGCGCCGTTCGGCGTCTCGCGCGAGGGGAGGCCGGTCGACACCGGCCAGCGGTAGCGCGCGACCCCGTCGACGGCGACGGTCATCTGCTGATTGTCCTTGTCGACGGTGATCTCGACCTTGGCCTGCGCGGTGCCCGCGCTCAAAAGCATCAGGGATGTGAGAGCAATAAAAAACGAACGCATCTGACTTCTGGCCTCCGGCCTGTTCATGCTTAGCGCCGCGGCTCTCCGTCCCCCGGCGTGCATTATGCCTGCAGCCCGGCGTTGGTTCCAGCGGCCAGCCTGTCCATCGTTAACGTGATGGCAGGCGTAAGCAAGGCCGCTTTGTGCCGCGCCGGCCGGCGGCGCTGACATTTTCGCGAGCGCCGCGTGGTCAGTTCTTGAGCCGGTATCCGGTTCGGAAAATCCACCAGATCACGACCAGGCAGATCACCAGGAAGGCCAACGTCATGCCGATGCTGACGGACACGCTGACGTCGGCGATCTCGTAAAAGCTCCAGCGGAAGCCGGAGATCAGATAGACGACCGGGTTGAGCAGCGCGACCGTGCGCCATGTCGGCGGCAGCATGTCGATGGAATAGAAGCTGCCGCCGAGGAAGGTGAGCGGCGTCACCACCAGCATCGGAATCATCTGCAGCTTCTCGAATCCGTCGGCCCAGATGCCGATGATGAAGCCGAACAGGCTGAACGTCACCGCCGTCAGCACCAGGAAGGCCAGCATCCAGACCGGATGCTGGATATGCAATGGAACGAAGAGCCCGGCGGTCGCCAGGATGATCAGGCCCAGGATGATCGACTTGGTGGCGGCGGCGCCGACATAGCCGAGCACGATCTCAAAATAGGAGATCGGCGCCGACAGGATCTCGTAGATCGTGCCGGTGAATTTCGGGAAGTAGATGCCGAACGAGGCGTTGGCGATGCTCTGCGTCAGCACCGAAAGCATGATCAGGCCCGGCACGATGAAGGTGCCGTAGCTGACGCCCTCGACCTCGCTGATGCGCGAGCCGATCGCAGCGCCGAACACCACGAAATAGAGCGAGGTCGAGACCACCGGCGAGACGATGCTTTGCAGCAGGGTCCGCCAGGTACGCGCCATTTCGAACAGGTAGATGGCGCGGATGGCGCGGTGGTTCATGACGTCCTCACGAGGTCGACGAAAATGTCCTCGAGCGACGATTGCGTCGTGTCGAGGTCGTTGAAGCGGATGCCGGCGGTGCGGAGGTCGCCGAGCAGGCTGGTGATGCCGGTGCGCTCGCCCTGGGTGTCGTAATCGTACACCAGCGTCGCGCCGCCGTCGCAGAGCTCGAGCTCGTAATGGCTGAGGCTTTCCGGCAACGCCGTCACCTTGTTCTGCAGGTGCAGCGTCAGCCGCTTCTTGCCGAGCTTCTGCATCAAGGTGGTCTTGTCCTCGACCAGCACGATCTCGCCCTTGTTGATGACGCCGATGCGGTCGGCCATCTCCTCGGCTTCCTCGATGTAATGCGTGGTGAGGATGATGGTGACGCCGGATTGCTGAAGCCCGCGCACCACCTCCCACATGCCCTTGCGCAGCTCGACGTCGACGCCGGCGGTCGGCTCGTCCAGGAACAGGATCTGCGGCTCGTGCGACAATGCCTTGGCGATCATCACGCGGCGCTTCATGCCGCCCGAGAGCGTGATGATCTTGTTGTCCTTCTTGTCCCACAGCGAGAGGGCCTTCAGCACCTTCTCGATGTGATCGGGGTTCTTCGGCTTGCCGAACAGGCCGCGGGAGAAGCTCACGGTCGCCCACACGCTTTCGAAGGCGTCGGTGTGCAATTCCTGCGGCACGAGGCCGATCAGCGAGCGCGCCTTGCGGTAGGAGGTCTGGATGTCCTCGCCGCCGACCAGGACCCGGCCCTCGCTCGGATTGGCGATGCCGCAAATGATCGAGATCAGCGTGGTCTTGCCGGCGCCGTTGGGGCCGAGCAGCGCAAAAATCTCGCCGCGCTTGATGTCGAGGTTGACGTTCTTGAGCGCCTTGAAGCCGGACCCATAGGTCTTCGACAGATTGGCGACGGAGATGATGGAAGACATGATGGCCGCGAGGCTGAGGAGCAAAGGCTGGGGAGGGGGCCGGACCATCCAGGAGGACAGGTCGGCGGAGCCCTGAAATAGGAACGCCATTGTCCCTCCGCAATTCCCCGGAGAAAAATGGTCTCAAAACAGGCGCTTTAGTGGCAGGTTCCGGGCAAGTGTTGCGCGATGGTCACGGCTTGCTGCTAAGATTGGCGCTCACGCGCCTCTTTGTTGCGTCTGCGAGCGCGCCGTGGCTACGATTCCGGCCAATCGCGAAGCGTATCGTCTCCAGGGAAAAGATCGATGAGACCGAACGGCCGTCACACCGCCGGCGCCAGCCAATTGTCCGCCCTCCGTGTTTGGGCGATGGGCCTGCTCCTGCTGTCAGCTGTTGCCATCAGCCCGACCACTGCCAAGGCCGCGCCGAGCCAGGCCGCGGCGGCGACCACGCATGTCTATCTGCTCCGCGGCGTGCTCAACATCTTCTCGCTCGGCCTCGACACCATCGGCGCCCGGCTCCAGGCGCAGGGCGTTCCGGTGACCGTCGCCAATTTCGTGTCCTGGTCCTCGCTCGCCGATGAAGCGGCGGCTGCCTACAAGGCCGGTCGGCTCAAGACCATCATCCTGGTCGGCCATTCCTCGGGTGCGACCGCGCTGCCCGACATGATCGCCAAGCTCAACCAGCTCGGCGTGCCCGTGAAGCTCGCGATCGGCCTCGACTCCGTGTTCAAGACCAAGCTCTCGACCGGCGCGGAACGCTACATCAACATCTATATCGGCGATGGCCCCGGCGAGCCGGTGCGGGCCGCGGCCGGGTTCCGCGGCAAGCTCGACAATGTCGACATCCGCGGCAGTGGCGTCGGCCACATCTCGATCGACAAGAACGAGGCGATCCAGCGCCGCGTCATCGCCGAGATCGACGCCGCCATCATGCGCTCGCGCGCCCCGGCTGCGCGAGTCGCCGAACCCGCTGCGCCGCGGCCCGCACGCGCGGCGGCGGCAACGGATCCGGCGAGGAATTGAGCCGTCGCGCATCCTGCCGCGTGATGCCGCCTAAGCTGGCGTCACGCGAACCGGCATGCTCTCCAGCCCGCGCAGGGAATTGTTGAGCCTGCGCTTCGGCTCCGCCGCGAGCTCGATCGTCTTCACGCGCCTTGCGAGCTCGCCGAAGATCAATTCGCCCTCCAGACGCGCGATCATCTGGCCGACGCAGGCGTGTATGCCTGCGCCGAAGCCGACATGGCCGGTCGCAACCCGCTCCACGTCGAAACGGCCCGGCTTGTCCCAGCGCGCGGGATCGCGATTGGCGGAGGCCATGAACAGCAGCACCTTGCGGTGCGCCGGGATCACGCCGCCGCCGATCTCGGCATCGCGCGAGGTGGTGCGAAAAAACGTCTGCACCGGTGAATCGTAGCGAAGGCCTTCCTCGAAGGCGTTGCGCGCCAGCTCTGGTTTCTCGTGCAGCTTGCGATATTCGTCCGGATGAGTGGCGAGCGCGAGCAGGGTATTGCCGATGCCATTGACGGTGGTGTCGATTCCTGCCGTGAGGAACGGCCGCACCAGATGCGTCGCCTCGTGCTCGGTGATCTCGCCCTCATCGGCCGCCTGGTAGATCATCATGCCGAGGCTGTCGGGCCGTAGCGCATCGCGCGCACAACATTCCATGATCCAGCTCTGCGCCGCGAGACCATCCTTCCGCGACGCCGCGAGGATCTCGTTCTCCGGGCCGAAGCTGTTGAATACGAACGTGCTCCAGGCGAGCAGCTTCTCGCGCCCATCGGGGCGGATGCCGATCGCGTCCGGAAACACCTTCATCGGATAGGCTTCCGCAAGATCGGTCACGGCATCGAACGTGCCTTTGTCGATCAGCTCCGAGACCTTCCTCTCTGCTTCGCGCTGGAACGTCTCGCGCAGCTTCCTTGCGACGCCCGGAGATAGCGTGCGGCCGAGCACGCGGCGGCCCTTGTCGTGGTCGGGTGGATCGATCTGCAGGGTCAGCGGCTTTGGCAGCGCCGGGTTCATCCCGTTCAGCCCGACGCCCTCGCCACTGATGAACGTTTTCCAGTCCTTCAGGGCCGCTTCGACCTCGGCATTGCGGGCCATGGCCCACACGCCGTAGCGTTCCACCTCGAACACCGGCCCGATTGCGCGCAGCGCCTCATAGGCGGGATAGGGATCCGTCAGAAAGCCGGGCGCGAACGGATCGACCGGACTGGATGCAATGCCGCTCATGGTCAGCTCCGAACCGCTATTGCTTTGCGAGCGGGCACTGACCGTCACTCTCGGACCGGAACGCGTCCTCGCCCTTGATCGTGGCAACGACCTTCAGCAGATCCCAGGACGAATTCGATTCCTCGGGAGCCTTGACCTGCAACAGGTAGAGCGGATGGATCTTGCGGCCGTCCTTGCGGATGTAGCCCTTGCCGAACAACTGATCGTCGGTCGGCATCTGCTTCATCGTCGCGACCACGGCCTTGCCGTCCTTGGCGCCGCCGGCCTTGTCGACCGCCTTGAGGTAGTGGATGACCGAGGCATAGACGCCGGCCTGCATGTCGTTCGGATAGGCCTTCGAGGGAATGCGTTCGGCGAAGCGCTTCGCGAAAGCACGCGTGCCGTCGGTCAGATCCCAGTAGAACGGATTCATGATCTGCGCGCCCTGCGCAAACTTGAGCCCAAGCGCGGGAAGGCCGTTCATGCCGAGGATCAATCCGACCAGCTTGTGATCCTTCGTCAGCCCGAACTCGGCGGCCTGCTTCATCGAGGTGATGGTATCGTCCCCCGCATTGGCGAATGCGATGACGCTCGCGCCCGACGCCTGGGCCTGGAGCAGGAATGAGGCGTAATCAGCCGTGCCCAACGGATGCCGCACGCTGCCGAGCACCTCACCGCCGGACGCTTTCACGGCTTCCGCGGCCTGCTTTTCCAGATCATGGCCGAACGCGTAATCCGCGGTGATGAAGAACCATTTCTTGCCGCCCTGCTGCACGATGGCCTTGCCGAGGCCGCGCCCGTAGGAATAGGTGTCGTAGGTCCAGTGCACGGTGTTTGGCGTGCACTTCTCGCCGGTCAGCAGCACCGTGCCGGCGCCCGAGCCGATGAAGACCTTGTTCTTCTCGGCGCTCATGCCGGCCACGGCGAGCGCAATCGACGAGTTCGGAATGTCGAAGACCGCATCGACGCTCTCGTTCTCGTACCAGCGCCGGGCGATACCGATGCCGATGTCCGTCTTGTTCTGATGGTCCGCCGCAACGACTTCCACCGGCTTGCCGGCGGCCTTTCCGCCATAGTCCTCGACGGCCATCTTGGCGGCGACGACCGAGCCGATGCCCTGATAGCTCGCGAACGGCCCCGATTGATCGTTCAGGATGCCGATCTTCACGACGTCCTGGGCCAAGGCCGGTGCGGCGGTCAGCACCGCGGCCACCATGCACAGTTTATGCAGGAATTTGCTGTTCATTGTGTCCCTCCCATGGGCGGTCTTGGTGCCGCTCTATAATAGTTATATTTTATAGCTATTTTTGAGAGTGTCAATTCGGCCGACTTGTGGCCGCCGGATCCAGGATCATGAGCCCGAAAGCAGTCAGACCCGGAGCAAAGCAGCCTCAACCGTCGGAGACGTCACTGGACTTGCGCGCGCTGCAGCGCACGCCCGGCTTCATGCTGCGGCTCGCGCAGCTGAAGTTCTTCGAAGGCTTCTACGAGGAGTTCGCCGCACTGGGCCTGACGCCGGCGACCTACGCGATATTCGTCGTCATTCGCGACAATCCGGGCGTTCCCCCCAGCAGCCTTGCCAGCCTGCTCCGCCTGCGCCTGCCGAACCTGATCAAGATCCTGAACGAGCTGGAATCGTCCGGCTTCATCAAGCGTAACCGCTCGAAATCCGACCGCCGCGCCGTCGAGTTGATGCTTACGCCGAAGGGCGCCAAGCTCATTCAGGACGGGGCAAGCCTGACGGGGCTCTATAACCGGAAGATGCTGGCCCCGCTCACCGAGGCGGAGCAACGCACCCTGCTCGAATTGCTCAATCGGCTGCTGCCGCTTTAGCCCGGGAGAGGCCCGCCTGAGGCCGACGGTCGCAGCCACGTCCAGCGGCGCGGCAGCCGGAGAGGGCGCCGGACGAGAGATGGTCGGTTCCGTGCCCCAAAATCCACCCAATCGATGGTCACTAAGCCGGTCAGGGGAGGCCCCTGCCTCCCGTGGTGGGACTGCTGGACTGATGATTCATTCGAGGCGACTCCTCGCGCTGGCAGCAGTGGTGCTGCTCGCCTTGAGCAGTGGCATGGCCGCTGCTACTCCCCCCAAGTCCAAGACCAACGCGACCGCCCCCGCCGCGCCGCCGCCGCCTCCGCCGTTCGAGCCGTTGCCGCCGCCAAAAATCTACCTGTTCCGCGGCGCCATGGGCCCGATCTTCTCGACCGGCATGGATCGGCTCGAAGAGAAGCTAACGAAGGCCGGCTTCTCGGCCAACGTCTACGAATTCACCATCTGCCGGTGGATCGGCGATCGCGCCATCTCCAGCTATAAGGAATCGCCGGCGCCGATCGTGCTGATGGGCCATTCCATGGGCGGGCTGTGCTCGATCGTCATCTCCGAGATGGCGGCCAAGGAGAACATCCCGATCAGCCTCGTCATCGCCATCGATCCCGCGCAAGCGACCGGCGATGTCCCCCTCAACGTCGAGCGCTTCATCAACATCTTCCTGTCCGACAGCGTGCTCGGCGGCGGCGACGTCGTGGCTGTTCCCGGCTTTCGCGGCCATTACGCCAGCTATGACCTCAAGCGGAACGCGCGCGTCACCCACATCAACATCGAGAAGTCCGACGATATCCATCGTCAGATCGTCGAGATGGTGACGCAGCTGCCGCGCATTCCGCCGCAAACGCAGGCCGATGCCGTGCCGCTGCGCTATCTCGTGCCGGCGGATACGCTGGTCGAATTGTGGGACAGTGGCGTGCGGGTGCCGGTGCGCCGCGGCGACACCATGGAGAGCATCGCAGCAGCAAACCGCGTGCCGCTGTGGACGCTGGCGCAGAGCAACTCGCTGCCCGAGAACGCGCAGCTGACGCCGGGCCAGACCATCATCGTCCCCCGCCATCTGACACCGCCTGAGCCGGCCGCCGCGATGGCCACGCCGCCGGCGTCACCGGCGGCGCGGAGGTAGGGGCCGTTATCTTGCCGCAGAAGGCGGTTCGCTCCCTCTCCCGCTTGCGGGGGAGGGTTGGGGAGGGGGTCTCTCCTCGATCGAGGACCCCAGAGAAGAGAGCCCCCACCCGCCGCGCTCTGGCGCGCAATTGCGCTGCCGAGCGCGTCGACCTCCCCCGCAAGCGCAGGGCTGTCGCATTTGGGAGTTTTTCCCTGCGGCCATCCTTCGAGACGCCCGCTTTGGCGGGCTCCTCAGGATGAGGGCGGAGTGCGCGGCAGCAGTTTCAACGAGCACCGATGCTGATTAGCCTCATCCTGAGGAGGCGCGTCAGCGCCGTCTCGAAGGACGAGGCGTGCGCGCGGGCCGCCGCCGCAAGTCATATGCGATAGCCCTGCCCGCAAGTGGGAGAGGTGCAGCGAGTCCTTGGCGACACTCGATCCGATAAGACTAAAAATTCGATCCGTGGATCGCATCGATCACGGCGTCCGTGACCTCCTTCGTGGTCGCCTTGCCGCCCACATCCGGCGTCAGCACGCCCGCGGCGCAGACACGCTCGACGGCGGCCATCAGCCGTAAGGCGGCATCCTTCTCGCCGAGATGCTCGAGCATCTGCGCGCCGGTCCAGAACGTCGCGACCGGGTTGGCGATGCCCTTGCCGGTGATGTCGAACGCCGAGCCGTGGATCGGCTCGAACATCGAGGGGAAGCGGCGCTGCGGATCGATGTTTCCGGTCGGGGCGACGCCGAGGCTTCCAGCCAGCGCGCCGGCGAGATCGGAGAGGATGTCGGCGTGGAGATTGGTTGCGACGATGGTGTCGAGGCTCTTCGGATGCAGCGTCATGCGCACCGTCATGGCGTCGACCAGCATCTTGTCCCAGGTCACGTCAGGGAATTCGCCGGCGACCTCGGCCGCGATCTCGTCCCACATCACCATGCCGTGGCGCTGCGCGTTCGACTTGGTCACGACGGTCAGCAGCTTGCGCGGGCGCGACCGCGCGAGCTGGAACGCATAGCGCATGATCCGCGTGACGCCGACGCGGGTGAAGACGGCGACTTCGGTGCCGACCTCTTCCGGCAGGCCCTTGTGGGCGCGGCCGCCCATGCCGGCATATTCGCCTTCCGAGTTCTCGCGCACGATCACCCAGTCGAGATCGCCGACGCCGACATTGCGCAGCGGCGAGGCGACGCCCGGCAGGATCTTGGTCGGCCGCACATTGGCGTATTGGTCAAAACCCTGGCAGATCGGCAGGCGCAGGCCCCACAGCGTGATGTGGTCGGGCACGTTGGGGGCGCCGACCGCGCCGAAATAGATCGCGTCGAACTTCTTCAGCTCGCTGAGGCCGTCCGCCGGCATCATCACGCCGTGCTTCTTGTAATAATCCGAGCCCCAGTCGAACGTCTTGACGTTGAAGGCGAGATCGCCACTGCGTTTTGCGAGAGCCTCCAGCACGCGGACGCCGGCCGAGATCACCTCGGGGCCGATGCCGTCGGCGGGGATGGCTGCGATCGAATGGGTGCGCATGGGAAGGCTCCGTTTGAGAGATCGCGCCGGCATATCCGGCCGTCGGCGTCGCTGGCGAATCTAGACGGGAGTGCCGGGCAAACTCAATCGGCGCTGGTTTATACAAAAAAATGATATAATCTCGGGAGGTCGCCACGGCGTCATGGCCGGGCTTGACCCGGCCATCCACGCCTTTCCCCGCGGCCCAAGAACGTGGATGCCCAGGACAAGCCCGGGCATGACGACCTCGCGCAAGTCTCAAGCGCGGTCGGGCGAGGCGAGAGGACGGCGAATGGAATTGCATCAGCTCCGATGCTTCGTGGCGACGGCCGAGCAGCTGCATTTCGGCCGCGCGGCGCAGCAGCTTCAGATGCTGCCCTCCGCGCTCGGCCGGCAGATCCGGCTGCTGGAGGAAGACCTGGGCACTCGGCTGTTCGCGCGGACCACGCGCGCGGTGTCGCTCACCGAGGACGGCACGACGCTGCTGCGCGATGCCCGCACCATCCTCGCCAAGGTCGAGGCGGTCGAGAGCAACCTGCGCAATCGCTCGCGCGCGGGGACCGCGCGGCGGCTGCGGGTCGGTGCTATCGACAGCGCGGCGGCCGGACTGTTGCCGCCGCTCCTGCGCGATTTCCGCGTCAGGCATCCTGACATCGCGGTGCAGCTCCTCGAAGACAAGACTGTCCGGCTGCTGCCGAAGATTTTGACCGGCGCGCTCGATCTCGCCTTCGTCCGTCCGCCTGACCGGCCGGACAAGCGGCTCGAATTCCGCGGCCTGCTCCAGGAGAGCGCGATCGTTGCGTTCCCGCGGCGGCACGCGCTGGCCGGGCGCAAAGCGATCACGCTGGCGGATATCGCCGACGAGGCGATGCTGGTGCCGGACCGGCGCTCGCGGCCGCACAGCCACGACCTCACCATAAAGCTGTTCGAACAGGCCGGCCTGACGCCGCGCATCGTTCAGGTCGCCGACGAGAAGCAGACCATCATCAACCTCGTGGCAACGAAGCTCGGGGTCGCGATCGTGCCGCGCTGGACCGCACGGATGGCGGTGACCGGTGTGCGCTTCGTGCCGCTTCGACTGAGGCAGAGCGGGCCGGTGGGCCGGTTGCCGCTTGCCGCCGCCTGGCTGCGCGGCTCGCGCGATCCGGCCCGCGATGCCATGCTGGCGGTTCTGGAAGCCCGCCTGCGCAGCTATGCGCGGGAGGCGTGAGCGGCTATGACATCGGCCAAGACAGAGGCCAGGACAGAGGGATGGTGATGACGGATCAGACGGCTTCAGGCGAATTGCGGGTGGCCATTGCCGGGCTGGGCTCGATCGGCACCAAGATCGCGACCGCGCTCGATCAGGGCATCGAGGGCCTGTCGCTCGCGGCCGTGGCCGTGCGGGATCCCGCCAAGCATCAAGCCTTCATCGACGGCTTGCGTCGCCCACCGACAATCCTGCCGCTCGACCAGCTCGGCAAGGCCGCCGACATCGTCGTCGAATGCGCGCCGAGCAGCCAGCTGCGTGCGATCGTCGAGCCTGCGGTGAAGCGCGGCAAGGCCGCGGTCGTAGTCAGCGTCGGCGGCTTGCTCGACAATTTCGATCTGGTCGATCTCGCCCGCGCCAATGGCGGCCGTATCCTGGTGCCGACCGGCGCGCTGATCGGCCTCGATGCCGTCAACGCCGCCGCAATCGGCACCATCCATTCCGTGAAGATGGTGACCCGCAAGCCGATCGACGGCTTGAAGGGCGCGCCGTTCATCGTTCAGAACAACATCGACATCGACAATCTGCGCGAACCGCTGAAGCTGTTCGAGGGCAGCGCGCGCGAAGCGGCAAAGGGCTTTCCGGCCAACGTCAATGTCGCCGTTGCGTTGTCGCTCGCGGGCATCGGGCCCGATCGCACCGAGATCCAGGTTTGGGCCGACCCGACCGTGACGCGCAACGTTCACCGCATCGAGGTCGAGACGGACTCAGCGCGCTTCTCGATGGGCATCGAGAACATCCCGTCCGAGAATCCCAAGACCGGCCTGATCACCGCGTTGTCGGTGATCGCGCTGCTCCGCAAGCAGCGCGCCACGCTGTGCGTGGGGACGTGAGCTCCTACGCCCCCGTCACGCGCCAGATCACGTTGCCGACGTCGTCGGCCATCAGTAGCGATTTCCTGCCGGGACCGATCGCGACGCCGACCGGGCGGCCGTAGGATTCCTTCTCGTCCGGCGACAGGAAGCCCGACAGGATGTCGCGACCGGGGCCGGACGGCTTGCCGTTCGCGAACGGGATGAACACCAGCTTGTAGCCGGACAGCTTGCTGCGATTCCACGAGCCGTGCTGGCCGATCACCATGCCGTCGCCGAAGCCGGGCAGGGTGCCTGCGGGCATCCAGCACAGGCCGAGCGAAGCGGTGTGGCCACCGAGCGCATAGTCCGGTTGAATTGCCTTGGCAACCATCGCCGGATCCTGCGGCACGCGGTCGTCCACCGTCTTGCCCCAGTAGCAATAGGGCCAGCCGTAGAAGCCGCCGTCGCGCACGGAGGTGAGATAGTCGGGCGGCGTCTCGTCGCCGAGGCCGTCGCGCTCGTTGACGACGGTCCAAAGCACGCCGGTCGTCGGCTCCCAGGCAAGGCCCACGGGATTGCGCAGGCCGGCCGCAAAGATGCGATGCGTGCCGGCGACGAGATCGAGCTCGTAGACCGCGGCGCGACCTTGCTCGACCTCCATGCCCATCTCGGCGATGTTGCTGAGCGAGCCGACGCCGGCATAGAGCTTCTTGCCGTCGGGACTGGCGAGCAGGCTGCGCGTCCAGTGGCCGGCGGGCTTGAATGTCGTCAGCCGCTTGCCCGGTGCTGTGATGCGGTCGGCGTCGGCAACGTAAGGAAAAGCCATCACGCCGTCGGTGTTGCCGACGTAGAAAGTGTCGCCGACCAGTGCCATGCCGAACGGCTGGCTGAGGTTCTCCATGAACGCGCCGCGAATCTCCGCAACGCCGTCGCAGTCCTTGTCGCGCAACAGCGTGATGCGGTTGGCGGAGACGCCGAGCGCGGCGGCGCGCCGCATCGTCGCCTGCATCGCATAGTGGAACACGCTGCGCGGGGCGCCCGCGATCTGCGTTGCCTCCGCGATCAGCACGTCGCCATTGGGCAGCACCTCGATCCAGCGCGGATGGTCGAGACCGGTCGCGAACGCATCGACCTTGAGCCCGGGTGCAGCGATCGGCTTCTGTCCGTCGCGCCAGCCGCGTGCGGTCGGCATCTTCAAGGTGGGGATCGCGCCTTGCGGTTTCGCTTCGGGAATGGCGGGCTTCTCGCCCCAGGCCGGCGCGGGGTCGGTGCCCTTCATCTTGCGCCATTGCAGCGCGATGCCGCCGATGAAGGCGACGAACTGCGCGAAGATGCTGGAAAACGTCATGACAAGCCCCCGGTTGCGCGCGCATCCAACTGGCTGACGGGGCCGACGTCAACCTGTGCGGAGCTCAGCACGGGCCTATTCCCGTGGAATGGCAGCCGATCGAATTTGCATGGGACAGGTCGCGGCGTCGGCCCGGAGATCAACGGCCGATCTGCCGCTCCAGCCGTCGTGCCACGCGAAAATCATCCAAGTGACGGATGTTCGGCGCCAGCGCCGCTTCCCTGGAGAGCAGATGATAAACCCGCGCCACCGTGCGCTGCTTCTGCTTCGTACGCCCGGGGGGCAGCGCCCGCGCCTTGCGGACGGCGGCGATCGCGTGTGCGCGAAAATAATCATAGGCGTCCGACATGGCTCGATGCTCTGCGGCCGAGTCGAGGGCTAACGGACCAGCGGAGGTGTGGTTCCTTGGCGAGTCGGATCGTGCGCTCGTGCCCCGGACGCAGCGCAGCGCGTCCGGACAGGAGAGTGACGCCCTCACCGCGGCGACGTGAACGGAATGATCATCGGAACGCGACGGCAATAGGCTCCATAGGCGTCCTCGCCGAGCTCCTTCGAGAGGAACACCTCTTCCATCCGGCCCTTCTGCCACATACCGAGCGAGATCAGGATCGCGCCGAGGATCGTCGTCACCAAGCCGATCGCGATGCCGGTCACCAGCATGCCGAAGATCAGGCCGGTGTAGATCGGGTGACGGACGATACCGTACGGGCCGGTGTCGATGACGCGGTGGTCTTCCTTCTGGGTGATGGTGTTGGACCAGAATTTTCCGAGATGCAGCCGGCCCCACCATGCGAAAGCGATGCCGGCAACTGAGAGGACCGCAGCGATGATGATGCCGGTGTTGCCGAGCACCCAAAGCGGCTTCCAGCCCATGGCTTCCGCAATGAACGGCGTGTACAGGATGCCGCCGACCAGGATCGGCAGGCGATAGCGCTGCGACTCCAGCGTCATCACCTGCTTCTTGGTCTGCCCCTGCCAGAACGAGGCGCCGACCCAGCTGGCCAGAAAAGCGAGCCAGATCAGGGCGAGCAGTTGTGTCGGCCAGGTCGTGGTCCAGCCACCCCAGGCGACAGAGAGAAGCTTGCTGAAATCGAAAGACATGAAGGTTCTTTGCGTTTGAAGCGGCGTCAGCTCGCGCGCGAGGACAGCGCGTGATGCTTGAGGGCGCCGGAGGGCTGCTGGCCGTTGCGGGCGAGCAGATGGGTGACGGTTTCGCGCAAGACCGGCTCGATCGGACGCGGCGAATAGCCGAGCTCTGTTCGGGCCTTGCCGATTGAAAGATCGCTCGCGGCGAGCGCGATCCGCACGCCCTCGGCGGTGCCGTTGGGCGGCCGGCGCGTGATGTGGTCGGCGATGTATTCGAGCACGATCGCGGAGAGCTCGGCGATCTTGCCGGGTACGACGACCGGAAATTGCCGGCGGCCGCTCATCGCCGACATCATGCGCAGGATGTCGCCGAGCGGGACGCAGTCGCCGCCGAGGATGTAGCGCTGTCCGAGGCGGCCGCGTTCCATGGTCAGCACGAGACCCATGGCGACGTCGCGGACGTCGACGAGGTTGACCAGGAAGTTGAGATGCGGCTGCACTTTCTTCTGCAGGAAGTACCAGAGCATCGCGGTCGGCGGTGTCAGATGTTGGTCTGCGGCGCCGATCGGCATGGTCGGCGTGCCGATCACCAGCGGGAAGCCCGCATCTGCCGCCTTGGCGGCATGATGCTCGGCAAGCGATTTCGACCGCGTGTAGGCGCCGGGCATCGCCTCGGCCGGCTGCAGAGCCTCTTCGGCGGGAACGCCCTTGAGGTCGGAATAAGGGAACAGGATCGATTCGGTCGAGCAGTGCAGGAAGCGCGAGACGCCGCGCTTCATCGCCGCCGCCAGCACGATTTCGGTGCCGCGGCAATTGACCTCGTGAAAGTCCTGCTTGTTGGCGACCCACATGCCGGGCAGGCCGGCGAGGTGATAGACCTGATCGCAACCGGCGATCGCCGCATCGACCGCGGCACAGTCCAGCACCGAGCCATGGACGTGCTCGACATCCGCGTTCGCCGCGCTCGGCACACGGACATCGAGAACGCGGACCCGCTGCCCACGGGCGCGGAGCGCTTCTACGAGGTGATGTCCGATGAAGCCACTGCCACCGGTAACCAGGACGAGAGCCATGCAGAAGTTGCTATTTCGCTTCGAGCGTTATCGGGTTGAAAGAGAATTGGCCGGAAGAGGCGCCAGAATCGCGGCAAGGTCGCGACGGAAGCCCAATGCAATGAATAATTTTGCCATGACGAACATCGGTCCAAGCAAAAGATGCGAGGGGAACGTGAACAACGAGGCCTCGCGCCCCTCAAAAACCTTGTGGCCGATGGCCTGTGCGGCGAGGCCGAGCACCACCAGCGTGGCGAAAATCGCCCACATCGTCGCGGTGCTGACTTGCGCCGCGATGGTCGTCGCAACCGAAAACAGCACGACGGAGACGGCCAGAATGCCGAGCCCGAGCGCCGCGTCGAGCAGCAGCCAATAAATCAAGACCGGAACAGCCAGGACCACCGCCAGGCTGACGTTGAATCCGAACAGCGGAAGCTTGACCAGCGTCAGCGGCAGCACGGCGCCGGTGAACAGCAGCAGGATGCCGACCACATGCATCGCCGTGTTGCGGGGATCGCGATGGTACTCGACATAAACGGCAAGTTGGCGCTGGAAAAAGCCACCCATTTCGGTCTCATGCAGCACGGGGTCGGGAAGGGCGAACAGAGGCTATAGCACTGGACCGAGCGGTGCACAAACCGGCACTTTTGTCGCCTGAAACCGTGCGCGCGCGCCCGGGACAGGCTGCAAAATAATCCGCACTTCAAGGGGTTCCGTCAGCCGCGGAGCCGCCTTCGCTCAGCGCTTCTTGGCGGGCTTTTTCGCCGCAGGCGCTGGTGTCGCAGCCGGACGCGTCTCTTCCGGCAGCTTGGCATAAGTCAGGATCTGCAACTGGCCGTTGACGGCGGAGGTCGGCTTGGCCCGATCGAGAAACTGCTCCTCGCCGAGGCCGATCGGATGCAGCCGCTTGGTCGAGATCTTGAAGGTGTTCACCAGGACGTCACGGATCGCATCGGCCCGGCGCTGACTCAGGATCGCATTGGCCTCGCGCGTCTTCGAATTGGATTCGACGTGGCCGACGATCAGGAAAGTGTAGGGCAGCAGCGAGGAATGAACCAGCGCGTCCGCAATGCGGCCAACGGTCTGGTAGGACGCCGGCTGGATGATCGGCGTGTCGGCGTCGAACTGGATCTGCGCATTGAAGGCGGGCAGCTTGGCGAGCTCCGGCGCGATCAGCGGCCGGTTCACCGGCCCCGGATCGTTCTTGATCCTGGTCTTGGCGCGCTCCATCACCTGCTGCTTCAGCGCGGGCAGGTCAACCTCGGCGGCCTCTTCGAAATGGTTCAGCTTCGCGACAATGTCGTCGCGGGTCGGCGCCGCCGTCTGCGCGCCGGCGGGGCCCGCGAGCAAAGCGAGCCCCAGCGCCAAGCCCAGTCCTGCGGTAGCGAGCCCGTTCGCGCGCATCAGCGATACCCCGCGTCGTCAACGGCCTTCAGGCAGTTGTTGCTGATGCCCTTGGGCGTCGAGACCAGGCACGGGATCGACTTGCTGGTCTCCTTGGTCGAGCCGCCGCAGACCTTGACGATCTCGCGCTGGCAGGCGTTCGCTACCGTCACGCGCGCGGCGACGCGCTTCTGGATGGCGTCGAACACGCCGAGATAGTCGCTCGTGCATTGCGGCGAGAGCACGTCGCGATTGCGCGACAGGCATTCCTTCAGCCGGTTCGAATCCGGGTTGACGCCGCGGCAATTGGCGACGATTTCCGCCCCGCAGCTCGCCGCCAGCTTGCCGATCGAATCGCCAAAGCTCATGGTCTCCGCCGCCGCAAGCGACGGCATCCCCAATGCAAGCACGATCAATGTGACGGAGCCCCGGACCATGGGTTGCATCTGATACGGGGAAGTTCGCGGCGGTCAAGGGGCGTTCGGGCGAGAACTGTCGAGAGTTGCGCAGTGCGGCGAACAGTCCTCACTCGGCCTCAGCGAGGGGCGGCCAGTCGACCAGGGCGACGGTATGGTTCCTGAGGTCCTCGGCAACCTCGGGATCGGCCTTGAGCTCGTCCAGCGTCCGCGGCGGGGGCAGCTGGCGCCCGTCCGCGGTCAGCTCCTGCGCATAGAATGCGAGCGCCTCGGGCGCATTCTCCAGGGCCTCCTCGACATCGTCGCCGCCGGAGATGCAACCGGGCAGGTCCGGAAACCACAAGCTCACGGTTTCGTCCGGGTCGGCGTCCTCGATGATGGCAACGTACTGAGCCATATCGGGCCTCACGCCCGCTGCACGAAACTGTCCACGACCTTCTTCTCGCCGGCCTTGTCGAAGGCGATGGTGAGCTTGTTGCCGTCGATCTTGGTGACGCGGCCATAGCCGAATTTCTGGTGGAAGACGCGGTCTTCCAGCGAGAATTCGGACGTCGTGCCGGTCGATTTGGCGACCAGCTCGCCTTCGATCGTCAGGGGCCCGCGCCGGCGCGAGGCGAAGCTGCCGAAATCGGGGCCGGATGACGAGGAGGTCGAGAACGTCGCGGCCTCTTCCTCGAAGCCGCCGCTTCGGCCGCCGCCATTGCGACCGCCGCCGCGATTCCGGTTCGCCTGCGCGCGCTGCCAGCCTGGGGTCGAATAGCTGGAGCCGAACGCCTCCATGTCGTCGAAGCGCGAGGCGCCGTAGCCGCCGCTGCCGCCCCATCCAGAGCCGCCCTTGGACTCTGTGATCTCGACATTGGCCGCCGGCAATTCGTCGAGGAAGCGCGACGGGATCGTTGTCGACCAGGTGCCATGGATCCGGCGATTGGTCGCGAAATAGATCTTTGCACGGCGGCGGGCGCGGGTCAGGCCGACATGGCCGAGCCGGCGCTCTTCTTCCAGGCCGGCGCGGCCCTGTTCGTCCAAGGTGCGCTGGCTCGGGAACAGGCCTTCCTCCCAGCCGGGCAGGAACACGTTGTCGAATTCGAGCCCCTTGGCCGAATGCAGCGTCATCAGCGACACCGCGTCGTCCTCGGCGCCACCCTCGCGGTCCATCACCAGCGAGATGTGCTCCAGGAACCCTTGCAGGTTCTCGAACTCCTCCATCGAGCGCACCAGCTCTTTCAGATTCTCCAGCCGGCCCGCGGCGTCCGCCGAGCGGTCCTTCTGCCACATCTCGGTATAGCCGCTCTCGTCGAGCACGATCTGGGCGAGATCGGTGTGCGCGGTGACCTCGCGCTGGGCACGCCAGCGGTCGAACTGCACGATGAGATCGCGAAGCGAGCCGCGCGCCTTCGGCTTCAGCTCGTCGGTCTCGACCACGGCGCGCGCCGCCTCGAACAGGGGAATGCGGCGCTTGCGGGCGTGGTCGTGCAGCATCTGCACGGTGGCGTCGCCGAGCCCGCGCTTGGGCGTATTGACGATACGCTCGAAGGCGAGATCGTCGGCCGGCGAATTGATGACGCGCAAATAGGCCAGCGCGTCGCGGATTTCGGCGCGCTCGTAGAAGCGCGGGCCGCCGATGACGCGGTAGGGCAGGCCGAGCGTGACGAAGCGGTCTTCGAACTCGCGCATCTGGTAGGAGGCGCGCACGAGAATGGCGATCTCGTTGAGCTTCTCGCCCTGGCGCTGCAGCTGCTCGATCTCCTCGCCGATGCCGCGGGCTTCCTCTTCCGAATCCCATGAGCCCGTGACGGTGACCTTCTCGCCGTCCTGGTCCTCGGTGCGCAGCGTCTTGCCGAGCCGGCCTTCATTGTGCGCGATCAGGTGCGAGGCGGCGGCGAGGATGTGACCGGTCGAGCGATAGTTGCGCTCCAGGCGAATGACCTTGGCGCCGGGGAAATCGTGCTCGAAACGCAGGATGTTGTCGACCTCGGCGCCGCGCCAGCCATAGATCGACTGGTCGTCGTCACCGACGCAGCAGATGTTTTTGGTCTTCTCCTTCTCCCCGCTTGCGGGGAGAAGGCCGGGATGAGGGGGAGTCTCCACGAGCTCGGTGCTTGGAGAGGCCCCCTCACCCGCATCGCTTCGCGATGCCACCTCTCCCCGCAAGCGGGGAGAGGTGGAAGAAGGCGCCTGCGACAGCAGCCGCAGCCACAGATATTGTGCGACGTTCGTATCCTGGTACTCGTCGACCAGGATGAACTTGAAGCGCTGCTGGTACTGCCTGAGGATATCCGGGTGCTCGCGGAAGATGCGGATGTTCTCCAGCAGGAGATCGCCGAAGTCGGCCGCGTTCAGGATCTTCAGCCGTTCCTGGTAGCTCGCATAGAGTTTGCCGCCCTTACCATTGGCGAACATCGCGGCTTCGCCCGACGGTACCTGTGAAGGCATCAGGCCGCGGTTCTTCCAGCCGTCGATCAGGCCGGCCAGCATCCGCGCCGGCCAGCGTTTCTCGTCGATGTTCTCGGCCTGCAGCAGCTGCTTGAGCAGCCGGACCTGGTCGTCGACGTCGAGCACGGTGAAGTTCGACTTGAGCTGCGCCAGCTCGGCATGGATGCGCAGGATGCGGCCGCCGATGGAGTGGAAGGTGCCGAGCCATGGCATGCCTTCGACGGCGTGGCCGAGCATTTGGCCGAGCCGGTGCTTCATCTCGCGCGCGGCCTTGTTGGTGAAGGTCACCGACAGGATTTCGGCCGGGCGGGCGCGGCCCTGGCTCAAGATGTGCGCGATGCGCGTGGTCAGGACGCGGGTCTTGCCGGTGCCGGCGCCGGCCAGCACCAGGACCGGGCCGTCCAGCGTCTCCACTGCCTCGCGCTGCTCCGGATTGAGCCCGGCGAGGTATTTCGGGCCCACCGAGGCGCGCGCACGCGCGGCGATGCCGCCGGCTGCGGGCTGGTGGTCGGGTACGGCTGTGATCTTGCTCGGCTCGGTCATGCGAATCATCGGCCCCACGATGGCACCGCGGGGTGGTGGAAGGGAGCCTTCTTAACAGGGATTGGTGCCTATATGGGGCGCCGGGCCGGGTTTTCCACGTGCGCGGCAGGCCGATTTGTTCCAGCTGAGCCAGCGAATTTCGCTCCCGCCGGGACCGGAACTATCGTTCTCACGTCGAGATTGTCAGGACAGGTGGCGCGGCCAGCCGCGTCGATCGCAGACAACATCAAGACGAGGGTTTGACCATGCTAGGCTGGGTTGTGACGTTTCTGGTTATCGCACTGATCGCCGGCATCCTGGGCTTCGGCGGCGTCGCCGGCGCTTCGATCGAGATCGCCAAGATCATCTTCTTCATCGCAGTCGTTCTGTTCCTGGTCTCGGCCGTCGTCGGCCTCGCCCGCGGCCGCAACAGAATATAGCTGCGATGTTCACCTCTCTCCGACGGGGAGAGGTGAACCACAGGCGGCAGACGGCGCCTGAGCCACTAACGCTTCGAGGGCATCGCCACGCTCCGGCCGATGCCCTCGGGTCGCGTCAAGGCGCTGTGGGACTTGGCAACTCCAGCAATGCGCTGCTGGATGTCGGTCGGAAAAGGCGCGACGCGCCGCGCATTCATGTCCATGTGCAGTGACATGTTCTCGGACGTCGCCGACAGCCAGCCCTCGGTGCCGTGCCGCATCTCCTCGAATGTGTGCAGCCGCTTGTCATCGGCGTCGAGCAGCCAGACTAAGATCTGCACGGGATCGCCGAGATGGATCTCCCGCAAATAGCGCACGTGGCATTCGGCGGTGAAGGTCGAGCCGTGGCGCTCTGTCTTGTAGACCGGGCCAATCCCGAGCTCGAGCCAGAACTCGTCGATCGCCCGATCGAACATCACGTTGTAATAGGCCATGTTGAGATGGCCGTTATAGTCGATCCATTGCGGCTCGACCTGCATGATCGAGGAGCGAAACGGCTCTGCGTTCGGCGCTGTGGCGGCGGTCTCCGGCATTTGTCCTTCCCAAGCTATGCGTCCAGTCCCTTGACTTGACCGGTTATATGTCCTTTGCCACGGTCTCTTCTCGTCGGGAGGAATTCCGTGGGTACGACCATCACCAATAATCCGCCGCGGCCGGAGCCGAAAGCCCTCGCAAGCGCGCTGGAGCAGCTTGCCGCGCGCTTCGGCAACCGCCTCATCACCTCGCAGGCCGTGCGCGAGCAGCACGGCCATACCACCACCTGGATACCCAACCAGCCGCCTGATGGCGTGGTGATGGCGCAGGAGACCGCCGACATCCAGGACGTGGTGCGGATCTGCGCGAGACATCGCGTGCCCGTCATTCCCTTCGGCACCGGCACCTCGTTGGAGGGGCAGGTCAACGCTCCCGCGGGCGGCATCTCGATCGACCTGCGCGACATGAACAAGGTGCTGGCGGTGCATGCCGAAGACCTCGACTGCGTGATCCAGCCCGGCGTCACCCGCAAGGCGCTGAACGAGCATCTGCGCGACCAGGGCCTGTTCTTCCCGATCGATCCCGGCGCGGATGCCTCGCTCGGCGGCATGGCCTCGACCCGCGCCTCCGGCACCAATGCGGTGCGCTACGGCACCATGCGCGACAGCGTGCTGGCGCTCAAAGTGGTGCGCGGCGACGGCGAGATCATCACCACGGGCACGCGCGCCAAGAAATCGTCCGCCGGCTACGACCTGACGCATCTGTTCGTCGGCGCCGAAGGCACGCTCGGCATCATCTCCGAGCTGACCATCCGCCTGCGCGGCATCCCGGAGACGATCGCGGCCGGCGCGGTGTCGTTCGCGACCGTGCACGGCGCCTGCCAGGCCGTGATCCTGGCGATCCAGACCGGCATCCCCGTCGCGCGCATCGAGCTGCTCAATGCCGCGCAGGTCAAGGCCTGCAACGCCTATTCCAAGCTGACGCTGCCGGAGACGCCGCTTCTGCTGATGGAATTCCACGGCAGCGAGATCGAGGTCGCCGAGCAATCCAAGGCGTTCGGCGAGATCGCGAGGGACTGCGGCGGCGGCGATTTCTCCTGGACCACCAAGCCGGAGGACCGCACCAAGCTGTGGCAGGCGCGGCACGATGCTTATTGGTCGGTGAAGGCGCTGCGGCCCGGCGACAGCATCGGCGTGGTCGCGACCGACGTCTGCGTGCCGATCTCGCGGCTCGCCGATTGCGTCAGCGAGACCGAGGAGGATCTCAAGCGGCTCAATTTGCTGTCGCCGATCGTCGGCCATGTCGGTGACGGCAATTTCCACTGCTCGCTGGTGTGCGACACCAACGACGCCGACGAGATGGCGCGCGGCGAGGAGTTCATGCATCGTCTGGTCGAGCGTGCGCAGGCCATGGACGGCACCTGCACCGGCGAACACGGCATCGGCCAAGGCAAGCAGAAATATCTCGAGGCCGAGCTCGGCCCCGAGGCGCTCGATGCGATGCGGGCGCTGAAGCAGGCACTCGATCCGCTCAACATTTTCAACCCCGGCAAGATCGTGCCGGAGGCATAAGGCGGCGCCCTCCGGAACCGGGAACTTTCGGCAATCCTGCCGGTTCCAATTCCCGCCAATTTCCGATGCTCAATGGCAGGGCTTTGCGCGGGAGGGTGCGATGGTGCGACCGGTCATGGGAATTGCCGCGGTGGCCTTTGCCTGCATGCTTGCGGGGGCCGCGTTCGCGAAGGGCGGACACGGCGGCGGCCATGGAGGTGGCCATGGCGGCGGGCGCGGCGGCGGTCACCACGGCGGCCATGTCCGCGGCCACGGCGGCGGGCATGCGCATGGCGGGCATCATCGCGGGATGCGGTTCACAACCGGCGCCCGGCGTGGCGGCCCGAGCTTCGGCCAGATCCGCAATGCCGCGATACGGCCGGCGAACTTCCGCAACGCCTGGAACGCCAGCGCCTTCCGCAACGGCCGGCTGATCAGCAATCCGGCGGCCCGCGCGCAGATTGCCGCGGCGGCGGCACTCGCCGGCTGGAGCGGTGTAAGCAGCGGATGGTGGCAACATCCCGGCGGCGGCTACGGCTGGGTCGGGCCGCTGTTCTGGCCGTTCGCCTATAACGATCTCTACGATTACACGATCTGGGGCGACGGGCTCGGCTTCTGGGGCTACGGCTATCCGGACATCTATGCCGGCATTTTCGGCCCCTATGGCTATGATCGGCTATCGGCTTATCTGCCGCAGCAGCCGCAGGGACGGCGGCGGGCGCGCAGCGCGCCGCTCGATCAGCTCTGCGGCAGCGATCGCCGCGCCATCGTCGGCCTGCCGATCGATCAGATCGCAGCCGCGGTGCAGCCGACGAACGCGCAAGGCGCTGCTCTCGATGCGCTCGGCAACGCCTCGGTCGACGCGGCAGCGTTGATCCGCACCTCCTGTCCGACGCAGGCCGCGGCGACGGCGCCCGGCCGGCTCGCCGCCATGCAGCAGCGGGTCGAGGCGATGCAGAAGGCCGTCGATTTGGTTCAGCCTGCGCTGGACCAGTTCTATGGTTCGCTCAACGACGAGCAGAAGGCGCGCTTCAATGCGCTTGCCGACGATCAACGTCGTGCCGCGGCATCGAACAATGCGGGCGGATCGTCGGTGCAGACTTGCAGCCCGTCCGCCGCGTTCGATTGGCCCGGCGCCACGATCGAAGAACGGCTTCGTCCGAACGACACCCAGCGCGCGGCACTCCAGGTGCTCCAGGACACCAGCGCCAAAGTTAGCACGTCGCTCAAGCCGTCCTGCGAGCCCAATGAGGTGATGACGCCTCCGGCCCGCATGGCCGCGATCCGCAAGCGTCTCGATGTCATGCTGGACGGAATCAAGTCGGTCCGGGCGGCGCTCGATGATTTCTACGCCACGCTCAACGACGAGCAGAAGGCGCAGTTCGAGGCGATCGGCCCGCGCCGCATGTCCTGAACGCCGTGAGCAATTGAAAACCATTGGTGGGGCAATGAAGTGGTTCGCGAGGCGAGAGCCGGCAGACGTCTGGGACGAGCCGATCGGGGGGCCGCTCGGCGACATCGACGCAGCCGACCGGATTCGCAACATCTGCCAGGCTGCGCGGGCGATCGCCGAAGCCGCCGGCGCTTCGGCGCCGACCAGCACGCGCGAGCGCTATGAGCGCGCAGCCCGCGCTGCTATGGAGATCGCGATGAAGATCTCCGACGATCTGATGCGCGACGACGCCGTGCGCCGCATCGTGGATCTCTGCATGAAGGCTGAGGACATCAAGACGGCGCAGATCTTGTCGCGTGCGATCCAGGCAGGCTGGATTCGAGAAGCCGTGCTCCGGGACCATCCGGCCCTGTCGCAATGAGTTCGGCTCGCGCGATTGGCGCGAGCCGAATGTTGCTGGTGACGGACCGGCTCAGTATCTGCGGTAGCCACCGCTATTATGGTCGCCGCCGCGGCCGCCCATTCCCATGCCGAGGCCGATCCCCACGCCGATGCCGATGCCCTGCATCACGGCCTCCGGCGGCGGGCCGCGATCCGGCGGCGGCGCGCGCTCGTAGACCACTTGCTCGGACGGCGGCCGTCGCTTGGGCGGCGTCTCGACCACCTTGCGCTTCGGCGGGGTCTCGTCGACGCGCTTCTTGATCACGGGCGGGACCGGCGTTGCCGGGGTCGCGGGCGTCGAGCACGGGCAGGTCGGCGCCATCGCGACCGCGACGGGCGTCGCCGCGGCGGCCACGGGCACGGTGTAGTTGCGGTTCTGCACGCGCAGCAGCAGCCGGCGCGCGGTTGCCGCGAGATCGCTGTTGTCCCAGTTCGCGAGGTATGCCTCGAACGAGGCGCGGGTGTTGATCGCGGTGGCACGCTCCCACGCCAGCATCTGGCGACGCCGCTCCAGCACGGTGCGAAGGCGCGGCGTGCGCGTGTCCTGGGCGTACAGCTCGATATAGGCCTGATACGCCTCCACGGTGTCCTCGGTGATCACGAGCTCATAGGCGACCATGGCCGGCTTGCCCTGCAATGTCTTGCGCCAGTCCGCGACGCTGCGCGTGCCGCCGGCGAGCGCCATGGCGGATGCGCCGGGAAGAGCGGGCGTGCTGCCGCCGCTCTCGCCGAAGAACCTGAAATCGGTGGTCAGCGAGGAGCTTTCCCAGGGGATCTGCCGGCCGTCGGTCGACTGCGCCACCGCGACACGGATGCGCTTGAACATCTCCTCAATCGGCAGGTTCGGCTGCTTGGCGACGGTCAGCACGGCCGTCGTATAGGGGCTGTCGAGGCCGTTGCCGTCCTCGGCCTCGGCGCCGGGCGAGGTCGAATAGGAGATGAACGAGCCGGGAGCGCCGGCCTTGGTATCGACGATCGCAAGGCCGTGGCCGGCGCCGCTGAGCGCGGGGAACGGGTTGTTGCGGCAGGCATCGAGCATGAAGATGCGCGCCCGCGTCGGCAGCGCGCCGAGCGTGTTGAGCATGTCGTTCAGCCGCACGCCCTGCAGCGGGATGTCGGCCTCGCGCTTGGGGTCGAGATCGACAGGCACCAGATAGTTCTCGCCGTCGATCTGAAGGCCGTGGCCGGCATAGAACACCAGCGCGACGGTGTCGGGGCCGCTGGCACTGACCTTGCCGGCGAAGTCCGAGATCGCCGCGCGCATCTCGGTCTGCGCCAGATTGGCCGCCCTGGTGACGGTGAAGCCGGCACTGCCGAGCAGCTCCGTCATGCCCTTGGCGTCGTTGGCGGCGTTCGGCAGCTCCGGCACGGTGCGATAGGCCGATTGGCCGATCACCAGCGCAAGCCGCGCCTCAGCGGCCGCGTCCGTGGGCGTCATCAACTGGGTGAGTGCGAGAAGACCGGACGCAAGAAGCAAATTCGAAAAGACTGGACGGCGCATGATGTCACCTCCAACGGCAATGCGCACGATGATGGCACCTTTTCTAAGTCCGCGCCATGAGGGCGTCTGTGCGCTGGATCACGCAGGGGCCGCGGCAAAATGGGACAGGGTATCTGCCGGAGCCGTCCTTGTGCTAGACCTTTCGACCGCGCTGCCGCGGGCATTCGGCCAGTGAAGGAGTCTTGTCGTGAAGGTCCTGCTCGCGCACACCCCCGAGATGCGGCGCAATTATTACGGCGATCGCAGCCTGAACGGCCTGCGGGCGGCCGCCGAGGTGATTCTGCACGAGAAGGATGAGCCGCTGGACGCCGCCGGCTTGGTGCGCGCTGCGAAGGATGCCGACATCATCGTCGCCGACCGCATGACTGAAGGGCGCGGCGAGATCTTTGCGCAATTGCCGCGTCTGCGGGCCTTCGTCCGCTGCGCCGTCGACATCCGCAACGTCGACGTGGATGCGGCCTCGCAAGCCGGCGTGCTCGTGACCCGCGCCGGGCCCGGCTTCGTGCAGGCCGTGGCCGAGCTCGCGCTCGGCTTCATGGTCGACCTCTCCCGCGGCGTGTCGCGGACCACCGCAGATTACCAGGCAGGCCGCAAGCCGGAAGCACGGATGGGCCGCCAGCTCGCCGGCAGCCGGATCGGCATCATCGGCTACGGCAGCATCGGGCGCTACCTCGCCGAGATCGCAAAAGTGCTGCGCATGGAGGTATTGATCTCCGATCCCTTCGTAACCGTCAGCGATGCCGCGATCCGGCAGGTCGGTCTCGACGAGCTCCTCGCCGCATCGGACTATGTCGTCTGCCTCGCCATCGCCAACGAGCAGACCGAAAACCTGATCGGGGCGGCAGCCCTGGCGCGCATGCAGAAGCATGCCGTCTTCATCAATCTCTCGCGCGGCAATCTGGTCGACGAGGCCTCGCTGGCAGGCGCGCTGCGTGAGGGCCGCATCGCCGGCGCCGCCATGGATGTCGGCCGCGCGCCGGACCAGATGCCGACGCCCGGTCTTGCCAAGCTGCCGAATGTCATCGCGACGCCCCATGTCGGCGGGCTGACGCCGCAGGCCATCGAATACCAGTCGCTGGAGACCGTGCGACAGGTCGAGGCCATCGCGAGGGGAGAAATCCCGCAAGGCGCCGTCAACGCCGATCGCTGGACGCGGCGGCCGTGAAGGGTCTTAGAGCCGGTCCACCGCCTTGAACGTCCCGTCCTTCTGGATCACGGTCAGGAACACCTTCGGCGGCGTGTCGAGCATGCGTGTGCCGACGGTGACGATGCTGCCGCTGATGTCGAAACGGCCGGTATCGTTGATGGCGCGCAGCAGGCTGGCGCGGGTCGGATTGGGGCCGGCCTTTTCCAGCGCCGCGGCCGCAAGCCGGCCGGACAGATAGCCTTCCAGCGACACGAAATCCGGTGTCAGCGTCGGGTCGAACGCCTTCTGGGCCGCCTGGTAGTCGGCGACGAGCTTGAGCGAGCGGTCCCAGGGAAATGGCACCACCTGCGAGACGATGACGCCGTCGCCCTCAGGGCCGAGTTCCGCGGCGAGCGCAACGGCGCCGACGAAGGAGATGTTGACGAAGGTTGGACGAGCGCCGCCGCGGCGGGCGAGCTTGATGAACTCCGCGCACGGACCATAGGTCCCGACCATGACGATGGCTTCTGGGTCGGCGCGCTTGATCATGCGCCAGGCCTGGCCGACCGCGCGGGTGTTGCGCTCGTAAGTGCCCTCGGCGGCGAGTTCGAGCCCGCGCTTGGCGAGCGCCCGCTTCACGCCGACAAGCCCGTCGCGGCCGAAGGAATCGTCCTGGTAGAAGATGCCGATGCGGGTGAACTTGCGATCCTCGGTGAGATGCTTGATCCAGGCTTCCGCCTCCGCGCCGTAGCTGGCGCGGATGTTGACGACGTTCGGAAGCTCGAGATCGCGCAGGAACTCGGCGCCGGTGAACGGGCCGATGAAGGGCACGTTCCTGGAGCTGGTGATCGGTATCGTCGCCATCGCGGTCGGCGTGCCGACCGCACCGATCAGCGCGAACACCTTGTCGTCGTTGATCAAATGCAGCGTCTGCGCCACCGAACGGTCGGGGTCGTAGCCGTCGTCGCGGCTGATGAGCTGGAGCTTGCGGCCATGAACGCCGCCCTTGGCATTGGCCTCGGTGAATGCGGCGACGATGCCTTGCCGCATGCGCTGTCCCAGCGCGGAGGACGGGCCTTCCAGCGCCGCGGCCTGGCCGAACAGGATTGCATCCTCGCTGATGCCGGCCTCGTTGCCCCTCGCAACCAGCGTGGTCGCGGCCAGAAGCGCGATGGTCAGAACGACGGATCTCGCTGATCGAATTCGATGCATCGGGAGGCTTGCCGGATCCTTGAAAGAAACCTTGCGCAACATAGCCTTGCGAGGCTGAATAGCTCGCTAAGCGCCACGGCGCAGAGAGGCCGTATTACACCGGGGAAAACCGGCAACTTATGTCGAGAAAGCCGGGATCGCTCGTGCACTTCGTTAACTAATTTCCGCATTGCGGTACGACTGGTTTCCGAAATTGTGCACTTCTTAACCGCCGTCTTGTTCCGATAGCGGCACTGGCACCTCAACCAGAGGTTCGGTTCGTCGCGGACAGGGGACGGCGGCTTCAAGATGGGCGGTCGCGATCAGAACGATCAGGATCGGAGACGTAGAGGCGGATGGTGGCGTGCCGCGCCGCTGCTCGGGCTCTATCGTCCTGCGCTCGTCGCGGTCGGCGTCGGCCTGCTGTTCTCGATCGTGGGCGCTGCCGCCGTCGCACGGTGGGAAGATCGCGTCAACAGGATCGAGTTCGAGAACGCAGCCGAGACCCAGGCGATCGTCCTGCAGAACGGCATGAACGAGTACATATCGAGACTTCTCGCGCTGCGCACGTTGTTCGAATCGACCAACGAAGAAGTCACCCGCAGCGAATTCGAGACCTTCAGCGCCCGCCTGTTCGAGCGTCACCCCGGCATGCTGCGCATCTCCTGGTTGCCGCGGATCAACCGCAAGGAGCGCGCGGATTACGAGGCCGCGGCGATCCGGGACGGTGTGTCGAGCTATCACATCAAGGCGCTGCAGGGCGAGAGCTTCGTCATCGCGCCGCAGAGTGACGAATATTTTCCGGTGTTCTACTCGACGCAGCCGAAGACCTCGTCGGTTTACGGCATGGACTACACGACCGTTCCGGAGCGACGGGCGGTGCTGGAGCGCGCGCGCGACAACGATCGCGTCGCAGCCATGCGCACGCGCCTGTTCGGGCCGAAGGACAGCGACCGGCCGTCCTATGTCCTCGTCGTCGTTCCCGTCTACGCCAAGGGAACCTCGCGCGAGGAGATCGCGGACCGGCGCCGCAATATCGCCGGCGTCGTGGTCGGCGTCTTCGACCTGCCGCTGCTGATCCAGTCTATCCGCGTGACCACCGGAGCCAGCCCCGCGGTCAGCCTGACGGTCTTCCCGCCGTACACGGCGCAGATCGTCAGCCTCGAGCAGATGCTGCCGGATTATGCGTCGGCCGCCTCGGCGCTGCGGTCGATGCGGGACATCGCGCGGACCCTGCACTGGTCGGGCAGTCTCAAGATCGGCGACACCGATTGGCAGGTGCGGGCGGTTCCGACCGCCGGCGGTCCGCTGGCGACGACTTACGACCGCGCGGTTGCGGTCCTCGTCGTCGGCATGCTGCTGACGCTGTCGCTGTCGACCTATCTGATGCTCGCCAGCCGCAATTCGCGGCGGCTGTCGCTGGCGAACCGGCGCGTGCTCGAGCTTGCCCAGACCGACATCCTCACGGGATTGCCGAACCGCGCCTTTTTCCTCACCCGGCTCGACGAGATGAACGGCAAGTTGAGCGTGAGGGGCGAGCCCTTCGCGATCCTGATGCTCGACCTCGATCGCTTCAAGAACGTCAACGATTCCCTCGGCCACGCGGCCGGCGATGCGCTGCTGCGCCAGGTGGCGCAGCGGCTGAAATCCGCACTGCGCGCCAACGACGTGCTGGCGCGGCTCGGCGGCGACGAATTCGCCATCATCCAGCAAGCCGGCGAGCACCAGCGCGCCTGCTCGACCGATCTGGCGGCACGGATCGCCAAGCTCGTGAGCGAGCCGTTCCTGCTGCCCGGACACCGTGTCGAGATCGGCACCAGCATCGGCATCGCGATCGCGCCGGATCATGGCAGCGATCAGGAGCAGCTCCTGAAGAAAGCGGATCTCGCGCTCTACCGTTCGAAATCGGCCGGCCGCAACTGCTTCACCGTTTATGATGAGGCGATGTCGGCCGAGCTGGAGGCCCGCAACACGCTGGAAGGAGATCTGCGCGACGCCATCGCGCGCTGCCAGCTGGAGGTGCACTACCAGCCGTTCGTCGATGCCCTCAGCGGCGAACGACGCGGCTTCGAGGCGCTGGTGCGCTGGCGGCATCCGACGCGCGGCCTGATCCCTCCGGACCAGTTCATTGCGCTTGCGGAGGAGACCGGGCTGATCGTGCCGCTCGGCGAATTCGTGCTGCGGCGCGCCTGCGCGGACGCAGCCGGCTGGCCTGCCGATCTCATGATCGCCGTCAATCTTTCGCCGATCCAGTTCAAGGAAGCCGAGCTGTTCGACATGATCTGCGCGGCGCTCGCCGATTCCGGCCTGCCGCCGCAGCGGCTCGAGATCGAGATCACGGAATCCGTGCTGCTGGAGCGCGGCAGCGAGAATCATGCCTTCATGGAGCGGCTGAAGCAGCTCGGGGTCGAGCTCGCGCTCGATGATTTTGGCACCGGCTATTCCTCGCTCAGCTACCTGACCGCGTTCCCGTTCGACAAGATCAAGATCGACAAGTCGTTCATTCGCAATCTGACCCAGCAGCCGCGCTCTTCCGCCATCATCTCCTCGATCGTGACGCTGGCGCGCGGACTGGACATGTCGGTCACGGCCGAAGGCGTCGAGACGCGCGAGGAGTTCGACCGGCTGAAGGCGCTCGGCGTCAATTTTGCGCAAGGCTATCTGTTCGGCCGGCCGCATCCGATCGAGCGGATCCTGTTCGACGCGCCGGTCAAATCCTCACGGCTCGACGCCGCCTGAGCGCGCCCGAGGCATGCGCGAAAAGCGCTTGACCCGGACATCCCCGGATGGTCCGAAGAACCGTCTAGGGATGAAACAAGCATACAACATGCGGCTTCCGTTCTTCTACGGCTGGATCGTCGTCGCCGTGACCTTCGTCACCATGGCGATCGGCGTCAACGCGCGCACCGCCTTTTCGCTGTTCTTTCCACCCATCATCTCCGAGTTCGGCTGGGAGCGCGGCGTCACGGCGGGCGCCTTCTCCTTCGGCTTCTTGGTGTCGGGCGTGGTCAGCCCGCTGATCGGCCGCCTGATGGACCGCGCGGGTCCGCGCGCGGTGATGGAGCTCGGGGTCGTGCTGATGGGCGGCGGCCTTTTGCTGGCGCCGCTGACCAGCGCGCCGTGGCACCTCTATGTCACCATCGGCGTCATGGTCGGTGCCGGCAGCGTCTGTCTCGGCTATTCCGGCCAGTCGCTGTTCCTGCCGAACTGGTTCATCCGCAAGCGCGGCTTCGCCATCGGCATCGCTTTCGCCGGCGTCGGTATCGGCTCGGTGACGCTGCTGCCATGGGCGCAGCACATGATCGAGCAGACCGGCTGGCGCACCGCCTGCACCGCGATGGGCCTGCTCGTCCTGATCGCGCTGGCGCCGATCAACCTGCTGCTGCACAAGCGCCCGGAGGACATCGGGCTCCAGCCGGACGGCGATGCCGCCCCCGCCGCAGGCGCGGCAAGCCCGGTCTCCAACGTGGTCGATCACGTCTGGGTCAACACCGACTGGACGCTGCGGCGCGCCGTCGCGACCGCGCGGTTCTGGTGGATCGGGCTCGGCTATTTCTGCGGCCTGTACATCTGGTATGCGGTGCAGGTGCACCAGACCAAATTCCTGCTCGATGTCGGCTTCAGCCCCGGCGTTGCGGTGTGGGCGCTCGGAATGGTTAGCCTGCTCGGCATTCCCGGCCAGATCGTGCTGGGGCACGTCTCCGACCGCATCGGCAGGGAGTGGGTGTGGGCGATTAGTTGTGCGGGTTTCGTCATCTGCTTCGCCGCGCTGATCGCGCTGAAATATCAGGCTTCGCTCTGGCTGGTTTATCTGATGGTGTTCACGCAAGGCGCGCTCGGCTACGGCCTCACCTCGATCATGGGCGCGGTGGTGTTCGAGATCTTCCAGGGCAGGCACCAGGGCAGCATCTTCGGCACGATCATGCTCGCGGCGCTGGCGGGCGGTGCGGCCGGACCGTGGCTGACCGGCGTTCTCTATGATCGCGCCGGCGACTACACGCTCGCTTTCGCCCTCGCCATGGTCGTGAGCGGGGTGTCGGCGCTTGCGATCTGGCGGGCGGCGCCGGGCAAGGTGCGGGCCGTGGCCGGCCGGCTGCACAAGCTCAAAACGGCATCCGAATAGGTCCGGTACGCTTCAAGATACCTTCGGCATTTTCGCGGAGCGTTAATCATGCCGCCTCTTGGCGCGGCGCGACGGAACTGCAAAAACGTCTTGGACACCATCGGAGCATTAACCTCTCGCCGATTGCCGCATTTCCCGATGCCGCTGGTCCCGACGATGTCCGCCTCCGATCACCTTGCGACAGAAATTCCTGACGTGCTGCGCGCCGCGCTCGAGCGCGCCGACGACGGCATCGTCATCGTCGATGAGGCGCATCGCATCACCCACTTCAACCCCGCCGCGGAGCGGATCTGGAAGCTCGCCGCCGCCGAGGTGCTCGGCTGCGATGCCGCCGTCCTCACCCTCAAATGCCTAAGCGCCGGTGCGACCGCGGATTTCCGCGAGGAGATCAGCCTCGCGCGGCACGACGGCAGCCGTATCAAGGCGCAGATCGCGATGTCGTCGGCGACGGTCGACGGCGCGACCCATCACATCGTGTTCGCGCGCGACGTCACCCTCGATGCCGAACGCCGCGCCAGGATCGCACTTCTCCACGCGGTCTCCGACCAGACCAACCGCGTGGTGATCATCACTGACGTCGAGCAGAACATCGTCTACGTCAATTCCGCGTTCACGGCGCTGTTCGGCTATACCAGCGAGGAGGCCGAAGGCCGCCGCGCCGGTGAGCTCATTGCCGGCCGTCACACCGATCGCAAGGCGATTGCGAAGCTCGTCAAGCGGCTGATGCATGGCGGCCAGCGCGACGAGGCCGAGGTGCTCGTCTACGACAGGGCTGGTGAGGAGATCTGGGTCTCTGCCCGGATCGACGCCTTCCGCGACAAGAAAGGCCAGGTCAAGCACATCTTTGCGCTACTCGAGGACATCACCGAATCCCGGCAGCTGCGCTCGCTGCAGCAACTGATCATGGCGGCGCTCGCCGACGAGGCGCCGATCACCGAGATTGCCGATCGGCTGTGCCGCCGCGTCGAGCAGATCGCGCCCGGCGTCGTCTGCTCGCTGCTGCACGTCGATGCCGCCGGCTTGCTCCATCCGCTGGGCGGCCCGAGCTTGCCCGAGGACTATTCCCGTTCGCTCGACGGCATCGCGATCGGTCCCGAGGTCGGCACGTGCGGAACCGGAGCCTTCTACGGCATTCCGGTTCTGGTCGCCGACATCGATGCCGATCCGCGCTGGCAGCCCTACAAGGCGCGGCCGCTCGAAGTGGGCTTGCGCGCCTGCTGGTCGACGCCGATCAAGGCCAAGGACGGCCGGGTCATCGGCACCTTCGGCTTCTATTATCGCGAACCGCGGGCGCCGAGCCGATGGCACCGCCAGATCGTCGATGCCTGCGTCAACCTCGGCGCGTTCGCGATCGAGCGCAAGGAGGCGCGCGCCGAAATCGCGCGGCTCGCCTATCACGACATGCTCACCGGCCTGCCGAACCGCGCGCAGCTGCGCCACCTGATCACGACCGCGATCAATGCCTGTCCGACCGGAGGCCATGTCGCGCTCGCCTTCCTTGACGTCGATCATTTCAAGGACGTCAACGACACGCTCGGCCACGCCGCCGGCGACGAGCTCTTGATCCTGCTCGCGCAGCGCCTGCGCGAGCAGATCGGTCCCGACGACATGCTGGGACGGCTCGGCGGCGACGAGTTCGTCATCCTGCTGCCGCAACGCAATGCCGAGGCCGCTGAGCGCATCGCGGCCGGGATCACCGAGGCCCTGTCCGCACCGTTGCGGCTCGGATCGAAGCTGATGCCGATGTCCGCCAGCATCGGAATCAGCCTCTATCCGGATCACGCCACCGACATCGACACATTGATGCAGCAGGCGGACGCCGCCATGTACATGGCCAAGCAGGCCGGACGCTCGACGCATCGCCTCTTCAGTGCCGAGATGAACGTGCTCGCGGAGCAGCGGCTGGCGCTGATCGCGGCGTTGCGCCGCGCCGTCGCGGAAGGTGTGCTGAGCCTCAGCTATCAGCCGCAGATTCGCAGCTGCGACGGTGCGATCCACGGCGTCGAGGCGCTCGCGCGCTGGCGCGATGCCGTGCTCGGCGACGTCTCGCCGGCAAAGTTCATCCCGCTCGCCGAGGAATGCGGGCTGATCGAGCAGATCGGTATGTGGTCCGTGCGCGAGGCCTGCCGTCAGATGGCGAGCTGGCGCCGCGCCGGGCTCAACATCCCCTGCGTCTCGGTCAATCTGTCGCCGATCAATTTCCGCAACGTCACGCTGGCCGCGCGGCTCAAGGACATCCTGGCCGAGCACGATCTGCCGCCGGATGCGCTGATGCTGGAGATCACCGAAGGCGCGTTCATGCAGGACGGCGCCGCGGCGCTGGAGACGATGAACGCGATCCGCGAGCTCGGCGTCGGCCTCTCGGTGGACGATTTCGGCACCGGCTATTCCAGCCTCAGCCGGCTAGCGCATCTGCCGATCCGCGAGCTCAAGATCGACCGCAGTTTCATGCGCGACATCGAGCAGGACGCGGGCGCGCTCGCGATCGCCACCGCCATGGTCCGCGTCGGCCAGGGCCTCGGCATGAGCGTGGTCGCCGAGGGGGTCGAGACCGAGGGGCAGCGCAAGACGCTGGCCGAGCTAGGCTGCGACATCGTCCAGGGCTTCCTCTACGCGCCGCCCCTGCCGCCGGTCGCCTTCGAGCGCTGGCTGATCGAGCATTGCGCCGAGCAGGCGAGGGCGATGCTGGGGCGGCTGGACCTTGTGGCGGACAAGGTTGCCGTGAAGCAGTCGGCGTAGCCGCCTTTGAGCGGTAGGAACGCATCAGCGACCGGCGGCAGAACGGGCTTCGCTAGAGCATCGAAAGCACGACAATGCCTTCCTCGAGCTCTCCTGAAGCCAGGCGCGCCCGCGCCATGCGCTCGAACTCCGCGCGATGCTTCTGTAGATAGCTGAAGGCCTGCTTCTGCGTGTTGAATGTCGTTGCAAGCCGGCAAATCTGCCGATTTGCGCCGGACGCGAGAAAGAATGTGATGGTTCCGTGATCTGGCTTTATGCGAGGCACGATCTGCACTCTCCGGCATGGGATCGGCACTTCAGATTTCGCAGGCGGCGTTGAAGACGGCTATCGCGCCAACTTCCTTGTCCGCTTCTTGAGCTTAGGCACCGGCAAAGTCGATCGAAGAGCTTCATCGGCCGCTTCCCTCGCCTGGCGCGCCTCTCGAAGTCGCGCCATGTTCTTGCGAACCTCGATGGCTTGCCTTTCCACGTCCGCCAATGCCCGCGCGCCCTCTTCGGCGGCCAGGCGCTTGCGATCGGAACGTGTAATGCTTTCGGGTGACGGCTCTGCCGGCTTCTTGCTGCTCATCGTTCACCCGGATCCGCAAAGACTAAACCCGCTCAATCCAGGGATTGAGCGGGCAAAGCGACCGTTTCAGTACATCCGTGAAACGGCGCAACGATCTCAAGCCAGCGAGAGGTTCTCGGCGCTGGCTTTGCCTCGCATCTTGTCGGTCTTGATCTCGAAGTTGACCTGTTGGCCTTCGCCGAGACCGGCAAGCCCAGCCCTTTCAACGGCGCTGATGTGAACGAACACATCGTTGCCACCGTCGTTTGGCTGGATGAAACCGAAGCCCTTTTGGCCGTTAAACCACTTGACCGTACCTGTCGTCATTGTCTTCTCCAAAGCGCGCGAGCGCATCCCGCGCGACGATCGCGCGGTTACCTTCAACTTCGTCGATGTCTTTGGAAAAGGAGCCCGCGGGCGCATTCAACAAGGCACAGCGGCTAATCGAACAAGCGGAATATATATGATTTTCACGCATTTGCAAGGAGCAAAGCCAATTTGTTTTCTGCGAAATGGTTCTTCTGTTCCGATCGTGGCGCTGTGCGTGTGTCAGTCGATCCGCGAGCAAAGGTGTAATCGATTGACAGCGCAGCACGACAATGGTCACGTGACGCCACCAAGCTGCTCGCTGTGACAAGCAGATCGGCTCGTCCGAAGCCGCGACCAATGTCGCGGCCCATCCCCTCACACATAGCAATGAAGCTCCTGCGCAATTGGCTGCCCTGCAGGACGTGTCGCATTCGCAGCCTGGAGCCAGGAGGATCAATTGCACGTACTCGTCAGAGACAACAATGTTGAGCAGGCACTGCGCGTTCTCAAGAAGAAGATGCAGCGCGAGGGCGTCTTCCGGGAGATGAAGCAGCGACGGTCCTACGAAAAGCCGTCGGAGAGAAAGACGCGCGAGAAGTCCGAGGCCATTCGCCGCGCCCGCAAACTCGCTCGCAAGCAGGCGATCAGGGAAGGATTGCTGCCCGCGCCGCCGAAAAAGAAACCTTTCGAGCGCAAGCCGCCCTTGCCGGAGATCAAGGCAAGGCCGGAATAGCAACGATCTGCTTTCCGGTCGCAGGCTGTCTTGCTTGGGCCGAGATCCTATCGACTGAAATCGATGCCTCGCAGCACGATGCCGGGCGGGGTACCTTCGAATTCTGTGGCGCGATACTTGTTCGCAGCGCATGCTTCGATGCGATCCCGCAGACGGGCGAATTGGGCTTCCCGCTGCTCGGGCCTGACTTGCGGGCCCCGCTCGAGATCGTCCATCGCGGAGGTCGAAATCGCGCAAGGAATCTCCCTGGCGCCGTCATGCATCGAGAACCGTACGATCATCCGCTCGTATTCATGGCCGATAAAGCGGCCGCTCGTCAGTGTCATGGCCCACTCCATTGCACGTCGGCTTCCTGGCTCGCGCCGACACGCGCGTAGAATACAGGCGGCCGTCGCTCGGCTCAGCCGTCCCCGGACAGCCGTGCGAAATCGTCGAACAGCGCCGACACGAGCGCGCGGTGGCGCGTGTCCTCTGCCGGGAGACTCGCAGCATAGAGGTTGAGCAGATGGCGCGCCTTCACCGCGGCCTCCTGCCAGGACGCAGCGGGCACCGTCATCATGCGGTGCTCGAGATCGGCCTCGCGCTCGCGCAACTCCCTGACATGGGCTTCGACCTCGGCCAGCGCGCGGCGCAGGTCGGTGGCCTTCTGCGCGGCCATGCCACGGTGCTTGTCGAGATCGACCGGCCGGTCATTCATTGACGATGCTCGCGTCCGCTGCTTGCGCATTCGCAAGATCGACAGAGCCGATCGACAGTACCTCCATGGTACCGCGCGCGCCCTCGGCGGGCACAGTGATCATGGTGGCAATTCGGCGATAGGCGGCGAAAGTCAAGCCGTCGATCGTCTCCTCATCCGTGACGACCTCGTAGGTGCCCGCCGGCAAGATGCGCGCGATGCCGCGGATTTGGAAGGGATGCCTGAAGATGACGGTCTCTCGCCGCGAGCGGATGGTCATGCACGCCTGCCTTTCGCAAGTGAAGCCCCAACCGGTGCCGGCTGCTACGACCATGCGCCTTTGGCGCGCCAATAGCCAGCACTATCGTCTGCGCACCGACAAACGCTATTGCCACGGAGCGAGGCTGGCCCGCGACGCATTTACTGCTCGCTATTGGTTCGGCGTGAGCGTAGGCTCGTTGCCATCACCGCGCTTCTCAACGGCATCGACCGGTGACTGAGGGTCACGTGTGCTCCCGCCGAAGGCTTCGCGGGAGCGTTCGATGTCGCGTGTTCGCATCTCGGAATGGATCGTGCCGCCGGTGATCGTTCCGCTGTTTCTTCTGCTTCTCGTGTGCGCCGCTGCGGTGCTCAATGGCTAGGACAACACGCGTGCCGTATCTGGTCAGCGGCACCAACGAATACGGCAGCTCCAATCTCGGCCGCGGAACTGCGACGGTCGCGCTGCGTCTGGCGGAAAAGCTGCTGCGCGAGGGCTACATGGACGTCAGGGTCTGCACTCCGCGCGGCCGTGTCCTGCAGCCGAATGAATTCGACGAACTCAAACCAGCAAGGGAAAGCGACATGGCAAAGGGCCAGCAACGTGGCAACCGCGAAGCCAAGAAGCCGAAGAAGGAAAAGGCCAAGGTGATCGCCGCGGCCCCGTCCCGCAAGGAGGCCGCCTGGCAACCGGATTTCGGACCTGCAAAGAAGAAGTAGGGAGGAGCTGCCGCCGAGCAGGCGGTGAAACAGCCCAAGCAAGGCAATCGCATTTGAACTTTGCAGAGGTCGTCATGCCCGGGCTTGTCCCGGGCATCCACGTTCTTTGTGGTGCGTAGAAAGGCGTCATGGCCGGGACAAGCCCGGCCATGACGCTGTGGAGACAGTCGGTGCTGCGCTAGGCCGGGGCCAATCCCGTCCTGCGCCGGAGATCCGTGATCGCGCGCAGGAAACTGTCGGCCGGTGTCGTCTCGGGGTCGATCAGCCGGTGCAGGCGAAAGCCGTCTTCCAGCGCGAGCACGACGGAGGCGATCCAGGGCGGGTTCAGATTGACGTTGCGCCCGTTGCTCTTCGATGTCGCCTCGATGATGTCGGCGACCAGCTTGCGCCGCGCGCGCAGGCGTTTGGCGAGCTCCGGGCGGCGCTTTTCGGCCCGCGCCACGAACAGGATCATCTCCATGTGCAGCAGGGGCGAGCGGCCGAGCGGATCCTGGCGGCTGCGGTCCATCGTCTTCAACGCCGCGATGAAGTCGTCGAGATTGTCGTGCTGCGCCAGGATGTCCATGTTGCGCCGGATCGACTGCGCGACATGGTCCTCGAGCATGGCGATGATCAATTCGTCCTTGCTCTTGAAGTTCGAATAGAACGCGCCGCGGGTGAAGCCCGCCGCCGCCGCGATCGCCTCGATGCTGGCGCCGCCGATGCCGTCCGCCTCGAACACGCGCGCGGCCGCCTCGAACAGCGCCTCGCGTGTGTCGTCCCTGGTCGGCCTGGTTCTCACCCTTGACATCGGCGCAGCTTAGGGCAGAATGCAACTCGATACAACAATGTATCGAGTTGATAATTTACAGGGATGGTTACGCCGGGCGATGGGGCAGCCTTGCGTATGCGTGTCGTGCGGCAATCGATCCGAGGTCACCATGAACGAGCAAGTGCAACCCGCTGGCGGACCGCTGTTCAACCCGCTCTCGCCGGATTTCATCCGCGATCCCTATCCGCACTATGAACGGCTGCGCACGGTCGATCCGATCCATGTGACGCCGTTCGGCCAATACGTCGCCAGCCGTCACGCCGACGTCAGCCTCGTGCTGCGTGACAAGCGCTTCGGCAAGGATTTCGTCGAGCGCACCACGCGCCGCTACGGCCCGGAGATCATGAAGGAGCCGGTGTTTCGCAGCATGAGCTACTGGATGCTGCAAGCCGATCCGCCGGACCACACCCGCCTGCGCGGCCTGGTCGTGAAGGCCTTCACCGCCCGCCGGGTCGAGGACATGCGGCCGCGGATCCAGGAGATCGTCGACCAGGCGATCGATGCCGTGATCGAGCGCGGCCACATGGACCTGATCGAGGATTTCGCCTTCCGCCTGCCCGTCACCATCATCTGCGACATGCTCGGCATCCCCGAGGAGCATCGCGAAGTGTTCTACAAGAGCTCGCGCGACGGCGGACGGCTGCTCGACCCCGTGCCGCTCTCGCCGGAGGAGATCCGCCAGGGCAACGCCGCCAACCTGATGGCGCAGATGTATTTCCAGCAGCTGTTCGAGCTGCGCCGCAACAATCCCGGCGACGACCTCATCACCCAGCTGGTGCAGGCCGAGGAGGACGGCAACAAGCTCACCAACGAGGAGCTGACCGCCAACATCATCCTGCTGTTCGGCGCAGGCCACGAGACCACGGTCAACCTGATCGGCAACGGCCTGCTCGCGCTCCACCGCAACCCGGATCAGCTTGCGCTCCTGAAAGCGAAACCGGAGCTGATGACGAACGCGATCGAGGAGTTCCTGCGCTATGATTCCTCGGTGCAGATGACCGGGCGCGTCACGCTGGAGGAGATCGAGGACCTCGGCGGCGTGACGATCCCCAAGGGCGAGACCGTGCTGTGCCTGCTCGGCTCGGCCAACCGCGATGGCGCGGTCTACCCCGACAGGCCCGACCGGCTGGACGTCACCCGGGCGAACGTCAAGCCGCTGTCGTTCGGCGGCGGCATCCATTTCTGCCTGGGGGCCCAATTGGCGCGGATCGAGGCCGAGATCGCCATCGCCACGCTGCTGCGGCGGCTGCCGGATTTGCGCATCGACGACATCGAGACCCCGGAATGGCGGCCGACCTTCGTGCTGCGCGGGCTGAGGCGGCTGCCGGCGAGCTGGTGAGGGGGCGCTCAGCGTTAACCTCCGCGCGCAACAGTCGCTGTGACTTCGCCATACTTCCCCCTATATAAGGGGCTGTTCCGGCGCGCCTGAGGCTCTCAGCTTCGGCCCAGGCCGGTTTGGCCGAGGGGAGACCCGTGCAGACGACGCTGCTCGGATTGGCGATTGCCTTCATCATTGCGCTGCTGGCCGCGCTGATCGGGCCTTACTACATCGACTGGAACCAGTTCAGGCCCCAGTTCGAGGCGGAGGCCGGCAAGATCATCGGCGTGCCGGTGCGGGTGGCGGGCGAGCTCGATGCGCGGCTGTTGCCGGCGCCGACGCTGCGGCTGCGCGGCGTCACCTTCGGCGGCAACAACGATCTCGGCCGCCTGCGCGCCGACAAGCTCGATGTCGAGTTCAGCCTCGGCTCCCTGATGCGCGGCGAATGGCGCGCCACCGAGCTTTCGGTCGGCGGCATGGCGGTCGATCTTGGTCTGGACGCGCGCGGACGGGTCGATTTGCCCTCCACCGCGAGCGGCACCTTCAACCTGGCCTCCCTCGCCATCGAGCGGCTGAACCTCACCGGCCGCATCGCCTTGCACGATGCCGCCAGCCGCTCGACGCTGGAATTGAACGATATCGCCTTCTCCGGCGATGTGCGCTCGCTCGCAGGCTCGGTGCGGGGCGACGGCAGCTTCACCGCGCGCGGCGTGCGCTACCCGTTCCGCGTCTCCTCCGGCCCCAGCGCCGACGGCAGCGCCACCCGTCTCCACCTCAACATCGATCCCGGCGAGCGCGCCATCCTCGCCGATCTCGAGGGCGTGCTCGCCTTCGACAATCGCCAGCCGAAATTCGAGGGCGCGCTGACCCTCGCCGTGCCCGCGGCCAGGAAGGCGGGCGAGGCGGGGCCGACGCCCTGGAAGCTGGCGACCAGGCTCAAGGCCGATCCGGCCGGCGCGAAATTCGAGCAGATCGACGCGAGCTTCGGCCCGGAGGACACCGCGCTGAAGCTCGGCGGCGTCGGCGATCTCAGGTTTGGCGCATCGCCCTTGCTGCGCGCGGTGCTGTCGGCGCGGCAGGTCGATGCCGACAGGCTGACCGCCAAGGATGATGCCGATCCGCAGCGCGTCCTGCCGGCGCTGCGCGCAGGGCTGGCGGCGATCCCGCAGGTGCCGATCCCTGCCCAGATCGAGTTCAATGCCGATCAGATCATGCTCGGCGGCCGTCCGCTCCAGAACATCGCGACCGAGCTTGCGACCGACGGCCGGTCCTGGACCTTCCGGCGGCTGGAGCTGCGCGCGCCGGGCATGACGCAGGTCTCGCTCAATGGCGCGGCTCCCGGCGCCGACAGTTTCAGCGGCCGGCTCAGCGTTGAATCCCCGGATCCCGACACGCTGGTGGCCTGGCTGCAGGGCCGCAGCGAGATCACCCGCCGCAGCACGCGGCCGCTGCGTCTCGCGGGCGACGTCACCATCGCAGCCAATCATCTCGCCATCGACAGGCTGAAGGCCGACATCGATGGCGGCGCGATCGAAGGCCGCATCGTCTTCGTGCAGACAGGCGCGAGCAACGGCTCGCGGATCGATGCGGACCTCAGGGCCGACCGGCTCGACCTCGATGCCGCCACGAGCTTCGTGCGCGCGCTGGCGGGGCCGCAAGGCGAATGGCCGGAAGAGGCAAAGCTCTCGCTCGATATTGGCCGCGCGATCTCCGCCGGCCAGGAGCTGCGGCCGTTCGCAGCCAGGCTCGCCTACAGCCCGGCGTCGCTGTCGCTGGAGCAGCTGCGCTTCGGCCAGGGCGGCGGCGTGACCTCGGAGGCGAGCGGCAGCTTCGACCGCACCAAGACGACCGGTAAGCTCGCGCTGAAATCCTCGGCCAATTCGCTGCGCGAGCTCACCGCGCTGGTCGAGCCGTTCGCGCCCGCGCTGCGCGCGCGCCTCGATGCGCTCCCGTCCTTGCCCGGCGCGACCCGTCTCAAGCTCGATCTCAGCCTCGACAAGAACGCCGAGCATGCCGATCGCAGCAATGCCCGCTTCGTGCTCGACCTCGACGCACCGCAGCTCAAGACCACGGCGACCCTGGCCGCGCAGACGCCGGCGGCCGCCATCGGCGGTATCGACCTCGAACGCCTGCGCAACAGCGACTTCACGCTGGACGCGAAAGTGGCGGCGCCGCAAGCCGGCGCCTTGTTGGCACTGCTGGGGCTCGACCGCATCGTGGCCGCGGGCGAGGGCGCCTCGCAATTCGAAGGACGGTTGAGCGGAGCCTGGCGCCGTCCCTCGCAATTGAACGCAAAGCTCAGCGGCGGCGGGCTCGATGCCGACGCGCAAGGCAGCGTCGAATGGTCGGAGTCCAAACCGTCCGAACCCAAATCGTTCGAGCCCAAATCGTTCGAACCGAAGGCGAGCGTGAACCTGCGCGTGCGCAACGCCAATCTGGCGCCGCTGCTCGGGACCAGCCCGGCCGGCAAGTCGGCGCAGAACGTCAGCCTGTCCTCCCGCCTCACGCTCTCCGGCAATCGCCTGACCTTCGGCGATCTCGACGGCAATGCCGCGGGCTCGCATCTGCGCGGCCATGTTTCGGTGACGCTCGATCAGGACAAGAGCATCGACGGCGAGGTAGGTCTCGACTCGCTCGATCTGGCGCCGGCGCTCGCAATCGCCGTCGGCGCAGCCGGTCGTGAGTCGGGCGAGCCGCTCAGCGCAGGATTGGTCAGCGGCTGGCGCGGCCGCATCGCCTTCCAGGCCTTACGCGGAACGTTGCCCGGCGGCATCGAGCTCCGCCCCTTCGGCGGCACGATCCGGAGCGACGGCCAGTCGCTCGCATTCGATGCGCTCAAGGGCGGCGTCGGCGGCGGCGACATGTCCGCAAGCCTGGACGCGCGCAATGGCGCGGGTGGGCTTGCGCTGAACGCGCGCATCGAGCTCAGCAACGTCGATGCGGCGGCGCTGCGCTATCGCGACCTCGCCCTGCCCAAGGGGCGCGCCTCGGTGCAGATGGCGCTGACCAGCCAGGGCCGCAGCGTCGCGGCCTTGACCGGTGCGCTCGCCGGGAACGGCACGGTGACGCTCGAATCCGCCGAGATCGCCGGCCTCAATCCGCGTGCGTTCGAGATCGCCATCCGCGCCAGCGACGGCGGCCAGGTCAATGACGACAACCGGCTGCGGCAGCTCGTCGAGCCCGCGCTGTCGGCGGGGCGCATCGCGGTGCCCTCGGCGCAGATTCCGTTCACGATCCGCGACGGCCGCCTGCGCATCGGCGCAACGCCGCTGGAAGCGAAGAACGCCCGCGCCATCGTCTCCGGCGGCTACGACATTCCGGCGGACCAGGCCGACATCCGCGCCAGCCTGACGCCGATCATGACCGGGCTTTCCGGCGCCCCGCCCGAGATCCAGCTGTTTGCGGCAGGCCCGCCCGACAGGCTGAGCCGTACCGTCGACCTCGCACCGCTGTCGTCATGGCTTGCGGTGCGCACGATCGATCGCGAGACGCGGCGGCTCGACGCCATCGAGCGCGGCGAGCCGCCGCCGGCCACAGCTGCGCTGCCGACGCTGGTGTCCCCGGAGATAGCGACCGAGCAGGCGCCACCCAACGTGCCGCTGCCGGGCCAGGACCCGCGCCGCGCGCCGGCAAAGCCCAGGGTGGCGCCGACCCCGAAAGCTCCGCAGGCCGCGCCCGCCGCGCCAAGCCCCTCACTGACAAGCCCTTCACTGACGAGCCCGCCGCTCGCGAGCCAGCAGCTCGCGCCGCTCCCTCCGGCCATCGACGTGAAGCCCGCCCCGGGCCCGCCGCCCGCCAAGCCCAGGCCGAAGCCGCCGCTTGTGCTGACGCCGCAGAATCCGTAGACGGCGCTATCTAAAGCGCTCCGTTGCCGATGCTCGTCATGCCAGGGCTTGTCCCGGGCATCCACGTTCTTTGTGCCATGCGGCAAGGCGTGGATGGCCGGGACAAGCCCGGCCATGACGCGGAGAGGTTTCAGTGCCCAAAGCTTCTCGGCTCTTGCACAACAGTAAATCCATTCCCTCGCATTTGACGGAATTTTCGTCGGCAAAACTGATTTGCCGACTTTACTGAATTCTCGCGTTTCATCTCTAGCGTAGGTTCCCAGAGGAATTCGGCGTCGCGCCGCGAGCGGCGGGACGGCTCGCCAACGGGCTGCCAAGAACTGGGGTGATCGAGATGAACGGGGCGAAATCGCTTCTGCAGGATCTGGACGACGCGATCGCGCGCGGCACCGACGAAAGCCGGTCACGCGCATTATGGCATGCGACCGACATCCTGATCACCGGCCGCTACAGCGACGACGAGATCAGCATGTTCGGCGAGGTGATCGGCCGGCTCGCCGACGAGATCGAGGTGGCAGCGCGCGCGCAGCTCTCCGAAGTGATGTCGGCCTGCGATCACGCCCCGCTCAACGTCATCGAAAGGCTCGCCCTCGACGACGAGATCGCGGTTGCCGGTCCCGTGCTGCGCGATTCCAACCGCATCGACGAGAAGATGCTGGTCCAGAGCGCCATGACCAAGGGCCAGGCGCATCTGCTGGCGATCTCGCAGCGCCAGTCGATCGGCGAAGCCGTGACCGACGTGCTGGTCAAGCGCGGCAACCAGGAGGTCGTGACTTCGGTCGCCAGGAACGAGGGCGCGCGCTTCTCCGGCTCGGGTCTCTTGCACATGGTCCGCCGCGCCGAGGGCGATTCGATCCTTGCCGAGCAGCTCGGCCTGCGCAAGGACGTGCCGCGTCACATCTTCCAGCAGCTGATCGCGAAAGCCTCCGAAGACGTCCGCCGCCGCCTCGAGACCGAGCGGCCCGAGATGATGTCGCAGATCCAGAGCTCGGTCACCGAGGTCACCGGCGATCTCCAGTCCAAGTTCGGCCCGTCCTCGCGCAGCTATTTCGTCGCCAAGCGCGTGGTCACGACGCAGTATCGCCAGGGCAATCTCAACCAGGATTCGATCTCGAACTACGCCCGCCAGCACCGCTTCGACGAGGTGCAGATCGGCCTGTCGCTGCTGTCGGCGCTGCCGGTCGACGTGATCGAGCGCGCGTTGATGGACCGCAACCGCGAAATGATCCTGGTGCTGTGCAAGGCGCTCGACTTCTCCTGGGACACGACGATGTCGCTGTTGTTCCTCGGCGCCAAGGATCATCTGATCACGGCGCGCGAGCTCCAGGACAACGAGCGCGAGTACGGCCGGCTCAAGATCGAGACGTCGCGCAGTATTCTGAAGTTCTACCAGTCGCGCAAGACCGGCGCGGGTGCCGATGCGGGCCGTCAGCCCGAACTTCAAGTCCACTGACAGGTCCACTGAGGAGAGGGGAGTACCTGCAATGTTACCTCAATTCGGCACCGCCGTTCGCAAGAAGAATCCCGCCAATGCCGGCGCCACCGATCTCGGCGGCGCAGCTCCGGACAAGGCCTCGGTAGACGCCGCCTGGCTCGTGCTGGAAGCTGCCAACGACCTCGGCGACCACGCCGCGGTGGACGCCTGCCGCCGCGTTATCGACGCCGAGCTGAACGGCACGGCGGCCCGCAGCGCCGACGTCGATCTCGTGCTGGGATATTTCCGGTAAGGCTCCGGAGATCGCGCTCGGAGTTGAGCGCAGCGAAGTCCGGAGGGACTCTCAGCACGAGTTGGAGCGTTTGGCGCCTGCATCGCGCCGAAGACTTGACTTCGCCGCGGCCAAGGCTGCAGCCAGCTCATCGATGTGATAGGGCTTGGGCAGGATCTCGATACCAGCGCTTTGCGCTTCATGGACCGAGGCTTCGGCGTAACCGCTGGTCAGCAATATCGGTATGTCGCTTCGTCTTGTCCTGATCTCGCGCGCAAGCTCGACCCCGTTCATGCCGCCCGGCATCATGATGTCGGAGAAGATCAGATCGATGGGACGGCCATCCGCCAGGGCACCAAGCGCTGCCGCGGCGCTGGAGGCGCGCGTGACGTCGTAGCCGAGCTGGCCCAGCATCTCGCTGACCAGCGCGGCAACCTCGTCATCGTCTTCCACCAGCAGGATCCGGCCCTGATTGCTCTTCTTGGGCCTCGCCCTGGTGAGATCGACGAGATGTCGCGGGCTCGACGGAGCATCGAACGATCGCGGCAGGTACAGCTCGATGCTCGTGCCGCGGCCGACCTCCGATTGAATGCGCACCGTGCCTTGCGACTGCGTCGCAAATCCATGGACCTGCGCGAGCCCAAGCCCGGACCCTTTGCCGACGTCCTTGGTCGTGAAGAACGGCTCGAAGACGCGCGAGAGAATCTCCGGAGGCATACCGATGCCGGTATCGATCACGGATAGCCGGACGTAGTCGCCGGAGATCTGATCGTCCTTGAGATCGGGCAGGTTTTCTCCGCGCACGATGATCGTGCCGCCGTGGGGCATGGCATCGCGGGCGTTGACGGCCAGGTTGAGAATGACCAGCTCGAGCTCGCCGGGGTCGACCTCGACCGGCCAAAGCTGCTCCGGAAAGTCGAACTCGACGTGGACGTCGCCTCTCAGGCTGCGATCGAGCAGTTCGCGCATTCCGCCGATCTGCGCGGCGACGTCGACGGGCTGCGGCCGCAGCTTCTGCCGCCGAGAAAATGCCAGAAGCTGCTTGGTCAAGCTGGCACCGCGCTGCGCGGCCTGGATCATCCCATCCATCAGGCGGCGACGGCGGTTCGGATCCGTCTGGCGGTCGAGCATGTCGAGCCCGCCGGAAATCACCATCAGCAGATTGTTGAAGTCGTGGGCGACACCACCGGTGAGCTGGCCGATGGCCTCGATCTTCTGGGCCTGCCGAAGCGTTTCCTCGACCCGGGCGCGCTCCTTCATCTCGAGCCGAAGCTGCTCGTTGGCTTCTTCCAGCGCCCGGGTCCGCTCGATCACGAGCTTCTCGAGCTCCTGCGCCGTCTGTTCGCGCGCTTCCAGCAAGGCCCGGATTTCATATTGGCGCCGGCGTGCCCGCATCGCCGATTGGATGGCGCTGGTCAGCGTGATCGGCTGAACCGGCCGCTCGAGCAGCGACACGTTGCGGAGAAGCTCGACGATACTGCGTCGCCACGCGACGACCGCGGGCCGCTCCCGGTGACTGGTGAGAACGACGAAGGGCAGATCGGACCACGGCGGCTGGCCGGCGATCCACTGCGCCAGCGCCGCGGTGTCCTTGCCGAACAATCCTTCCTCGGCAAGAAACACCGTGCCGACGCCTGCCGTCATTTCGGTGACGAGTTCGGCCAAGTCCCGGCAATTGACCGCCTCGAGGTTCGCGTTGCGCAAAAGTTCGGCCGATGCCGGCCCGTCGCGGCCCACCGGGGCGAAGACGAGAACGCGGTGATCGCGCTGCGCGCTCATTCGAGCGGCCCTTCCGGGAGGGCCGTGCCGGTATAGCGCGGATTGCCGGAAAAGATGCCGCTGAACTCATGAAGCGGCGGGCCCAGCTTGATCCCGCTGCTGCCGAGCCGGAATTCGCGGATGCCGTGCTCGTGGCCGCCGCTGCGCTTCTTGACGACCGACAAGGCGCGCCGAACCGTTCCGGCGAACTCGAAATAGCGCAGCATCACGACTGCATCGCTCAAATAGCTGAGGTCGAGCGGCGTATCCATGGGACCGACAAGCCCATGCTGGGCGAGGATGAGGATGGTGAGCACGCCCTGCTGGGCCAGGTAGCTGAGCAGTTCGTGCATCTGCAGGACGAGGAAACGTTCATCCGGCATCGCGTTCAGATAACCGTTCAGGCTGTCGATGACGATGATGCGGGCATTGTCGACCTCGACGCTCCGGCGGAGCGTTGCCGCGAACTCACCCGGCGACAATTCGGCCGGATCGATCTGCTGAAACCGGATCTTTCCGGAGGCGAGATGTTTGTCCAGCGGCAGCCCGAGCGCTCTGGCGCGGGCCTCCACCGTTCCGCGCCCTTCATCGAAGGCGAAGAATACGGCGTGCTCGCCGCGTTCCGCCGCCGCGATGGCGTAGGTTAGCGCAACTGACGACTTGCCGACGCCGGCCGCGCCCAGGAGAAGAGCGTTGGTGCCGCGCTCGAGCCCCCCTCCCAGGAGCTGGTCGAGCTCGGGGTTGCCGCTGGTCACCATCTCACCATCGAATAATCTGTGATGTTCGGCTGCGACGAGCCGGGGAAAGATCCGCAGGCCCCCTTGCGTGATCGTAAAATCGTGAAAGCCGCCGCGGAAACGGATGCCGCGCATCTTGATCACGCGAAGCCGCCGCCGCTCGGCGCCGTAGTCGATGGCGAGTTGCTCCAGCATCACCACGCCGTGCGCGATCGAATGCAGTTGCAGATCATCCTGGGAGGATGACAGATCGTCGAGCAGAACCACGGTGCAGTTGCGATTGGTGAAGAAGTGCTTCAGGGCCAGAACCTGGCGCCTGTAGCGAAGCGGGTTCTGCGCCAGCAGGCGCAATTCGGAGAGGCTGTCGAGCACCACGCGGGTGGGATTGATCCGTTCGACCTCCTTGAAGATCAGACCTGTGGTCTCGCTCAGCTCCATCTCGGCGGGATGAAAAACCGTCAGCTCCCGCTCGGGATCAAGCGTCGTTTCCGGCGGAACGAGCTCGAAGATATCGACGCCGTCCAGCGACCAGCCATGCCGCTGTGCCACCACTGTGAGCTCGCTCTTGGTCTCGGAGAGCGAAACGTAGAGAACGCGTTCGCCGTCGCGCACGCCCCGAAGAAGGAATTGGAGCGCAATCGTGGTCTTGCCTGTGCCGGGGCGTCCCTCGTAGAGATACATTCGGTTGGGGTCCAAGCCACCGCCGAGGATGTCGTCCAGACCGTCGCTGCCGGTCGAAATTCTCGGCAAATCCTTGAGGTCGCTGCCTGGAGCAGGCGCGGATTGACCGGTCATGACCCCCCCTTACGCGTATCTTCCCAAAGCTCTCCATGCGCTCCAAGCGCATGCCGGGAGCCGGATTTGACTGAAAAGGTCCGTCTAAGGAACTCCTAGGCCGGGCATGAGTTCCCGCCCCACTGGCGGTCCGGCGACCGGTTCGTTGCCGCTCAGACTGTGCCGACCCGTGGATGGTGTCGGTTCAAAAATGAACACAAACGGTCCGCTCGCGGTCCATCCCGTTGCTGCCCTCACTGCCGGATGCGGTAGATCACGACGTCCTCGCCGTGACGGTTCGTGCTTCGCTCGAGCTGGTAGTTCGACTTCTCCAGCACGCGCCGCGATGCACCGTTCCCGACATACACAATGCCGATGAGAGACGGCAGTGCGAGCTGTGACAGCCCGATGTCCGTCAGCGCGGTCGCGATCTCGCTGGCAAATCCTTGGCCCCAGAATTCGCGCTTGAACGCGTAGGCGATTTCGACCTCGTCGACATCGTCCACGAGAATGTGCCGAATGCCCGCCCGTCCGGCGAAGGCCCCGTCCTTCGTTCGCAGCGTCCAGAGTCCGAAGCTGTGCTGGTCCCAATGGGCCATGTTGGTTGCGAGATAAGCCCTCGTGACCTCGGGCGTCCGCACCCCGCCGAGATAGCGGGAGACCTCGGCGTCGCGATGCAGCGCGACGAGGTCGGCGAGGTGATCCTCGCGCAACCGTTCGGCGGTCAGGCGGTCGGTGGTGAAATGGTCCACGGCGACAGATCGCCGCTTCCGAGGCGTGTCGTCGTTCATGCTGCTATCGCTGCGGGCTGATGGTGACATCATGCCCCTGTTTTGCCCGACGGGTCAACGGGCGACGGCCGGATCGTTGCCTTGCGCGTAACTCATTGATTTCACGACCCCCGGTCTACTGTGCATGGGGTTGTTTTCGCAGTTTCGTTTTGGAAGGGCTACCCCGCCCCCAGCGCGACGGCGACGTTGTACGTCACGAGGCTCGCCGCATAGGCCAGCACCAGCATGTAGGCGAAGGTGGCGCCCATCCAGGCCCAGCTGCCGGTCTCGCGCCGGATCACGGCGAGCGTGGAGGCGCATTGCGGGGCGAAGATGTACCAGGCCAGCATCGACAGCGCGGTGGCGAGCGACCATTTCGTCGCCAGCACCTGGCCGATCTGCTCGACCGCTTCGTTGCCGCCCTCGATCGCATAGACGGTGCCGAGCGCCGCGACCGCGACCTCGCGCGCCGCCATGCCGGGGATCAGAGCCACCGCGATCTGCCAGTTGAAGCCGACGGGGGCGAGCAGGGGTTCGAGCGCCTTGCCGATCATCGCCGCCAGGCTGAACTCGATGGCCGGCCCGGTCGCGCCCGCGGGCGGCTGCGGGAAGGAGGCCAGGAACCAGATCAGCACCATCATCGAGAAGATCGTGGTGCCGGCGCGCTGCAAGAACATCTTGGCGCGGGTGTAGATGCCGATCACGATGGATTTCAGCCGCGGCATCTTGTAGTCCGGCAGCTCCAACATGAACGGCGCCGGCACAAAGTCGCGCAGCATGAAGAACTTGATCACGAACGAGACCAACAGCGCGCTGATGATGCCGGCGGCATAGAGGCCGAACATCACGAGGCCCTGCAGGTTGATGAAGCCCCAGACGTCCTTGGCCGGGATGAACGCGGAGATGATCAGCGTGTAGACCGGGATGCGCGCCGAGCAGGTCATCAGCGGCGCGATCAGGATCGTGGTCAGCCGGTCGCGCTTGTTGTCGATGACGCGCGTCGCCATGATGCCGGGAATGGCGCAGGCAAAGCTCGACAACAGCGGAATGAAGGCGCGGCCGTGCAGGCCGGCGCCGCCCATGATGCGGTCCATCAGGAACGCCGCGCGCGCCATGTAGCCGAAATCTTCCAGGAGCAGGATGAACAGGAAGATGAGGATGATCTGCGGCAGGAACACGATGACGCTGCCGACGCCGGAGATCACGCCGTTCTGCAGGAAGCTTTGCAGCAAGCCGTCGGGCAGGGTGGCCTGCACCAGCTCGCCGAGCGAGTCGAACCCGGACTTTAGCAGCTCCATCGCCGGCTGCGCCCAGGCGAACACCGCCTGGAACATCACGAACAGGATCAGCGCCAGCACGATCAGCCCGCCGACCGGATGCAGCACGATCGCGTCGATCCGTGCGGTCCAGGTGTCGGGGCGAGCAGGCAGGCTGACGCAGTCGGCGATGATGCGATCGGCCTCGCGTTGGGTGGCGCGCAGCTCGGAGACGCCGAGCGCGCGCCAGCTGTTCTCAACCGGTTCGGCGGCGAGCGCTGCGGAAATCTCGTCGGTCAGCTTGAGCAGGTCGGCCGTGCCGCCCTTGCGCACCGCGATCGAGGTGACCACGGGCACGCCGAGCTCCTTGGCGAGCCGCGCGACGTCGACCGTGATGCCGCGGCGGCTTGCGATGTCGAACATGTTGAGCACGAGGATCATCGGCCGCCCGGTGCGCTTCAGCTCCAGCAGCAGGCGGATGGTCAGGCGCAGATTGGTGGAATCGGCGACGCACAGCACGAGATCGGGCAGGGTCTCGCCGGAGGCCTTGCCGAGCACGAAGTCGCGGGTGATCTCTTCGTCCGGGCTGCGGCCGCGCAGCGAATAGGTGCCGGGCAGGTCGACCACGGAGACCTGGCGGCCGAGCGGGGTGACGAAGAAGCCTTCCTTGCGCTCGACCGTGACGCCGGGATAGTTCGCGACCTTCTGCCGGCTGCCGGTCAGCGCGTTGAACAGCGAGGTCTTGCCGCTGTTGGGCGTGCCGACCAGGGCGAGATGCAGCAGCGGTGCTTCCATGGGATCAAGGGCCTGCGGGGCAGATTGCGGTCGCGCGTCAGGCGACGATGATGGCCATGGCTTCGCGACGGCGGACCGCGATCGTGGTGCTATCGACCCGCACCGCGATCGGATCGCGCCCGACCAACCCCTCATGCAGGATCTCGACCCGGGCGCCCTCGACGAAGCCGAGTTCGATCAGGCGGCTCTCGAGCTCGACGTCCGAAAGCGCCGAGCCAGCCTCTTTGGCGGCAAGGTGTTGGATGACGCCGGTATAGCCGCGCTGGGCCAGACCCAGCGGCATGTGCGAACGCGTATCAGTGGTGTCGGTCATGCCCTGTATTTTCAACGCCGGGCATTGAGGTCAAGCGTGCCCGCGCGCCGAAGCTGCACCTTAGAGCGATTTTAAAGTGCAGAGGCCGGGGCGCCGTCGCGGGCGCCCCCGACGGCTACTGGGCCGGGACCTTGTCCGGCTGGGCGGCCATGGCGCGGCTCTTGAAGTAGTCCAGGACGAAGAGGCGGATCGCCGACGACAGATTGCCCTGCTGGCGGTTGTTGTCGATCTCGCCGACCAGCTCGGACAACGTCATGTTGCGCAGGCCGGAAATCTCTTTCATGCCGTTCCAGAACGCCTCTTCCAGGCTGACGCTGGTCTTGTGGCCGGCGACGACGATCGATCGTTTCACGACCGGCGACTTCATGGCTGCTCCTCGCGATCGATCCGGTGCTGGTCCAGATTCTCCTTGGCCTGGTCCGCCCGCTTCGCCTCGGACGACCGTTCCGCCTTCGTGCGCCCGAACTTCGCCCGGTTGGCGTCCGCCTGCTTCGCCGAGGCTTCCCGCTCGACGCGCTTCCTGAAACGATTCAGGTTGATGACGTTCCCCATGCCGCGTCTCCATCATCCGCTCCTCTTCAGGCAGGATGAAACATTCAGAAACAGGGCGCCACATTGCGCCGCAGAAGACTTGATCGCCATTCGCTCGTCCTCGTCAATCGGCCCTTGGGCCATCAAACGATGAATTTCGCCCCGTCGAGGGCAGTGGAGCTGCGTAACACGCCGCCCCGCCGCAACATTGACGGTAATCAAATCCCGCCCCCAAAACCGCATATTTTTGGGCGCCGAGCGTCCGTATCATTACGGATGGCTATCGGAATTCGGAATCATCCCGGGCTGATCATCTTCTCAGCGCGCACCAGGCGGTCGAACTCGTCGGCCGAGACGAAGCCGAGCCGCAGCGCCTCCTCCTTCAGCGTGGTGCCGTTGGCGTGCGCCGTCTTGGCCACCTTGGCGGCGTTGTCGTAGCCGATCTTCGGCGCCAGCGCCGTCACCAGCATCAGCGAGCGCTGCATCAGCTCCTTGATGCGCTTCTCGTCGGCGCGGATGCCGCTGACGCAATGCTCGGTGAAGGAGCGCGCGGCATCCGCCATCAGGCGGATCGAATGCAGCATGTTGTAGGCCAGCACCGGCTTGTAGACGTTGAGCTCGAAATGGCCTTGGCTGCCGGCGACCGTGATCGCGGTGTGATTGCCGAACACCTGGCAGCACACCATAGTCATCGCCTCGCACTGGGTCGGGTTGACCTTGCCCGGCATGATCGAGGAGCCGGGCTCGTTCTCCGGCAGGATCAATTCGCCGAGGCCCGAGCGCGGGCCGGAGCCCAGCAGGCGGATGTCATTGGCGATCTTGAACAGGCCGGTCGCGACCGAATTGATGGCGCCGTGCGCCAGCACATAGGCATCGTTCGAGGCCAGCGCCTCGAATTTGTTGGCGGCGCTGGTGAAGGGGAGCTTCGTAATCCCGGCAACGTGCTTTGCGAACAGCTTGGCAAAGCGCGGCTTCGAGTTGAGACCGGTGCCGACGGCTGTGCCGCCCTGCGCCAGCGGATAGAGGTCCTTCACCGCGATCTTGAGCCGGGCGATGCCGCTTTCGACCTGCGCGGCATAGCCGGAGAATTCCTGACCGAGCGTCAGCGGCGTCGCATCCTGGGTATGGGTGCGGCCGATCTTCACGATCTTCGAAAACTCCCTCTCCTTCTTGCGCAGAGCGCGCAGCAGCTCGCCGAGGGCAGGGATGAGATCGGCATTGATGCGGCCTGCCGCGGCGATGTGCATCGCGGTCGGGAAGGAGTCGTTCGACGACTGGCTCATGTTGACGTGATCGTTGGGATGCACCGGCTTCTTGGCGCCGAGCTCGCCGCCGAGCAGCTCGTTGGCGCGGTTGGCGATCACCTCGTTGAGGTTCATGTTGCTCTGGGTGCCCGAGCCGGTCTGCCACACGACAAGCGGAAAATGGTCGTCAAGTCTGCCTTCGATCACCTCGCGCGCAGCGCGGATGATGGCGTTGGCACGGCGCCGATCGAGCAGGCCGAGCTCGAGATTGGACTGCGCGGCGGCGAGCTTGACCATGCCGAGTGCATGCACGAGTGAGATCGGCATGCGGTCGGTGCCGATGCGGAAATTCTGGCGCGAGCGCTCGGTCTGCGCCCCCCAATAGCGGTCGGCGGCGACCTCGATGGGACCGAAGCTGTCGGTCTCGGTGCGGGTTGCGGGGCGGGCAGTCTTCGAGCGGGACGCTTTGGCCATGAGCACATCCATTCTGCCGCGCGAAACGCCGCGCGGCCTGTTCATGTGCTCTTCTATATAGACAGTTGGCCGGGCGCGATGGCTCTGCGCCCAACCTAGATCATTTCTTGCGGAAACGATCGAGCCGCACGACCTCGGCGCCGCCCTGGCTCGGCGGCGGCGACTCGTCGGCAGCTTCCGGCTTCTCCGCGGCAGGTGCCGGGACCGATACGGCCGATGGCGCGGGTGCTGCCGGCAGATTGTCCGGCGCGACCTCGGCGACGTCGGAGGTGTCGAACTGGAGGCCGAACTTCACGGACGGATCGAGGAAGCTCTTGATGGCACTGAACGGCACCACCAGCCGCTCCGGAATGCCGCCAAAGGACAGGCCGACCTCGAAACGATCCTCGAGCACGGTCAGGTCCCAGAACTGGTGCTGGAGGATGATCGTCATCTCCTCCGGATATTGTGCGAGCAGCCGCGGCGAGAGCTTCACGCCTTCGGCCTTGGACACGAAGGTGATGAAGAAATGATGCTCGCCCGGCAGGCCATGGGCTGCGGCATCGGTCAGCACCTTCCGCAGCACGCCGCGCAGCGCATCGCGGGCCAGCACATCGTATCGGATATGATCGGTCGCCATGGTGGTCCTGTTGCATCCAAGCAGCCGGACCCTGCCGATCCGACTCGCCAAGCCGCAATAGTACCGCGCCTGACGGGCGAGCAGGAGTCCCCGCCGGGGAAGAATCAAAGAGTAAAGTGGAGGCTTCTGTTGCCAGGTGCCTCCGAACCCCGCCTAGCGGAGCTTAACCCGCTAGGACTTTAGAGTGGTCTTTCAAACTGCGTTACGCAGCCTGAGCAACCGGAGCAAAGTTGTCGTTGGCAACTATTGCAGTAGCCCGATAACGGCGGAACAATACCGGGAAAAAGTACGCCCTTTACGCCCTCGTCGATCCTATTTCGCCCCCGCCAAAGCCCAGCTTCGGGCACGCCCGATGGTGGGCTTTGGTGGAGGCGCCGGGTACCGCCCCCGGGTCCGAATGGTTTATTGCGACGACCGTTTATTTCCATAGCCGGCGAACCGGCACCCCCAATATAGGGGGCAAAGCTTTCGAAAAACAGAGGGTTGGAGGCGCGATCCCGCGGTTCCCTTTGGATAGGCTTCGGAGTGCCGGGCCTATCGCGGCTCTGGCCTTTGCCAGAGGTCGCCAGCCCGATGTGCCGAATCCTTGCGCATCTCCTGCCCGGCAGTCCCGATCGTTGCGGCCATGCGCATGATGACGCTGCTGCTCCAGCGAACGGACAATGTCAGTCTCAGCGACGTTCAATTTCCTGCGGCGGAAAGTAGCAGCGTGACGAGCCGCAAGCCGACTAGGCGCTGATCTCCACTTCGGCCCGATCTCGCTCTTCGCCGTCGCCGCTGCGCCGGCAGTGCGCGAGACCCACTGCACCGCGGTTGTGGCGAAGCACCAGAGGCCGACCAGGACACCGGTCCGACCTCGCAGGACTTGCCAGGTCCGAACGCTTATCGTGACGTTAATCGGGCCGATCCAGCAATTGCTGCACTGCGTCTGACCGCGATGGTTGCAGTGGTCGCGTCCATCTCGCGCATCAATCCCCTCTGGCTTTTGCTTGCCGCGGCGTGTTGGGTTTTGCTGGCATTGTCTGATGAAAATCGCTAGGCAGTGATCCGGGCGGGTATCCAGTTCCAGCCGATTTAGAACAACAGTGCTCGTGACTTACAGGTCGCGGAGGAGACAGGCATGGCCGATACGATGGGCCACTCAGCGACGGCCACCCGAAACACCCGGGTGGCGCTCGGCTTTTGTCTGCTGGCGATTGCGCCGCAGATTTTCGAATTGATCTGGTCGATCGGGACGATTTTCGGCTGGGGGACCGGCCGCGGTCCGGCGGCGGTCGTCACCGGTCATGCGACGGCGCTGCTGGCCGGCGCGCCGAGCGCCCTCTTCGGATCATTCGGCGGCGGCGCCAAGAAGATGTCGTCCGAGGTGCTGCTGGCGCTGATCTATTCCTATCCGCTGTTTGCGGTGGCGATCCTCACGCTGTTTATGACCATCCGCTCGGCGCAAGATTATGTCGGCGGCGTCGTGCTGATGGCCGTTGCCCTGTTTGCGCTGTGGGCATCGAGCGATTTGCAGGGCATGCGTGGCTTCTCCTTCGGTGCGGGCACTGCGCCACGTATGTTCGGCGGGCTGCTGGTTGCCCTGTCTGCCGGCATCGCCTTGAGCGGCCTGATCACGGCGGGACCGGCGCTTGCGCATTATTCCTGGCGCGGGCCGCTGTTCGTGGTGGCGGCGATCCTGTTCTTCGCCCTGTCGATCCGGTCCCTCGGTCTCGTTGTCACGGCCTTCTCGAGCTTCATGATCGCGGCGACGGGCTCGCACGAGACGCGCTGGCTGGAAGCGGTGATCGTCGGCGCCTGCCTGACGGTCGGCTGCGCAATCCTGTTTCCCTATGTGCTCGGGCTGCCGATGCCGATGTATCCGCGTTTCCTGATCCAGTGAGGGCGTGATGGATATCTTTGCCAATCTTGCTCACGGCTTCGCCGTCGCGTTCACCCCGATCAATCTCCTGATGTGCCTGATCGGCGCCCTGGTCGGAACGCTGGTCGGCGTTCTCCCTGGCATCGGCACCATCGCCACCGTCGCGATGCTGCTGCCGATCACTTTCGGGCTGCCGCCGGTCGGCGCGCTGATCATGCTCGCCGGCATCTATTACGGCGCGCAATATGGCGGCTCGACCACGTCGATCCTGGTCAACATACCCGGTGAGGCGACATCGGTCGTGACCGCCATCGACGGTCACCAGATGGCCAAGCAGGGCCGCGCCGGTCCGGCGCTCGCGATCGCCGCGATCGGCTCGTTCTTCGCCGGCTGCGTTGCGACCATCCTGATCGCACTGCTCGGCGCACCGCTGACGAAACTCGCGCTGGCGTTCGGTCCGGCCGAATATTTCTCGCTGATGGTGCTCGGCCTGATCTTCGCGGTGGTGCTGGCCAAGGGCTCGGTGCTGAAGGCGATTGCGATGATCGTGTTCGGACTGCTGCTCTCAATGGTCGGTTCGGACATCGAGACCGGCGCCTCGCGCATGGCCTTTAACATTCCCGAGCTCGCCGACGGTCTCGGCTTTGCGACCGTGGCGATGGGCGTGTTCGGCTTTGCCGAGATCATCCGCAACCTCGACCACGGCGCCGAAATGAACCGCGATCTGGTGCAGCAGAAGATCACCGGACTGATGCCCACCAGGAAGGACCTCGGCGATGCGACGCCGCCGATCCTGCGCGGCACCGTGCTCGGCTCGATCCTCGGCATCCTGCCCGGCGGCGGCGCGGTGATCGCGTCCTTCGCGGCCTACACGCTCGAGAAGAAGCTCTCAAAGACCCCGTCCCGGTTCGGCCGCGGCGCGATCGAGGGCGTGGCGGGGCCGGAGAGTGCCAACAATGCCGCGGCACAGACCTCGTTCATTCCGCTGCTCACCCTCGGCATCCCGCCGAACGCGGTGATGGCACTGATGGTGGGCGCGATGACCATCCACGGCATCGTGCCCGGTCCGCAGGTGATGCAGAAGCAGCCGGATCTGGTCTGGGGCATGATCGCTTCGATGTGGATCGGCAATCTGATGCTGATCATCATCAACCTGCCGCTGGTCGGAATCTGGGTGCGGCTGTTGCGCGTGCCCTATCGGCTGATGTTCCCCTCGATCGTGATCTTCTGCGCGATCGGCATCTATTCGGTGAACAACGCGCCGGTCGACGTCATCCTCGCGGGCGTCTTCGGTCTCGTCGGCTATTGGCTGATCAAGCACGATTTCGAGCCGGCGCCGTTGCTGCTCGGCATGGTGCTGGGACCGCTGATGGAGGAGAATCTGCGCCGGGCGCTGCTGATCTCGCGCGGCGACTGGAGCGTGTTCCTGACGCGCCCGTTGTCGGCGGTGCTGCTTGCGGTCGCGGCAAGCCTGCTCGTCCTTACGGTGCTACCTGTCTTGCGCGCCAAGCGCGACGAGGTGTTCACCGAGTCCGAGAACTGAGGTCGTGCGCGCCGAGTCGGCTCGGTCCTGCGTCGGCGCGCCGCATTCGGAAGTCGAATCGACTTGTGTTACGGCTTTGTGAAATGGAAATGCCGGCCTTTGGGCCGGCATTTTATTGTGTCCAAAGGGAGGATCGCCATGACGTTCATTCGCGCGCTTACAGGCGCATGTGCAGCAGCGATAGCATCGCTGGGCGCCTTCATCGCAACGGCTGAGGCGCAGACCTATCCGACGCGCAACATTACCGTGATCGTCCCGTTCGCAGCCGGCGGGCCGACTGACGTGATCTCACGCATCGTCACCGGGCACATGGCGCAAACGCTGGGGCAGAGCATCATCATCGAGAACGTGGTCGGTGCCGGCGGCACCACCGCCACGACGCGTGCCGCGCGTGCGGCCAACGATGGCTATACGCTGATCACCGGGCATATGGGCACGCATGCCGCCTCCGTGCCGCTCTATCCGAAGCTGGCCTATCACCCCGAGAAGGACTTCGAGCCGATCGCATTGCTGGCCGGCACGCCGATCTTGATCCTGGCGCGCAAGGACTTTCCGCCGAAGGATCTCAAGGAGTTCGTCACCTATGTGAAGGCGAATGCCGAGAAGGTGAATGCCGCGCATGCAGGCGTCGGTTCGGTTTCGCACGTCTCGTGCGAACTCCTCCACTCCATCCTCGACATCAAGCCCGTCGGCGTGCCGTTCAACGGCACGGGACCTGCGATGAACGCGCTGGTGGCGGGTCAGGTCGACTACATGTGCGACCAGATCGTCAACGCCGTCCCGCAGATCAATGCCGGCACCATCAAGGCCTATGCGATCGCCACGGCCGAACGAAACCCGTCGCTGCCGAACGTGCCGACCACGGCGGAAGCCGGCCTGCCGGCATTCCAGGCTCAGGCCTGGAACGCGATGTTCGCGCCCAAGGGAACCTCGCCCGCGATCGTGGCAAGCGTGAACGCCGCCGCCGTCAAGGCGCTCGACGACGAGACGGTGAAGAAGCGCCTGCTCGAGCTCGGCAGCGTCATCCCCGCGCCGAAGGACCGAACCCAGGAGGCGCTGGCGACCCTCGTCAAGAGCGAGATCGCGAAGTGGAGCCCGGTGCTCAAGCCGGCGAATTAAGCGAAGGCGATCAAGGCGCTAGGCGAGGGGCGGAACGCTGAGTTCCGCCCCTTGCTGTTTGTGCCGGGAACACTCACTTTTCCGGGTATAATCGACGGCGACAGCGAATCGCCGCTGTCGTAGCGCTGGGGGTGTTGCTAAGTTCGCCGCCTCCCCAAAGGCTCAGTCGCAACATGCACCAGTATCAGGACCTGCTCGAGCGGATTCTTTCCGACGGCGCCGAGAAGACCGACCGGACCGGCACCGGCACGCTGTCGGTGTTCGGCCATCAGATGCGCTTCAATTTGTCGGCCGGCTTCCCGATGCTGACGACCAAGCGGCTGCCGCTGAAGGCGATCGTGCATGAACTGCTCTGGTTCCTGAAGGGCGACACCAACATCAAATATCTGCGCGACAACGGCGTCACCATTTGGGACGAGTGGGCGGACGCCAATGGCGATCTCGGCCCGGTCTACGGCCATCAATGGCGCTCCTGGCCCGCGGCCGACGGGCGCAGCATCGACCAGATCGCCAATGTCATCGACATGATCAAGCGCACGCCTGATTCCCGCCGCCTGATCGTCACCGCCTGGAATCCGGCCGACGTCGAGAAGATGGCGCTGCCGCCCTGCCACCTGCTGTTCCAGTTCTATGTCGCGAACGGCAAGCTGTCCTGCCAGCTCTATCAGCGCTCGGCCGACGTGTTTCTCGGCGTGCCCTTCAACATCGCCTCTTACGCGCTGCTCACCATGATGGTCGCGCAGGTCACAGGCCTGAAGCCCGGCGACTTCGTGCACTCGCTCGGCGACACTCATCTCTATTCCAACCATCTGGAGCAGGCGAGGCTGCAGCTCAGCCGCGCGCCGCGCGCGCTGCCGGTGATGCGGATCAATCCTGAGGTAAAGGACATCTTCTCTTTCCGCTACGAAGACTTCGAGCTCGTCGGCTACGATCCGCATCCGCACATCAAGGCGGACGTGGCGGTCTAGCGCCCTATGTCGCTCACCATCCGCCGTGCACGGCCCGAGGAAGCCGGGCTCGTTCTCTCCTTCATCCGCGAGCTCGCCGAGTACGAAAAGCTGTCGCACGAGGTCGAAGCGACCGAGGCTGACATCGCCGACGCGCTGTTCGGCGAGAGGCCGCAGCTCTATTGCGCGATCGCGGAGTGGAACCGTGAGCCGGTCGGCTTCGCGGTGTGGTTTCTCAATTTCTCCACCTTCAGCGGCCGTCACGGCATCTATCTCGAAGATCTCTATGTGCGGCCGTCGCATCGGGGCAAGGGCCTCGGCAAGGCGCTGCTGGCCTATCTCGCCAGGGAATGCGTCGACAACGGCTGGTCGCGCCTGCAATGGGCGGTCCTCGACTGGAACGCACCCTCGATCGCGTTCTACAAATCGATCGGCGCGGTCATGATGGACGACTGGACGCTGTGCCGGGTCACCGGGCCTGCGCTGACCCAGCTTGCCGGGAGCTCTGCCTGATGGAGATCGTCTTCGTCGTCGCCATCGCAGAGAATGGCGTCATCGGCGCGGGCAATGCGATGCCGTGGCGATTGAAGTCCGATATGGCGCGCTTCAAGGCGCTGACGATCGGCAAGCCTGTGATCATGGGCCGCAAGACCTTCGAGACCCTGCGCCGGCCGCTGCCGGGCCGCACCAACATCGTGGTCACGCGCGATCCGGCCTATCGCGCCAATGGGGCCATCGTCACGACATCGCCAGCGGATGCGGAGGCAGTCGCGCGCGGCGACGCTCTGCGGCGTTCGGTCACTGAGATCGCGGTGATCGGCGGCGCCGAGATCTACCGGCAATGGCTCGGTCGTGCCGATCGTCTCGAGATCACCGAAGTGCACGCGCGCCCAGAAGGGGACACGCATTTTGAAATCGACAAGGCGGAATGGGACGAGGTCGAACGCATCCGCCATCCGGCCGGCCCCGACGACAGCGCCGACCTGTCCTATGTGACATATCGTCGGCGGCGCGGCCATTAACCGCTTTTGCCAATGTTTACATTGACTTTTTCGTGCCCGAGCATAGCTCGGAAGACGGTCAGGGCTGCGTTGTAAGGGACTTGCCTGTCCCCTATAAAGCCGGACCGGACAAAGCGGGCGGTGGCAATTCCACCCTGCCGAGGAGAACGTCGAATGCCGTGGAAGAATCAGGGCGGTGGCCCGTGGGGCTCGGGTCCAAAGGGACCGTGGGGCTCAGGCCCGCAACCGGTCGGGCCGAGGCCGCCGGATCTGGAAGACCTTCTGCGGCGCGGCCAGGACCGCCTCCAGCAGATCATGCCGGGCGGTTATTTCTCCGGCATCGGCATCACGCTGATCATCCTGCTGATCGTCGCATTCTGGCTGCTGTCGGGCTTCTTCCGCGTGCAGTCCGAAGAGCTCGGCGTGGTGATGCGTTTCGGCAAGCACGTCCGCACCGTGCAGCCGGGTCTGAACTATCATCTGCCTTATCCGATCGAGACCGTGCTGCTGCCGAAGGCGCTGCGCGTCAACACCACCTCGATCGGCATGACGGTGATCGAGGATCCGGCGCGGCGCGGCCGCTCCATTCGGGACGTGCCGGAAGAGAGCCTGATGCTGACCGGCGACGAGAACATCGTCGACGTTGATTTCACCGTGCTCTGGCGCATCAAGCCGGACGGTGTCGGTGATTTCCTCTTCAACATCCAGAACCCCGAGGGTACCGTGAAGGCGGTCGCCGAGAGTGCGATGCGCGAGGTGATCGGCCGGTCTCAGATCCAGCCGATCCTGACCGGAGCGCGCAACGTCACAGAGCAGAACGTGCACGAGCTGATCCAGAGGACTTTGGACAGCTATGGTGCAGGCATTCAGATCACCCAGGTGCAGATGCAGAAGGTCGATCCGCCCGCGCAGGTGATCGACGCCTTCCGCGACGTCCAGGCGGCCCGCGCCAATCAGGAGCAGCTGCAGAACGAAGCGCAGACCTATGCCAACCAGGTTGTCCCCCAGGCGCGTGGACGCGCGGCCAAGATCCAGCAGGATGCCGAAGGTTACAGGGAACAGGCTGTCGCCGAGGCCAAGGGCCAGAGCGCGCGGTTCCTGAAGGTTTACGAGGAATACAAGAAGGCGCCCGACGTGACGCGTGAACGGATTTACCTGGAGACGATGGAGCGCGTGCTCGGCGGGGCTGACAAGCTCGTCTATGATGGTGGCCCCTCGGGCCAGGGCGTCGTGCCCTATCTGCCGCTTCCCGAACTGGCGCCAAAGCGGACACCTACGACTGGTCCGCAGTCGAGCGGAGGCACCCGATGAAGTCTCCAGTCACAGGTTTTGTCACGCTGCTCGCCCTCCTGTTCGTCGTGATCGTCGGCTATATGTCGTTGTTTACCGTGCAGCAGACCGAGCAGACGATCGTGCTCCAGTTCGGCAGGCCGGTCGACGTCGTCACCGCGCCCGGCCTGCACTTCAAGGCGCCCTGGAACTCGGTGATCAACATCGACAAGCGGATTCTCGATCTGGAGAACCCGTCGCAGGAGGCGATCGCCTCCGACCAGAAGCGGCTCGTGGTCGACGCCTTCGCGCGCTACCGCATCAAGGACGCACTGCGCTTCTATCAGAGCGTCGGCTCGATCCAGGCCGCCAACATCCAGCTCACCACGCTCCTAAACGCGGCGCTGCGCCGCGTGCTCGGCGAGGTGACCTTCATCAACGTGGTGCGCGACGACCGCGAGAAGCTGATGCTGCGCATTCGCGACCAGCTCGACCGCGAGGCCGATGGCTACGGCATTCAGGTCGTCGACGTCCGGATCCGCCGCGCCGACCTGCCGGAGCAGAACAGCCAGGCGGTCTACCTGCGCATGAAGACCGAGCGTGAGCGCGAGGCCGCCGAGTTCCGGGCACAGGGTGGGCAGAAGGCCCAGGAGATCAGGTCCAGGGCCGACCGCGAGGCGACCGTCATCATCGCTGAGGCCAATTCGCAGGCTGAGCAGACCCGTGGTGCGGGCGATGCCGAACGCAACCGCCTGTTTGCAGAAGCCTACGGCAAGGACGCCGACTTCTTCGCCTTCTACCGGTCGATGACGGCCTATGAGAACGGGTTGCGTGCGAACGATACCCGCTTCCTGCTCCGGCCGGAGTCGGATTTCTTCCGGTACTTCGGTAGCCCCTCAGGCAGGACGCCAACCGAGACGCAGGCGAAGCCGTAAGCCAGACAAAGGGCGGCGGATTTCGCCGCCCTTCGTCCAGACAAGAACAGCATAGCGGGAGGTTCCATTCCGATGAGGTCCATTGCGTTCGCCGACTTCCTCATCGGCCTAGGCATCCTGTTCGTCCTCGAAGGCTTGATGTTCGCGGCCAGTCCAAACTGGATGCGCAAAGCCATGAAAAGCGCCATCGCCACGCCGGACAGCATCCTGCGGGCGGTCGGGATCGGCTCGGCCGTGGCCGGCCTGGTCCTGATCTGGGTTATGCGGCGCCCGATTTAGGCCTTCGGCCCAACGCCAAAGTGAAGGCGCCAGACTGGTTTTCGCCGTATTATCGGGCTCTTGAGGCCCGATAAGCTCCGCGCTTGCGCCGCGCCCCCGTTCGAGCGCAGTCTGGCGCCGAATCCCTTTCGCCTGGAGATCACAATGACCGCTGCCACCAATGCCCCGTCCTGCTCGCGCCGCCGCGCGCGATTTGGTGTTCGACTTGGGCTGGTTGCGCTCGCCATCGGTGCTTGCAGCGCGTTCGGCGCGCCGGCCCATGCGCGTGGACCGGATGGCATCGCCGACGTCGCCGAGAAGGTGATCGACGCGGTCGTCAACATCTCGACCTCGCAGAACGTCGAAGCCAAGGGCGGGGGCAGCAACTCGATGCCGCAGCTGCCGCCCGGTTCACCCTTCGAAGAGTTCTTCGACGATTTCTTCAAGAACCGCCGAGGGCCCGGCGGCGGCAGCAAGGGCGGCGAGAACAGCGCGCCGCGCAAGACCAATTCGCTCGGAAGCGGTTTCATCATCGACACCGCGGGCGTCGTCGTCACCAACAACCACGTCATTGCGGACGCCGACGAGATCCACGTCATCCTCAACGACGGCACCAAGATCAAGGCCGAGCTGGTCGGCGTCGACAAGAAGACCGATCTCGCTGTGCTCAGGATCAAGCCGACGAAGCCGCTGGTCGCGGTCAAGTTCGGCGACAGCGACAAGCTGCGCCTCGGCGACTGGGTGGTCGCAATCGGCAATCCCTTCAGCCTGGGAGGCACGGTGACTGCCGGCATCGTCTCGGCCAAGAACCGTGACATCTCCTCCGGGCCGTACGACAGCTACATCCAGACCGACGCATCCATCAACCGCGGCAATTCCGGCGGCCCGCTGTTCAATCTCGACGGCGACGTCATCGGCGTCAACACGCTGATCATCTCGCCGTCCGGCGGCTCCATTGGCATCGGCTTTGCCGTGCCGTCGAAGACGGTGGTGGGCGTCGTCGACCAGCTCCGCCAGTTCGGCGAGCTGCGCCGCGGCTGGCTCGGCGTGCGCATCCAGAGCGTCACCGACGAGATCGCCGAAAGCCTCAACATCAAGCCCGCGCGGGGCGCGCTGGTCGCCGGTGTCGACGACAAGGGCCCGGCCAAGCCCGCCGGCATCGAGCCCGGCGACGTCGTCGTCAAGTTCGACGGCAAGGACGTCAAGGACCCGAAGGATCTGTCCCGCGTCGTCGCCGACACCGCGGTCGGCAAGGAGGTCGACGTCGTCATCATCCGCAAGGGCAAGGAAGAGATCAAGAAGGTCACGCTCGGCCGCCTCCAGGATCCCGACAAGGTGCAGGCCGCGGTGAAGACCGACGAGCCGGCGCCGGAGAAGCCGGTGACGCAGAAAGCGCTGGGCCTCGATCTTGCTACGCTGAGCAAGGATCTGCGCACGCGCTACAAGATCAAGGACAGCGTCAAGGGCGTGGTCGTCACCAATGTCGACACCAATTCGGACGCCGCCGATAAGCGTCTGTCCGCCGGCGACGTCATCGTCGAGGTGGCGCAGGAGGCGGTGTCGAGCGGCGCCGACATCCAGAAGCGGGTCGACCAGCTCAAGAAGGATGGCAAGAAATCGGTGCTGCTGCTGGTCTCGAACGGCGAGGGCGAGCTGCGGTTCGTCGCGCTGAGCGTGCAGTAGTGGGCGCTGTTCGCGCCACATTCAACTGTCATGCCCCGCGAAGGCGGGGCATCCAGTACGCCGCGGCTTCTCGGTTCTAGCTTCGCTGTCTCTGGAATACTGGATCGCCCGCCTTCGCGGGCGATGACAGAGAGAGGGGAGGCTTTACCCCTCCACGAACTCGTCCCGCCGATACCCCTGCGCATACAGCAGCGCGGTGAGATCGCCGTGATCGATCCGCGCGGCCGCGGCGGCAGCCACCGCCGGCTTGGCGTGATAGGCCACGCCCAGACCCGCGGCCTGGATCATCGCGAGATCGTTGGCGCCGTCGCCGACCACGACCGAGTCGATGTCGTCGAGATCGAACGATTCCATCAGGTCCACCAAGGTCGCGAGCTTCGCCGCGCGGCCCAGGATCGGCTCCTTCACTTCCCCGGTGAACTTGCCGTCGCGCACGACGAGCTCGTTGGCGCGGTTCTCCTGGAAACCTATCTTGGCGGCGACCGCGCTCGTGAATAGCGTAAAGCCGCCAGAGACGAGGCAGGTATAGGCGCCGTTCGCGCGCATGGTGGCGACCAGCTCGCGGCCGCCCGGCGTCAGCGTGATGCGCTTGGCCAGGACCTCGTCGACCGCGCTGGCGGGCAGGTCCTTGAGCAGCGCGACGCGCTCGCGCAGCGCCGGCTCGAACTCGATCTCGCCGCGCATCGCACGCTCGGTGATGGCAGCGACATGCGCCTTGACCCCGACGAAATCGGCGAGCTCGTCGATGCATTCCTGGCCGATCATGGTGGAGTCCATGTCGGCGAGAAAAAGCTTCTTGCGCCGGAAGCCGACAGGCTGCACGACGATGTCGATGGGCAAATCGCCGCGGAGCTCGCGGAGCCGCTGCTCGATGGCGTTGCGGTCGCCTTCGAGGTTACTGTCCGCGCCGAAGGGGATGTCGACCGCAACCCCGTCGAACAGCCAGTGCGCGGGCGCCGCCTGCGGCAGCACGGCGCGGGCGCCATCGACGATGGTCGAGTCGAGCGCGGGATTGTCAGGGTTGCAGATCAGCGTGGCGACGAGGGACATTTGAGGTTTTCGTGAGCGAGGCGTATTCCAGCAAGGCCGTGCTTATCGCAGGCCCGACCGCCAGCGGCAAGTCGGCGCTGGCGCTGGAGCTTGCGCGTGCCGCCGGCGGCGTCGTCATCAATGCCGATTCCATGCAGGTCTATCGTGACCTCCGCATCATCACGGCGCGGCCGACCGCGGCGGACGAGGCGCTCGTGCCGCATCGTCTCTATGGCCACGTCGATGCCGCCGTGAATTTCTCGGCCGGTGCCTGGGTAAGCGATGCGGCGAAGGCGCTCGACGAGGCGAGGGCGCAGCGACAGCTGCCGATCTTCATCGGCGGCACCGGGCTCTATTTCAAGGCGCTGACCACAGGTCTCTCCGCGGTGCCGCCGATCCCCGCCGAGCTGCGCGAGGATGTGCGCGCGCGGCTGGAACGGAACGGCGTCGAAGCGCTGCACGCGGAACTCGCAGTCCGCGATCCGCGCGCGGCCGAGCGATTGAACCTGCGCGACCGCACCCGCATCGCCCGCGCGCTCGAGGTGATCGAGGCAACCGGCCGTTCGCTGCTCGATTGGCAGCGGGAGGGACAGCCACCGCTGCTGCCCAAGGACAGATTTCGCGCGGTCTTCCTCGCGCCCGAGCGTGACGAGCTCTATGCCCGCATCGATGCCCGTTTCGATGCCATGCTGGGCGCCGGCGCGCTCGAGGAGGTCGAGCGGCTCGCCGCTAGGCATCTTGATCCGCTGCTGCCGGCCATGAAGGCCCATGGCGTGCCATCCTTGATCCGGCACCTGCGCGGCGAGCTCAGCCTGGAGGAGGCCGCCAGCATTGGCCGCGCCGATACCCGCCATTACGCCAAGCGGCAATTCACTTGGTTCCGGCACCAGCTGCCGGACTTCGAATGGGTGAGGCCGGAGCAAGCGAGCGGATGGCTCGCGGCCGTGCCGGCGGAACGGCGCACCGACTGACGCGCTTTTGTGCCGGGTTCCCGAATTTACCTCTCGCCGAACCCGGGGAACACCGCTACACTGCCGAAATCGCGCGGGAACGGCCGCATTGCCTTGACATCCAAGGTTTGGCCGCTATGTTTCGCGCAACCTTTGGGAAGCCGAGCGCCGCCATGCGTAACATTATTACCAAACTCCTTATCGCCGTCGTACCCAGGCACACCGCCGGGGGTGGCTAGCTGCCATCCACATGACAGGCGGTGTGCATGGGCCCTCTTCGGGGCCTTTTTTATTTCCCGAACCCGACACGAATGAAGCCGCTGACAACAGCGCATCCGGAGCAAGCCAATGAGCGACAAGAGCCACGATCCGAACCAGATGACCGGCGCCGCGATGATCGTCCGCGCACTCATCGATCACGGCGTGACCGACATTTTCGGCTATCCCGGCGGCGCGGTGCTTCCGATCTATGACGAGATCTTCCAGCAGAGCGAGGTCCAGCACATCCTGGTCCGCCACGAACAGGGCGCGGGCCATGCCGCCGAGGGCTATGCGCGTTCCACCGGCAAGCCGGGCGTTGCGCTCGTGACCTCCGGCCCCGGCGCCACCAACATGGTGACGCCGCTGACGGATGCCCTGATGGACTCCATTCCGCTGGTCTGCATCTCCGGCCAGGTGCCGACGCATCTGATCGGCAACGACGCGTTCCAGGAATGCGACACCGTCGGCATCACGCGTCCCTGCACCAAGCACAATTGGCTGGTGCGCGACGTCAACGATCTCGCCAAGGTGCTGCATGAGGCCTTCTACGTCGCCACCTCGGGCCGTCCGGGCCCGGTGCTGGTCGACGTCCCCAAGGACGTGCAGTTCGCCACCGGCACTTACCATCCCCCGCGCAAGTCCGACGTGCACCGCTCTTACGCGCCGCGCGTGAAGGGCGATGCGACGCAGATCCGCAAGGCGGTATCGCTGCTCGCGAACGCCAAGCGTCCCGTGATCTACAGCGGCGGCGGCGTCATCAATTCCGGCTCCGAGGCGACCCACCTGTTGCGCGAGCTGGTTGAGGTCACCGGCTTCCCGATCACCTCGACGCTGATGGGCCTCGGCGCCTATCCGGCGTCGGGCAAGAACTGGCTCGGCATGCTCGGCATGCACGGCACCTATGAGGCCAACATGACCATGCATGATTGCGACGTCATGCTGTGCGTCGGCGCGCGCTTCGACGACCGCATCACCGGCCGCGTCGATGCGTTTTCACCCGGCTCGAAGAAGATCCACATCGACATCGATCCGTCCTCGATCAACAAGAACATCCGCGTCGACGTGCCGATCATCGGCGATTGCGGCAACGTCCTCGGCGACATCCTCCAGGTGTTCAAGGCGGAGGCGAAGAAGCCCGACATCAAGTCGTGGTGGCAGCAGATTGCGCAATGGCGCGCCCGCAACTCGCTCTATTACAAGAAGAGCAGCGACGTCATCCTGCCGCAACACGCGATCCAGGCCTTGTTCGAGCAGACGCGCGGCAAGGATACCTACATCACGACCGAGGTCGGCCAGCATCAGATGTGGGCGGCGCAGTTCTACGGCTTCGAGGAGCCGCATCGCTGGATGACCTCGGGCGGTCTCGGCACCATGGGCTACGGCCTGCCGGCCGCGGTCGGCGTTCAGGTGGCCCATCCCGACAGCCTCGTCATCGACATTGCCGGCGATGCCTCGGTGCAGATGACGATGCAGGAGATGTCGACGGCGGTTCAGTACGAGCTGCCGATCAAGATCTTCATCCTGAACAACCAGTACATGGGCATGGTGCGCCAGTGGCAGCAGCTGTTGCACGGCAACCGGTTGTCGCATTCCTATTCCGAAGCGCTGCCGGATTTCGTCAAGCTCGCGGAGGCCTACGGCGCCGTCGGGCTTCAGGTGCACAAGCCGGCCGATCTCGATGGCGCCATCAAGGAGATGATCTCGGTCAAGCGCCCGGTGCTGTTCGACTGCCGCGTCGCGGCGCTCGAAAACTGCTTCCCGATGATCCCCTCCGGCAAGGCCCACAACGAGATGCTGCTGCCGGAGCAGGCCAACGACGAGGCGACTGCGAAGGCATTCGCCGGCGGCAAGGCGTTGGTGTGACGCCATGTTCGACCTGAACGAACTCGAGCGCGCACATGCGATCGTGGGGCAGGCGGTGCCGGCGACGCCGGCGCATGCTTGGCCGTTGCTCAGCCGCCGGCTCGGCACCGCGGCCGTGGTCAAGCACGAGAACCACACGCCGACCGGCGCCTTCAAGGTGCGTGGCGGCCTGGTCTATCTCGATCGGCTGAAGCGAGAGCGGCCGAACGTGCCGGGCATCATCTCGGCCACCCGCGGCAATCATGGCCAGAGTCTTGCTTTCGCGGCGCGGCGTCACGGCGTGCCCGCCGTGATCTACGTGCCAAAAGGCAATTCGGTTGAGAAGAACCATGCCATGCGCGCGTTCGGCGCCGATCTGGTCGAGCACGGCGACGATTTCCAGCTGGCGCGCGAAGAAGCCGGGCGCCGCGCGCAGTTCGAAGGCCTGCACATGGTGCCGTCGTTCCACCCTGACCTCGTGCTGGGGGTGGCGACCTACGCACTGGAACTGTTCCGCGCGGTGCCCGATCTCGACGTGCTCTACGTTCCGATCGGGCAGGGCTCCGGTATCAGCGCCTGCATCCTGGTGCGCGACTTGCTGGGCCTGAAGACGGAGATCATCGGTGTGCAATCGACCGAGGCGCCGTCATATGCGCTTTCGTTCGCGGCCGGCAAGGTCGTAACGACCGAGACCAGTGACACGCTGGCCGATGGCGTGGCGACACGCTTTCCGGACGCGGAAGCTGTTGCGCTTGTTTGCAAGGGCGCCTCGCGCATCGTCCAGGTTACGGACGATGAGATCGCGCTCGCGATCCGCGCCTATTGGACCGACACGCACAATCTCGCCGAAGGCGCCGGTGCTGCCGCGCTGGCGGCGGCGCTGCAGGAAAAGAGCAAGCTGAAGGGCAAGCGCGTCGGTCTCGTGCTGTCCGGCGGCAATATCGATTTCGATCTGTTCCGCCGTTGGGTCGGGACGGATGCGCCGGCGACGGCGTGACGGAGAGACAGAGGGGACGACAATGAACCAGCCCGCATCCGCCTATTTCATCGAGGACCGTCACGATCCCAACGAGACGCATACGCTTGCGGTGCTCGTGCAGAACGAGCCGGGCGTGCTCGCGCGCGTCATCGGCCTGTTCTCGGGGCGCGGCTACAACATCGAGAGCCTCACGGTCTCGGAGACCGAGGCCCAGAAGCATCTGTCGCGGATCACCATCGTCACCACGGGCACGCCGATGGTGATCGCGCAGATCAAGAACCAGCTCGACCGCATGATCCCGGTGTACCAGGTCGTCGACATGACCCAGACCAAGCGCTCGATCGAGCGCGAGTTGGCGATGGTCAAGGTGCGCGGGCAGGGCGAGCATCGGGTCGAGGCGCTCAGGCTGGCGGATGCGTTCCGCGCCCGTGTGATCGACGCTACCACCGAGAGCTTTGTGTTCGAGATCACAGGCAATACGGACAAGATCAATCAATATATCGATCTGATGCGCCCGCTCGGCCTCGTCGAGGTGTCGCGCACGGGTGTTGCCGCGATAGGTCGCGGGCCTGAAGGGATGTGAGCCATGTTGGCGCGCGACTGGTACTACAACGAGCGGAACCGGATGGGGATCGAGCCCGCTGTGGCCTCGATCTACGACAACCATGACGATGCCGATCTGCGCGCGCGCGCCGCGCTGAAGATGCTCGGGGTCCAGCGCGGCTGGCGCATCGCCGATATCGGCTGCGGCAACGGCGTGCTCGCCACCGAAGCGGCGTTGATGGGGGCCGACGTCGACGCCATCGACATTTCCCCGGCCATGCTGGCGCTCGCCGAGATCTACGCCCGCGACCGCAAGGCGCCTGTGCGCACCCAATCCGCCGGCCTGCTGAGCTTCGCCTACCGGCCGGAATCCTACGATCTCATCGTCAGCGAGTTTACGCTGCACCACCTGCCGGATTTCTGGAAGGCGGTGGCGATGTCGCGGATTTTTCGCGCGCTCAAGCCCGGAGCGACATTTTATCTCCGCGACATCGTTTACTCATCGATGCCCGACGCGATCGAGCGTGACGTCGAGCAATGGGCCGACTTCCAGATCAAGAACCACGATTTCTCCCGCGAGGGCGTGGTGACTCACATGCGCGATGAATATTCCACCTTCGGCTGGGTGATGGAGCGGATGCTGACCGACGTCGGCTTCACCCTGGTCGCGGCCGACTACCACGCGCCGATGCACGGCACGTATCTGCTGCGGAAACCGAAAGCCGGCGAGCAAGGCTAGACCAGAACAACAAACAGGGCTGCGAGACAAAGCAGAACCGGAAACAACAATGAAGCCGGCCGACATCCTCATCGCCGTCATGGTGGCGATCATCTGGGGGCTTGCCTTCGTGGCGAGCCGGATCGCGCTCGACGAGCTGTCGCCGGAGCTGATGACGGCGTTGCGCTTCACCATCGCCGCGGTGCCGTGCCTGTTCATTTCCAAGCCGAAGGTCGCCTGGTCACTGCTGATCGCGATCAGCTTCACGCTGTTCCTCGGCCAGTTCCTGTCTCAGGCCTATGGTATCGCCCACGGCGTGCCGGTGGGTTTGACCTCCGTCGTGGTGCAGAGCCAGGCGCTGTTCACGATCGGCTTTGCCGCGCTCGCGTTCGGTGAGCGGCCGACGCCGGTGCAGACTCTGGGGATCGTCGTTGCCGCGGCGGGCCTTTTGATGATCTGCGGCACCGTCGGCTATGATTTCAGCGTCGGCGCCTTCGCGGTTCTGATGGTCTCGCCGCTCAGCTTCGCCATCGGCAATCTGTTGCTGCGCGGCGCCCGCGGCGTGCCGATGTTCGATCTCTTCGCCTGGCTCTGTCTCGCCTCGGCCGTGCCGCTGTTCGTGCTGGCGCTGATCGCCAACGGTCCGGCGCCGACCTGGACGTCGCTGACGCACATGTCGCTCACATCGGCGCTCTGCATGCTGATGCTCGGCGGCATTTCCACCAGCATCGCCTATTGGCTATGGGGCCGCCTCTTGCGCGACTATCCGGCTGCACAAGTGGTGCCGTTCGCACTGCTGGTGCCGTTCGTGGGCTCGGCGGCCTCCAGCATCGTGTTCGGCGAACGGTTCGGGCCGCTGCGCCTCGCCGGCATGCTGACCGTGATCTTTGGGATCGCCGTGATGGTGCTGGCGAAGCGCCCGCAAGTTCTACCGAAGACTGCGTGAGGGTGATGATGACCTACTCGCTGCTCTACGCCTTCCTCGTCTTCATGGTCGTGATGTATTTCACGCCCGGGCCGAACAACATCATGCTGCTGTCCTCCGGCCTGACCTACGGCTTCCGGCGCACCATCCCGCACATCGTCGGCATCGTGCTCGGTTTCGCCTTCATGGTCGCCGCGGTCGGCCTCGGGCTCGGCTCCGTGTTCCTGGCCTATCCGATCCTCCAGACCATCCTGAAATATGCCGGTGCCGCCTATCTGATCTATCTCGCCGCTGTGATCGCCATGGCCGGTCCGGCCAAGCCGGGCGAGGAGAATGGCCGCGGCCCCATGACCTTCTGGGGCGCGGCCATGTTCCAGTGGATCAATGCCAAGGGTTGGGTGATCGTGATCGGCACCATCACTGCCTATGCGGCGATCGCCCAATTCCCGCTCAACATCGCCATTCAGACCGTGATCAGCCTCGTCGTCGGCACGGTCTCGACGGTAGTCTGGGCGCTATTCGGTACCGCATTGCGGCCGGTTCTGACTTCCGAGCGGCTGGTCCGCGCCTTCAACATCCTGATGGCGATCCTGCTGCTGGCCTCCCTCTACCCCGTTTTCATGGATGCATGATGTCGCGGATTTCCATGCAGAAACGGGTTTCCCTCAGGGCTGAAAATGCTCTAGACAGCCCCCGAAATCCGCAAATTTCACCCTTCGGACACTGACCATTGGCCGATTTCGGCCCTGAACGAGGAAACGACCTATGCGTGTTTATTACGATCGCGACGCCGACCTGAACCTGATCAAGGGCAAGAAGGTCGCCATCGTCGGCTACGGCAGCCAGGGTCACGCCCATGCGCTCAACCTGAAGGATTCCGGCGTAAAGGAAGTCGCCATTGCGCTGCGCAAGGGTTCGGCTTCGGCGAAGAAGGCGGAAGCCGCCGGCTTCAAGGTGCTGGAAGTTGCGGAAGCTGCCAAATGGGCCGACCTCGTCATGATGCTGACCCCGGACGAGCTCCAGGGCGACATCTACCGCGAGCACTTGCACGACAACATGAAGAAGGGCGCTGCCCTGGTGTTCGCGCACGGCCTCAACGTTCACTTCAACCTGCTCGATCCGCGTGCCGACCTCGACGTGCTGATGATCGCGCCGAAGGGCCCCGGCCACACTGTGCGCTCGGAATATCAGCGCGGCGGCGGCGTGCCCTGCCTGATCGCAATTGCGAAGGACGTCTCGGGCAACGCCCACGACCTCGGCCTGTCCTACGCCTCCGCCATCGGCGGCGGCCGCGCCGGCATCATCGAGACCACGTTCAAGGAAGAGTGCGAGACCGACCTGTTCGGCGAGCAGGTGGTGCTCTGCGGTGGCCTGGTCGAGCTGATCAAGGGCGGCTACGAGACCCTGGTCGAAGCCGGCTATGCGCCGGAGATGGCCTATTTCGAGTGCCTGCACGAAGTGAAGCTGATCGTCGACCTGATCTATGAAGGCGGCATCGCCAACATGAACTACTCGATCTCCAACACCGCCGAGTACGGCGAGTACGTCACCGGCCCGCGCATCATCACCGACGAGACCAAGAAGGAGATGCGCAAGGTTCTGGCCGACATCCAGGGCGGCAAGTTCGCCCGCGACTGGATGCTCGAGAACAAGGTCAACCAGACCTCGTTCAAGGCGACCCGTGCCAAGCTCGCCGAGCACCCGATCGAGGAAGTCGGCGCGAAGCTGCGCGACATGATGCCCTGGATCAAGAAGGGCGCGCTGGTCGACAAGAGCAAGAACTGACGTCTGCGCCGTCATTCCGGGTTCGCGCTCAGCGCGCGCCCCGGAATGACGAGCGAAATTCAAGCTTCGCTCGCCAAGCCAAATCTTGGACCTTGGCGGCTATGGTCGAGCGAGATCGCAAACAGCGGTCTCGCTCTTTTCGTCTCGGCGAGACATCGCTCTCTCATTCTTTCCGCGGCCTGAAGCGCAGTTGAGCGGCTCGGCTCCTGCCAAATACGGCGTCGCATCAGCCCGCCGGGACGGTCTGCCACGCGGATCGCGGGCCATCGCAATCATGCGCAGCGCCAGCACGATGAGCAGCGGAAGCAGGAAGGCGGCATAGAGCGGCATCGTCGGCACGCGCTTGCCGAACGAGACCATGAACTGGAGCCAGAGGTAATAGCCGCCCACAAGGTGCAGGGCCCGCCAGGCGCGCGGGCCGATCAGTGCGGCGGTGCGGTCGAACGATGTCGCGCCCATTGCGATGATGAAGCCGTAGCCGATGCCGCCGAAGACGTAGGAGGCTGCCGAGGTGGCCTCGGCAAATCCGGCCGGATCCATCCCGGCAAACGTCATGATCGCCGCCGCGTGGATGGCGTGGGAGGCCGCGAAGCTAAGGCCCAGATAGCGACGGTTGCGCTTCTGCCAGCGCGTCCAGGCATTGGGCCACAGCCGCGCCAGCGCCGCGGCGCTGAAGGCGAGGCAGAACAACAGGAGCGAGCTTCGCGCCGTGAAGCGGATCACCGTGCGAACGCCCTCGACCTCGAACTGCCGCATCGAGGCGATCCATAGGCTGAGTGCGACGAGGCTCACGCAGAGAACGGCCAGCAGGCGCCAGCCTTCGAGCCAGCTTCGACGTTCGGACATGGCGACCTCCCTCTCTATGTAATCATCGATTACATTTGGCGTGAATGCGCCGTCAACGGTGTAATCATTGCTTACATTCACGTTCGGGTGAGGCTAGAAGGATCCATGCCTGTTCGTCAGCCGTCCAAGCCGCGCGTCCGCCGCCCTGCCACGGAAGCCCGGCCGTACCATCACGGCGACCTCCGCCGCGTGTTGATCGATGCTGCGCTGCAACTCGCAGCGGAAGGCGCCGAAGTCTCGGTGCGGGAGGCTGCGCGCCGAGCCGCGGTGTCGCCGGGGGCGCCGTTCCGACACTTTCCCAACCGCGATGCGCTCATGGCAGCCGCGGCCGAGGAGGCACAGCGGCGCTTTCGCGCCGAGATCGATGCGGCGCTGCGCGAGGCTCCGGCCGCCGACCCGCTCGCCCGCTTCCGCGCCTTCGGTCTCGCCTATTTGCGTTGGGCCATGCGCAATCCCGCGCATTTCGAGATCATCTCGACCGGGCGCTATTTTGCCCATGGCAGCTCGCCGGACCTGACACGAGACAACGCCGAGCTGATCGCGCTAACGGAGCAGATGCTGGTCGACGCGGCAGAGCAAGGCCTGCTGCGGTCGGCCGACCTCAAGCGTATCCAGGTCGCCGGGCGCGCCCTCGTCTACGGTTTCGCTCGGATGAATCTCGACGGCCATTTCCCGCGCTGGGGCGTCGGGGAGGGCGAGATCGAGCGGATGGCGGAGGGGGTGATCGACCTGTTCATCGCAGGTATCGCAAAGCCCTAGCGGGCCAGCGGCTCTGGTCGATGCCGTACGGCGCAGCCCGCTAACATTAAGCGAAGGTCGGACCGCGCCGCGCGTTGCCTCTCCTTGATCATTCCGTTACAGTTTTATGACACGGTGCAGGCTTCCGGCTGCTCCGGACGCCCTGGCTGTTTTTGGGTCGGCCAGCCAGGCTTGGCATCACCGCGCCGGACCAGAAGTTGCGTGTCGTCGATGGCGTCCGCGCCCAATCCAGGTCCTTCTGCCACGACGGCCGTGCTGGCGAGCGTCGCCGCGCTCGGCATCTGGCGGCTGCTCGCGGTTGCAGCGCCGCATCTGGCGGCACTCGCCCTGATGTACGAGACCGAGACCGATTTCGGCTCGCGCCTGTCCTTCGCGCTGGCCTGGGGCATCCTCAACTTCTTCTGGATCACGCTGCTGCGTCGCCCCGCGCTGTCGGGTGCGCTGTCGCTGACCATGGTGGTCGTGCTGGTGCTGCTGTCGCGGCTCAAGCACGACGTCGTGCAGATGACGGTCAACTTCATCGACCTGATGATGATCGACCGCGACTCCGTCGCGTTCCTGTTCACGATCTTCCCGAACTTACGCTGGTCGGTGATCCTGGCCGGTCTGGTCACGCTGCCGCTGATGTATGCGCTGTGGTGGCTCGATCCGTTCCGCATCCGCCGCCTGCCGGCGCTCGCCTGCAAGCTCGCCTGCCTTGCCGCCCTGGTCTGCTATTCGCTCTATCACCCGGACGAGGCCTGGCGCGGCTATTACGACGACGGCTATCTCTCGAAATTCTTCCGCTCGGGCGTCACGGCCGTCTCCGATTTTGCGCAATACGGCTTCATGGAGGCGTCTGCTTCGACCGGCGAGCGGCTCAACATGCCGCTGGTCGATGCCTGCCACCCGGCTGGCCGCCGGCCCAACATCATCATGATCCATGATGAATCGAGCTTCGACATCCGCGCCGCCCAGGGCATCAAGGTGCCGCCGCGCTATGGCGACTATTTCAAATCGTGGGACGGCAAGCAGCGCACGTTCCTCGCCGAGAGCAATGGCGGGCCGAGCTGGTTCACCGAGTATAACGTGCTCGCAGGGCTTTCCTCGCGTTCATTCGGCCGCTTCGCCTATTTCGTCACGCGCATCGCCTCGAACCGGGTCGAGCGCGGCCTGCCGCTGGCGCTGCGCCGCTGCGGCTACGACACGCTGTCGCTCTATCCCGCCCATGGCGGCTTCATGGGCGCGCGCAGCTTCCAGATGACGACGGGAATCGAACGCTTCCTCGATTCCAAGGATCTGGGCGCCAAGGGTGTCGAGCCCGACAGCTTCTTCTACGACAAGGCGCTTCAGCTGATCGGCCAGCAGCCGCCGAACAAGCCGCTGTTCGCCTTCATCTATCTCGGTGCCAACCACTTCCCCTGGGAGACCCGCTTCCGTCCCGATCTGCTGCCGAATTGGCGCGCGCCGGGCAATGTGCCGTCCATCGATGAATATCTGCGCCGCCAGACTATGAGCGCCGAACAGTACAAGGCGTTCGTTGCCGGTTTGAAGAAGACCTTTCCCGGCGAGCCATTCCTGATCGTGCGCTACGGCGATCATCAGCCGGAGTTTGCGGCTGCCATCCTCGAGCCCGGGCTCGACGAGGGCGCCATCGGCAAGAAGCTCGACGCCTACGATCCGCGCCTCTACGCGACCTATTATGCCATCGACGCCATCAATTTCGAACCGGTCGGAAGCCAGGCCGTGATGGACACGATTGACGGTCCCTATCTGCCGCTGGTGGTTCAGGAAGCCGCCGGCATCCCGCTCGACCCGTCCTTTGCCGAGCAGAAGGAGATCATGCTCCGCTGCAAAGGCATCTTTTACGGCTGCAAGGATGGCGCCGAGGCGCGGCGGCTGAACCGGCTGCTGATCGACGCGGGGATGATCCGGGGGCTGTAGCCTCTCGCTTGGATCGCGGACGCAACTCTTCGACCGTCACCCCTGAGGTGCTCATCAAGCGGCGGCGGACCTACTGTTTGATCTTCTCCCACAACCACTTCGCCACCGCATCGGGCGATGAATTCGCATCGTTGCCGCTGGCGCGCAGGTTCGCCTCGCGCATGGTGGCGATGTCGATCTTGCCGAGCAATGGCTTGAGCGCCGCCTGCAGTCGCTCGTCTCCGGCGCGCTTCGGCGCGAGCAGCAGGATCGCGTCGTAGGGCGGGATCGCGTGTTTGGGATCGTCGAGCGCTGTGAGCTCGTATTTGGCGATCAGGCCGTCGCTGGTGTAGCCAGCGATGACGTCGACCTCGCCGCTGGCAACGGCCGCATACATGAAGTCCGGCTGCATCTGGCGCTGGGCGCGGAACTGCAGCCCATAGGCCTTTTGCAGGGCAGCCCATTCGGGCCGCGAGAAGAACTCGTAGTCGCCGGCAATCGACAGCGTGGCCGAATGTGCGGCGAGATCGGCGACGGTTCGGATGCCGAGCGCATCGGCGCGTCGTCTTGGCATCACCAGCGCATAGGCGTTCTCGAAGCCGAGCTCGCCGAGCAGGGTGATGTCGTCCTTGGCGAGCGCCGTCTTCAATTCCGCCACCAGTTCTGCGCGCGGCTTGATGTCGGTGCGATGCAGCTGGTTGGCCCAGAGCGTGCCGGAATAGTCGACATAGAGATCGATGTCGCCGGCCTTCAGCGCCCCGAAGATCACACTGGAGCCGAGGCCGGAGCGTGCGGCCGCCGAGAGGCCCGCCGCCTCGAGGCGGTCCCTCATCAATGCCGACAGGACATATTGCTCGGCGAAGGTCTTGGCGCCAACCACATAGCCTGACGACGAGCGCCCCATGGTCGGCACCAGCGTTGCTGCAACCAGCGCCGCGATTCCGAGCGCCCCGAGACCGCTGCGCACACGGCTGCGGCGGCGCAGGCCGCTCTCGATCAGCCCAAGCAACTGGTCGACTGCGAGCGCGAGGAGAGCGGAAGCCACGCAGCCGAACAGCACGAAGACCCAGTTCTGGGTCTGGAGGCCGGCAAAGATGTAATTGCCGAGACTGGTCTGCCCGATCGGCGTCGACAGCGTCGCGGTGCCGATCACCCACACCGCCGCGGTGCGGATGCCGGCCATCATCACCGGTAGCGCGAGCGGCAGCTCGACGATCAGCAGCGATTGCCGCGCGGTCATGCCGACGCCCTCGGCAGCCTCGATCAGCGCGGGATCGATGCCGTTGAGGCCGGTGATGCCGTTGCGCAGCACCGGCAGCATCGAATAGAGCGCCAGTGCCAGCATCGCCGGCAGGAAGCCGAACGCGGAGAAAGATACGCCGAACCAGGCCAGCGTGACGGAAGCAGCCAGCAGCAGCAGCGGATAGAACAGCGCGAGCAGCGCCAGCCCGGGTACGGTCTGCACGATGCTGGCCAACGCGAGCAGGATGCCGCGTGGCGCCGGACGGTTGCGCGTCAGGATCGCCAGCGGCAGGCTCACGGCGAGGCCAAGCGCGAGGGCGGCGAGGCTCACCCGCACATGGTTGCCGAGGTAGTCCGGCAGATGCGACAGCGCCTCGCCCCAGCGCGGATCGGTGAAGAGGCTCATGCCGCACCGCCCATCGGCAGCAACGCATTCAGCCGCTCGACCTGGCGCCGCGGGGTACGCAACAGCTCGAGCACGTAATCGTCGCTGCTGCTCGATAGCTCCGCAGCCGTACCCTGTGCGAGCAATCGTCCGCCGCGCATCACCGCGATGCGGTCGGCGAGCAGGAGCGCCTCGGTCATGTCATGGGTGATCATCACGGTGGTCAGGCCGAGCTTGCGGTGCAGCGCGCGATAATCGTCGCCGAGCGCATCGCGGGTGAGGGGATCGAGCGCGCCGAACGGCTCGTCCATCAGCACGATGCGGGGCCTTGCCGCGAGCGCCCGCGCCACGCCGACGCGCTGGCGCTCGCCGCCGGAGAGCGCCTCGGGCAGCCGGTCGCGATGCGTTGCGCGGTCGAGCTGCACCAGCTCCAGCAGCTCGTCGACGCGGCCTGCAACGGCCGCAGCCGGCTCGCCGAGCAGCTTCGGCGTGATGCCGATATTGTCGGCGACGCTCAGATGCGGAAACAGCCCGCCGCTCTGGAAGACGTAGCCGACCCGGCGCCGAAGCGCGACCGGATCGACATTCCGCACGTCCTCGCCTTCGACGGTGATGGTGCCGCTATCGGTCTCGATCAGCCGGTTGGCGAGCCGCAGCAGCGTGGTCTTGCCCGAGCCCGAGCCGCCGACGATCGCCACAAACTCGCCCGCCGCGACGTCGAGCGACACGTTATCGACGGCTGCAAGGGAGCCGAAGCGCTTGGTGACGCGCTGGTAGCTGATCGCCAGCTTGGAAGACATCGTGGGAGAGCTCTCTTTTCTCTTACCCTCCCCGAGGGGGAGGGTCGATCGCGCGCAGCGCGAGCGGGGTGGGGTGATCTGTCGACGCGGGCAGTATTCGACGCGGAGAAACCGTCACCCCACCCCGGTTCGCATTCCGCTTCGCTTCATGCGCACCGACCCTCCCCCTCCAGGGGAGGGTGAGAGCACGGCAAGTCCCCATGCGTAGCACGCTTGGCGGCTTGATTGAACTTGGCCGCACGAGCGGCTAAGGCATCGGCCTGAGTTGGAGGAAGCACATGACGACGCCCACGGCAGTGGCGCTGGAAGATGCCAAGGTTGCGTTCCGGCTGGGTGACGGCCGGGTCTATACGGCGGTGGAGAAGGCCCATCTCGCGGTGGCACAGGGCGAGTTTGTCGCCATTGTCGGGCCCACAGGGTGCGGAAAATCGACGCTGCTCAACGTCGCGGCGGGCCTGCTCAAGCCCGCCGCGGGCAGCGTCAGGATTTTCGACCAGCCATTGGCGGGGCTGAATCGGGATGCCGGCTATTTGTTCCAGGCTGATGCGCTGTTCCCCTGGAAGACTGCGCTCGACAATGTCGCGATCGGACTCGAGGTCAAGGGCACGCCGCGCGCTGAAGCCTTGTCGCAGGCGCAGAAATGGCTGACCGCCGTCGGCCTCGGCGCCTTCGCGAACCGCTATCCGCACATGCTTTCGGGCGGCCAGCGCAAGCGCGTGGCGCTGGCGCAGGTGCTGATCCGCGATCCGAAGATCCTGTTGATGGATGAGCCGTTCGGGCCGCTCGATGCGCAGACGCGCCAGGTCATGGGCAATCTGCTGCTCGATCTGTGGAGTGCCGACCGCAAGGCCGTGCTGTTCGTCACCCACGATCTCGAAGAGGCCATCGCGCTCGCCGACCGCGTCGTGATCATGTCGGCGGGGCCATCCTCGCGCATCATCGGCGACTGGCGCGTCGGCCTGGCCCGCCCGCGCGACATTTTCGAGGTGCGCCTCGACAAGGAATTCCATGCTCTCCATCGCGAGATCTGGAGCGTGCTGAAGGACGAGGTGATGAAGGGGTACGCACAGTCCACGCAGGCGGCGGAGGTGGTCTGATGTCGCGCACGACGCTGTTTGCGCTGCAGATCCTGGTCGCTGTCGTCGGCTTGGTGCTGTGGCAGGTGCTGTCGACCGTTCCCGTGTTCGGCAAGATCCTGCTGCCGTCGTTCTTCTTTTCCAACCCGTTGGACGTGTTCAGCCAGATCGTGAAATGGTTCGCCTCCGGCGTGATCTGGAAGCACCTCGGCATCACCCTCGCGGAATCGATCCTCGCCTTCGTGATCGGATCGCTTGGCGGCGTCCTGGTCGGCTTCTGGTTCGCGCGCCAGCCGCTGGTCGCCGCGGTGTTCGACCCCTATGTGAAGATGGTCAACGCCCTGCCGCGTGTCGTGCTGGCGCCGATCTTCGCGCTGTGGCTCGGGCTCGGCATCTGGTCCAAGGTCGCGCTCGGCGTCACCCTGGTGTTCTTCATTGTCTTCTTCAACGTCTATCAGGGCGTCAAAGAGGTCAGCCGGACCGTGCTCGACAACGGCCGCATGCTCGGCATGAGCGAGCGGCAGCTGATGCAGCATGTCTATTGGCCGTCGGCGCTGTCGTGGATGTTCTCGTCGCTTCATACCTCCGTCGGCTTCGCCGTGGTCGGCGCGGTGGTCGGCGAATATCTGGGATCGGCGGCCGGGCTCGGCTATCTGATCCAGCAGGCCGAGGGCATCTTCGATGTCGCCGGCGTGTTCGCCGGCATGTTCGTGCTGTCGGCCTTCGTCATCCTGATCGATTTCGGCGTCACCTTAGTGGAGCGGCGCCTCCTGGTGTGGCGGCCGGCCGCGTCGGACGGGCGGGGGTAGGAAGCAGGTCTATTTGATCGCGTCGATGCGATCGCGGACGTGTGTTGGGCACCGCTATTGCGCCGAGGGGCTGATGGCCAGCCCGCTCAGGCGGAGCTTCTCAAGCTAGCCCCGCTGCTCTATGGTGCCGGCGGCCGAACGGAGGAAACCAATGAAGAACACGATTGCCAGGCTCGCCGGCGCACTGCTCGCGCTGACGCTCACCACCTCGCTTGCCGCGGCGCAAAGCAAGGTCACCATCGCGGTCGGCGGCGGCTCCTGCCTGTGCTATCTGCCGACGGTATTGGCCAAGCAGCTCGGCGAATACGAGAAGGCCGGCGTCAGCGTCGAGCTCGTCGATCTCAAGGGCGGCTCGGATGCGCTCAAAGCCGTGCTCGGCGGCAGCGCCGACGTGGTCTCCGGCTATTTCGACCATTGCGTCAATCTCGCCGCCAAGAAGCAGGAGCTGCAATCCTTCGTGGTCTATGACCGCTATCCCGGCCTCGTTCTGGTGGTCGCGCCCTCGCGCACCAACGACATCAAGTCGGTCAAGGATCTCGCCGGCAAGAAGGTCGGCGTCAGTGCGCCCGGCTCCTCCACCGACTTCTTCCTGAAATACATGCTCAAGAAGAACGGGCTCGATCCCACCAGCGTCGCCGTGATCGGGGTGGGCCTCGGCGCCACTGCGGTGGCCGCAATGGAGCAGGGCCAGATCGACGCGGCGGTGATGCTCGATCCGTCCGTGACCGTGCTGCAGGGCAGCCACAAGGATCTGCGTATCCTCTCGGACACCCGTACCCAGAAGGACACGCTGGAGACGTTCGGCGGCGAATATCCGGGCGGCGCGCTGTATTCGACCGTGGCCTGGATCAACGGCCATGAGAAGGAGGCGCAGGCGCTCACCAATGCGATCCTCGCCACGCTCGCCTGGATCCATTCGCATACGCCGGAGGAGATCATGGCGAAGATGCCCGAGCAGACCGTCGGCAAGAACAAGGATCTCTATCTTGCCGCACTGAAGAATACGATCCCGATGTATTCCGAGACCGGCAAGATGGACCCGAAGGGTGCCGACGCCGTGCTTGCAGTGTTCAGCGTCGGCTCGCCCGAGGTGGCGAACGCCAAGATCGACGTCAGCAAGACCTTCACCAACAAATTCGTCGAGCAGGCCAAGAAGACAACGGGGAGCGCCAAATAGCCGACGCCATGGCGTGGTATCAGGCGTCATGACGTCACCGGTCATACATCGCGTCGCGACGCTCGATCTTGCGGTGCGGCCGATCGTGTGGCCGTTCGCCGAGGAACGGCGCGCCGAGATCGCGGCGCATTTCGCCGAGAAGCAGCGCGAGCGGCCGAAAATCTGGAACGGCCGCGTCCTGCTCGGGCGTGACGCCGTGTTCAACGACGGTCACCTGACGGCGACCTATTTCGAGACGGATTTCGCAAGCTTCCTCGCCTGGCGCGACTGGGGCTTTCCCGACAAGGCCGTGTTCAACGGCTTCGGCATGGGCGCGCTGCGCGCCTCCGACGGCGCCTTCATCATGGGCGAGATGGCGCCCCACACCGCCAATGCGGGCCGCATTTATTTCCCCTCGGGAACGCCGGATCTCGACGATGTCAGGGACGGCGCGCTCGACATTCCCGGCAGCGTCGTCCGCGAGGTCGGCGAGGAGACCGGCCTGACCGCGGCCGACTATCGGATCGAGCCGGGCTGGCATTGCGTGGTCACGGGCCCCACGATCGCGATGTTGCAGGTCATTAACCTGGACATTCCGGGCGATGTGGCTCGCGCCCGGATCGAAACCAACCTTGCGCGCGAGACCGAGCCGGAGCTGTCCGCTATTCACCTCGTGCGCGGGACCAGCGATCTCAGGCCGTCCATGCCGCGATTTGTCACGGCCTTCGTCGAGCAGCAGTTCGCAGCGCGCTGATGCGCGAGGCTTGACATCGCCGCGCGCAGCCCATGTGATGGGCCGAAGAATTGCACCAAGAATGCAATGCACAAATCGTCCAGGGAGGTTTTGATGCGCCTGCGCATGGCTGCCCGCTTGGTACGTGGGCTGTTGGTCGCGATATCAGCGACGGGCTTGGCGGTGTCTGCCGCGGCCCAAGACAAGGCTCAAGAGAAAAAGCTCAAGATCGGCGTCATCTACGACCTGACCGGCCCTCTCGCCGGCGGCGGTTCGGAGCTGCAATATACCGGCGCAAGGATCATGCTGGATCAGTACAGCGCGAAAGACGTCGAAGGCTACAAGATCGAGGCGATCTATGCCGATGCTCAGAGCAAGCCGGATATCGCCATCAATGAAGCGATCCGTTTGATTGAGCAGGAAAAGGTCGACATGCTGCTCGGCTTCTTCTCCTCGGCGCAATGCGTGCCAGTGGCAGCGCGGGTCGAGCAGCTGAAGAAGTTCATGTGGATCACGACCTGCATTTCGTCGGCGGTGCTGGAGAACAAGAACTACAAATACGTCTTTCGCCCGCAGGCCTCCGGCGACCAGTTCGGCATGATGACGATGGACTTCATCGCGCAGAACGCGAAGGAAAAGCTGGGCAAGGACCCGAAGGACCTGCGGGTCGCCATCATCCACGAGGACGGCGCCTACGGCGTCGACGTTGCCAAAGGCAACGAGGCCGGTGCCAAGAAGGCCGGTTTCAACATCGTGCTCAGAGAGGGCTATTCGGCGACGGCCCCGGATCTGTCTGCGTTGGTCACCAAGCTGAAGCGGGCCAAGCCGGATGTGGTGTTCCATACCGGCTATAATCCCGACATCACCCTGTTGCTTCGGCAGGCCCGCGAACAGGGGCTGAAGTTCGGCGCACTGGTAGGACATGGCGCCGGCTACGGGGTCTATGAGAAGTTGAAGGAAGGCCTGGGCGCCGACGTAAACTATGTCTTCAACACCGATCCGATCTCGATCTGGCTCGCCAACCAGAAGAGCATGGATCCGAAGCTGCCGCCGATCATCAAGGCGGTCGGCGAGGAGTTCGACAAGCGCAAGCCGGGTGTCGCCATCCGTTCGGCCCATGTCGGCATGGCTGCGTCCAACACCTATTTGTTCCTGAACGACGTGCTGCCGCGAGCGATCAAGAAGTATGGCGGCGTAGATCCCGACTCCCTGCGCAAGGCAGCACTGGACACCGACATACCCGAAGGCGGCACCATGCTCGGCTTCGGCGTCAAATTCCACGGCGAGGGTTCGCCAATGGCCGGCCAGAACGAGCGCTCGTTCCCGGTCGTGATCCAATACGTCGACGACAAGTCCTATGTGGTGTGGCCCAAGAGCCAAGCGCAGCGCGAGGCCGTGCTGCCGCTGCCCAAGGGCACCACCTATAGCAACCAATAGCGGGGTTCTGCGGTGTTGGAAGTCAGCGGATTGGTGAAGCGGTTTGGCGGCTTCACCGCCGTGAACAACGTCTCGTTCCGGGTCGATCAGGGTGAGATCCTCGGCCTGATCGGTCCCAACGGCTCGGGCAAGAGCACGATCTTCAACATGCTGTCCGGCACGCTGGCGCCGACCTCCGGATCGATCCTGTTCGCCGGGCACGAGATTGCGGGCCTTGCGCCGCACCGGATCATCAACAGCGGCATCGGGCGGACCTTCCAGATCCCGCGGCCGTTCCGCCGCCTCAGCATTTTCGAGAACGTCGCGCTTGCGGGCTTCTACGGCCAGGGCCGCCACAGCCGCGCCAAGGCGGAGGAGGCGGCCGAGCGGTCGCTGGCGATGGTCGGCCTGCCGACCGACCGCCATGCTAGCGTCGATGGGCTTGGCGCAGCGGGGCTGAAGAAGCTGGAGCTGGCGAAGGCGCTCGCCACTGCGCCAAAGCTGTTGCTCGCCGACGAGAGCCTCGGCGGTCTCGACGAGGCCGAGATGGACCAGGCTGCGGACATGCTGCGCAACATCCGCGACGAGCTCGGCATCACCATCATCTGGGTCGAGCACATCATGGGCGTCCTGATGCGCGTCGTCGACCGCGTCATGGTGCTCGATCACGGCGAGAAGATCTCGGAAGGCCTGCCGAGCGCGGTCGCCGGCGATCCGCGCGTCATCGAGGTCTATCTCGGCACCGACGCCGAGACCACGCAGGCCGCGGCCGCCGAAGCGCGCCGCCGCGCGGGAGGCTAGATGATGCTGGAGCTTCGCGGCCTCAATGCCGGCTATGGCACCTTCCAGGCACTGTTCGACGTCAACCTCGACGTGAAGGCCGGCGAAGCCGTCGGCGTGATCGGCCCGAACGGTGCCGGCAAGACCACCCTGATGCGCGTCATCTCGGGCTTGATCCGCCCCTCGCGCGGATCGATCAAGATGGAAGGCATCGACCTCGTCGCGACACCGTCGCACAAGATCGTCAGCCTCGGCATTGCGCATGTGCCGGAGAACCGGCGGCTGTTTCCGCAGCTCACGGTCGACGACAATCTCAAGATGGGCGCCTTCATGAAGGAGGCGCGGGACCACTACGCCGAGCGGCTGGAGGTGGTGTTCGACCTGTTCCCCCGCCTGAAGGAACGCCGTCACCAGATGGCCGGAACCATGTCCGGCGGCGAGCAGCAGATGTGCGCCATCGGCCGCGCGATGATGTCCAATCCGAAACTGTTGCTGCTCGACGAACCCTCGGCGGGGCTCGCGCCGGTGGTGGTGCAGCAGGTGTTCGAGTTGGTGAAGCGGATCCGCGCCAGCGGGCTGACGGTGCTGATCGTCGAGCAGAACGTGCAGCAGGTGCTGAAGGTGGTCGATCGCGCCTATCTGATCGAGGCGGGCACGATCCGCGCGTCCGGCACCTCGGCCGAGATGCTGGCGAGCGACACGGTCAAGGAAGCTTATCTCGGGGTGTGAGGGGCATGCAGGCGTTCCTGGACGTATTCGACATCTACCTGCTGGAGGCCGTCATCAACGGCATCCTGCTCGGCGGCGTGCTGGCGCTGCTCGCGCTCGGGCTCAACCTGATCTTCGGCGTCATCGACGTGACCTGGATCTGCTACGCCGAGCTCGTCATGATCGGCATGTACGGCATGTATTTCATGGTGCAGTATTACGGCGTCAGCTATTTCGTCGCCGCCCCGCTCACTATCCTGCTGGTCGCCGTGCTTGGTGCGGCGCTGCACTACCTCGTCATCGCGCCGCTGCTGACCGCGCCACCGATCAACCAGCTGCTCGCGACCGGCGGGGTGCTGTTCGTGCTGCAGAGCTTTGCCACCGTTGCCTTCGGCATCGACTTCCGCAATCTCGGCATCCGCCTGCCGGTGCTCGCCTTCGGCGACATGAATTTCAGCTACGCACGGCTGCTCTCGTTCGTCGCCGCGCTGGTCGGCATGGTTGCGGTCTATCTGTTCATGACCCGCACCTTCACCGGCACCGCGATCCGCGCCATCTCGCAGGACCGACAGATCATGGCGCTGATGGGCGTCGACACCAAGCGGATCTACTTGATCACGTCGGCGCTCGGCGGCGCGCTCGCCGGCCTCGCCGCCTGCCTCCTGGTGCTGCAATACGACGTGCATCCCTTCGTCGGTCTGTCCTTCGGGCCAATCACCTTCCTGATCTGCGTGCTCGGCGGCCTCGGCAATTTCATCGGCGGGTTCATCGCCGCCTTCGTGTTCGCCGAGATCATCTCGCTCGGCGGCCTGTTCTCCGACCTCGAATGGGGCTATGTGCTCGCCTTCGCGTTCTTCATCGTCATGATGTTCATCCGGCCCGCGGGCCTGCTTGCGAGGCGCCGATGATGGGGCAGGGGCGGCTTGCTGCATGGGGCGTGGGGCTGGCGGCGCTGGTCGCGCTGCCCTTCGTCTATCGCGATCCCTATCATCTGCACATCCTGGTGCTGATCCTGATCTGGTCGTTCGCCTATACGTCCTGGTCGATGATGGGGAGGTTCGGCCTCGTCTCGCTCGGCCATGGCGGCTTCATGGGGATCGGCGCTTACGTTACGGCGCTGTTGTGGAATCACGCAGGATTGTCGCCCTGGATCGGCATTCCCATCAGCATGGCGGCGGCCGGCGCGCTGGCGATGATCGTCGGCTATCCCTGCTTTCGCTTTCGTATCACCGGGCATTATTTCGTGCTGGTGACGCTGGCGCTGTCAGGCATCGTGCTCCAGGTCATCACCGCGACGCGCGACTATACCGGCGGCTCGCTCGGCTATACCCCGAACCGCGCGTCCGGCAACAGGCTGCTGGCGCTGCAATTCGACGACAAGACCACCTGGTACCTGATCGCGCTTGCGGTCTGGCTGTTCGGCATCGTGGTCTGGCACTGGGTCGACCGCAGCATGGCGCGTTATGCGCTGGAGGCGATCTCCGAGGACGAGGATGCCGCCGCCGCGGCCGGCGTCGACGTCACCGCCGAGAAGCTGAAGATCACGCTGCTCAGCGCGTTGATGACGGCGCTGGCGGGCGCGATCTACTGCCAGTACCAGATGTTCATCACGCCCGACACGGTCAGCGGCATCGCAGTCTCGCTGCAGATGGTGTTCGCCGCGATCGTCGGCGGGCTGTTCGTCTCGCTAGGTCCGACCGTCGGCGCCATCATCACCATCCTGCTGGCGGAAACGCTGCGCATCGGTTTCGGCACCAAGGCGGTCGGCTGGGATAATCTCGTCTACGGCGTGCTGCTCGTGCTTTTCATCATATTCCTTCCCAAGGGCATCCTTGGTAGCTTGCTCGACCGATTGAAGTTGCAACGCAAGGTGCCCCGCGCTCATGAGCAAAAAGCCGTCCCAGTCGCTCGCCCAGGAGCTTGACCGCTACATCACGCCGTTTCGCTACGATGGCTCGGGCAAGTTTCACCTCAAGGACCACAAGACCGACGAGAAGGGCGATCTCGACAAGGAGAAGGCGCAGGCGATCCTCGATGCCAACAAGAAGCGGCTGATCGCGTTTCAGGAGAAGCTCTACGCGCAGGACCGCTGGTCGCTCCTGATCGTATTCCAGGCGATGGACGCCGGCGGCAAGGATTCTGCCATCAAGGCGATCTTCGAGGGCATCAATCCGCAGGGCTGCGAGGTCACGGCCTTCAAGGCGCCGAGCAGCAAGGAGCTCGACCACGACTTCCTCTGGCGTCATGCAGTCGCGCTGCCCGAGCGCGGCCATATCGGCATCTTCAACCGCTCGCACTACGAGGAATGCCTGGTGACGCGCGTACACCCGGAGATTCTCGCCAAGCAGAAGCTGCCGCCAAGGCTCGTCACTAAGAACATCTGGAAGGAGCGGTTCGAGGACATCTCCGCCTTCGAGCGCTATCTCTGCCGCAACGGCACCGTGGTGCTGAAGTTCTTTCTCAACCTGTCCAAGGAAGAACAGCGCGAGCGTTTCCTCGCGCGGCTGGACGATCCGGCCAAGCAGTGGAAGTTCTCCATGGACGACATCAGGGAGCGCGCGCTGTGGCCGCGCTACCAGGCGGTCTACCAGGACATCGTCCGGCACACGGCGACGTCCCATGCGCCCTGGTATGTCGTGCCCGCCGACCACAAATGGTTCGCCCGCGTCGTGATCGGCTCGGTGATCAATGCCGAGCTGGAAAAGCTCGACCTGCGCTTCCCCCGTGCCGACAAGGCCTCGCTGGAGGAGTTCAAGCAGGTGCGCAAGGCGCTGGAGAAAGAAGGCACGGGAGGCAAGAGGCAAGCAAAGTGACAGCCGGCGGGACCACGAACTGCAAGAACGTCAACTTCGCGCTCCAGGGCGGCGGTGCGCACGGCGCCTTCGTGTGGGGCGTGCTCGACCAGGTGCTCGAGGACGGCAGGCTCGCGATCGAGGCGATCAGCGCGACCAGTGCCGGCGCGATGAATGCGGTGGCGATGGCCTCGGGCATGGCGCACGGAGGCGCGGAGGCCGCGCGGGAGAGCCTGCACGCATTCTGGTACGAAGTGTCGCGCATGGACATGGCGTACGATCTGATGTCGCCGCTGAACCAGTGGATCCAGGCCCTGAAGCTGCCGCCGGAATATCATCCGGTCCACGCCTTCATCCATACGCTGACACACACACTGCCGCCGAACCTGCTCAATCCCTTTCATTTCAATCCGCTCCGCGCGCTGCTGCAGCGCGTGATCGATTTCGACCGGCTCAATTCCTCGCCCGAGGCGCCGCAGCTGTTTCTGAACGCCACCAACGTCCGCACTGGCAAGATCAAGGTATTCCAGAGCCCGCTGCTCACGGCGGACACCGTGCTCGCGTCGGCCTGCCTGCCGCCCTATTTCCAGGCCGTCGAGATCGACGGCGAGCATTACTGGGACGGCGGCTATCTCGGCAATCCCGCGATCTATCCGTTAATCTACCGCAAAGGCAGTCACGACGTCGTCATCGTGCAGGTGACGGCGATCCGGCGCGACGAGCTGCCGGCCAGTGCCGCCGATGTCCTCCACCGCATCAACGAGATCAGCTTCAATTCGTCCTTGATGCGCGAGATGCGCGCGATCGCCTTCGCCACCCGGCTGATCGACGACGGCGAGCTCGACAGCAACAAGCACAGCCGCATGTACATGCATTGGATCGGCAACGACGCGCTGATGTCGCAGCTCGGCACGGCCACGCAGTTCCACCCCGAATGGAGCCTGTTGTGCCGCCTGCGCGATGAGGGCCGCGCGGCGGCGCGCAACTGGCTGGCGCGAAACTTCGACCAGATCGGAAAGGCCTCGACGGTCGACCTGGCGGAAATGTTTCTCTAGCCGACCGAGCCGGCCAATGACAAAACTGCGAAAACAACCCCATGCACAGTAGCCGGGCATAGCGGAATCAATGGCTTATCGACTCCCATCATCCGCGATGCGGATTTCACGAAATTGGTTTGCATCGTCGGGCAAAACAGGGGCATGATGTCACCATGCCGGCTGCCTTCGGAAATCCCTCACCTCGCGCGGAAGCGATTTGCACAGCGGAACTCGGATCGTCAAATGTGATCGTCAGATCATTGATCCCGCTTGACAGTTTTGTGTCGCAGGGGGACCATGCCCATGGTCGCAAACAAGCGACGCGCAACGTCCACCTCATGAGCAAGGGGAGGTCTATGACACCACCTCCGCAAATCCAGCCGCGTTAATTGCGATGGAGCTCGTTCGGACTATCGCATAGCGGCGGAAACCGCGAACGGCACGCCGGGACAAGGTTTAGCGGGCTGCATCAGTGAGGCAAAGCCCCTACCTTCCCGGCGCTGTATTTTGATCGTGTCGGATGGCCGTGAAGGCCGCCGCACCAATTTTTTTTGACACCCCGCTCGTCTCAATCCTGCTGGTCGATCCGCAAACGATCTTTGCGCGCGCTGAGGGGACGTCAGCTCCCGATCCTGCGCTGCGGCAAATGCCAAGAGAATGTCGTCCCAAAGGCCAACTTCCGACACAGGCGGGGGGCGAATAGCGCCGATCCGACATGACGGATGTGCTTCGGCGGTGGCGGCCACGCTACCTGCGAGCACATTCACTTTTCCAGGGAATCTGCGTGTCGCAAAAGCTTGTCCCGGCGCTTCTCGCCGCTCTTTTCCTTGCAATCTCTTCTCTCTCCTGCGCCCGCGCCGATGCGCCGGCCGCGAACGGTGCCGCGGCGCTATCGCCGGACGAGGCGAAGCGTGCGTTGGACACGCTTCAGGACGACAAGAAGCGCGCGCAGATGATCGATACGCTCCGTGCAATCGCCAACGCGTCTGGTCCGCAACAGGCCGCGCCGCAGCCGAATTCGCCGATCCCGCTTTCGGCCGACGGCCTCGGTGCGCAGCTCATGCTGACGGTCTCGGAGGAGATCGGCGAAATCTCGCGTGAGATCGCCGGCATCGCGCGGACGCTCACGCACTTTCCGGCGTTCTACTACTGGATCGTGCGCACCGCGAACGATCCCGCGGCTTACAATCTTCTGATCGAGATCGCCTGGAAGCTGGCGCTGGTGCTCGGCTGCGCCCTCTTGGCCGAATGGGTGATCTTCCGCCTGATCCGCCGGCCGGTCGCGTTCCTGGAGGGACGCGTGCCGCAAACCGCGCGCCTGCCGGCACCCGCGTTGCCGCTTGCCGATCCGCCATCGTCAGTCGCCGACGTTACGCCTGCACCTGAAATGCAGGAGCGACGCCACAGCCTTGCGCGGGTCTGGCAGATCATGCTGCGCCTGCCCTTCGTGCTCGGGCGTTTCGTGCTCGAGCTGCTTCCCGTGCTCGTCTTCGTCGGCGTCGCCACCGCGCTGCTCGGGACGGAGATTGGAGAACCGACAACCGTCCGCCTCGTGATCCTCGCCGTCGTCAACGCCTATGCGTTCTCGCGCGGGCTCATCTGCCTGGTCCGGGCGCTGGCGGGGCCGTTCGGCTTGTTTCCGGTGCGCGCGGAGACCGCCGCCTATGTCGAGATCTGGGCACGCCGCATCGTGGGCGTCGGCGTCTCCGGCATCGCCTTTGCCAATGTGGCGCTGCTGCTCGGCCTGCACCGCGCCGGCTACGCCGCGCTGCTGCGCATGGTGATGCTGGTCGTGCACCTCTTCATCGCCGTCATCGTCCTGCAATGCCGCCGCCAGGTCGCCGATGCCATCCGCGCGCCGGCCGAGCGGCAGGGGATCGCGGCTCGTTTGCGCAACCGCATCGCCGGCGGCTGGCACTATCTTGCCATCGCGCTCGACCTCGCGCTCTGGGCGGTGTGGGCACTCAACATCCGCAACGGCTATTCGCTGCTGCTGCAATATTTCGTCGGCACCATCGCAGTGGCGCTGGTCGCACGTGTCGTCATCATGCTGACGCTGAGCCTGATCGATCGCGGTTTCCGCATCAAGCCGGAGATCCTCCAGCGCTTTCCCGGCCTCGAGATCCGTGCCAACCGCTATCTGCCGCTGCTCCGCAGGATCGTATCCGGCGTGATCGCCTTCATCGGTTTCGTCGCCGTGCTCGAGGTCTGGGGCGTGGACGCGATCGTCTGGTTCTATGGCGGCCAGATCGGCAGCCGGCTGATCTCGGCCGTGGTGACCATTGGCCTTGCCGTGCTCATCGCCGCGGCGATCTGGGAAGCCAGCAATGCGCTCCTGGACCGCCAGATCAATACGCTGTCGCGGGACGGGCACTATGCCCGCGCCGCGCGGTTGCGCACCTTCCAGCCGATGCTGCGCACAGCGCTGCTCTGCCTGATCGCGACAATCGTCGGCCTCACGGCGTTGAGCGAGATCGGCGTCAATGTCGCCCCGCTGCTCGCGGGCGCCGGCATTGTCGGCATTGCGATCGGTTTCGGCTCGCAGAAGCTGGTGCAGGATCTCATCACCGGCCTGTTCCTGCTGCTGGAGAATACGGTGCAGGTCGGCGACACCGTCAGTGTGTCCGGGCTGTCGGGCGTCGTCGAGAACGTCTCGATCCGCACCATCCGCCTGCGCGCGGGCGACGGCGCCGTGCACATCGTGCCGTTCAGCGCGGTCACGACCATCACCAATGCCAGCCGCGGCGCCGGCAACGCCTCGGTCAGCGTCAACGTCGCCTACAAGGAAGACACCGACCGCGCCGGCCAGATCCTCAGGGACATCGTCGATGAGATGCGGCGTGAAGCGGATTTCCGCGCGCTCATCCGCGGCGACCTCGAGCTGTGGGGCGTCGACAAGGTCGACGGCGCGATGGTGTCGATCGTCGGCCAGATCCGCTGCACCGAGGCCGGCCGCTGGCCGGTCCAGCGCGAATTCAACCGCCGCATGAAGCTGCGCTTCCAGCAGAACGGGATCGAGGTCGCATCGTCGGTGCAGACCATCCTGATGCACATCGCGCCGCCGGCGGATAGCGCTGCCAATCTGACGCCCCGGCGGGCGGCGGGATAAGCAGTCCCAAATTCCGGCCTGCCTTTATTTGCGGGTCCGCCAACGCGCGCCCCGGTTGGCGCGTTAAACCTTTTCGCGCGCAAGTGCCAGGCGTTTGCAAATCTGCTGCGGTGCGAGATCACGATCGCGGCCGGAGTCTCCTTGATCTCGACTGAACGCTGGCCGACAATGGCCGTGGTTCAATAAGAAACTCCTTGGGGGAATCGTGAATAGACCTGCTCGGGTCAGCGCCCATTCGACATCATCCGACACCGCGCACGGCATGACGCTGCTGCGCGACCCCCTGCTCAACAAGGGCACGGCCTTCACGGAAGCAGAGCGCGCCGCACTCGGCTTGCGCGGCCTGTTGCCGCCCTGCGTGCTGACGATGGAGATCCAGGCTCAGCGCGTGCTCACCAATCTGCGCACGCTGCCGACGGACCTGGAAAAATACGTTGCCCTGAACGCGCTGCATGACCGCAACGAGGCGCTGTTCTTCCGCGTCGTCGTCGACAATATCGACGAGATCCAGCCGATCATCTACACCCCGACGGTCGGGCTTGCCTGCCAGAAATACGGCCTGATCTTCCAGCGGCCGCGTGGCATGTTCATCTCCTCGCGCGACCGCGGCCAGATCGCGGAGATCCTGAAGAACTGGCCCTACCAGGCCAGGCTGATCGTCGTCACCGACGGCGAGCGCATTTTGGGACTTGGCGATCTCGGTGCCAACGGCATGGGTATCCCGGTCGGCAAGCTATCGCTCTATTCGGCCTGCGCCGGCGTGCATCCGGAAGCGTGCCTGCCGATCGTGCTCGATGTCGGCACCAACAACGAAGAGCTGTTGAACGATCCCTATTATCTCGGCCTGCGCGAGCGGCGGTTGACGGGCGAGGCCTATGACAGCTTCGTCGACGAGTTCATGCAAGCCGCGCGCAAGACGTTCCCGGGCGTGCTGATCCAGTTCGAGGACTTCGCCAATCATTCGGCGTTCAAGCTGCTGCACAAATATCGCGACGAGGCCTGCGTCTTCAACGACGACATCCAGGGCACCGCGGCGGTGGCGCTCGCCGGCCTGTTCTCGGCTCTGCGCATCTCCGGCGGCAAGCTGAAGGATCAGAAGATCCTGTTCCTCGGCGCGGGCGAGGCGGCGACCGGCATCGCCGACCTCGTGGTCTCCGCCATGATGGCGGAAGGCGCGTCCGAGGCGGACGCGCTTCGCCGCAACTGGCTGGTGGATTCCCGCGGTCTCGTCGTCAGCGGCCGTGAAGGCCTTTCTGGCCATAAGCTCCGCTATGCCCATGCCGGTCAGGCGCCGATCGCCGACTTCCTCACCGCCATCAAGACGCTGAAGCCGACGGCGATCATCGGCGTCGCCGCGGTCGGCGGCGCCTTCACGCCCGACGTGCTCAAGGCGATGGCCGAGCTCAACGAGCAGCCGATCGTGTTCGCGCTCTCCAACCCGACCTCGAAAGCCGAGTGCTCGGCGGAGGATGCCTATCGCTACACGGAGGGACGCGCGCTGTTCGCCTGCGGCAGTCCGTATGATCCGGTCAAGCTCAACGGCCGCAGCTTCGTGCCGCGCCAGGGCAACAATTCCTACATCTTCCCGGGCGTCGGCCTCGGCGTCATCGCCAGCCGCTCGCGCCTCGTGACCGACGAGATGTTCATGGCGGCGGCCCACGCGCTCGCCGATTGCGTCGGCAAGGAGGACCTCGCTCAGGGCAGCCTCTATCCGGCACTGCCGCGCATCCGCGAGGTCTGCGTGCGCATCGCGGCGGCGGTTGCGGATGTGGCCTATCAACGCGCGCTCGCCGACGGACCCGCGCCCAATGACGTGAAGGCTCTGGTCCAGTCGCAGATGTACGAGCCGAAGTACTAGAGATCGGGCCGCGCCGAAACGCGCGGCTCGCGGGCCGTATCGGGCTGCATCCTTCACCGATCTGTCCCGATTCTGAACAGGTCACTGTGGTGGAATCGCCACAGCTGGCGCGAAACGAAGGCGGCCCCAGAGCCGCTTTTGTTCCGACAAGGTTCTGCCCTCATTGCCCACCGAAACTTGGGGTTGTTCGGAGGGCGCATCATGTCTCGCATTGCAAGTGCCGAAACTGCCCGGATGTCGCTGGCGAGCTCGAGCCGGTTATTGCTCGCGGTCTTGGGCGCCGCATCGCTCGCTGCCTGCTCGCAATCGCCGGTCGGCCGTCAGAAAGCCGATCTCGCCGGAACGACCCGGCAAGCCGCGGTCGAGCGCCCGCACCGGGTGGCGGCGCTGCATCCACGCCCGATCAGCCGGGCGCGCGTCCCCGCCCGCGACGCAAAGCAAACCGCTTCGCACGGCATCGCCAGCTTCTATTCGGATACGCAGACCGCGAGCGGCGAGAAGTTCGACAGGAACGAATTGACCGCGGCGCATCCCACCCTGCCGTTCGGCACCAAGCTGCGCGTTACCGAGACCTCCTCCGGCCGTTTCGTTACGGTCAGGGTCAACGATCGCGGGCCCTTCGTGCGCGGACGCGTGGTCGACATCTCGCCGTCGGCCGCCGAGGCGCTCGGCATGGTCGACAAGGGCATTACCAATGTCAGGCTTGAAGTCGTGCAATAGGGCGCCACGCGTCGCGACCGTGCGGGCGCGCTTAACCGGCTGTTAGCGGCTTCTCAAGCACCATGGCTGTCCGCACAATTCGGGGCTTTGGGGGAGGCGACGCTTGAACACGATCCAGCATCTCGAAGATCAGGCTGCGCGTGCCGAGCGGCTCGCCAAACGGATCACGGATACGCTGACGATCGAAAAGCTGCTGACCTTCGCGGGCGAACGCCGCCGCGAGATCGAGGTCATCGCCGGCAAACGCCGCCGCAACTAAAGCACGATGCGATCAGGTTCGATTGCTACAAGGGAGGTGCACTCCCTCTCCCGCAAGCGCAGGGCTATCGGATATGACTTGTGGCGGCGGCCTGCGCGCACGCCTCGTCCTTCGAGACGGCGCTGACGCGCCTCCTCAGGATGAGGCTAATCAGCATCAGTGCTCGTTGAAACTGCTGCCGCGCACTCCGCCCTCATCCTGAGGAGCCCGAAGGATGGCCGCAGAGAAAAACTCCCAAATGCGATAGTCATTCCCGCAAGCAGGGAGGGAGCGCACCTCCGTCCTTTTCGGCAAGTGAGCTTCATTTCATCGCGCTTTGGGAATGGCTTTCGATGAAGTCGCTGAGATAATCGGGGAGCTCTATTCCATAGATGTCGCAGCGTGCGCGGATCTCGCCGGCGACGTCGCACGAGATATCCTTCATCCAGTGCTCGAGCGTGTTGAACGAGATCACCTTGATCGGGTCATTGAAGCAGCCGGCGACGAGCTCGCCGATCGTGGTGTCGAGATCGCTGCGCTCGATGCGGATTTCGGTCGCCTCGTCACGGCGATCAACCACCACGAACAGGGTCTGGTCCGCTCCGTAAGGCACGATCGGTGATGATACGCCGGCGTCAAACATCTCGAGGCGCTCACGTCATTGTTTTGATCCCTGACAACGGGAAGAACCGGAAGAAGGTTCCTGCTCGCACGCTTGTGAAGGGCGTCAGAGAAATTCTCTCAAGCGCGACAGCTCGAGGACGTGTTCGGGGGAGAGGATCTCGGTGACGAGCGGCGGCTGCGCTACGGTGCGGATCTCGTAGAGGTGCCGGGTCGTCGCCGGTTTCTGCATGAAAGCCGAGATGCAATCGTCGAGCGTGCCTTCGATGAGCTGGTAGGGCTCCCGGTCAGGCTGGCGCTGATTGGCAAGTGATGGCCATTTATGCAGCACCGCAAGCGCGCCGAAATTGACCTTTGAATCCCCGACCACGTCCCCCATCGCCCTGCCTCACGCAAAACACGACCCCAGCACACGTGCTCGCGTGCCGGGGCCGATACACCTGTCGCTGCACTCAATGCCACAGACACCGAACGCGGCAGCCGGGAAAAGGTTCCCGGCCGCCTCGTGGCTGCGTCAGCTCGCCGCCGCCGCGATCTCGTGCCGCGGGCTGGCGTGACCATCTCCGTGACCGTCACTGCTGCCGACCTTGGGCGGCAGCCCGGCAAAGCGCCGCAAGGCCTGCGCCATCTGCACCCGGCCCGACACGCCTGTGATCACCACGTCCACCATCGCAAAGGACGAGTGGAAGTGGCCGCGCGCCTTCAATTGCTCGACCGGCACGCCCGCTGCGGCCATTGCCTCGGCATAGGCGATGCCTTCGTCGCGCAGCGGATCGAACTCGCAGGTGACCACGAGGGCCGGCGGCAGGCCGGCAACCTTGCCGCGCAGCGGGGCGACCCGCGGGTCGGTGCGGTCCGCCGGCGAGCAATAGAGGTCCCAGAACCAGTACATCAGCGAGCGCGTCAGGAAGTAGGCGGTCCCATTTTCGTTGTAGGAGGGCCGATCGAAGCTGCAGTCGGTGACCGGGCAGACCAGAAGCTGGCCGGCGATCGAGGGCCCGCCGCGGTCGCGCGCGAGCTGGCAGGTGACGGCCGCAATGTTGCCGCCGGCGCTCCAGCCGGCGACCAGCACCGGGCCCGGCCTACCGCCGAACTCGGCGGCGTGCTCGGCGATCCAGCGCGTGGCCGCATAGCCGTCCTCGGCCGCGGTCGGGAAGCGATGCTCCGGTGCGTGGCGATAGCCGACGCTGACGAACATCATGCCGGTCCGCCGCACCATGTCGCGGCAGAACGGCTCGTCCGATTGCTCATCGCCAAGCACCCAGCCGCCGCCGTGGAAATAGACCACGACCGGATGCGGTCCCGGCGTTGCCGGCTTGTAGACGCGGTAGGGCAGCGCGCCGTCGGCGACGGGCAGGGTGCCGTCGACGATCTCGCCGATCGGCCGACCCGCGGGGCGGCCCTTGTTGAACTCGTTGACGAAGGCGCGGGCGCCGAGCGCGCCCATCGACTCGATCGGCGGCAGGTTGAGCGAGGCGAGCAGGTTCAGCACCAGCCGCACGTCCGGCTGCAGGCGCACCACCTCGCCGTCATTGCATTGGACGGCGCCATCGGGGCCGGTGAGCTTGAAGCCGAGCATGCCGCGGCTGACCACCTCGTCGCAGATGCTGCGATAAGGGCCGACGCCGCCGGTATAGGGCATCAGGCCCTGCACCTTGCCGGGCACGTTGGCGCCGGTGTACCAGGTGTTGGCGAGCCGGTGCAGCGTCAGCATCGAGCAGTCGGCCATGTGCCTGTTCCAGCCGGCCTGTGCCGTCTCGGTCGGCTCGATCGTGGTGAAGCCGGCATCGCGCAGCGATGCAACGCGATCGACCACCCAGTCGACATGCTGCTCGATCGACACCGCCATGTTCGACAGCACCGACGGGCTTCCGGGTCCGGTGATCATGAAGAAGTTCGGGAAGCCCTCGACCGTGAGGCCGAGATAGGTCTGCGGCCCCTGCGCCCAGACATCGGACAGCGACTTGCCACCGCGCCCGGTGATCGGATGCACGGCACGGATCGCGCCGGTCATGGCGTCGAAGCCGGTTGCGAAGACGATGACGTCGACGTCGAAGCTGCGGCCGTTCGTGGAAATGCCGCTCGCGGTGATCGCCTTGATCGGCTCCTTGCGCAGATTGACCAGCGTGACGTTCGGCCGGTTGTAGGTTGCGTAATAATTGGTCTCGAGGCAGGGGCGCTTTGCGCCGAACGGATGGTCGTCCGGCATCAGCGCCGCGGCGGTCTCAGGATCGTTGACGGCGGCGCGGATCTTCTCGCGGATCAGATCCTGGACGATCTTGTTGCCGTCGACGTCGACGGCCTGGTCGGCCCAGAGCTGCGTCAGGATGTGGACGAGGTCGCCGGCGGCCCAGGCGCGCTCGAACCGCTCGCGGCGCTCGGCATCGCTGAGCTGCCAGCTCACGACCGTCTGCTGCGGATAGGGCACGCCGGCCATCGACTGCCGCGCCTGCTCGCGATAGGCCGCGCGGTCGCTCTGCAACAGGCTCATGCGGTCCGCGGGCGCAGGGCCGTTGTGCGCCGGCAACGCGAAATTCGGTGTGCGCTGGAACACCGTCAGATGCGCAGCCTGCTCGGCGATCACAGGGATCGACTGGATCGCCGAGGAGCCCGTGCCGATCACGGCGACGCGTTTTCCGGTGAGATCGACGCCGTCATGCGGCCAGCGCCCGGTGAAATAGACCTCGCCCTTGAAGTCCTTGACGCCGTCGATCTCCGGCGGCTTTGGCGCGGAGAGGCAACCGGTCGCCATGATGTAATGGCGGCAGGAGACGGGTGGCCCATTGTCAGTGGTGATGAGCCAGCGCTCCGACGCTTCGTCCCATCTGGCTTCGGTGACCTTGGTCTTGAAACGGATGTCGCGGCGCAGATCGTAGCGATCGGCGACGAAGCCGAGGTAACGCAGGATCTCGGGCTGGGTCGCGTATTTCTCCGACCAGGTCCAGGCGGTCTCGAGCTCCGGATCGAACGTGTAGCTGTAATCGATGGTCTGGATGTCGCAGCGCGCGCCCGGATAGCGGTTCCAGTACCAGGTGCCGCCGACATCGCCGGCCTCGTCGAGCCCGACTGCCGAGAACCCCGTCTTGCGCAGGCGATGGAGAAGGTAGAGGCCGGCAAATCCGGCGCCGACCACGGCAACATCGACCTGCTGGGCGGTTCCGCGCCCATCGGAGGCACGTGTGGCAACCATTGCGTCAGGCATGGTATTCCTCCCGGATGTCTTGTTTTGGCGGCAGGCTATCGCCGCAGGCTCAGCTTGTCATTAGAGCAAGTGCAATCTTAGGGTGGTCGTTTGCGGCGGCTTAGTGACCGCGCGAAGGTTGTGGCACCACACGCACCGCGATGCACAATGGCCGTGATCGTCCGGGGTAATCAGCCATCGTCCTTCTGTGTATGCTTGCGCTTACAAGCCACGCGTACCGCCCGGGCATCATGACAGAGTTGAGTGAGCGAACCAGAGCGAACATGGACGTCGTCCTCGAGCAGACGTGCCGGCAACTGCCGCATGGCGGCGATCACGACAGCCGCAGGTTCATCGCCGAGCGCCTGATCGAGGCGGCGCGGGCGGGACACTCCACGCTCGGCGAGCTCGGCATCGTCGCGCGCCACGCGCTCGCGGAGCTGATCGGCAAAGGCGGTTAGGCTCAAGGCGCGCGAGGGTTGCCTCGCCGACGGCTTCGGACATAACCTGCCAAAACCCTTCATCGAGATCGTTGCGAAGATGCGGGCCCTGCTTGCATTCGTTGCGGCTATTGCAGTCCTGTGTGGCGCCGACCCGGCCGTCGCCCAGCCGGTCGGGCAGTTTCCATTCGCGCTGACGCGTGAAGGGCAGATGCTCGGCGCCGTGGAAGGCGAGGTGGCCTCGTTCAAGGGGCTGGTTTACGCGGCGCCGCCGCTCGGCGCGCTGCGCTGGCAACCGCCGCAGCCGACGACCGAAAGCTCGGAGATGCGCACCGCCTACGATTACGGCGCGCCATGCCTTCAGCCGGCGCTGCCTCTGGCGAGCGAGGATTGCCTGACGCTGAACGTGTTTCGTCCTTTCGGGGTCGACGGCCCGTTGCCGGTGATGGTGTTCATCCATGGCGGCGCGTTCGTCACGGGCACCGCGAACGATCCGCTGTTCGATGGCGCCAAGCTGGCGCAGGCGGGCCTCATCGTGGTCACCGTGAATTATCGCCTCGGCGTGCTCGGCTGGCTCTCGCATCCCGCGCTGTCGGACGCCGGCTCCGGCAATTTCGGCCTGATGGACCAGATCGCCGCGCTGCACTGGGTGCACGACAACATCGCGGCGTTCGGCGGCGATCCTGATAACGTCACGTTGTTCGGCAGCGATGCAGGCGCGACATCGATTGCGCTGCTGATGCTGTCCGCGCAAGCGCGCAATCTGTTCCACAAGGCCATTCTGCAATCGGTGCCCGGCCGCGCGCGCCTGCGTTCGGCGGAAGAGGCGGAGGCCATCGGCCGGCTCTTCGTGGCCGCGCTTTCGCCGAAGACGGATCTGCGCGCAGTCGAGCCGCGGCGCCTGCTGGCCGCCGAGAAACAATTGCTGGAGACATCGCCGCGCAGCTTTGCACCGATGATGGATGGACGTCTCGCGACCGAGGACCTCGCCGCAGGTTTTGCCGCCGGACGCCAAAGCCGCATTCCCTTGATCATCGGCTCGAACGAGGACGAGACCGGCTCGGAGAACGAGACCGCGATCAAGGAGGAGCTTGCGCCGCCGGGCGCGGGCGACGGCGAATTGCGCAAGCTCTATCCCGATCTCGCCAGACCTTCGGATCTCGCGGCAAGAATTTACACCGACAAGGTCTTTTCCGAGCCGGTGCGGCTGCTGGCACGTCTGCACGCGGCAGGCGGCGCGCCGACCTTTCGCTACCGCTTCGCCTATGTGCCGGAGGCCAGGCGCGCCAATCCCGACGTCGGCCACGGGCGCGAGCTGCAGTTCATCTTCGGTACGGAAGGCGTGCCCGGTGCGGGCATCCTGTCGCGGCGCGACCGCGAGGTCGCAGGCCGCATGCGCGCCTATTGGATAAACTTCGCCCGAAGTGGCGATCCCAATGGTCCCGACCTGCCACGCTGGGACGCAGCCAGCGGCGATCGCCTGCTGCTGATCACGAACGATGGCATCGCGAGCGGCGACGACCCGTTCGCGGATCGTCTCGACCGGCTCGCAAATGAGGGCAGGAGATGAATCGGATTTAAGCCGCGAGCTCGACGCGCGGCGCCGGGCTGAGCCGGTCTTCCTCCAGATAATCCATCGCGCCGTCCTTCTCGACGGCATAGAACTGCTGGCCATCCCGCGACTTGAAGGCGGCGCGGACGACACCGCGGCGGCCCTTATCACTGTTGACGACGTCCCCCAGCGCAAACTTCCTCATCGCACGTCTCACTTGTCTTCAGGCCGACTGCTTCGGCCCCGCCGGGGATTCTGGGCGGCAAATCGTTAACGACTTGCTAACCATGCCGCTTTGCCTATGCTCACCGCCGATCGTGCGGACCGCTCGCACGCGCCTGTTGTCAACGAGACGAGCCGATGACGCGACTTCCGACCCTGTTCCTGTCGCATGGCGGCGGCCCCTGGCCCTTCATGGAGGACAGGCGGGTGCAATATGCCAAGACCGCCGAGGCGTTCGCGAACTTGCCGCAGCTTCTGCCCGAGAGGCCGAAGGCGGTGCTGGTCATCACCGGGCATTGGGAAGCCGACGCCTTCACGGTGTCGACCTCGCCGCATCCACCGATGGTCTACGATTATTACGGTTTCCCCGAGCATACCTACCACCTCAAATATCCGGCGCCGGGCAGGCCCGAGCTTGCCGCGCAAGTGAAGGCGCTGCTCACGCATGCCGGCCTCGATTGCCGCGAAGATCCCGACCAGGGTTTCGATCACGGCACGTTCGTTCCGCTCGGGCTGATGTATCCGAATGCCGACATGCCGATCGTGCTGCTGTCGCTGAAGTCCAGCTATGACGCGGCCGAGCACGTCAAGGTGGGGCAGGCGATCGCATCCTTGCGCGACGAAGGCATCCTGATCGTCGGCAGCGGCCTGACCTATCACAACATGCGCGGCTTCAACCGTCCGGAGTCCAAGCCCGTCTCGTATGATTTCGAGGCCTATCTGAACGAGGCGATCAGCAACCCCGATGCGGCGCGCCGCAATGCCATGCTGGTCGATTGGGAGAATGCGCCGAGCGCACGCCTTGCACATCCGCGCGAGGACCATCTGCTGCCGCTGATGGTGGCGGCCGGTGCTGCGGGAAGCGACGTCGGACGGCGCGTCTTCGTCGACGAGGTCGCGCATGTGGCGATGGCCTCGTATGTGTTTGGGTAATGATCTCTTCTCCATCGTCCCGCAAGCGGGGAGAGGCGAAGAAAGCCTCACCCATATCTCAGTTTCATCACCAGAATGCCGCCGGCGAGAACCATGGTGACGGCGTTCGCCGCGACCAGGGGGGCATCGCCTGAAAGCAGGCCGTAGATGAGCCAGAGCGTGAGGCCCAGCATCATGACCAGAAACATGCCGAGAGAAATGTCGCGCGCCGAGCGGGTCTTCCAGACCTTGATGAACTGCGGCGCGTAGGCGACGGTGGTGCAGGTGGCGGCGGCAAAGCCGAGCAGCTTGATCGCGAAGGGGTCCATGTCGGCTCTATAGCATGGATTCGGCTCTGCCTCACGCGCGCGCCGCCATGAGGCTGCGGTACAGCGCGGCATAGTCGCCGGCGCGGTTGCGCCAGGAGACGTCGGTCGCAAGGCCGCTGCGTTGCAGGCGGCGCCAGGTCAGCTTGTCGTGGAAGGCGGTGTTGGCCTTGCGCAGCGTGCCGGCGAGGGCATCCGCCGTCACGGGGGCGAATTTGAAGCCGGTGGCATCGTGGCCGGACGCGTCGGCCTCGCCGATATCGACGATGGTGTCTTCGAGGCCGCCGACGCGCGAGACGATCGGCACGGCGCCATAGCGCAGCGCGCAGAGCTGGGTCAGGCCACACGGCTCGAAGCGGGACGGCACGATCAGCGCGTCCGAGCCGGCCTGGATCAGATGCGCCAGGATTTCGTCATAGCCGATCACGACGCCGATCCGGCCCGGATTGGCGCGGGCCGCGGCCTGGTAGCCATCCTGCAGATCGCGGTCGCCGCTGCCGAGCAGCGCGAGCTGCATGCCTTCGCGCAGGATGGTCGGGATGGCCTCCATCAGGAGATCGAGCCCCTTCTGCCACGACAGCCGGCTGATGACGCCGAGCAGCGGCGCTTCGTCCGAGGAATCGAGGTTGAACTGCTGCTGCAGCACCGCCTTGTTCGCGGCCCGGAAGGTAAGGTCTTCCGCGCCGAAGCGGTAGGCGATGTGCGGATCGGTTTGCGGATTCCAGACCTCGGTGTCGATGCCGTTGAGGATGCCGCTCAGCACGTTGGATCGTTCACGAAGCAGGCCGCCGAGGCCCATGCCGCCTTCGTCGCTCTGGATTTCCTTCGCGTAGGTCGGCGATACCGTGGTGATGCGATCGGCAAGGCGCAAGCCGGCCTTCAAGAAGCTGATGCCGCCGAAATATTCCAGTTCGCTGATGTTGAAGGCATGCCAGGGCAGGCCGATCGATCCGATCAGCTCAGGGGCGAACTTGCCCTGGTAGGCCATGTTGTGAATGGTCATCACGGTGCCGGGCCGCGGACGATTGTCGTAGTGCAGATAGGCCGGCGCGAGCCCCGCCTGCCAGTCGTGGGCATGCACGACATCGGGCACGAAGGCCGGCACGAGGCCGTGGCCGATATCGGCCGCCACGCGCGACAGCGCGGCGAAGCGCGCGCCGTTGTCCGCCCAGTCGACGCCGTCAGTGGTGACATAGGGGTTGCCCGGCCGCGCATAGAGATGCGGCACGTCCAGCACGAACAGATCGAGCCCGGCATGCGAGCCCGCCAGCAGCCGGCCGGGGCCGCCGAAATAATCGGGCCAGCGCCGCAGTTCCTCTGTGCCGGACAAAAGGCGCATCACGTCGGGATAGCCCGGCAGCAAGCTGCGCATCTCGACGCCATGGGCCTTCAGCGCAACCGGGAGCGCGCCGGCGACGTCTGCGAGGCCGCCGGTCTTGACGAGGGGATAGACTTCAGAGGCGACCGCGAGGACGCGAACAGGCGTCATGTATTGAGCCTGTCGATCATCGGCTGGGTGATCAGCGAGATGCCCTGCTCGGTGGTGCGGAAGCGCTTTCCGTCGAACTCGGGATCCTCGCCGACGACGAGCCCTTCCGGGATCTCGACGCCGCGGTCGATCACGACGTTCCTCAAGCGGGCGCCGCGGCCGACACTCACGTAAGGCATGATCACGGCATTCTCGACATTGGCGTAGGAGTTGATGCGCACGCCGGTGAACAGCAGCGAGCGGCGCAGCGACGCGCCGGAGATGATGCAGCCGCCGGAGACCAGCGAGCTCACCGCCTGGCCGCGCCGGCTCTCCTCGTCATGGACGAATTTCGCCGGCGGCGTGATCTCGGCATAGGACCAGATCGGCCAGGCTCGGTCGAACAGGTCGAGCTCGGGCACCACGTCGGTGAGGTCGATATTGGCGGCCCAATAGGCGTCGACCGTGCCAACGTCGCGCCAATAGGCGCGAGTGTCGCTGCCCGAGCGGACGCAGGAGGTCGAGTACTGGTGCGCCATCGCGCGGCCGTTCTTGACCAGGTAGGGAATGATGTCCTTGCCGAAATCGTGGTTCGAGTTCGGGTCCTCGGCATCGCGCTTGAGCTGGTCGAACAGGAATTTCGCGTCGAACACGTAGATGCCCATGCTGGCGAGCGAGACGTCCGGCTTGCCCGGCATCGGCGGCGGATCCTTCGGCTTCTCCAGGAACTCCTGGATCCAGCCGTTCTCGTCGATATGCATGATGCCGAAACCGGAAGATTCGGTCCGCGGCATTTCCAGGCAGCCGACGGTGACGTCGGCGCCGCTCTCGACGTGCTGGCGCAGCATCACCTCGTAGTCCATTTTGTAGATGTGGTCTCCGGCCAGCACGACGATGAAGCGGCAGGCGTGGGATTCGATGATGTCGATGTTCTGGTACACCGCGTCCGCCGTGCCGACATACCACATGCTCTCGGAGACGCGCTGGCTGGCGGGCAGGATGTCAAAACTCTCGTTGCGTTCGGGGCGGAAGAAGTTCCAGCCCATCTGAAGGTGCCGGATCAGGCTGTGCGCCTTGTATTGGGTCGCCACCGCGATACGGCGGATGCCGGAGTTCACCGCGTTCGACAGCGCGAAATCGATGATGCGGGACTTTCCGCCGAAATAGACCGCCGGCTTGGCGCGGCGGTCGGTCAGCTCCAGCAGGCGGCTGCCGCGTCCTCCGGCCAGGACAAACGCCAGCGCCTGACGGGCAAGCGGCTCGGGTCTCGCGGCACTCATGTGATCCTCCCACAACTCTGGCGCTCGCGAGAAGCCTCCCGGCCGCGCACATTGGAACCGATAGTAATGGCACGAATAGTAAATCGTGAAGGTGGTTGTTGGTTGCGAATGCACGGGAAGCTTAATGCCTTGCCGGGGTGATCGGGCCTCAGCCACCGTCGCGCGGCTGTCACAGGCGATGACGTCGCCGGGCACCGGTTGATCAGAACGGAGGCAAGCGTCTTGTGCGGTGCACGCAAACTCCAGGCTTTGAAATTCAATGCTTTGACTTGGCGCAAGGATGTCCGATCATGACGCTGCGATCCTTTTTCCAAGCGAAAGGTCAGACAGGGAGTAGGACGATGAGGATCTGGAAGACGGCGATTGCCTGTTCATTGGCCGGGGTGGTCATGGTGGCCCAGATCGGGCAGGCCACGGCGGCCCCGATGCCGACCAACGTTGCGACGATGAAGGCTGCGGCCGGTGACAATGTCACACCGGTGCATTGGCGCGGCAGCGGCTGGGGCTTTGCCCTCGGCGGTCTCGCAGCCGGCGCGCTCATCGGCGGCGCCATCGCCGCGGGGTCTCCTTACGGCTACGGCTATTATGGCCGGCCCTATTACGGTGGCTACGGCTACGGATATCCGGGCTACGGTTATGGTTATGCCCCCGCCTATTACGGCGGCTACGGCTACGCACCGATCTATCCGCGATACTATCGGCCGTACCGTCCGTATTACAGCTATGGCTATTACCGGCCGTACCGGGTTTATCACCGCCCGTTCGGTGTTTATCCCCGTCCCTACTACCGCGCCTATTGGTGAGCACCGCGCGGCTAGAATGACAGCCACACGATCAGGCTCATGCATGCAACATGCATGAGCAGGATCGCGGCGAGATGCAATGGCCCTGGCCTGAGGCGAAGCCTGCGCCTCCCGCCGTCGCCTAATTCGATCCCACGGCCGCAGCCGTGAAGCTGCGCTCGACGGCTTTGCTGACGTCGAGCTTCTTCGGCAGGATGCCGTAGCGCGTCGCGCGGTCGGAGGCTTCCTGCACCTCCTTGACCACGTTCTCGTCGATCACGATCGGGCCGGTGCGCTGCGCGGTGTAGGCCGACAGCAGCACGTCCTCGGGCAGCTTGGTCAATTCGGCCGTGTTCTTGGCGTATTCGGCGACATGGTCCAGCGACCACAGTCGCGCCTTGTTCAAGCGCTGCACCAGATCCTGCACCGCCGCGCGCTTGGTGGCGATGGCGTTGTCGGAGGCGACGATGAAGGTGATGGTCGGCGTCAGCCCTTCGCCGTTGGCGATGACGCGAGCCTTGTCCTTCAACGTCGCGAACGAGACGTAGGGCTCCCACACCGCCCAGGCGTCGATCGAGCCGGCGAGCAGCGCGATCTTGGCATCGACCGGGCCGAGCGGCGCGAAGGTCGCATCCTCCAGCTTGATCGCTGCCTTCTCCAGTGTCGCATCGATCAGGAACTGGCCCCAGCCGCCGCGTGTGCCGGCGAGCCGCTTGCCCTTGAGGTCGGCCGCCGACTTGATCGGCGAATCCTGACGCACCAGGATAGCCTGCGTCTTCGCATCCGAGCGCGTGCCGCCGATCGCCTTGATCGGCGCGCCCGCGGCATAGACCGAGAGGAACGAGAGATCGCCGGTGTAGCCGACGTCGAGCGCGCCGGCATTGAGCGCTTCGAGGATCGGCGCGGCCGCGGGGAATTCCGACCATTCGATTCTGTAAGGCAGGTCCTTCGCATAGCCGGAGATTTCGAGCAGCGAGCGATTGCCGCCCTTCTGGTCGCCGACGCGCAGCACGACAATGTCGGCGGCGAGCGATGCGGCAGCGGTCGATAGCGTGATGGCGGCGGCGAGCAGCGAGGTGGCGAGCCGGCGTGTGATGGAATGGTCGTGAGAGTTGATGCTCATTGGATCCGTCTTGTTGCGTTGCTCACGATGCGTGAGCGAACGGTGCAGCGAGACGATCAAGTCTATGAGCGCGCGGTGCGCCGTCAATGAAATGGCCAACCGTATTGTGCGTGCTTCAGGCAATGACGTTTCAGCGGGCCGGCGCTTTCGAGAATGCGCAGCGTGCGCGGCAGACGCTGCACAGGGATGCAGCAGGCGATGGAGTCGCGGTTGACCGTGCGTGCCTATGCATCTGCGAAAATCCTTTCATCGCTTGCCCATGCGCGGATGGAGAGAATGTCTTCCCTTCGCGCAACATTCGAAAATCCATTTCATTGACGATGCCGCGAACGCGCCGCATGATTTGCGCATCGCATCAACACGGCGCGCCAAGCGCCGACGGAACAATTTTCTCTTAGACGCAGCTCCGCACGGAACATGCGCAACGCGACCCGTTGCGTACACGGCGGAGCCGTGCCAGCGCAGGAGCCAGGCCGATGAACAACGATAACCAGCGCAGCGGGTCGAAACTCGACCGGCGCCACCTGCTTCAGGCAGGGCTTGCGGCGGCCTTCGCAGCGCCGCTCGGCGCGCTGGGTGCGCAGGCCTTCGCACCGCGCGCCATCGCGCCGGGTGTCGACTTCTCCGAGTTTCCGCTGTGCCGCACGGCCTCTGACGCACCCGCGCTCACTGGCGCGCCGCGCAAGCTGAAGCTGTCGTGGAATGCCGGCGCCGTCTGCCTCGCGCCGGTGCCGGTCGCGATCGAGCACGGCTTCTTCAAGAAGCATAATCTCGACGTCGAGCTCGTCAACTATTCCGGCTCGACCGACCAGCTGCTCGAGGCCATCGCGACAGGCAAAAGCGATGCCGGTCTCGGCATGGCACTGCGCTGGCTGAAGCCGCTGGAGCAGGGTTTTGACGTCAAGATCGCCGCGGGCACCCATGGCGGCTGCATGCGGGTGCTGTCGCGCACCGATTCCGGCGTCTCGAAGCTGACCGACCTCAAGGGCAAGATCGTCGCGGTCGGCGATCTCGCCGGTCCCGACAAGAACTTCTTCTCGATCCAATTGGCCAAACTCGGCATCGATCCGGTGAAGGACGTCGACTGGCGCGCCTATCCCGGCAATCTGCTCAACGTTGCCGTGGAGAAGGGCGAGGTGCAGGCGTTCCTGTCGTCCGATCCGCTCGCCTATCTCTGGCTCAAGGACACACAGTACAAGGAGGTCGCCTCAAATCTCGATGGGGAGTACCGCGAGAAGAGCTGCTGCATCCTCGGCCTGCGCGGCTCGCTCGTGCGCGAAGAGCCTCAAGTCGCGCGCGCCATCACCCAGGCGCTGCTCGATGCTGCGATGTTCACCGCGCAGAATGCGACGCTCGCGGCGAAATCGTTCCAGCCCTATGCGCCGAAGGCGGCGACGCTCGCCGATATCGAGGGCATGGTGCGCTACCACACCCACCATCATCATCCCGTCGGCGAGATCTTGAAGCGCGAGCTCAAGGCCTACGCCGACGACCTCAAGAGCGTGCAGGTCTTCAAGCAGAGCACCGACACCGCCAAATTCGCGGAGCGCATCTATGTCGACGTATTCGCTGTCTGACGGCCTTGCCTCGGGCGCGCCGCGCACCTCGCGCGTGCCGCTGCTGGCGAGCTGGATCCGGGAGTCCGGCGCCGGCGTTCTCGCCAGCGTCGCCTGGATCGCCCTCGGCCTGTCCTGCCTGTGGTGGCAGGATGTCGGCGATTGGTCGCGCACGCATTCACTCGGCATCGCCGCCTTCATCATCGCGGCGCTCGCGCTGTTCGGCACCGTCGGGGCCGACTATCTGGGATCGGCAGGACAGGCGCTGCACAAGCGCGCGCCATGGCTGGTCGCGCTCGGGGTGTTCCTGACGGTGTGGGAGGTCGCGACGGCAAAATTCGCCTGGCTGCCGCTGCCGTTCTTCCCGCCGCCGCAGGCGATCATCGAGGTCTATACCGACGATCTGCCGAAGCTGCTCGACAGCGTCCTTGCCTCGATCAAGCTCCAGCTCGGCGGCCATCTGATCGGCGCCACGATTGGCTTTCTAACCGGCGTCTCGATCGGCTGGTCGCGCGCGGTTGGTTATTGGGTGCATCCGGTGCTGCGCTTCATCGGCCCACTGCCGGCGACCGCCTGGCTGCCGATCGCCTTCTTCACCTTTCCGTCGAGCTGGAGCGCCTCGACCTTCCTGATCGCGCTGGCAACGGGCTTCCCGGTTACCGTGCTGACCTGGTCGGGCGTCGCGAGCGTCAGCAACGCCTATTACGACGTCGCGCGCACGCTGGGGGCAAAGCCTTCGTTCCTGGTGCTGAAGGTCGCGATCCCGGCCGCGTTGCCGCACGTCTTCGTCGGCCTGTTCATGGGGCTCGGCTCGTCCTTTGCCGTGCTCGTCGTCGCCGAGATGATCGGCGTTAAGGCCGGGCTCGGCTGGTACCTGCAATGGGCGCAGGGCTGGGCCGCCTACGCCAACATGTATGCAGCGCTGATCGTGATGTCGCTGCTCTGCTCCGGCGCAATCACGCTGCTGTTTGCGATCCGCGATCGCCTCCTGGTCTGGCAGAAGGGAACCGTCAAATGGTAGCCACAGCTCTCGCCGAAGCGGTCACGCATCCGGCCACCGGCGCCGCGCTCGCTATCGAGCAGGTCAGCCACGCCTTCGACATCGACGGGACCGAGCTGCCGGTGCTGAGCGACGTCAGCATCTCGGTCGAGCCCGGCGAGTTCGTCGCGCTGCTCGGCCCGTCCGGCTGCGGCAAGTCGACCTTGCTGCGGCTGATCGCCGGCCTCGACAAGCCGAAGGCGGGAAGGCTGCGGGAGGACGAGGAGCGCATCAGGAACCCGCATCCCTCGCGCGTCGTCGTGTTCCAGGATCCGACCCTGTTTCCCTGGCGGTCGGTCTGGGACAACGTCGCCCTGGGCCCTGAGGCCCAGGGCATTTTGAGGAGCCAGCGCCAGCGCGTCGATGACGCGCTTGACCTCGTCGGGCTTTCGCCGTTCCGCAACGCCTATCCGCACCAGCTCTCCGGCGGCATGGCGCAGCGCGTCGCGCTGGCGCGGGCGCTGGTCAACGATCCCAAGATACTGATCCTGGATGAGCCCCTGGGGAAACTGGACTCGCTGACCCGCATCACCATGCAGGCCGAGCTCGTCGCGCTCTGGCAGCGCAAGGGGTTCACCACACTGCTGGTGACGCATGATGCGGAGGAGGCGCTGGTGCTCGCCAACCGCGTCATCGTGTTCAGCGATCGTCCCGCGCGGGTGAAGGCCGATATCCGCGTCGATCGTCCGTATCCGCGCCATCGCGGCGATCCGTATTTGGCTGAGCTGCGCCGCCAGATCCTCGGGCTGTTGGGGCTGGACGCCACATGGTGACCTCCATAGCCAAGGGCCGCACGGCTCACAGCGAGCCCGACTACATCGCCCGCGCCGCGACGCTTGCCACAAGCTTTGCGGCGCGCGCGGCCGAGCACGACCGGCTCGGCAGCTTTCCCTTCGAGAATTTTCGCGAGCTCTCGGAGGCAGGCTTGCTGTCTCTGACGGTGCCGGCGGTTCATGGCGGCGCCGGTGCCGGCGCGCGCTATGCCGCGCGCGTGCTCGGCATTCTCGGCAAGGCCGATCCGTCGACCGCGCTGGTGCTGTCGATGCACTACATCAATCATCTCGTGATGGCGCGCAGTCCGAACTGGCCGGCGCGACTGTCGCGCAAGCTCGCGCGCGAAAGTGTTGAGGGCATCGCCCTTATCAATGCCCTGCGCGTGGAGCCGGAGCTCGGCTCGCCTGCGCGCGGAGGGTTGCCGGCGACGATCGCGCGGCGCACCGAAACCGGCTGGCGCCTCTCCGGCCACAAGATCTACTCGACGGGATCGCCGATCCTGAAATGGTACCTGGTCTGGGCGCGCACCGACGAGGCGGAGCCGCGCGTCGGCCAGTTCCTGGTGCCGGCGGGCCTGCCGGGCACGCGCATCGTCCAGACCTGGGACCATCACGGCCTGCGCGCCAGCGGCAGCCACGACGTCATCTTCGACGACGTCGTGGTCCCGCTCGATGCCGAGGTCGATTTGCGCAAGCCGGCGGACTGGCGCACGCTCGACGTTACGCAGCAGACTGTGCACACCGTCTTCATCGCCGCGATCTACGACGGCGTTGCCCGCGCCGCGCGCGACTGGCTGATCAATTTCCTGAAGCAGCGCGTGCCTGCCAGCCTCGGCGCGCCGCTGGCGACCTTAGCCCGCGCGCAGGAGATCGTCGGGGCCATCGAGGCGCGGCTTGCGGTCAACGCACGTTTGATCGACACGGCTGCCCGCGACTTCGACGATGGCGTCGATCTCTCTGCCGGTGAATCCAACGTCATCAAGCTGACCGTGACCAACAACGCCGTTGCCGTCGTCGAGGACGCGCTGTCGTTGACCGGTAACCACGGGCTCAGCCGCGCCAATCCGCTGGAGCGGCATTATCGCGACGTGCTGTGCGGCCGCGTGCACACGCCGCAGGATGATTCCACGCGCATCGGCCTCGGCCGCCTCGCACTCGGCCTCTAGGGATCAACAGGGAGACGATCATGTCGATCGAGTTCATCGGCTTCATCAGCAACAACAATTCGTCCGAGACCATCGTCCGGGAAGGACCGGTGCTCAATCCGACCCATATCGAGACGGTGGCGAAGGCGCATGAGAATGCCGGCTTCGACCGCGCGCTGCTGGCGTTTCATTCGACCTCGCCCGATGCGCTCCAGGTCGCCCAGCACGTGCTCAATCACACCGAGAAGCTCAACGTGCTCATCGCGCAGCGGCCCGGCTTTACCGCCCCGACATTGCTGGCGCGGCAGTTCGCCGTGCTCGACCAGTTTTCCCGCGGCCGCGTCGCGCTCCATGTCATCACCGGCGGCAACGCCACCGAGCTGCGGCAAGACGGCAACACGCTCGACGACAAGGACGAGCGCTATGCCCGCACCTCTGAATTCCTCGACGTGCTCAAGCTGCAATGGAGCAGCGACAAGCCGTTCAGCTACAAGGGCAGGTACTACCAGGTCGAGAACGCCTTCTCGCAGGTGAAGCCGTATCGCCCCGAAGGCATCCGCGTCTATTTCGGCGGCGCCTCGGATGCGGCGATCGACGTCGCTGGCAAGCATGCCGACACCTTTGCGCTATGGGGCGAATCCTACGCGCAGGTGCGCGATATCACCTCGCGCGTGCACAACGCCGCGGTGCGGCAGGGGCGGCCGACGCCGCGCTTCAGCCTGTCGGTGCGGCCGATCATTGCACCGACCGAGAAGCAGGCCTGGGAGAAGGCGGAGGAAATTCTCGCGCGCGCCACCGCGCTCCAGGACAAGACCGGCTATCGCAAGCCCGCTGACGGGCATGCCACCGCCGGCGCACGGCGCCTGCTCGCGCTCGCCGATCAGGGCAGCCGCATCGACAAGCGGCTCTGGACCGAGATCGCAAAGCTGACCGGCGCTAACAGCAACACCACGGCACTGGTCGGCACGCCCGAGCAGGTTGCGGAGGTCTTCGGTGACTATTACGATCTCGGCATCAGCCATTTCCTAATCCGCGGCTTCGATCCGCTGATCGATAGCATCGAATACGGCCGGGAGCTGATCCCGCTGACACGCGAGCTGGTCGCCAAGCGCCAGGCCGTTCGCGGCGAGGCCGCAGAATGATCCGCCTCATGTTGGCCGGCGCGCTGCTGTTCGCTTCGTTCGAAGTCGCAGCTGCGCAAACCACGCTCCGTGTCGGGGACCAGAAGGGCAATGCGCAGGCCGTGATGGAAGCGGCCGGCGTGCTCAAGGATGTGCCCTACAAGATCGAGTGGAGAGAGTTTCCGGCGGCCGCGCCGCTTCTGGAGGCGCTCAGCGCCGGCGCGATCGAGACCGGCCTCGTTGGCGATGCGCCCTTCACCTTCGCCGCCGCGTCGGGCGCGCCGGTGAAGGCGATCGCTGCTATCCGGCAGACGCGCGAGGGGCTCGCCATCCTCGTGCCCGAGAATTCGCCGATCAAGAGCTTTGCCGATCTCCGGGGTAAGAAGATCGCGACCGGCCGCGGCTCGATCGGCCATCAGCTGATCCTTGCTGCGCTGGAGAAGAACGGCTGGAGCGCGAACGACGTCCAGATCGCGTTCCTGGCGCCGTCCGACGCCAAGATCGCCTACACGCAAGGCTCGGTCGATGCATGGTCGACCTGGGAGCCGTATGTGAGCCAGGAGGAGGTGCTGTTCAAGTCGCGGCGCGTCATCACCTCGGAAGGGCTGACGCCGGGGCTGAGCTTCCAGGTAGCGCGGCCCGACGCGATCAGGGACAAGCGCGCCGAGCTGACCGATTTCATCCGCCGCCTCACCGCGGCGCGGGCCTGGTCGCTAAACAATATCGACAGCTATGCCGCGACCTGGGGCAGGTTGATGAACATCCCCACCGCCGTGCCGCAGAACTGGCTGTCACGCGCCAAGATCAGGATCGCGCCGATCGATGACGGCGTGGTCAAAGACGAGCAGGCGACGATCGACCTCTATTTCCGCTGGGGCCTGATCAAGCAGAAGCTGGATGCCGCGGAGATCGTCGATCGCTCGTTCACGGACGCGATCGCGAAGGTGGGGTTGTAGCCTTTACGCAACTCTCGTGTCCCGGACGCGCTGCAGCGTGAAACGCTGCTGCGCTGAGCCGGCCCCATGGCGCACCGATTGCGTTTGGTTAGATGGGCCCCGGCTCAGCAGCGCACCACTTCGTGATGCGCTGCGTCCGGGGCACGAGACCTCTCAAGCGCTCAAGCATCCGTGAAGCAGGAAGACAACTTCCAACTTGATCGCGTTCCTCGAAACAATCCTCCTGCCCATAGCGCTCGCGACAACACCCTTATTGCTATTTGCGCCGCAGCTCTTGCGGCACGGCGCACTCCCGCAAAGATCAATCCGACGACCACATCGGGAGACCGGCCATGGGCCTGCAAGAAACAAAAATCGAATCGCTTCCCTTCGTCACCGCCGAACTCAATTATCTCGCACCGATCGACGGCAAGCCGCGCACCTACGCGTTCGATCCGCCGCCGGGTGAGCCGAAAACCACCTCGCTGCCGGAGCCGCATCAGGTGCCGATCTTCGATGCGCGGCTGATCGCGCAGAACTTCTCGCTGGATCGCGAGGGCTTTGCGTTGGTGCGTCATCCGACGCAGGTGAAGGATTTCTACAACGAGGACGAGGTGAGGGCGGTCTATTATCCCGCCGTGGAGGCCTTTCTGCGCGCGACGCTGAAGGCCGACCGTGTCGTCATCTTCGACCACACTGTGCGCAAGCGTGTCGAGGGCGCGCCTGATATCCGCGACGGTGGCCCGCGTCAGCCGGCCACGCGCGTCCATGTCGACCAGACCATCGCGTCCGGCACCAACCGCGTCCGCGAGCATCTGCCTGATGAAGCCGACGAGCTGCTGAAGGGGCGCGTGCAGGTGATCAATCTGTGGCGGCCGATCCGCGGTCCCTTGCGGGATTCACCGCTCGCCATGGCCGACGGCACCACGGTCAAGCCGGAAGACCTCGTCGCTTCCGACCTGATCTATCCCAACCGCCGCGGCGAGACCTATTCGGTGAAATACAATCCGAACCACCGCTGGTTCTATTTCCCGGAGATGACGCCGGATGAGGCGCTGCTGCTGAAGTGCTACGATTCCGCAACCGACGGCCGGACCCGTTTCGGGCCGCATACCGCATTCGTCGATCCGACCACGCCGGCCGATGCTGCGCCCCGCGAGAGCATCGAAGTCCGCACGCTGGTGTTCCACCGGCAGTAACAACGTGTGATGGCCCTGCCGGGTCCATGCATCATGGGCGCGGGCGTCGTTCAGGTCTCGGTGGATTAGGCGTCCGAGCGCGCTATAGTGCCGCCCAATGCAAAGGGGGCGCTATGACAAGGATCAGGGTAGGACTCGTCGGCTGCGGCTTCGTGTCGGAGCTGCACATGTATGCGTTCCGGCGCGTCTATGGCGTTGACGTCGAGGTCGCGGCGGTTGCTGCCCGCGGCGACAAGGTTGTCGCGTTTGCCGGGCATCACAATATCCCGCGTGTTTACCGCAGCTTCGCCGAGCTGATCGCCGACCGCGATCTCGACGTCGTCGACATCTGCACCCCGCCCAATCTTCACGCCGAGATGATCGTCGCCGCCATGCAGTCCGGCAAGCACGTCATCTGCGAAAAGCCGTTCGCCGGCTATTTCGGCCGCGAAGGCGATCAGCAGCCGATCGGCAAGCACGTGCCGAAGGCGCTGATGTATGAACGCGTGATCGAAGAGATGGACAGGACGCGGGCCGCGATCGAGCGCACGGGCAAGCTCTTCATGTATGCCGAGGACTGGATCTACGCGCCGGCCGTAACCAAGACCGCCGAGATCATCAAGGCGACCAAGGACAAGATTCTGTTCATGAAGGGCGAGGAGAGCCATTCCGGCTCGCCGCCGCGCATGCCGCGCAATGGGCGATGACCGGCGGCGGCTCGCTGATCCGCATGGGCTGCCATCCCCTCTCGGCCGTGCTGTATCTGAAGCAGGTCGAAGCCAAGGCGCGCGGCGAGCGCATCCATGTGGCCAGCGTCACCGGCGATGTCGGCAACGTCACCGCCGGGCTCAAGCCGGAGGAGCGCAGCTACATCAAGGCCAATCCCGTCGATGTCGAGGACTGGGGCACGCTCACCGCCACTTTCTCGGACGGCACCAAGGCGACGGTGTTCTCCGGCGACATGATCATGGGCGGCGTGCGCAATCTGATCGAGACCTATACGAGCGGCGGCTCGCTGTTTGCCAACATCACGCCCAACAATCATCTGATGAGCTATCAGACCAGCGAGGAGAAGCTCGCTTCCGTCTACATCACCGAGAAGGTCGACCGCAAAACCGGCTGGCAATATGTCTGCCTCGAGGAGGAATGGACGCGCGGCTATTTGCAGGAGATCCAGGACTTCATGGAATGCGTCGCGACGGGCCGCCAGCCGCTGTCGGACCTCGCGCTGGCCTATGAGACGATCAAGGTGAACTACGCAGGATATTGGGCGGCGGAGGAGGGGCGGCGGGTGGTGTTGTGAAAGCAACGTGTCTCCGCAGGCACGCTTCCCTTCTCCCCTTGCGGGACATGGTGGCGCGAAGCGCCGGATGAGGGGTTGTTTCCGCGCATCCCAATGAGAGTTGAACACGCGGAGGGAGACCCCTCACCCGTCTCGCCGCAACGCGGCGAGCCACCCTCTCCCGCAAGGGGAGAGGGTGTACACTGCCCGTGCCGCCCCCTCACGCCCCGTAGGTCGAGCCCTTCGGCAGCGGGAAGACCGGGTCCTGCGTGCGGATGTTGGTCGGCCACACGACGGAGATGTGCGCGCCGGCGTTCTGCATCACGACCGGCGTCGAACGTTCGTTCTGGCCGGAGAGCGGCGTGCCCGGCGGGAAGAATTTCACGCCATAGCCCTGGATCGTGCCGCCCGCGGGGATGTCGACGTCGAGCGCCGCTTTCCGGATCGCTTCGGGCTCGAAGCTGCCGTACTTCTCCTTGGCGACAGGCAGCACGTTGTTGAGCAGCACCCAGGTCTGGTTGAAGCCCATCGAGCAGTGCGGTGGCACGTCGGTGGCGCCGGTCTTGGCCTGGTAGCGACTGACCATGGTCTTGATCAGATCGCCCATGCCGGGCGCGAGCTTGGCGGGATCGAGCAGCTGTGCCGGCACCGGGTCGATGTTGCAGAAATTGTCGATGTCGGCGCCGAACGTGGCGCGCAACTTGTCGAGTTGGCTATAGCCGGCACCGGCTCCGAACAGCATCTTGAAGCGCAGGCCGCTCTCGCGGGCCTGGCGCAGGAACAGGGTGATGTCAGGGTTGTAGCCCGCGTGCGAGATCACGTCGGCCTTGGCCCGCTTGATCTTGGTCACCAGCACCGACAGGTCGGGCGCCGAGGCCGAATAGCCTTCGCGCAGCACCACCGGAATGCCGGCCTCTTTCGCATAGGCTTCGTCAGCGGAGGCAACGCCGACGCCATAAGGGCCGTCCTCGTGGATCAACGCGACCTTGACCTCCTTCGGGTCCATGCCGAGCTTGGCTTTGGCGTGCTCGGTGAGGAAGCTTGCAAAGGCCTGGCCGTATTGATCCGAATGGATCTGCGCGCGAAACACGTGTTGCAGATTCTTGTCCTTGAACACGGCGGTCGAGACCGCGGTCGTGATCCAGAGGATCTTCTTTTGCTGCTCGACCTTGGCCGCGAGCGGCACCGCATGCGAGCTCGCATAGACGCCGTTGAGGATGTCGATCTTCTCTTGGCTGATCAGGCGTTCGGCCTCGTTGATCGCAACGTCCGGCTTGCTCTGCGAATCCGCGGCGACCGGAGCAACCTTGTATTTGCCGCCGACACCGCCTTTCTCGTTGACGAGATCGATGGCGATCTGCGCGCCGATCGAGGAGGCGACCGAGCCGCCGGCGGCGAAGGGGCCGGTGAGGTCGTAGATCAGGCCGATGCGTATAGTCTCGGCTTGTGCCTGGGCGCGTGTCCAATCGAGGCTGAGTGCGGCGGCGGCAGCCGCCGATGTCTTCAGCAGCTGCCTGCGTGAAGTCGGCATCCTATCCTCCCTCAAAACCGTCGTTCGATCTTGTTGTTGTTCGCAAAGTATGGGGAGCGGGGCGGCGGAAAGTCAATATCGCCAAAGTCGAGGTTCTTCGGCGCCGGCGCTTCACGCCGGCGCGTTCGTTCGTGGGTGGTGCCGCTCAGCCCGGCCCGGCGCCTTGGGTCGCCGTATACACCGCGTAGAGCGATTGGCTTGCGGCCATGAACAGGCGGTTGCGCTTGGGGCCGCCGAAGCAGACGTTGCCGCACACTTCCGGCAGACGGATGCGGCCGAGCAGCTTGCCCTCCGGCGACCACACCGTGACGCCGCTGTAGCCGACGGCGCGTCCGGCATTGCTGGAGGCCCAGAGATTGCCGTTGACGTCGCAACGCAGGCCATCCGGTCCGCACTTCACGCCGTCGATCACGCAATCGGTGAACTTCTTCAGGTTCGACAGCTTGTTGTCGCTGCCGACGTCGAACACGAAGATCTCGCCCTTGCCGCCGGGGCCGGTGTCGCCCGGTCCCTTGCCGGTCGAGGCGATGTAGAGCTTCTTGTAGTCGGGCGAGAAGCAGAGCCCGTTCGGGTCGGGCACCTGGTCTTCGGTGACGACGAGGTCGATGCGGCCGGAGGGATCGATGCGATAGCAATTGGTCGGCAGCTCGCGCTTGCCCGGCACGAAGCCGGCCGGCTGTCCGATCCGTGGATTGAGCTTGCCGCCTGCATTGCTCGGGCCGCCCGCGACGTCGGGCTCGCCTTCGTAGAGCTGGCCGCCATACGGCGGATCGGTGAACCAATAGCTGCCGTCGGGATGCGCGGCGATGTCGTTCGGCGAGTTCAGCTTCTTGCCCTGGTAGGACTCGGCGAGCACGGTGGCGGTACCGTCATGCTCGTAACGCGTCACCCGCCGCGTCAGGTGTTCGCAGGAGAGCTGGCGGCCCTGGAAGTCGAACGAGTTGCCGTTGGAATTGTTGGAGGGCGAGCGGAATACGCTGACGCGGCCGTCGTCCTCGGTCCAGCGCATCTGCCGGTTGTTGGGAATGTCGCTCCACAAGAGATAGCGGCCCTGCGCACTCCACGCCGGGCCTTCCGCCCAGAGCAGCCCGGTATAGAGACGCTTGATCGCGGTGTTGGGCTGCGCGAGATCGTTGAAGGACGGATCGACCGCGATGATGTCGGGGTCCCAGAAATAGGTCGTCGGCGCGCCGCCCGGGCCGAAGTCGCGCGGCGGCGTCGTGATCGTCGTCGGCGGTGCGGCGGGCCCGGTCTGGGCCAGCGCGGGGCCCGCCAACGTGGCCGCGGCGCCGAGCGCCAGCCCCCCGACCAGCGTTCGTCGTGAAAGCGCAGCATCGTGCGCACGCTGCTCCTGCTCAGGAGCCTCCTGGCGTGTCATCGTATCCTCCCGGTTACGTTCGGCCGGCCGGTTGATCCGGCCAAGCGCGGCGAAGGTTAGTCCGGTCCGCGTCCGGTTGCGAGAGGCAGACTTGAAACCGCGGCGTGATCGCAGGTCGCAATTTCGTCACCTTCGAGTGCGTTTGGATTGCAGGGCGCTAGCGGGGGATAAAGCCGGAGCTCATTGTGCAAGTCGTCATCCTGGTCATCCTTCTCTCACTCGCGTTTGCGGCCGGCTATTTCACGCGGGATTACGTCTCCCGAAAAAGGCGCGCGGAGGCACGCCGCTGGCGCGAGTACGCGGAGCCAGACTGGCTCTCGGCCAATACGGCGGCGAACACCAACGAGATCGCGAAGACCGGCACCGCTGCGCCCACCGGCGAGCTCGGCCAAATGCTGAACCGTTGGGAGAACAGGGCGCGCGCGCGCCGCACCGGCACGGGATAGGTGTGTCCCCCAAAATCTAGGCTGGAGCGGAAGCTATAGGTCATACATGTTGACCATCTTTTGGCGTTGCAGTTGCGGCCATTTCTCGTCTAGAAACGGCCACATCGGGCCTCTCCCGGAAACCAACCGTCAATGGTTTTGACCGAGGATTTGAGGCTCAACAGGGTCCGGCAATGCTGATTCGCGGCCAAATCGAGGGGATTTCGGGGGAGGTGGCTCTGGCCGCCGCCGCGATCCCGGCTGCACTGCTGCCCACCCTCCTTATTGGCGGCCTTCTTCTTACTTGCCCCTGAGGGCCGGCTGGGCGCCACGCGCCTGGGCGCTCAGGGGTTGGTCGAGATCAACGGACACCTCAAGCGCCAAGGGACTGAAACGGCTCTGAACGGCGCCAACGCTCAAAAGGAAATCTAGGAATGGCCACCGCGAACAAGTCCGAGAAGGACCGCGTCATCATTTTCGACACCACGCTGCGCGACGGCGAGCAGTGCCCCGGCGCCACCATGACCTTCGAGGAGAAGCTCGAGGTCGCCGAGCTCTTGGATGATATGGGCGTCGACGTCATCGAGGCCGGCTTCCCGATCACCTCCGAAGGCGACTTCCAGGCGGTTAGCGAGATCGCCCGCCGCTCCAAGAACGCCGTCATCGCCGGTCTTTCGCGCGCCCATCCCGCCGACATCGACCGCTGTGCCGAGGCCGTGAAGTTCGCCAAGCGCGGCCGCGTCCACACCGTGATCGCGACCTCGCCGCTGCACATGCGGGTGAAGCTGAACAAGACCCCGGAACAGGTGATCGAGACTTCGGTCGCGATGGTCGCGCGCGCCCGCAACCAGATCGACGACGTCGAATGGTCGGCCGAGGATGGCACCCGCAGCGAGATGGACTTTTTGTGCCGCATCGTCGAGGCCGTGATCAAGGCCGGCGCCACCACGGTGAACATCCCCGACACCGTCGGTTATACGGTGCCGGAGGAATATACCCACTTCATGAGGACGCTGATCGAGCGCGTGCCGAACTCGGACAAGGCGGTGTTCTCCGTGCACTGCCATAACGATCTCGGCATGGCGGTCGCCAACTCGCTGGCCGGCATCACGGGCGGCGCGCGCCAGGTCGAGTGCACCATCAACGGCATCGGCGAGCGCGCCGGCAACGCCGCTCTCGAAGAGATCGTTATGGCGATCAACGTGCGCAACGACAAATTCCCCTACTGGAACAAGATCGACACGACGCAGCTGACCCGCGCCTCGAAGCTGGTCTCGGCGGCGACCTCGTTCCCGGTGCAATACAACAAGGCGATCGTCGGCCGGAATGCCTTCGCGCATGAGAGCGGCATTCACCAGGACGGCGTGCTGAAGGACGCTTCGACTTACGAGATCATGCGCCCCGAGATGGTGGGCCTGAAGCAGTCGTCGCTGGTGCTGGGCAAGCATTCCGGTCGCCACGCCTTCGTGCACAAGCTGGAGGAGATGGGCTACAAGCTCGGTCCGAACCAGTTGGAAGATGCGTTCACGCGGATGAAGGCGCTGGCCGACCGCAAGAAGGACATCTACGACGAGGACATCGAGGCGCTGGTCGACGAGGAGATGGCGGCCTCGCACGACCGCATCAAGCTGACCTCGCTGACGGTGATCGCCGGCACCCACGGTCCGCAGCGCGCGACCATGAAGCTCGACGTCGACGGTCAGATCAAGATCGAGGAAGCCGAGGGCAATGGCCCGGTCGACGCCGTCTTCAACTGCATCAAGCGCCTGGTGCCGCACGAGGCCAAGCTCGAGCTGTACCAGGTGCACGCAGTCACCGAGGGCACCGACGCGCAGGCGGAAGTGTCGGTGCGGCTGGCGCAGGACGGCCGCTCGATGACCGCACGTGCGGCGGACCCGGATACCCTGGTGGCTTCGGCCAAGGCCTATCTCGGTGCGCTCAACAAGATCGTCATGAAGCGCCAGCGCGACAATGTGACGACGGCGGCGGCGAGCTGAATGGCTGCCCTGCTAAGGGACAATAGCGGCTGTGTAAGCGAGCCGCTATTGATGCAGCCGGCATAAGACTGGCCACCCGGCGCCGCCGGGTGGCTCAAACAAACGACAGGGAGAGACCATGCGCACCTCGGCGATCGCCGCCTCTATCGCGGTTCTGGCACTTGGCTTGAGCGGGCCGGCATCGGCCCAATCACCGATCATCATCAAATTCAGCCACGTTGTCGCCACCGACACGCCGAAAGGCAAGGGCGCGGAGAAGTTCAAGGAGCTCGCCGAGAAGTACACCGGCGGCAAGGTCAAGGTCGAAGTCTATCCGAACTCGACGCTCTACAAGGACAAGGAAGAGCTCGAGGCGCTCCAGCTCGGCAGCGTGCAGATGCTGGCGCCGTCCAATTCCAAGTTCGGCCCGCTCGGCATCCGCGAGTTCGAGGTGTTCGACCTGCCTTACATCCTGCCCGACATCAAGACGCTGCGGAAGGTGACGGAAGGGCCGCTCGGCACCAAGCTGCTGAAGCTGCTGGATGCCAAGGGCATCACCGGCCTTGCCTATTGGGACAACGGCTTCAAGCAGATGAGCGCGAACAAGAAGCTGATCGCGCCGGCCGACTATCAGGGCGTGAAATTCCGCATCCAATCCTCGCGCGTGATCCAGGCCCAGTTCAAGTCGCTCGGCTCGCTGCCGCAGGTGATGGCGTTCTCGGAAGTCTACCAGGCACTCCAGACCGGCGTGGTCGACGGCCAGGAGAACACCTGGTCGAACATCTACACCCAGAAGATGCACGAGGTTCAGAAGTACATCACCGAAACCAATCACGGCTACATCGGCTACGTCGTGATCGTGAACAAGAAATTCTGGGACGATCTGCCGGCCGACATCCGTGACCCATTGTCAAAGGCGATGAAAGAGGCGACCGAGTTCAGCAACGCGCAGTCGCAGAAGGAGAACGATGACGCGCTGGCCGAGATCAAGAAGAGCGGCAAGAGCGAGATCATCAAGCTGACGGCCGATCAGGACGAGGCGATGCGCAAGGCGATGGAGCCGGTTTACAAGGAGGCCGCGGGCCGCATCGGCCAGGGGCTGATCGACGAGTTCCTGAAGGAAGCCAAGAGCCCGACGAACTGACCTCGACGGGCGACCCCAACGAAGGGCTTCCGCCCAGCGCACGGAAGCCCTTATTGTTGCGAATCTTTTGTTCGCATCTGAACGGACATTCACGGCAGTTACATCTCTGCAAGGACGCCCTTCCTGTCCAAGTTGTAAGTTGCGCGTCAGCCCCCTCGCGCTCATCCTTACGGGCACCTTTCCAGAGGAGGTCAGGATGAAGAAATTCACCATCGCAGCCATCGCCGTGCTCAGCATCGCCGGCTCGGGCGCGGTCTACGCCCAATATCATCGCCCGTGGATGGAGCACGTCCGCCACATGCGCATGAACCCCGAGGACCGGGCCGCCTTCGTCGATGCGCGGATCGCCGCTGTCCATGCCGGGCTGAAGCTGAACGCAGATCAGGAGAAGCTGTGGCCGCCGGTCGAGGCGGCGGTGCGGGAGTTCGCCAAGCTGCGCATGGACCGCGCCAATGCGCGAATGAATGCCGGGCCGGGCGATGCCGACAGACCGGACGATCCGATCGCCCGCCTGCGCCAGCGCGCCGAGGACATGGGCGCCAGCTCCGCCGCCTTGAAGAAGATCGCCGATGCCGCCGATCCGCTCTACAAGACCCTCGACGAGGGCCAGAAACGGCGTCTCGCCGTGCTGACCCGGCACCGCGGCCCGTTCGGCGGCGGCGAGGACGGCCCGCGCCACCACCACTTCAAGGAGCGCATGGACCGCATGATGGAACGGGGCATGGACCACTTCCACCACGACCGCTTCGACCGTGACCGCGGTCCCGACCGTGACCGCGGTCCCGACCGGGACCGAGAGGGCCGGCTCTGAACGGACCGGTTCTCAGGCCGTAAACCTGGCGAAGCCGCTGGAATCCAGCGGCTTTTCGCATTTCCGGGGCTGCGGACGAGACCTTGGAAAACTTGCGTCCGATCGCTTGCCAGACCCGGAACGCTTTGCTAAACGACCGGCCTCGCAAGGCCTTGACCGCCTTTCGGGCGCATAGCTCAGTTGGTAGAGCAGCTGACTCTTAATCAGCGGGTCCCAGGTTCGAGCCCTGGTGCGCCCACCAAACGATATCAATCGCTTGCAGCGAATGAGCATCAGAACGGGACGTTTGGTTGGACGTTTTCAGCGCCCAACCAAAACAGACACTGCTCATCGACCCCTGCACCACCGAGACCCGGGCATAGACGAGATCTTCGGGCACCAGAGGCAGGATCAAGCAGTTGCTCAACCTCGCAAAAAGCGGGTCCAAACGGCTATCGAGACTTGCGGCCGGTCGCGGCGAGCAATTGTCCTGCAAAATGGTGCACGGAGCGCGCCCCTGCGCGTCAGTGTCGCTTCCGAGAGGCGGTTAACGTCATCGCTGATTCCGCGATCCTCGGGTTACAGGAGCATCGGAGGTGACTCTCGCAGAGCGGAACGAGCAGGACCTGGGAGCGAGATGGCGCTGATGCGTTGGTGGGTGCTGCCGCTCGTGCTTTGCACTGAGCTTGAACTCTATCACTGCGCCGCGAGCCGGCCCACCAGTCGCCAAAGAATGCGATGATCAAGACCAACTGCGTGTCATGGGATGTGACGTTTCGTGTTTTCGTCGCTGCATAGTGCCAAGACACGACTTGGCTTCTTACAAGCACAAGGTCCTCATCAGCATCGATGACCTGCCGAATATCTTGGCGACAGAACTGATCAGCTCCACTTCCTTACCTCTCCCCTGCAGAGTCTCGGTCAGCCAAACGAAGGCGCTGGCGTGCTCAGAGCATCATCGTTATAGTGCACTATTCTTCATCATCATGCCGCGCATATTGCGCTGCAGCGGGCCCGTCAGCTCACACCACGCCGAGCACGAGATGGAAGCCAATCGCGAGTTCAGAGGCTCTGATACCCACGGCATTCTGCAGCGGTTTGGGGCCGACATTCGTGCCTCAAGCGAGGGGTTTGGGTGGTCTTCGATTTACGCGTCGATCCAAAGGGAGAATCCCTTCGAGGGCCGGTTCGAAGCGATCGCAGACGACCTCATTGTGTTGCATCGCAGCGGCCCCGTGCAGACGACCTTTGAATCCGGCGGGCACGTCACTTCGCGCAGCATTCCGAGGGGAAGCGCCTTCTTTCTACCGGCGGGTCATGCGTGCAAGGTAGGACTGCATGGGGCGCTGGATACGCTGCATATTTATCTCCGCGCAACCTTAGTTGGACGCGAACGTGTCAATGAGGTCACGCCGCTGCTGGTCGAACGGGACGTGGTTCTACAGCATCTGGCGCACGCGGTTGAGCAGGCGCTTTGCGAGAAAGCCTCGAATTCAGCTCTCTTCATCGATCCGATAGCGCGAGCACTTGCGAACAGGATCTCCACGATCAGCAGAAGTAGCGAACCGTGGCAGGTTCAGACCGCTGGGCTGCCTGAATACCAGCTTCGGCGCCTTCAGGATTTCATAGAATCCAATCTCGAGGGCGAGATCACCCTTGCTGCGATGGCCAGCGCGTGCGGCATCGGCACAAAGTCGTTCGTTCGAGCTTTTGCAGCAACGACTGGCAAATCACCATACCAATATGTGATCGCGGCACGTGTCGAACGGGCCAAGCGCTTGATCGAGCAAAACCAGCAAGGTCTCGCTGAGATAGCACTGCGCTGTGGCTTCTCCCATCAGGAACACTTGACGCGTGCCTTCCGCAGACTGACGGGCCAAACGCCCGGTCGGTACCGTCGCGGCATCAACTGATAAGCAGCTAGGGCCGATGCAGAAACGCTCTGATCCACCATCGCCAGCTGCAGCGCAAAATGAGCGTACCGTGCGGCCTTTCGACGGTGGCGAGGTCCATTCCGTGCTGCGACAGTTCGCCGTGAAAAGCCAGGCGTCGAGCGCGGGGCTCGGCTGGTCGACTATGTTCGCATCGGTTCAGAGGGAAGAGCCGTTCAGGGGCCGCTTCGAAGCCAATGACAACGCCCTGCTGGTGACTGCAGCTAGTGGACCAGTCGATGTTACCTATCGGATCGATGGGCGCGTTGTGGCCAGGCACTTGCAGGAGAAGGGAATCTTCTTCCTGCCGCCGCGCCGCGACTGTGAGGTGACGTTAGATACGCCGTTGAATTCGATCCATGTGTACCTGCGTCCTGAACTGTTTACCGGCTCTGAAGGTCAAGCGCAGAACTCCGATTTCGGCCTCTTGCCTTTGTTGGGTGAGCCGGAGCCCTTAACCCACAATCTCCTGGCCGTGGTGGAGGAAATGGTGCGTGAGGGTGATGCCACGTGTTCCCTCCTGGCCGATTCAATTGCGCTTGCCATAGCCAGTCGATTTGTCGTGCTCAATGGACAGAAGCCGAAAACGTCGGGTGGTGTGGAACGCGGACTGAGTACGCGTAGCGTGCGCTCGATTCGTGATTTCGTCGAAGCCAATATCGCGGATTGCATCAAGCTGGGCGATTTAGCTGCGATCTGCGGCGTAAGCCCCGAGTATTTCATACGCTTGTTCAAGTCTTCGCTGGGCGTCTCTCCTCACCGCTATGTTGTGGGAGTACGAATTCATCATGCGAAACGGCTCCTTACGGATCCAAACATTGGCCTCGCAGAAGTTGCAAGGCAATGCGGGTTTGCGCACCAGCAACATTTCACGAACACGTTCCGTCGGATGACCGGCTTGTCGCCGGGCGCTTATCGACGGGCAATGAACTAAGAACTCCACGATCTGCATTTCCGATCTGAACGCTGGCTCGTTTCCTGTAAGCGAAGCCGGCAGTTTGTGTCAGTTTCCTGCAAACCGGTCCGGTTTGTGCAGGCTTAGCCACCCGGCTCGTCCTACCTTCACCTCACGAAGAGGCGCCAGACGCAATCACGGCGCCCGATGATGGGGAGAGACGCGCATGGCATTGTTCGATGCCGGGCGAGGGTGCTCGCATATCCGAATTGGCCAGCATTCGCTTGAGATGCCTTGCACCTCGGATGATCGTGCTGCGCAGGAAAGTGGGCCGCTGCTATGAAGGACTGGTCTCCGCTCGTCGTCGGGATCGGCGGAACGTTGCGCGACGGATCAACGTCGGAGAAGGCGCTCCGCCTGGCTTTGACGGAAGCCGCGCGGCTCGGTGCGAAAACCCAGATCTTCGCCGGGCAATCGTTGAATCTCCCTCACTACGACAGCATTGAACGTACGGAGCGTGCGACCTCGCTGGTCGAAGCGCTGCGCACCGCAGACGGCGTCATCATAGCCACCCCAAGCTATCATGGCTCGATCTCCGGCCTGGTCAAGAACGCAATAGACTACACCGAGGATCTCCGTGCGGACGCGCGCAGCTATCTTGCAGGACGCGCTGTCGGCGCCATCGTATGCGCGGGCGGAGCTCAAGCCATGGGGGCTACGCTGGGAACTCTGCGGACCATCGTTCACGCGTTGCGCGGTTGGCCGACTCCATTTTCAGCGGTGATCAACACCGCGCAGAGGCCATTCTCCGCAGATGGTGCGTGCAGTGATCCGATCATGGCGCAGCAGCTCGCATTCGTGGCCGAGCAGGTCGTCGAGTTCGCGAAGATGCGGCGGCTGTACGAGAGCCGGCGCAATGGGCTGGAAATATCAGGAGCCGCGCCGGCGCAATGCGCCTAGAACGCGGCCGCAAACGACCATAACGGGAAACAATAGGGAGGGGTCATGAGCAGGAATCGCATCCTTAGTTATGAAAATCTCGTTGTCGTCTTGATGGGGGCCGCGTTTGGCTTCGTATTTTTCGACCGTCTTGCGTTGAATTTTCTATCTCCGTTTCTGATGCCTGAGCTCCAACTGAACAACACCCAGCTGGGTGTCCTCTCGGCTGGCCTGGCGTTGACCTGGGCAATCGCCGGCTATGCGGTCGGCACTCTTTCGGACTATTTTCAAAATCGTAAAACGCTCCTGGTCTGGGCGATAGTGATCTTCTCGATGTGCTCGGTAGGATCCGGTCTTGCCAATTCGTTTCTGACGTTGCTTGCCGCGCGCCTCGTGATGGGATTTGCGGAAGGACCTGTACTTCCGATCGCGCAGTCGATCATGGCTGCGGAATCGTCGGAGCACCGTCGCGGCTTCAACATGGGCGTTCTGCAGAATTTCTTCAGCGCGCTGCTAAGTAATTTTGCCGCTCCTCTGCTGCTCGTCGCAATTGCGCAGATCTACGGCTGGAGAAGCGCTTTCTACATTGCGGCGGTGCCTGGCTTCGTGGTGGCGGCCCTGATTGTCGCATTTATCCGTGAACCTTCGCCGGGTGCCGCTCCGATGTCGACTGCGGCAGCGCGCAACACGATCCCGCTTTCGACGATGCTGAAACATCGCAACATCTGGGTTTGCGCGATCGTGAGCTGCCTGATGGTGGCTTGGCTCCTGATTCAGATAACGTTCCTTCCGATCTACCTGGTGCAGGTCCGCGGTCTGTCGCTCAGCGCGATGAGCGTTGCCCTGGCCGCGACCGGTATCGCAACGGCCGCGTCTTCGATCATCGTACCGGCGCTGTCGGATCGATTTGGCCGCCGTCCGATTCTCATCTTGTCAGGCTTCGTTGGCGTGATTGCCCCGGTGACAACCGTCATGTTCGACGGACCTTTGCCTTTGATGGTGTTGTTCATGGGTGTCGGGTATCTCGCCATTGGCAGCTTCTCGTTGTTCATGGCCACTGTGCCGTCCGAGACAATCCCGCCGACCCATGTTGCTACTGCGCTCGGCTTCATCATGGGGGTAGGCGAGCTCGCGGGCGGCTTCGCGGGCCCGGCTCTCGCCGGGATCGCTTCCGACGTGTTCGGTCCGTCCAGCTCGATGTGGATCGCCGCTGCGCTGTCCATCTGTGCAGGCTTGCTTTGCCTGATGCTGGACGAAACTGCGCCGCGGGTGCTCGAGCGCCACAAGAGAATGATTGTGAGTTCGCCGGCGTAAATCCCTATCCCGGCTAGCCGCAACCGCGCTCAACGGAAACATTAGGAGATTGAAATGAACGTTCAGGCCATGCGCAAGAACCTGCCGGCACCGGAACCTCACCTCACTCCGCAGGATCTGGTCGACCGCGCGGCCTCGATGAGAACGCTGCTGCGGGAATCGCAAGACGAGACCGATGAGCGGGGACATTTTTCGGACGAAATCCAGCAGAAGTTCATCGATGCTGGATTTTATCGGATCTTGCAGCCCAAAATGTTTGGTGGCTACGAGTTCGATTACGAAACATTTTTTCGCGTCATGGTGGAGATATCGCGCGGTCATCCGTCCGCAGGGTGGTGCTTGACGTTGGCCGCTTCTCATGCGCCCGTCATAGCCTCGCACTGGTCGGAAGCTGCACAGATCGAAATCTTCGGTTCGTCCGGACATTTCGCGTCACCGCACCGGGCTGCCCCCGGGGGCACGTGCCTGCCGGTCGAGGGCGGCTATATCATCAATGGTGTGTGGCCATATTCGTCGGGAATACCGCACAGCACGCACTTCCTTGGCGCAACGTTGCTTCAAACGTCGTTCCCGCCACGCATGTTGCACTTCGTTGTGCCGCGGGGGCAATACACAATTCTGGGCGATTGGGGTGGAGACCGCACCTTGGGCATGCGCGGCTCCGGCTCGAACAGCGTCAAGCTGGACAATGTCTTCGTGCCCGAGCATATGACCGCGTTCTTCGACGCGCTGGGTGTAAAGCAGGATCTCTCTGATGGCACACCCGGAACGCGATTGCATGGCAACCCGATGTATCTCGGCGTTCTCATGGGTCCTTATCACGCGTCCCTGACATCGCCTATCATCGGAGCCGCGCGCGCGGCGATCGATGAATATCGCGACATTCTGTTCTCGCAGAACACATTTGTTCCACCTTTCATCAAGCGTGCCTTCGAGACTGATTTCCAGGTCAATTATGGCCGCGCCATAGCGTTGACTGACGCAGCCGAAGGCGTGCTGCTCCAGGGTTTGCGCAAGCACATGGACTACTGCCAGCGGTGGGCGAAGACGGGTGTGCAAGCCTCCGCGGAAGAAAACTTGCGACTCTGGGGAATGCTGCAGACCGGTGCACGTCTTGCCTGTGAAGCCATCGAACTCTTGTTCCAGACCGCCGGGTCGACCGCGGCGCGGAAGGGCTCAAGGATGCTTCGATACTTTGGCGACGCCCAGATGTATCGAGGACACATGTCCTCCCAATACATGACCTTCGCGAAGTACATTGGTCGCAGCAATCTCGGGCTGCCGACCGGTTTTCTGGATCTCTGAAGAAAGTCGGAGGGGGACGTGACCCAAACTAAAGCAAAACCTGCTCCGTTGGTGCTGGCAGATCAGGGATTCTTCTGGACCGGTCTGGTCCGCCAGCAGACACCGAATGGCACCATCGCCGCGGGCCAGATGTTCGTGCAATATCAGATCCCGGAGCACATCCGGCATCCATATCCCATCGTCATGGTGCATGGTGGTGGGGGGCAGGGAACGGATTTTCTCGGTACTGCCGATGGACGGCCGGGATGGGCCACTTACTTTCTGAAACAGGGTTACGCGGTCTATGTCGTCGACCGCCCGGGGCACGGTCGCTCACCCCTGCATCCGGAGGCTCTGGGTCCCATGACACCTCCGCTGACCTACGAATTTGCCATGACGCTGTTTAGCGCGCCCGGCAAGCAGCCGAACAGCTGGCCAAACGCACAAAAGCATAATCAGTGGCCTGGTTCGGGCGTCGTCGGCGATCCAGCCCTGGACCAATTCATCGCGACCCAAGGTCCGTTCCTCGTGTTCTTGGCACAGACGCAACAGTTGATGCAGCGGGCTGGTGCCGAATTGCTGGATCGTATCGGTCCATCGATCCTGCTCACCCATTCCATGGGAGCGCCCTTCGGCTGGCTCGTGGCAGATAGTCGGCCGAACCTGGTGAAAGGCATTGTCGCGGTCGAGCCAATGGGGCCGCCTTTCGCCCAATTGCCAATGGGGCTGGGCGACCTCTCTTACGGACTCACTGCGATCCCGATGACGTTCGATCCGCCCATCAAAGGTCCAACTGAACTGCGGCGCGAAATCCGCAAGGCTCAGAAGCCAGGGTTGGCGGACTGCTTCGTTCAGAAAGAGCCGGCGAGGCGTCTTCCCAATCTCGCATCGGTGCCCGTTGCTGTCGTGACATCGGAGGCGTCGGCCTGGTCCATGCACGACCACGGCACCGTCGATTATCTCGTCCAAGCCGGCGTGCGCGCCGTCCATCTGCGGCTCGAAGACCACGGCCTGCGCGGCAACGGCCACCTGATGATGCAAGAAAGGAACAGCGATGACATTGCTGCTTTCCTGGAAAGGTGGATCTCGGAACATGTAGGGTCACGACCAACATAGATTCGATTTTTCGCGCCGCCGCATCTTGTGGTGAAGCCGCGACTGGAAGGTGCGAGTGAGGTGGTCCGATTTGTCAGCAGACCGTTAGCGCAGGAGGAGTGCGAGATGGCGAAAAAGGGATATTGGGTCGGTCACATCAACGTCACGAGCCCGGAGCGCTACAAGGACTACATCGCGGCCAACGCCGCACCATTGAAGAAGTACGGGGCGCGGTTCCTTGTCCGAAACGGTGCATGCGAAGTGCACGGCGACGCACTTCAAGGGCGTCGCCACGTCGTCATCGAGTTCGAAAGCTACGCAATAGCCAAGGCCTGCTACGACTCACCCGAGTATCAGGCGGCGGCCAAGATTCGCGACGAAGCCAGCACCTCCGAATTCGTCATGATCGAGGGGCACGAGGACTGATAGCGATCCGCGGCGGAAGCTCGGGCTGAACGAGATCGAAGTGAAAGACTGCCGATGAAAGCAACTGCGACCTTGGAGCTGCTGTGGACCCCGTCCGAGGACAAGATCGTCGGGTCTCGCTTGTGGGATTACATGAGGTGGCTTGATGAGCGCCACGGTCGCAAGTTCGAAGACTACGAGGACCTCTGGCGCTGGTCGACGAGCGACTTGAACACCTTCTGGGGATCGATCTGGGACTATTTCGACGTGCGGGCAGACGGTGACCCGACCCCCGTGCTGCAATCGGACGCGATGCCCGGCGCCGATTGGTTTCCGAATACCCGCCTGAACTATGCCGAGCACGTCTTCCGCGCTGCCAGGCCCGAATCGCCTGCGCTCGTCGTGCTCAGTGAAGCGGGCGAGGCCCGGGAGGTTAGTTGGGAAGCTCTGCGGCAACAGACGGCCGCGCTGGCGGCAACATTGCGTCGTCTGGGCGTCAAGCGGGGTGACCGCGTCGCCTCCTACCTGCCGAATCGTCCGGAGACGGTCGTTGCGCTTCTGGCATGCGCCAGCATCGGTGCGATCTGGTCCAGCTGCTCTCCCGAGATGGGGCGAACCATGGTGCTCGATCGTTTCGGCCAGATCGAACCGAAAGTTCTGTTTGCCGCCGACAGCTACACCTACAACGGCAAGACCCACGATCGCGCGCCTATCGTCGAGGAGTTGCGCGAAGGGCTTCCGAGCGTCGGGCACATCATTCATGTGCCCGGCCCGCTTGCGGCGGAGCGACCGGTCCGATGGCGCAACCTGATGAGCTGGGGAGATGCCGTCAGCGGCGATGCCGAATTGCAGTTCGATCGCGTGCCGTTCTCGCACCCGCTCTGGATCGTCTATTCGTCGGGAACGACGGGCTTGCCGAAGGGGATAGTCCACGGCCACGGCGGCATCGTCCTGACCCATCTCAAAACCATGTCGCTCCAGCACGACCTGCGTCCCAGCGAACGCCTGATGTTCCTGGCAAGCACAGGATGGATCGTGTGGAACCTGCAGGTCGGCGCGCTGCTGACAGGTGCTTCGATCGTGCTGTACGACGGCAATCCGGCCTGGCCGGACAATCGGGCGATCTGGAAATTGCTGGATGCGTACGGCGTTACGCATTTCGGCTGCGGCGCCGCGTTTCTCACCAACTGCATGAAGGACGGCTTGCGCCCTCGGGAATTCGTCGCGCTGGAGAAGCTGCGGTCGATCAGCTCGACCGGGTCACCGCTGCCAGCCGAGGCCTATCGGTGGGTCTACGACGCGATCAAATCAGATCTTTGGCTTGCGTCGATCAGCGGCGGCACCGACATAGCTTCGGGCTTCGTGAGCTGCAGTCCTGTGCTGCCGGTCCATCCCGGAGAAATCCAATGCCGTGAACTGGGCGTCGCAGCATTCGCCTTCAACGAGGCGGGTGAACCGGTCATCGACGAGGTCGGCGAGCTCGTCATCGTCAAGCCGATGCCGTCGATGCCGGTTTTCTTCTGGAACGATGAGGGCGGCCGACGCTACCGGGAGAGCTACTTCGAACAGTTTCCCGGCCGCTGGCGACAGGGCGACTGGATCCGTTTTTCAGCCGCCGGGACCAGCCAGATCTACGGTCGCTCCGACACCACAATCAACCGGTTCGGCATCCGTATTGGAACCGCGGAGATCTACCGTGTTGTCGAGGACATCGCAGAAATCCGCGACAGTCTGGTTGTCGACCTCGAGTATCTCGGGCGAGAATCCTACATGCCGCTCTTCGTCGTGCTGCAGCCGGGGCTCATGCTCACGGATGAGCTCAAGGCGAGGATCGCCACACAGATCCGCACCTACGGCTCCGCTCGCCACGTGCCGAGCGAGATCTTCCAGGTCGAGGAGATCCCACGCACCCTGACCGGCAAGAAGATGGAGCTTCCGGTGCGCAAGCTGCTGCTTGGCACTGCTGCCGAAAAGGTGGCGAGCCCGGATTCCATGGCGAACCCGGCGAGCTTCGAATACTTCGTCAGGTTCGCGGAGCAGCTGAACCTGCAGCGGGTGTAGGGACGGGAATGGCACTGCCGCCGTGCGCTAGCTCGGTCCACCCCATCGACGCGGATGAACTGAGGAGACGATAATGCTGCATTGCGACATGTAGTTTGTGTCAGTTTTTTGCAACCCGGATCGATTTGTGCAGGCGGCGGTGTGCTGCTTCTCTTAGCTTGGCTTCAACAAACGCTTCGCAAGCGCGACGCGGAATTCTTGGGGGAGACGCGCATGGCATTGTCCAATGCTGGCGAGGCGACCTCGCATTGGCTTGCGACAGCTAGACATCCCCGGGGATGGCCTGGGCTGTTCGATGAGGGCGGTCGCTGATGATGATCGAGAGGTTCTCTGTCAAGGGATATGGCGCGATTGTCACGGGCGGCGCCAGTGGCATCGGTCTCGCTTTTGTCGAAGCACTGGCCGATAGCGGTGCACGGGTGGCGATCCTTGATGTGGACTCGATCTCCCTGGGCAAACAGGTGGATCGGCTCTCCGCGAGAGGTTTGGACGTTCGAGGTCACAAGCTTGATGTGACTGATCGCAAGGCAGTCGATCAGGTCTTCGCAGAAGTCGCAGCAGAATACGGACGCCTCGACGTCGTTTTTGCCAACGCGGGCATCGACCCCGGAATTGGCTTTTCCAATCCGGACGGCAGCCCGTCCGAGGCAGGTGCTATCGAAAACTACGAGGACGAGCGGTGGAACAGAACGATCGAGATTAATCTCAATGGCATCTTCGCCACCATTCGCGCTGCCGCGCGCCATATGAAACGAGGCGGAGGAGGCGGGAGCATCGTGGTCACAACGTCGATCGCCGCCTACTTGAATGAGGGGATGATAGGGGCGGCCTACATGGCCGCGAAAGCGGGAGCAGCACATCTGGCGCGCAACGCTGCTCTCGAACTGGCCCCACACAAAATCCGCGTGAACGCAGTCGCGCCCGGGTTCATCGTCACAAACATAGGAGGTGGGTGGCTAAAGCAACCCGAGGTCCAGAATTCAATAGGAGCCACGGTCCCGATCGGCCGCATTGGAGACGCTGACGACCTGAAGGGATTAGCTCTTTTCCTAGCGTCCCCCGCGTCGAGCTACATTACCGGTGCGCAAATTCCGATTGATGGCGGTGTGAGTCTTGGAAAGAGGTCCGCTTGAATCGGCGGCGAATGCTGTCCTGGTGCGGCCCGAGACGCTGGTGGCATGGCGCATGCGTGGAGCGACGCCAAAAGGCATCGCTCATGCTCGAGAAGGCGCGATGACGTCGAGGGGCGTGCGCAAGGATCAGGAGCACCATCAAATGAAAGATATCGAAGACAAGGTCGCGTTCATCACGGGAGGCGCGAGTGGGATCGGGTTCGGAGTGGCCCGCGCGTTCCTGCGACATGGGGTGAAGGTCGTTATCGCGGACGTCCGTCAATCGCATCTCGATGCGGCGGCTTCCGCCCTCGATCGCTCCAACAAGAACTACCATCTGATCCGTCTGGACGTTACCGACCGCGAGTCAATGGCACGGGCCGCGACGGAGACCGAGAAGGTATTCGGCAAGGTCCACATACTCTGCAACAATGCAGGCGTATCGAGCATGGTGGCTATGGAAGACGCGAGCTTCGCGGATTGGGATTTTGTGATGAACATCAACGTCGGGGGCGTCGTCAACGGCGTCGCGACGTTCGTTCCACGGATTCGAGCGCATGGAGAAGGGGGTCACATCGTCAACACCTCCTCGATGGCCGGCATCCTCGCTCTTCCAAATCCCGGCGGTATCTACTCGACATCCAAATTCGCGGTGCGCGGCCTGACGGAGTCGTTGCGAATGGCGCTCGGACCGCACAACATCGGCGTTTCGCTTCTTTGTCCCGGCCTGGTTCGCAGCAATCTCGTCGACACGACGCTTCACCTCAACACGTCCGGTTCTGCTCAACCGGCGGTCGGCCCGTTCGCGGCCGGCGATTCGCCGTTGGATGCCGGAATGGATCCTCTCGCCGTAGGCGAACGGGTGGTCGAAGGAATCGTCGGGAACGAGCCATACATTCTTCCGCACGGCGAATTCAAAGAAGAAGTCGCAGAGTCGTTCGGAGAAATACTTCAGTCGTTCCCCACCGATCGAGATATCGATCCGAAACGGCAACAGTTCGAAGCGATGCGCCGGCAAGCGACGACGGAGGCCAAGCGCTTGGCTGCAAGCATTGGTTAGAACTTCGGTCTGGCGATTGAGGAGGGCGCCGATCTCCATTGGGCGCCCGCTCGCAGCCGAGTAATTCGAAAGACGTCGCAAGAATCGGAGGGAATCAATCCTCCGGACAAACAGCCGCTCTCAGCGCGGCCTATCAGGGAGGAGTCGATGCGAAGCGTTATCGCAGCCGCAGGGCTGTACGTGGTCTGGTCCGTTCTCGCGGCGCCGGCCGTAGCCGAAGACCAGCCCGGCATCACCGCCACCGAGATCCGCATCGGACAGACCATGCCCTATAGCGGGCCAGTGTCCGCCTTCGGCATCCTCGGCAAGGGCGAGGTCGCATATTTCAAGATGGTCAACGACCGCGGCGGCATCAACGGCCGCAAGGTCAACCTGCTCTCGCTCGACGACAGCTACGTGCCCCCCAAGACCGTGGAACAGACGCGCCGGCTGGTCGAGAGCGACGACGTGTCGTTCATCTTCTCGACGATGGGGACCGCGCATAACACGGCGATCGCCAAATATCTGCAGGGCAAAAAGGTGCCCCAGCTGTTCGTCGCCTCGGGGGCCTCGAAGTTCGGCGACCCCGCGCAGTTTCCCCTCACGCTGATGGGCGTGATGGCCCCGTTCCGGAACGAGGCCCGCCTGTATGCGCGCTATGCCCTGCAGAAGAAGCCCGACGCGACCTTCGCGGTGCTGGCGCAGAACGACGATTTCGGACGCGACTACCTCGCCGGGCTCAAGGATGTGCTCGGCAGTCGCTACGAGACGGCAGTCACGGCGGCGGCCTACGAGACGACTGAGCCGACGATCGATTCCCAGATCGTGAAGCTCAAATCGACCGGTGCGGATGCGCTCGTGATCGCCGCGGCCCCGAAATTCGCTGCGCAGGCGATCCGCAAGACTTACGAGATCAATTGGCGTCCGATGATGTTCCTGACCAATGTGTCGGTATGGATGTCCTCGGTGATGGAGCCGGCCGGGCTCGACGCCGGTACGGGCATCATCTCGAGCGCCTATGTCAAGGATCCGCTCGATCCGGCATGGGCGGACGACCCCGGCGTGAAGGGGTGGCGCGACTTCATGGCCAAATACGTGCCTGACGGCGACATCCGCGATGCCAACTACGTCAACAGTTACAACAACGGCATGGCGCTGGAGCACGTGCTCAAGGCGGCGGGCAACGACCTCAGTCGCGAGAACATCCTGCGGCAGGCGCTGTCGATCAAAGATCTGGAGTTGCCGATGCTGCTGCCCGGCATCAAGGTCAACACCGGCGAGAGGGACCATCTGCCGGTCGAGCAGCTGCAGTTCATGCGCTTCACCGGCAAGCAGTGGGAGCGGTTCGGCGAGGTGCTCTCGACCAAGTAGCGTCGATATCGAACCGCATGCAATGATGTCGAGGCAGGTTGGTCCGCGGGTGTCGCCATTGCGCTGCAGCAAACGACGGGAGCGATTGTATTGAAAATCGAGGGCCATTGGGTTTTACTCCGCGGCACCGAAGCCTCGAGCCCTTGGTCTGTCGGATGCAGGCGACGTCGAATTTTGGGGTGCAGGAGACGCACGGGATCCTGAACCGCTTCCAGGCCGAATTCCGCGGCTCGAGCGAAGGGCTCGGCTGGTCGTCCGCATTTGCCTCGGTTCAGCGCGAACGGCCGTTTGAGGGGCACTTTCACGCACTATCCGACAATCTGATGGTGCTGCATCGCGGCGGCCCGGTCGACATCACGTATGTGATGGACGGCAAGTCGGTTGCCCGGCACATCCCGCGCGGTGGCGTTTTCTTCCTGCCGGCGGGCCATGCATGCAACGTGCTCCTGCGCGCACCGCTGGAATCCACCCATATCTATCTGCGCTCCGACCTTTTCGCCGGCCCTGACGGGTCACCCGGCGTGATCGGCGGCCTTGCGCCGATGCTCGGCGATCAGGACGCTGTGCTGGAGCATCTTGCCTCGGCGATCGGTGATACCATCACCGGTGGTCTGCCGGCCTCGTCGCTCTTCGTCGATCCGATCGCGCAGGCGATCGCCAACCGTTTCGTGGCGATCAATTTCCATAAGCCGAGCACGGAAGCCGGCAAGCATCCGAGCCTGCTTAGTGCTAGGCAGATGGCACGCATTCGCGAATTCGTTGATGCCAATATCGATAGCGATATCCGCCTCGACCAGCTGGCGGAGCTGTGCGGCCGCAGCACCGAGTACTTCGTGCGGCTTTTCAAGGCGACCAGCGGCGTCTCGCCTTATCAATACGTGCTCAATTTGCGCATAGAGCGCGCCAGGGCGCTGCTTGCCGACGAGACCTTAAGTCTGGCCGAGATCGCGCTGGCTTGCGGCTTCTCCCATCAAGAGCATTTCACGCGGATGTTCCGCCGCTTTACTGGCATAACACCCGGACGATACCGACACAGCCACTAAAGCATGATCCGGAAAAGTGCGAAGCGGTTTTCCGAGAAGATCATGCTCAAACAACAACGTAAAGCGCGATGACGATTCATCCTAGTCTCATCGCGCTTTAGGCTCCGCTGATCGCGGCCGCGGCGGTCGAAGGCCCGATCCGGCCCTGCAATATTTTTCCGGTTTTGTGCAGAATTTCTTCGGTTTCGTGCAGGCCCGCCGCGCCAGCCCGCCCCTAGCTTCCTCCCAACGACATGAGAACGCCGGTTCGCCGGCTTGGGAGGATTGCCATGAGCATCGCGCTGGCCGATGCCGGAGGCGCGTCCGTTGCGACGGACGGCGATGCCGGGAAGGGCGCGTTTGCCTATTGCTCGCAGCAATATCGCGTCCTGTTCGGTACCGGCACCTCGGCGCGACTCGGCGAGGAGGCAGCGCGCCTCGGCATCAAGCGGGCATTTGTGCTGACCACAAGCGAGCAGCATGATCTGGGGCGACGGCTCGGCGCAGGCCTCGGTGACAGGCTCGCCGGACTGTTTACCGGCGCACGCATGCATACGCCGGTCGAAGTCACCAACGAAGCGCTTCGGATTGTGGAGTCCCGCGACATCGACGGGCTGGTCGCGATCGGCGGCGGCTCGACGGTCGGGCTCGGCAAGGCGCTCTCGCTGCGCACGGGGTTGCCGCATATCGCGTTGCCGACCACCTATGCTGGCTCCGAGATGACGCCGATTCTTGGCGAGACCAGCAACGGCATCAAGACCACGCAGCAATCCCAGGATCTGGTGCCTGATACCGTCATCTACGACGTCGATCTCACCGTCAGCCTGCCGCCGCACATCTCCGCCGCCAGCGGCCTGAACGCGATCGCCCACGCCGTCGAGGCGCTTTATGCGCCCGACGCCAATCCTCTGACGTCGCTGATGGCGGAGGATGGCATCACCGCGCTCGCCCGCGCGCTGCCGCGCATCATGGTGGCGCCCGCCGATCCCGGCGCCCGTCGCGATGCGCTCTATGGCGCCTGGCTGTGTGGCGTCTGCCTCGGCGCGGTCGGCATGTCGCTGCACCACAAGCTCTGCCATGTGCTGGGCGGCATGTTCAACCTGCCGCATGCCGAAACTCACGCGATCGTGCTGCCGCACGCCGCCGCCTACAACGCCGCCGCCGCCCCTGAGGCCATGACTCGCGTCGCGCGGGCGCTGCACAGCGCCAATGCTCCGCAGGGCCTGTTTGACCTTGCCCGGCAGCTCGCGCTGCCGCGCGCGCTTGCCGACATCGGAATGCCCGAGGGCGGCATCGCACGCGCCGCGGAGACGGCAGTTCGCAACCCGTATGCCAACCCCAGACCGATTGATCGCGCCCCGATCGAGCAAATGATCGCGGCAGCCTGGCGCGGCGATGCACCCGCGCAGGACTGAACCTCAGGCATCAAGGACAACAGCATGGCCAATTTCAACGAGCATAACCTCACTGACGAGGTGGTTCGCAGCTTCGCCAACACGCCGAACGAGCGGCTGAAGTTCCTCATCGAGGAGACGGTGAAATCGCTGCACGATCTGGTGCGCCGGACCGAACTCACCTTCGAGGAGTGGAATCAGGCGATCGAGTTCCTGACGCGCACCGGCCAGACCTGCACGCCGCTGCGCCAGGAGTTCATCCTGCTCTCCGACGTGCTCGGCGTCTCGATGCTGGTCGACGCCGTCAATCACCGCGAGCGCGAGGGCGCGACCGAGACCACGGTGCTCGGCCCGTTCTATGTCGGCGAGCACCGCGTTACACCGCACGGTGGCAATATCTCAGAGGGCATCGACGGTGAGGTGATGTTCGTGCAGAGCCGCGTCACCGACCTCGCCGGCAAGCCGCTCGCCGGTGCCGAGATCGACGTCTGGCATGCCGACGACGACGGCTTCTACGATTCGCAGAAGGCCGATTACGCGACCCACGGTCCGTCGCTGCGTGCGCGCTTCGTCACCGATGCCGACGGCCGCTTCTCGTTCCGCACGATCTTGCCGTGCAGCTATCCGATCCCGACCGACGGCCCGGTCGGCGATCTCATCACCGCCACGCAGCGTCATCCGATGCGCCCCGCGCATGTGCACTTCCTGGTCAAGGCCGAAGGCTACGAGCCGCTGATCACCCACGTCTTCCTCGATGGCGACCAATATCTGCGCAGCGACGTGGTGTTCGGCGTCAAGGACGAGCTCATCGCGCGCGTCGAGCCGCGCAACGAAGCAGCGCTGCCGAACAGCGAGCGGGTTTCCGGCCCGTGGCACCTGATGACTTACGACTTCCAGATGAAGCCCGGCGCAGGGCTGGTGCCCCGGCCGATGATGGCGGCGGAATGACGATCGCAACCAACAACACGACGAAGGAGAGGATGATGACCAGTAAACCGATCGAGACCGACGTGCTTGTCGTCGGCAGCGGCCCCGCCGGCGCGACGGCGGCGGCGCTGCTCGGCATGTACGGCGTCAAGCACATCTTGGTGACGAAATACGGCTGGCTGGCCGACACGCCGCGCGCCCACATCACCAACCAGCGTGCGATGGAGGTGCTGCGCGATCTCGGCCTCGAGGAGAAGGCGGTGGCGCAGGCGGTGCCGCAGCATCTGATGGCCAACAACGTGTTCTGCGAAAGCCTCGCCGGCGAGGAGTTCGGCCGGCTCTATTCCTGGGGCAATCATCCCTCGCGCAAGGCGGATTACGATCTCGCCAGCCCGACCCGGATCTGCGACCTGCCGCAGAATTTGCTCGAGCCGATCCTGATCGAGGCCGCCGGCCAGCGCGGCACTTCGCTGTGCTTCAACACCGAGTTCATCGACCTGGTGCAGGATGCCGACGGCGTTACGGCAACGGTGAAGGACCGGCTATCCGGCGAGACCTACCAGATCCGCGCGAAGTATCTGATCGGCGCCGATGGTGGCCGCAGCCGGGTTGCCGAGGTGATCGGGCTGCCGATGGAGGGGCAGATGGGCCGCGCCGGCAGCATGAACATCATCGTGCAGGCGGACTTGAGCAAATACGTCGCGCACAGGCCGAGTGTACTCTATTGGGTGCTGCAGCCGGGCGCGCAGATCGGCGGCATCGGCGCCGGCCTGATCCGCATGGTGCGGCCCTGGAATGAATGGCTGATCATCTGGGGCTACGACATCGAGCAGGGCGAGCGCAGGCTCAGCAATGATGAGGCGATCTCGATCGTGCGCAATCTCGTCGGCGACGAGACGCTGGAGGTCAGGGTTCGCTCGACCTCGACCTGGACCGTGAACGAGATGTATGCCGGCCACTACGCCTCCGGCCGCGTGTTCTGCGTCGGCGATGCCGTGCACCGCCATCCGCCGACCAACGGCCTCGGCTCCAACACCTCGATCCAGGACTCCTATAATTTGTGCTGGAAGCTGAAGCTGGTGCTCGAGGGCCATGCGGCGCCGTCGCTGCTCGAGACCTATTCGGCCGAGCGCCAGCCGGTCGGCAAGCAGATCGTGACCCGCGCCAACAAGAGCATCGGGGACTTCCCGCCGATCTTCGAGGCGGTGGGACTTGTCGCTTCGACCGATCCGATTGAGGCGCGCAAGGCGATCGCCGCGCGCAAGGCGCCGACCGCCGAGGGCAAGGCGCGCCGCAAGAAGCTCTATGAGGCCATCGCCAACAAGAGTTACGAGTTCAACTGCCACGGCGTCGAGCTGAACCAGCGCTATAGCTCGACCGCCGTGGTCTCCGACGGCACGCCGATGCCGACCTTCAGCCGCGATCACGAACTTTATCATCAGGCCACCACTTGGCCCGGCGCGCACTTGCCGCATGTCTGGGTCGAGCATCAGGGCCAGCGCAAATCGACGCTCGATCTGGTCGGCAAGGGCCGTTTCACGCTGCTCACCGGGATCGGGGGCGATGGCTGGAAGGCGGCTTCTGCCGCAGTCGAGAAGGCCTACGGCCTGCCGGTCGATGTCGTCACCATCGGCCCGCAAGGCTGCGATGCGCTCGACATCTATGCCGACTGGTACCGCCAGAGCGAAGTCGACGAGGACGGCTGCGTGCTGGTGCGTCCCGACATGTATGTCGCATGGCGCGCCAGAGAGGCGGCCGTGAATGCCCCCGACGTGCTGCTCGACGTGTTCGGCCAGATCCTCGGCCGTGGTGCGAAGGAGCAGGCGAAGTCCGTCGCCGCCGCGTGATGCGACGCTGCGCGGATAAATTTCCGGAACGGAATGAACGGCAGCCGGCTTGAAGACCGGCTTGCCTCAAGGGAGGGGAAAATGACCAAGGACCTATTGAACATAAAGTCTTTCGATCGCCGCCGTGTGCTGCAGGGCATCGCCGGTGGGCTCACAGCCGCCGGCACGACGAGTTTGTTCGCCCCGGCGGTGCGGGCGGCGAGCAAGCCGATCAAGATCGGCTATGTCTCGCCGAAGAGCGGTCCGCTGGCGGCCTTTGCCGAAGCTGACGATTTCGTGCTCGGCGAGTTCAGGAAGTTCATCAAGGATGGCGTCAAGGTCGGATCGCAGACCTACTCGGTCGAGGTGGTGACAAAAGACAGTCAGTCGAATCCGAACCGCGCCGCCGAGGTCGCCAAGGAGCTGATCACCCGTGACAATGTCGGGCTGATCGTGGTCGGCGCCACGCCCGAAACCAACAATCCGGTGGCGACGCAGTGCGAGCTCGAGCAGGTGCCGTGCATCTCGAGCGTGGCGCCGTGGCAGACCAACTTCATCGGCCGGCAGGCCAATCCGGGCGATCCCAAGAGCTGGAAGCCGTTCGAATATACCTTCCACTATTTCTGGGGGCTGGAGGACGTGATCGGCGTCTTCACCAGCATGTGGAGCCAGGTCGCGACCAACAAGTCGGTCGGCGCGCTGTTCCCCAACGATGCCGACGGCAACGCCTGGGGCGACACCACCATCGGCTTCCCGCCCGTGTTGGCCAAGCAGGGTTTCAAGCTCACCGATCCCGGCCGCTTCCAGAACCTCACCGACGACTTCAGCTCGCAGATCGCGGCGTTTCGTGGTGCCGATGCCGAGATCGTCACGGGCGTGATCATCCCGCCCGACTTCACCACGTTCTGGAACCAGGCGCGGCAGAAGGGGCTGAAGCCGAAAGTCGTATCGGTCGCCAAGGCGCTGCTGTTCCCGGCGTCGGTGCAGGCGCTCGGCAAGGGCGGCAACAACATCTCGACCGAGGTGTGGTGGACGCCGACACATCCCTACAAATCGAGCCTCAGCGGCGTCAGCGCCGCTGATCTTGCCAAGGGATATGAGCAGGCCTCCGGCAAGCAATGGACCCAGCCGATCGGCTTCGTGCATTCGCTGTTCGAGGTCGCGATCGACGCCATCAAGCGCTCCGGCGACCCAGCGGATGGCGCGGCGCTCGCGAAGGCGATCGGCGCCACCAGGCTCGACACGATCGTGGGCCAGGTCGCCTTCGGCTCCAGCGCGGTGCCGCCGTTTGCAGCGAAGAACATCGCAAAGACGCCGCTGGTCGGCGGCCAGTGGCGGCTCAGCGGCGACAAGTACAACATGGTGATCACGGACAACAAGCTGGCGCCGCAGATTCCGCTCGGCGGCGACATGCAGGCGCTGAGTTAGCGCAACCCAGCTGCTCATCGAAGGCGGAAGATGCGTGGCGTTGCTGCGCATCTCCTCTCCGCCGAAACTAGATATGGGCGACCATGCTCGAACTTCATGCCATCTCGAAACGGTTCGGCGCCATCGTCGTTGCCGACGCGATCGACTTGACGCTGTCCTCCGGTGAGGCGCTGGGCGTGATCGGGCCGAACGGCGCCGGCAAATCGACGCTGTTTAACTTGATCACCGGGCTGCTGCGGCCCGATGCCGGCCGCATTGTGCTCGATGGCGGCGACATCACGAGTCTCTCGCCCGAGGCACGCTGTCGCGCCGGCATCGGGCGCTCGTTCCAGATCCCGCAACCGTTCGACCATCTCTCGGTGTTCGAGAACCTTGCGGTGGCCGCGCTGTTCGGCGGCGGCCTGTCGGAGGCGGATGCGATCCAGCATTGCGGCCGCATGCTCGATCTGACCGGCCTCGAAGCCAAGGCCAATCGGCTCGCGGGCAGCCTGCCGCTGCTCGATCGCAAGCGGCTCGAACTGGCGCGGGCGCTCGCCACCCGGCCGCGCACGCTGTTGCTCGACGAGATCGCGGGCGGCCTCACCGACGCGGAATGCCGCGAACTGGTCGAGACCATCCGCACCATCCATGCCGAAGGCGTCGGCATCATCTGGATCGAGCACGTCGTGCATGCGTTGCTCGCGGTGGTGCAGCGGCTGGTCGTCTTGAACTTCGGCAAGGTCGTCGCCCAGGGCGCACCAGTCGAGGTGATGCGATCGCGCGAGGTTGAGACCATCTATATGGGCGTGCCGGCATGACCGCGCTGCTCAATGTCACGGCGCTCGATGCATTCTACGGCGACTTCCAGGCGCTGTTCGGCATCGACTTCGAGCTGAACGAGGGCGAGGCGGTCGCAGTGATCGGCGCCAACGGTGCCGGCAAGTCGACCATGCTGAAATCGCTGGCAGGGCTGGTGAAGAACCGTCCGGATGCGATCCGCCTCGAGGGACGGGCGATCGGCGATGCGTCCGCCGCCAGCATCGTCCGGCTCGGCCTCGCGCTGGTGCCGGAGGGCCGTCAGCTGTTTCCCTCGCTCAGCGTCGAGGAGAACCTCTTGATCGGCGCCTATGGCGGCGAACGCAGCGCACCGTGGGATCTCGCCGCGGTCTATCGCATGTTTCCGGTGCTGAAGGAGCGGCGTCGCGGCGCCGTCACCGCGCTATCGGGCGGGCAGCAGCAGATGGTGGCGATCGGCCGCGCGCTGATGTCCAACCCACAGGTCCTGCTGTGCGACGAGATCAGCCTCGGCCTCGCGCCGATCGTGGTGGAGGACATCTACCGCATGCTGCCGCAGATCCGCTCCGGCGGTACCGCCGTCGTGCTGGTCGAGCAGGACATCGCCCGCGCATTGCGGGCTTCGGATCGCTTCTACTGTTTGCAGGAGGGACGGGTGACGCTGAGCGGACGGCCAGGGGATGTCGATCAGGATACGATCCGCGCGGCCTATTTCGGAGCATGAGGGAGCGATGAGCGGGTTCGACACCATCATCGAAGGCGTGCTGCTCGGCGGCGTCTATGCGCTGTTCGCGCTCGGCCTGTCGCTGATCTTCGGCATCATGCGCCTGGTCAATCTGGCACATGGCGATCTGATCCTGCTCGCCGCCTATCTGGTCCTCAGCGCTACCACCGCGCTCGGTCTGCCGCTTGCGGCCGCATCCCTGCTGGTCGTCGTCACGATGTTCGTGCTCGGCTTCGTGCTGCAGCGGCTGGTGCTGGAGCGGGTGCTCGGCGACGACATCCTGCCGCCGCTGCTCGTCACCTTCGGCCTGTCGATCGTGATCCAGAACGGACTGCTGCTCGGCTACGGCGCCGACAGCCGCCGGCTGCAGGCAGGCGCCTTCGAATCCTCATCGGTGGCGGTCGCCCCCGGGTTGAGCGTCGGGCTGGCGCCGCTGGCCGCGTTGGTGACGGCAGTTGCCGCCGTCGCGCTGCTCCAGCTCATCTTCTATCGCACCTCGCTCGGCCGCGCCTTCCGCGCCACTGCGGATAATCCGGCGATCGCGCAGTTGATGGGCGTCAACGAGCGCAATGTCTACGCCATCGCGGTCGGACTGTCGCTCGCAGTGTCGGTGATCGCAGCTGTCGTGATCGGTATCCGCGCCAGCTTCGATCCGTCGATCGGACCGGCGCGGCTGCTCTACGCATTCGAGGCGGTGATCATCGGCGGGCTCGGCAGCCTGTGGGGGACGCTGGCGGGCGGCATCTTGCTCGGGCTGGCGCAGGCGATCGGAGGGCGGATCAATCCGGAATGGCAGATCCTGGCCGGCCATCTCGCTTTCCTCGCCGTGCTGATGGTGCGGCCGCGCGGGCTGTTCCCGGCGAGGCGGACATGAGCGTCGAAAGCATCCATATCCCGGCAAGCCGCGAGCAGCGCGCGGCGGACGCGCCGGTGTGGCAGGTTCGGGTCGGTACACGGCTGTCGCGCGTCGCGGCCGTGGCCGGCATCGCGCTGATCGTCGCGCTGGCCGCGCTGCCCGCGATCGCCTCGCGCAACCTGATCCAGGATCTGATCTTCGTCTTCACCATGCTGACCTTGGCACAGCTCTGGAACGTGCTGGCCGGGTGGGGCGGGCTGGTATCGGTCGGGCAGCAGGCGTTTGTCGGGCTCGGCGCCTATGCGCTGTTTGCCGGCATCGTGATGGCCGGGCTCGATCCGGTTGCGGCGATCCCGCTGGCCGGACTGTTCGCGGCGCTGGTCGCGGCGGTGCTCGGGCCGCTGCTGTTCCGGTTGGAGGGGCCATATTTCGCGATCGGCAGCTGGGTCGCCGCCGAAGCGTTGCGACTGATCTGCGCCCAGTTCAAGTCGCTCGGCGGCGGCACCGGGATGTCGATCTCGCCGAGCGAACTGTCGCAGATGATCGGGCTGAAGACGGTGCAGGCGCTGCTTGGCCTGCGCCCGGCGGCCGCGCGTGACGTGCTGGTTTACTGGCTGGCACTGCTGCTCGCCGTGCTGGTCACGCTCGGCATCTACGCCTTCATGCGCTCGCACCACGGCCTTGCGCTGGCCGCAAGCCGTGACAACGCAGCGGCGGCGCGCAGCGTCGGCGTCCGCACCGCGCGGACTCGCCACGTGCTTTGGATCGCAGTCGCGTTCGCCACCGGCATGGTCGGGGCCATGGTTTATTTGCAGAAGGCTCGTATTTCGCCTGATGCGGCCTTCAGCGTCACCGACTGGACCGCCTATGTCATCTTCATCGTCGTGATCGGCGGGGTGCGCACCATCGAAGGTCCGATCGTCGGCGTGCTCCTGCTATGGGGACTCGTCACCTATCTCGCCCAGTATGGCAGTCTCTATCTCGTCGTGCTCGGCACGCTCGCCATCCTGATCATGCTGTTCATGCCCAACGGCGTGTGGGGCGCGGCAGCTCGACGCTGGCAATTGCAGCCGTTCCCGACCCAGCGCTGGCTCAGCCGCAGCAAGTCCAGTCCAATGCCATTATGACCAGCCTTGTGCCGGGTCGCTTCGTCCATTCAGAAGCGCCGCCAGTCCATCTTTGGCAAGGAGGCGCTCTGGCGTCCATGCGCCTTTGCAGTTGGATGTTTCGCTGTAAGCCATTGATCTCCAATGATCGGATATTGGCTCAGTTGGAAAAATTCTCTTGAGAAATCAAGGCCAGGAGCGTGTCTCTTAATCAGCGGGTCCCAGGTTCGAGCCCTGGTGCGCCCACCAAGCTTTTCAAAGACTTGGCCAGACCTCGCGCAGAACGGACGTTTCGGTTGGAAGCTTGGCTTGATCGACCCTCTCTGTGGGCGAGACTAAGTCACACACCCGTTTGGCTCTGTCCCTCACTGCACATTCGCAGCATGAGATACAGCGCGAGGGTCGCGCAGTACAGGCGGATTACATGAGCGTCGTAGATTAGGACACTCTGGCGAGGAAAACGGACGTGCTCGAGCGGCTCTGCGTAATCGGCAAGAGCGCAGACGGTGCGATGAATAACTCGTTCGATCGAGAAGCTGCGGGACAGCCGATGAGCGCCAGCGTTCTGTCGATCTCTTCGAAAAGGATAGCCAGGGCCTTGGATGCCACAGCCCCTTGCGGCAAATCCGTAGAGGAAGGATCGACCTAGCAGCACCGCTTTGGCGCATAACTAGGAGCGGGGCCGCGGCCTGCCTCGACCAGTCGTCCGGGAAGGCGAGCGCCACGCTTCGAGGAGCATCTGGATAGATCCGCTATTTTGGGCGGGACGTGTTCTCCCTCTCGCTCTGTCCCTCCCGTGAAGCACGAGCTGGACTGTTAGCAGTTCGCTTCACAGCCTCAGCTCAACGCGTGACCGGCCAGCCCGTAAACCCACGGCTCGTTTCCCTTTCGGTTCAGGAATCGCCGTCCCTTGGACATGGTAGTGACTGTATCGTTCATTCCGAGGCGGCTCTGCTGAAGAAAATCCGCAAACAGACCCGTCTGCTCCCGCGTATCAACGCGGGCGAACTTTCCGGCGAGATCCTTGAGATGCACGGCCGTAAGATGGATCGCGTCACAATCATTGCTGGCGACGATAGGGCCGATCACATGACCGCGCCCGAATTCGCGCTTCATGGAATAACCGACGGTCTCACCGCCACGACGCAGGACGCAGATTGACGCACCTTCAGAAAGCAATGCAAGCAGCCTCTGACGACTGGTCCCGAACGCGCGTTCATCCAGTGCTGTGATCTCTTGGATATTCCCGGTGAGCGGGCTCAATTCGCCGTCGAGCGCCGGCACTGGCGGAGGTGGTGACACGGCCTCTCCCTGCCACTGATAGACGGTGGCTTCCTTCGTGAAGCCCAGGGAAAGATACAGATGATACGCGGCATCGGTCGAATTGAGGCTTAGAGTCCGGTCGCCACACCGCTCGAACACCTGCTCCATGAGCCAACGGCCGGTACCCTGCGCCTGGGTTCGGGGCGATGTGATCACCAGGCCAATGGTCGCGAATTCGCGGCCATATGGGAACCACATCGCGCTGCCGAAGACGCGTCCTATGCCATCAACGGCTACGATGCCGTGACCTGCGCGGCGCAAAAAATCCCAATCCTTGGGTCGATGCGGCCAGCCAACCCCGGTCGAGAGTGCGTGGAGCAGCGTCACATCAACGTCGTTGATGTCCTTCGCGGCCAGCTCAAAGGACTTCACACGTACCGTTCGTCCCATCTCGACTCGTCCGTTCCTTCGCGGGATGCCAATCTTTCGCACATCGGGCCTTTTCTTTTCCGCCAGGGTAGCGGGCTTATTTCGCCCACTATCGCACGGAAAGCCAGCAGGTTTCCCCTGTTTGGGCCCTCTTTTCGAAATCTTCGGCCTGTCTTGCAACGTAATTCGGCAGGGAAAGCTCCGGCTCGCAGCTATCCTCTCGGTGTTCGGCAAAAATCGTGGAGGCAGACCGGATCGCCGTGAATCCTCGCGAAAGTCTTGCAAGGCTAGTCGCTTTTCCCGACGTCGTCGACATACCGAGCGAGGCGGAGACGTGCATCGATGGCATTTCTTTTCAATTCTGATGCTGCCAGGGGCGCAGTCTTCCGGGAGGCTTTTGCGTGTGAGCTCCCTGACCTGGAATTTTACCATTGCAGCGAAGCTATCGATCCGGAAAAGATACGGTACCTGCTGACCTGGAACGTGCCAGACGATGTCTGGCGCTTCTGTAATCTGGAGCTGCTCTTTTCCATCGGCGCCGGCGTCGATCAGTTCAATCCGGAGACCATACCTGGCCACGTGAAGCTCGTGCGCATGGTCGAGGATGGCATCATACGCATGATGCAGGAATACGTCGTCCTTGGTGTGCTGACGCTTCATCGCGAGATGCTGGCCTACCAAGGGCAGCAGAGAAGGGGCGTTTGGCAAGCGCTTCCAACGTCCCAGGCGACCGACCGCCGTATTGGCTTCCTGGGGCTTGGCATGCTGGCGCAAGCTGCAATCGACCGCCTGAAGCCGTTCCAGTTTCCCATCGCCGCGTGGAGCCGCAGCGAAAAAACTGTCGAGGGAGTCGCCTGCTTTCATGGGGACGACCAGCTTGGTGACTTCCTGCGAGGAACGAATATCCTCGTCTGTCTTCTTCCCCTGACGGAGCAAACAAGCGGCATCCTGAACGCAAGGCTCTTCTCGCTTTTGCCAGCGGGAGCGAGGCTGCTCCATGTCGGCCGCGGCCCGCAGCTCGACCAGGGCGCACTCATCGAGGCGCTCGACAGCGGGCACCTTGCAGCCGCCATGCTTGACGTCACCGATCCCGAGCCGCTGCCGGACGGCCATCTACTCTGGTCCCATCCGAAGGTGATCATCACGCCGCATATCGCATCCGTGACCCAACCGCATACGGCGGCACAATCGGTCATAGAGAACATCCGGCGCCACCGCGCTGGACGAAACCCGATCGGTCTTGTCGATCGAACACTCGGTTACTAACAGGAAAGAAGCCATGTCCCTTCTGGTCACCATTGACACCAATCCGGACTTCGCACCGAAGAACGCCTTGCCTGCTCCGGAACGGCTCATCTCCGGGAATCCATCGTTCAAGACCTGGGCACAGGACGCCTCGAAAGGCGAGAAGGTGCTGACCGGTGTCTGGGAAGCGACACCCGGCGAGACTCATTCCATCAAGGGCTCCACGTTCGAGTTCTGTCACATTCTCTCGGGTCTCATCGAGATCGAGGAAAAGGGTGGTGAGACCAGGAGGTACCGCGCCGGCGACAGCTTTGTGATGAAACCCGGCTTCGTTGGCGTCTGGCGCACGATCGAGACCGTGCGAAAGATCTACGTCTGTCATTATGATTGAGAGGATGCTGAGGGCTGCACTAGCGGCCCTCAGAATATTCGATCTCCGAGACCGCGCCTGACCAGATTCAACGCGGCCAGACACTTCATTCTCAAGGAAAAATGCGGCGTGCGGTTCTGTACTGCTCGCATGAGATGGCTTCGTCTCGCCACGCGCAAATCCAGGCAGTGATGGTGAGGTCGGGCCCGAAACCAAGGAACAAGCCCATGATTGCATTGAAGGACAAGGATCTGTTTCGCCAGCATGCGCTGATCGGCAGCAACTGGCGGGACGCGAGCACGAGAGCCACCGTTGATGTCATTGATCCTGCCAGCCAGAAAGTGCTTGGCACCATCCCGGATATGGGCCGAGACGAGACCAGGGCAGCAATTGACGCGGCGGCCGCCGCGTTCAAGCACTGGAAGACCCGGGCTCATGCAGAGCGTGCTGCGCTGCTGGAGCGCTGGTATGAGCTCATGCGGCACCATGAGCAGGATTTGGCTCTTCTACTCACGCTGGAACAGGGCAAGCCGCTTGCTGAATCTCTCGGAGAGATCCGTTATGGGGCATCCTTCGTCAAATGGTTTGCCGAAGAGGCCCGCCGCATCAACGGATCGACAATCCCGGCGCCCAGCGTCGATCGTCGCATTCTGGTGCTGAAAGAACCGGTCGGCGTCTGCGGGATCATCACGCCCTGGAATTTCCCCAACGCGATGATAACCCGCAAAGTGGCACCAGCGCTTGCTGCGGGCTGCACAGTGGTCATCAAGCCGTCTGAGTTTACGCCTTTTTCAGCTCTCGCCATCGCTGTCCTGGCTGAGCGGGCCGGAATCCCGGCGGGCGTGATCAACATCGTGACGGGCATGCCGGCGGACATCGGCGCGGAGCTGATGGCCAATGAAACCGTCCGCAAGATCTCGTTCACCGGATCGACACGCGTCGGCGCTTTGCTGATGAGGGGCGCCGCCGACAACATCAAGCGGCTCAGCCTCGAGCTCGGCGGCAACGCGCCGTTCATCGTCTTTGACGATGCCGACGTCGACCGGGCGGTCGAGGGGGCGATTGCGTCAAAATTCCGCAATGGCGGGCAAACGTGCGTCTGCTGCAATCGCATCCTGGTGCAAGCTGGCATCTACGACGCCTTCGCCCAGAAGCTCGCCAGCCAGGTTGAAAAAATGAAGGTCGGTGCCGGGACGGAAGAGGGGGTCGCAATCGGGCCGATGATCAACAGCGCGGCGATCGAGAAGATCAAGCGACACGTCACGGACGCCCTGGATAAGGGCGCAAAGATCATCTCGGAGAGTGAGGCGGTGCCGGAAGGTCGGCAATATGCCCGCCCTCTCGTGCTCGGCGGCGCAACAACTGAGATGCTCCTGGCTTCGGAAGAGACCTTCGGGCCGGTCGCACCGCTTTTCCGCTTTGAGACCGAGGACGAGGCGATTGCGATCGCCAACGGCACGCCTTTTGGCCTTGCCGCCTATTTCTACACGGAAAACCTCAAGCGCTCCTGGCGTGTTGCCGAGGCGCTCGAGTTCGGCATGGTCGGCTTGAACACCGGCCTGATCTCGACTGAGGTGGCGCCTTTCGGCGGTGTCAAACAGTCGGGCCTAGGACGCGAGGGATCTCAACTCGGGATAGAAGAATATCTCGAGACCAAGGCGCTCCACGTCGGCGGCCTGGACTGAGCGGCCCAATATCTGAAGCAAAAAAAGGGGGGCGGTCGAACCGCCCCCTTTTTTGCTTCACGGCGCACCGATCTCGATTGAAGCTTTTGAAGAACTGAAGCGCAACGAGAGAACCTGAGGGAACTGCGCTCACGCGCTCTTGCGCAGGGGCTCCAGGCCGACTGCTGCGGCAAGCCCTCCGATGTCAGCCACCTCGGTGTATTCATAGAAGGGGTTCGCGGGCTCGTGACCGCGGTTCACCCAGACCTTGCTCTTGATGCCCAGATCGTAGGCGGTCATCAGATCGTAGCGGAACGAGGAGGAGACGTGAGTGATATCTTCCGGGCCGCAGCCCAGCTTGTCGAACATGTATTCGAAGCCTTTCATGTGCGGCTTGTAGGCGCCAGTCTCCTCGGCCGTGATGACCGTGTGGAAGGGAGCGCCGAGCTTGTCCACGTTGGACATGATGAGGTTCTTCATGGAGTTCGACAAGATGACCAGCGGAATCTCCCTGGCAACCTTGGCCAGACCCGCCGGGACGTCCGGATGTGGACCCCACGTGTGGATCTCTTCATTGATGCGCTGGGCATCCTCCGGCCGAAATACGATACCGTTGCGCTTGCAAGCGCGCTCTACTGAATTGTGCACGACCTCGAAGTACGGCTTCCACGCGCCAAGAACTTCGTCCAGGCGATAGGCAGCGAAATCCTTGATGAAGCTTGCCATCGTCGTGGCAGAAAGTTGAGAGCCGTAGACCCTCCTTGCCGCGCCGGCCATGTCGAAATTGGTCAGCGTGCCGTAACAGTCGAAGGTGATGTATTTCGGTCTAAACGTTGCCATCGCTCGATCCTTTTCGGTCCTCACGCACCGCGGTCCGGTACGACAGGGATCATAGCGAGCAGAGGACCGTATAAAGCACCGCTGTCGCGGCGACGGAGAGCAGATTGTGTCGTATCGGATCGGCGCCGTGGCAGAGCGTTGTGTGAAAAGGCGCCTCCGAGTTGAGCGCCAATGCCAGGCACAGGCCGATGCCGGCACAAGATGCCGCGTCGATCGTCAATCAAAGTCAAAACGCCTTCCGTCCATGTCATGCCTGGGAGCAACTGCTGTTCCGGGCGTCTTACGTTGAGCTCCGAAGACATTGGGAGTGCCGCACAAGCGTGCGGTTGATCTGGAGGACAACATGTTGAGCAACTCGCTGGTTGAACTCGATCGCGCGCATCTGATTCATCCGGTCTCATCCTATCGCAGCCACGAGGCGACTGGCGTCCGCGTGCTGAAGTCAGGGAAAGGCGCGACGCTGACCGATGTCTCGGGTCGTCAATTGCTGGACGGCTTCGCCGGCCTGTGGTGTGTCAATGCCGGCTATGGGCAGGACAGCATCGTCGAAGCGGCCACCAGGCAGTTGCGCGAACTTCCCTATGCGACGGGTTATTTCGGATTGGGCTCCGACCCGGCCATCCGGCTGGCCGCCAGACTGGCTGAATTGGCGCCTGGCGATCTGAACCATGTCTATTTCACCTTGGGCGGCTCCGACGCCGTCGACAGCACGATCCGGTTCATCCGCTACTATTATCATGCCAAGGGTAGGCCGCAGAAGGACCAGTTCATTTCCGTCGAATCTGGTTACCATGGATCGTCGACGGCAGGATCTGGCCTGACCGCGCTGCCGGCTTTTCATGCGGGATTTGGAGTGCCATACAGCTGGCAGCACAAAATTCCCTCGCACTACGCCTATCGGAACCCCGTCGGTTCGCATCCCCAGGCGATCATTGCGGCGTCGGTCGCGGCTCTGCGCGCCAAGATCGCCGAGCTCGGCGCCGAACGCGTCGCGGCCTTCTATGTCGAGCCGATACAGGGGTCCGGAGGCGTCCTCGTTCCGCCGCCGTCCTGGATGAAAGCGATGCACGCTGTTTGCAAGGAGCACGACATTCTGTTCGTTGCCGATGAGGTCATCACCGGCTTTGGCCGTGTCGGTCCGCTGTTCGCCTGTGAAGAGGATGACGTCGTGCCGGATCTCATGACGACGGCAAAAGGGCTTACCTCGGGCTATGTGCCGATGGGGGCCGTTCTGATGTCCGACCGCGTCTACAACACGATCGCTGATGGCGCCGGCAAGGCTGCCATCGGCCACGGCTACACCTATTCGGCACATCCCGTCAGCGCAGCTGTCGGGCTTGCGTGCCTTGATCTTTACGAAAACGGCTTGCTGGAAAACGGCCGGAAGGCGGGATGCCGTCTCATGGAAGGCCTTCGCGCGCTGGCCGATCATCCGCTGGTCGGCGATGTCCGCGGTCGCGGCATGCTGGCTGCGATTGAGCTCGTCACTGACAAGGAGCGCAAGACGCCGCTGCCGGCGGAAGCCGATCCAGCGCGCCGTATTTTCGACCGCGCATGGGACAACGGTCTCGTCATCCGCGCCTTTGCCCAGGGCGTGCTCGGCTATGCGCCGCCGCTCTGCTGCACGGATGCGGACATCGACGGCATCATCGAGCGGACAAGGACTACGCTGGACCAGACGCTGGAAGATAGGGATGTGCGCGCAGCGATGAGAGGATAATCGCTGCGCCTGTTCAGCCGTTGAATATGCTTTCCAGCGGCAGATGGGATTTCACGATCGGGGACTTCAGCACGACAAAACTGAAATACTTGTCGATGCCGATATCCATCTCGACCAGCCGTTCCATGACGGCCTGGTATTCGCTGATACCCGCCGTGATGAACTTGACGAGATAGTCGTACCCGCCCGAAACGAGGTGGCATTCGACGACGGAATCGATCTTTTCAATGGTCGTGAGAAAGCGCGCGAAATCGATCTGCCGGTGATTCTTCAGGGTGATTTCAGCGAAGACGGTTAGAGTTTGTCCGAGCTTGGCAACATCGATCTGGGCGGAGTAGCCAGTGATGAAGCCCTCCGTCTGGAGCCTCTTGACGCGCATCAGGCACGGACTCGGGGAAAGGTTGATCAGCTCTGCGAGCTCGACGTTGGAGATCCGCCCGTTCTTCTGCAGTTCGCATAAAATCCTGATGTCGATCTTATCGAGCTTCATAGCAGTGCCATCAGATGGGGCCGACAACGGCGTGAGGGCTTTGAGACTTCAGCGTCATATGCATTGTCATAGCATCAACTAGCGTCTTTTCCCACCGAGGCGGAAGCTGCAATTCAGAACTCGCTGACCTTGCCCCAGGCGCTCTTTTTCAGCCGCGCCGGCCTGTAGGGGCGCGGGTCGACGATCGGCGGATCACCCGTGATGATGTCGGCGATCATATGACCCGCGCCTGGGCCAATTCCAAAACCGTGGCCGCTGAATCCCGCCGCAAGGATGAACCCTGGAATGGACTCAACTTCACCGATTGCTGGAATGCCGTCCGGCGTGCTGTCGATGTAGCCGGCCCAGACGTTTGAGATTTCGACGCGCTCAAGGTCCGGCACGAGCTTGCAAGCTCGTCGATGTGTCGCCCGAATCTGCCTCATGTCAGGGCGAGGATCGAGCGTCCGGTTCAGCTCCATCGGGGTCACCTCATCGAGCCCCCATTTCGCCAGGGATTCATGGCCGTGCCGCAGGCCCTCGAAAGCCCCAGGGCTGAGACTTCGCCAGCGGCGGGCGAACATGGGCAGGAATTCGCGGCCGAACCTGAATTGCTGCGGCGTCGGATCGACTCGCGCGCGCCCGCTGATTGCGAGCGTGTATCCGCCATTGCCGCGCCGCGTGAGCGAGACGAGCCCGGTGTAAAGGGCATCAGGAAGGCCGGCGGCGCCAGGGGCCACGGCGAGAATAGACTGGCGAACGGATGCCTGCGGGAAGCGAATTCCCAGCTGGTTGCAGAACGAGGACGCCCATGCACCTCCTGCCATGACCGCCGTCTTCGTCCGGATCGTGCCCGCTTCCGTCACCACTCCGCTGACGCGGCCGGCAGTGAGCTCTATGCCGCGAGCCGCGCAAAGCTGGTGCACGCTGCCACCCGCCGCCATGATGCCGCGCGCGGCGACGGGCACGGCCTTTGAAGTATCTGCCGTGCCGTCTGTCGGCGAGAAGACGCCGCCCTTCCACTTGCGACCGGTCGCCCTGCCTCTCTCGCTCGCTTCTTCCGCACTCAGCATGTGCGTCGTGACCCCGACGGTCCTGGCAAAGTCTCGCCACTTTGCCCAGCCGGCCAGCTCATTGTCGTCGTTCGACAGATACAAAAGCCCACAGCGGCGAAAACCCGTATCTTCACCGGTCTCTCCGGCAACCCTTTCCCAGAGATCCAGGCTCTTGGTCGCAAGCGGTAACTCGCGCGCATCGCGGTTCTGTTGGCGGCACCATCCCCAGTTGCGGCTGGACTGCTCGGCGGCGACGCGGCCCTTTTCAAGCAAGCAACCTTGAGGCCGCGGCGGGCGAGATAGTAGCTTGTGAACACGCCCACGACGCCGCCGCCGATCACAACGACGTCTGCCTCACGAGGTAGGGATGGATTGGATTCGATATGCAGGAGCGGCGCGCTCATCGGATTGGGGATCTCCGGTGGTTGCCGTAGCGTAACCGAGGAATTGCCGCAGCCCTCACGGACTTTCGCCGTGAGACCGAATATCCTGCGGTTTGCTGCCTTTGACACAGGCTATTATTGCGAAAATACTTTGCTTGCATCGCAGCTTGCAGGCGGCCAGCCAGACGCACGCGCTCGCGCAATCCATTGCGCTCCCTCCTGGCTGGGCGCCACGGCGGGTCTCGCGGCGCAGACTGAAATGCCAAATCGGACTTCGTTTTCAGAAGTTCCTGCTGCTTCGATGCCGGCTTTCGGCGACTCTGCGGTGATCGACATCGTCAAGATCGGCAGAACCAACCGATCGATGGTCGAAGTCCAAAGAGGCAACTTGCATGAGCCTTGTCCAGGAGCAGGCCTTCGCGGAAGCGATCAAGCCATGACGTGGATGCCAACTGAGCTTCGCTTCGATCGAGCTGGCCAATTAGGTCGGTGCTGCGCTCTAAGCAACAGCTCTTGCTTCTTGCGCGAAGAGGCCTGAATCATGTCGCAGCCTCCAACGAAGGAATGGCAAGTTGAGCGGCGAATTATCGACCTGTCCAAGGAGCGTGGAGGCGCAAGGAGCCGAAGGCGCCGGCCGCAGCAAGATGACGGCACCGGCTTGAAAAAGGAGGATGCTTTCATGGCCTCTGGCATCCAGGTGGCAAGCCCCGTCGATGTCGCGCTGTCGGTGCGCGAGCTGACCGTGAGTCTGCCGGAAGGAATGGAGCGAGCCTACGCCGTCGAGAATATCTCCTTCGATCTGAAACGCGGGCAGATTCTCTGTATCATCGGGGAATCCGGATCGGGCAAGTCGGTCACCGCGAATGCGATCATGGGGCTTCTACCGAAAGCGATCCGGGTCTCTTCGGGTGCGATCCACCTGGATGGGGAGAACATGGTGGGCCTCTCGCCCGACAAGCTCCGCAGCCTGCGCGGCCGCATCGTTTCAATGATCTTTCAAGACCCTCTCTCGGCGCTCAACCCGCTGATGACCGTGGGCGCGCAGATCGAAGAGGTGATGGCTGCGCACGACGTCGGAACGCCGGCCTCCCGTCGCAGCAGGGCGATTGATCTGTTGATTGAAGTGGGTCTGCCCGATCCGCAGCTTATGTATCATCAATATCCATTCCGGCTTTCGGGTGGACAGCGGCAGCGCGTGATGATCGCCATGGCTCTGGCTCTCGAGCCCGCGATCCTGATTGCAGACGAGCCGACCACCGCCCTGGACGTGACGACCCAGGCGCAGATCCTCAAATTGATCCGCGACATTCAGCGCCGCAAGGGGATGAGCGTCATGTTCATCACCCACGATTTCGGCGTCGTGGCTGAGATCGCCGATTACGTTGTGGTGATGGAGAAAGGCCATTGCGTGGAGCAGGGCAGTGCCGAGCAGGTGCTGAAGTCGCCAAGCCACCTCTATACGCGCCGACTGATCGCAGCCGTCCCGCACCTGACCGGCAAAAACCGTGTGCCCTTGGAAGCTGGTGACCCAGTTGCCATTCTCAAGGTTGAATGCCTCGCAAAAACCTATCGCAGCGGCAGCGCGCTTTTGCGCACGCAACGCATCGTGCCCGCGGTCAATGGGGTCAGTTTCGACCTCACGTCGGGCCGCACGCTCGGCGTCGTCGGGGAGAGCGGTTCGGGCAAGTCGTCGCTCGGTCGGCTGCTGATCAAGCTCATGGAGTGCGACAGCGGCTCGATTCTGTTCGAAGGGCGTGACATTGCCGGGCTTTCCGAGGCCGAGTTTCGATCGCTGCGGCCCAGGATCCAGATGATCTTCCAGGATCCCTTTGCCTCGCTGAATCCGCGATCGACGGTCGGGCATATTCTCACGGTCGGTCCCGTTGCGCATGGGGTGCCATACAGCGAGGCTGCCGAGCGGGCGCGGGAGCTTCTGTCCCATGTCGGCCTCGATTCAGGAGCCTTCGACCGCTATCCGCACGAGTTCTCCGGCGGGCAGCGCCAGCGCATCGGCATCGCGCGGGCGCTGATGTTCAAGCCGAAGCTGCTGGTCGCCGACGAAGCGGTCTCTGCGCTCGACGTATCGATCCAGGCCCAGATCTTGAGGCTGCTGGATCAGATTCAACGCGAGACGGGCGTCTCGATGATCTTCATCACCCATGATCTGCGCGTCGCAAGCCAGATCTGCGATGAAATTGCCGTCATGCATCGAGGACAGATCGTTGAACGGGGGCCGCCGTCCCAGATCTTCCTCAACCCGAAATCCAGCTACACGCGAGAACTGGTGGCAGCGATCCCCGGCGAGCAGCCCGGGAGCATGCCTCAAGATGAAAGCCACGTCGGACACAACAGCTAAGGAGAGACGTTATGACCGAGCGTTCTGCGACATCGAACTACTCGCGGCGCGATGCCCTGCGCATGGTGGCAATTGGCGGAGCCGCCGGCATCTTCGCGCCCAATCTCTTGGGCAAGCCGGCCCTCGCGCGCACCTCTCCGGCAAAGCCAACCGGCCGCGTGATCGTCGGACTTGGGCAGGAGCCGACCGTCTTCAATCCGCTGATGGCCCACATTGAAGTCGACGATGGTGTGCATTTCTCGGTCTTCGACGCACTCTTCCGCATCGATCCTCAAGGCGTCATTCAGCCCAACCTTGCATTGGAAGTGCCAAGCCAGAAGAACGGCGGCATTTCGGAAGACGGTCTCAAATGGCGCATTCGTTTGCGTGACGATGTCCGTTGGCACGACGGCAAGCCTTTCAGCGCCGAGGACGTGAAGTTCACGCTCGAGCTGATCACGAACCCCAACTTCCGGAGTTGGCGCACGTCCGGCCATTCTCTCGTGCGGGACATCACGGTGGTCTCACCCACGGAGATCTCGTGGCGAATGGAAGAGGCCTTTGCGCCGTATTTGTCGTTCCTGACCGAAACCTTCATCGTGCCCAAGCACATCCTGGAAAAAGAGGCCAATCCGAACAATGCCGCCTTCAACCAGGCGCCGGTCGGCACCGGCGCGTTCAAGTGGGGCAAGCGGGTCGCCGGTGACCATCTCGAACTCGTGGCCAACACCGAATACTTCGGTGAAGGCCCTCATATCGAGCGGCTGGTCTTCAAGTACATTCCCGATCTCACCGTCCTCTACACCCAGTTCAAGAGCGGCGACATCGATCTCGTCGGTCAGCCCTACATCACTCCCGATCATTATGGTGAAGCCAAGAAGCTGCCGAACCGCGTGGTGACGCTGGTCCCAAGGGCCTCGTTCGAGTCCTTCTACCTGAACCTCGAGCGCCCGCAGTTCAAGGAGCATGCGGTCCGCGAGGCGCTTTATGCGGCGATCGACAAGGAGGCGATCATCCAGGGACTCTACTACGGCGTGCCGACGCCGACGGAGACGTTCATGCCGCGGCAGTCCTTCTACTTCAATGCCGGCCTGCCGCTGCACCAGTTCAATCTGAATCGCGCGCGCAAGATTCTCGACGAGGCGGGCTGGGCTCCGGGAGCAGGCGGCATTCGGACCAAGAACGGTGTTCGCCTGTCGTTCACCAATTCGACCACCTCCGGAGATCCGCTCCGCGAGCAGGTGCAGCAATTCCTGCAGCAGACGTTTGCTCAGCTGGGCGTGGAGATGAAGATATCGAACCTGCCCGCCGCCGTGATGTGGGGCGAGTTCTGGATGCAATCGCAATTCGATTCCGTGATCGTCGGCAGCTCGTACCTGATCGGTGCCGATCCGGACGTCACCAATCGCCTTCACTCGCGTTCGATCGGAGCCAAGGGTGGTCGCGGCTCGAACAATGCGCAGTATGCGAATCCGGAGGTCGACGCTCTGCTCGACAAGGGCGCGCGGACCTTCGATCCTGAAGCCCGGCGCGCGATCTACTCTCGCGTCCAGGAACTTGTTCGTCGCGACCTGCCGTTCCTTCCGTTGTACCAGAGCAATGCGGTCGAAGGACTCAAGAAGGGCATCAACGGCTTCGTGCCGAACGGCAATACGCGCACGGAATCCTGGAATGCGCTGGCCTGGTACTGGGCGAGCTGATGTCCTGGCCGCCCTGCAAGGAGCGGCCGGTGGTCCTGTCACGCTAATGGAGGGCTCGCATGTCCGGCTTCCTGCTCAACCGTCTCTCGCAGAGCATCGTGCTGCTGGTGATCGTCTCGATCATCGGCTTCACGGTTCTCAACCTCATGCCTGGCGGCCCTCTCGCGCAATTCGGGCTCGATCCCGGCATGACCGAGAAGGACGTCGAGCGCCTCGCAGCCCAGCTTGGGCTGAACCGGCCCCTGTGGCTTCAGTATCTCGACTGGGCCTCGCGGCTGATCCGGGGCGACTGGGGACACTCCTTCCGCGATGGCTCGGCGGTGCTGTCGGTGATTGGCCGACATCTGTTGGCGACGCTGCTGCTGATGGGCACGTCCACCGTATTGGCCATCGCGGCCGGCACCTGGATCGGCATTCGCGGTGCTACCCACCGCTATTCCCTGTTCGACTATTGCGCGACGGTGGGTGCCATGGTGGCACTGTCGGTCCCGACCTTCTGGTTCGGCCTCATCGGCATCTACATCTTTACGCTGAAGCTCGGTTGGGTACCTGCGGGGAACATGTACACGATCGGCGACGGCTCGGTGCTGGATTATCTGCACCATCTGATCCTTCCGAGCCTGGTGCTGTCGCTGGTTCATGTCGCGATCTGGAGCCGCTACATGCGCACGGCGACGCTCGATGCGCTAAGTCAGGATTTCGTTAAGACCGCCCGCGCCAAGGGCGTGAGCGAACGACGCATCCTGCTCAAGCACGTCGTCGGCAATGCGCTGTTGCCGATGATCACCCTGGCCGGGATGCAATTGCCCAGCGTTCTGACCGGCGCACTCGTGACCGAGACTGTCTTCACCTGGCCGGGAATGGGGCGGCTGTTTCTCGACAGCCTCGGCTACAGTGACTATCCGATGGTGATGGGACTGTTGATATTCTCGGCCATCCTGGTCGTGTTGGGCAACCTGATCGCAGACATCGTCATCGCTACCGTCGACCCGCGCATTCGTCTGGGCTGAGCCCGCCGGCTCGCCCTGTTACCAGGAGGCAGCAGATATGACCACCATTGTCGTGCACGCAGCTCCTACTCGGTGGTGGCACAGCCGTGCGGTGGCGCGCTTCATGCGCCATCATCTGGCGCTTGTCGGCATCGCGATGATCACCCTGCTTGTGCTGGCGTGCGCTATCGGCCCCTATGCCTTGCCCTACGACTCCCTCCAGATCGATCTGCGTGCCCGCTTTGCGCCGCCTCTCAGCGGGCACCACTATTTCGGCACCGATCCCCTCGGACGTGACTTGGCTGCACGGCTATTGGAGGCCGGGCGTGTGTCGCTGCTGGTGGGATTCTCCGCGATGCTGCTGTCGACGCTGATCGGCACCCTGGTCGGTGTGACGGCGGGTTATCGCGGCGGTTGGGTCGGGGCAGCGCTGATGCGCGTGGTGGACGGCTTCCTTTCCTATCCCTCGATCTTCCTCGTCTTGGCGCTGGCCGCCATGCTGCGGCCGAGCCCGGTGATGATCACCGTGATCATTGCCGTCACGAGCTGGATGGAGACCGCCAGAATCGTCGAGGCCGAGGTCCGCTCGCTGCGCGAGCGCGAGTTTGTCCAGGCTGCGCGCATGGTGGGACTGAGCCGCAGGCACATCATGTTCCGCGAGGTCCTGCCCAATGCCATGGGTCCAATCATCGTCGCCGCAAGCCTCGCCGTCGCCCGTGCGATCCTTCTGGAAGCCTATATCAGCTTTCTCGGCTACGGCATCCAGCCGCCGCTGCCGAGCTGGGGCAACATGCTCAATGGCGCCCAGCAATATCTGGCGAGCGCTCCATGGCTCGCGATCATTCCCGGTGCCGCGATTACGATTGCGGTGACGAGCTTCAACTTCATCGGCGACGGTCTGCGAGATGCCCTCGACGTTCGAAACGACCACATCTGAACGAGTTCAACCGAGCCGCGGCTGAACCCATCAACCATCCCAGAAGCGAAGCCATGCACGCGCCGAGAATTGCCGAGAAAGCCACGCCCTATTGGTGGGAAGCCGCGCCGCTCAAGCCGCCGCCTCAGCAGCCGATAGCCAAGAGGCTCGACGTCTTGATCGTGGGCGCGGGCTATGCAGGGCTCTCGGCCGGTCTGGTGCTGGCACGCGAGGGCCGTTCGGTTGCGGCTTATGATGCCATGGACCCCGGTGAAGGAGCCTCGACGCGCAACGGCGGTATCACGAGCGGTTCCATTCGACCCGATTACGCGACGCTCACGCGCCGGTTCGGAGAAGAGAAGGCGCTGGCGATCGAGGCGGAAGGCTATGCGGCGCGCGCGTTCCTGTACGATTTCATCAGGACGGAGGGCCTCGCCTGCGACTTCCAGCCGGTGGGGCAGTTCAAGGGTGCCTTCGGTTATGAGCAATACGAAGCCATGGCGCGCACCGCGGAGAGGCTCGCAAGGAAGCTCGGGATCGAGGCTTACGCAGTTCCCTATGCCAAGCAGCGTCAGTACATCGGGACCGATGTCTATCGCGGCGGCACGGTTCGGATGGACATCGGCGGGCTGCATCCGGCCAAATTCCACGCCGAACTGCTGCGCGTCGCGCTCACGTCCGGATTGGCAGTCCACGCGCGCACGCCCGTGATCTCGATCGAAAAAGATGGCGCCGTCTTCCGCGTTGTCACCTCGGCCGGTCCGGTGCAGGCGCGTCAGGTGCTGGTTTGTACCAACGGTTACACCGATGGTGCCGTGCCCTTCCTGCGCCGCAGGCTGGTCCCGGTGCGCAGCCGGATCATTGCAACGGAGGAGCTCGCGCCCGACGTCATGGCGCGGCTGATGCCGAAAGGGATGATGATCACCGAGAATCGGGAGGTCGGCTTCTATTACCGGCCTTCGCCCGACGGCAGACGCATTCTGCTCGGTGGCCGCGACAGCTCTCGCGTCGGCGATCCAATCGCTCCGAAGCTGCTTCTGCGCAAGGGCTTGGTCAATCTGTTTCCGGAACTGGAGAGCGTTCGCCTCTCGCACAGCTGGTTCGGCAACGTCGCCATGAACCGCGACATGATTCCTCGCATCTTCGAGCAGGACGGCATCGTCTATGCCACCGGCTTCTGCGGTTCAGGCGTGGTCTGGGCGCCATGGGTCGGCATGCATGCGGCGCACAAGCTGATGGGACATGACGCGCAGGCGTGCACTGCCTTTGACTTCCGCCCTCCCGCCTTCATCCCGTTCTATCGCGGCAATCCCTGGTTCATGCCCGCGTTCATTCAGGGCTATCGCATGCGGGACCGCATCGCTCTGTGGCGCGCCAGCCGCTGACAGCAGATCGGTCGTTCAATCGCATCATCATTGAAATGCTGTGCCGAACTTGGCTCCAGTCCGATACGTAATGCTGTGAGGCGCAAGATAGGCTGCGGACCATGCGAGGATCACCCGGATAGCCCTCGTCTTGGCACTGGCGATCTGGCCGGCAAACCGAAAGAGACTTGCCCCATCATGACGACCGCAGCGGCCGAAGATCGCGTCCATGAAGATGTGGTCCTGCTTCCATTCGCCAGATCGCATCGGGAGGGCGCGCTAAGACTCTCGCAAGAGATGTCCTGGCCCTACCGGATCGAGGATTGGGATGTCGCGCTGCAGTTGGGCCGTGGCTTCGTCCTAGAGCGCGCCGGAGCGGTGATCGGAACGGCGGCGTGGTGGCCATATGGCGACACGCATGCTTCCGCCGGGATGATCATCGTCGCGAAGGCTGTTCAGGGCCGCGGCTACGGGGCGCGACTCATGGACGCGTTGCTGACGTCCGCGCGCCCACGAACGGTCGCGCTGAATTCGACAGCCGAAGGCATCGCCCTTTACCGACGCCGGGGCTTCGTGCCGATCGGGGTCATCCACCAGCATCAGGGAATTCCAAGCGAAACCGGCAGGTCGCCGCGCTCGGACCTCGTCAGGGCAATGGCTGCATCGGATTTCGATGCAGTCGTGCGGCTCGATCGCGAGGCCACCGGTTGGGAAAGGCAACGGATGCTGGATCGGCTCGTCCAAAACGCCGATGGCTATGTCCTGCACCGTGACGGCATAGCCCGCGGTTACGCCATCTCCCGGCTTTTCGGTCGCGGGCATGTCATTGGCCCTGTTGCGGCCGAAAGCCCGACCGATGCACGTGCGCTGATCGAGGCAGCGCTCGCACGCCTTGGTGGGCGCTTCGTCCGCATCGATACGTCTGCGGCATCGCAACTCGGGCCGTGGCTCGAAAGCATTGGCCTGCAGCATGTCAGCGACGCCACCACCATGACCCTGGGGATGCCGGCGCAATCGACCGGTCCGGCGCGCAGCTTCGCAATTGCCAACCAGTCGTTCGGCTAGGAGACATCGAAGTGCTAGGCCAGGCGATGCGCGGGACAGATATCCAGAGTGGCAAGGTCGCCGCGACGCTGGCCGCATTGGCAACTCCCGCCCTCCTGCTCGACAGGGACCGGCTGGATCACAATCTTGCCCGTCTATCCTCGCGCATGGCCGCGCGCGGTGTGGTGCTGCGGCCCCACATGAAAACCGGAAAATCCATTGACGTCGCCCGGCGCGTCTATCGGTCCGTGCCCGGGCCAATTACTGTCTCCACCCTGGCGGAGGCGGAGTATTTCGCACAGCACGGTTTCCGGGACATGACCTATGCGGTAGGTCTGGCGCCGCACACCTCCGACAGAGCGATGCGCTTGCAGAAAGCAGGCATCGACATCAAGGTGCTGTTGGACTCGCCTGAGCAGGCTGCCATGCTTGGCGCGGCCGGGCGCGCAGCCGGTGTGACACCGTCCGCCCTTGTCGAGATCGACTGCGACGGTCATCGCGGTGGGCTGACCGCGACCGATCCGAAACTCGTGGTCGTTGCGGCCGCCATGGCCGAGGCCGGCGTCAAGATCGCCGGCGTTCTCACCCATGCCGGCGAATCCTACGGCCTCAGTACGCCTGCGGCCCTTGTCGCGGCTGCGGAGAGCGAGCGCGCCGTGGCCGTCGCCGCCGCGATGACATTGCGCGCGGCCGGCCATGAATGTCGTGTCGTCAGTGTCGGTTCGACGCCGACCGCGCATTTCGCCGACGACCTGACCGGCGTCACGGAAATGCGGGCCGGCGTCTACATGTTCTTCGATCTGGTCATGCACGGCGTCGGTGTCTGTACGACCGACGACATCGCAATCTCGGTGCTCGCCACTGTGATCGGGAAGAAGCCCGAGAAGGGCTGGATTTTGGTCGATGCGGGCTGGATGGCCCTGTCGCGCGACCGCGGCACCGCGGCACAGCCGGCCGACCAGGGATACGGTCTGGTCTGCGACGTGGCGGGCAAAGTCTTTCCCGACCTGATTGTTTCCCAAGCGAGCCAGGAGCACGGGATCCTCGCCGTCAGACCCGGGTCGGCGCACGCTTTGCCCGATCTTCCGATCGGCGCGAAGGTCCGCATCCTGCCCAATCACGCCTGTGCGACGGCGTCGCAACACGAATTGTACAACGTCGTTTCCGCGGACAGCGAGGCGATCGAAGCGCGATGGCCCCGGATGCGCGGCTGGTAGGCCGTCGAAAGGATCGCTTCCAATGACCTCGCCCCTTCGACACCTGACGGAAGCCGGCTTGCTCGGAAAATTCTACATCGACGGAGAATGGCGGAAGCCGATCGGATCAGTCGCGGCCGCAGCATCCGTCGTCAATCCGGCGACGGAGCAGTCGATCGCCGAGGTTACGCTTGGCGACGACGATGATGTGGACTGCGCCATAGCAGCTGCCAGACGAGCCTTCGCCGGCTGGTCCACGACACCGCCTGCTGAAAGAGCGGCGCTGCTTGATCGGGTTCATGGTTTGCTTCTCCAGCGGCTGGAGTTGTTCGCGCAGGTCCTCACGTTCGAGATGGGAGCTGCCATCACCTATGCGCGCCGAGCCCAGGTGCCGCTGGCCGCCGAGCACATCCGTGTCGCACGCGACAACCTTGCGAACTATCCGTTCGTCACCCCACGCGGCAGCACCGCGATCATGCGAGAGGCGATTGGGGTCTGCGGTCTCATTACCCCCTGGAACTGGCCTCTCTACCAGATCACAGCCAAGGTCGGCCCGGCGCTCGCGGCTGGTTGCACGGTGGTGTTGAAGCCGAGCGAATTGTCGCCGCTGAGTGCTTTGCTTTTCGCTGAGGTGATGGACGATGCCGCTTGTCCGCCCGGCGTCTTCAACCTCGTCAATGGAACAGGCCCGATCGTCGGCGCTCGTCTCGCGTCGCATCCGCAGGTGGACATGATCTCGATCACCGGCTCGACCCGGGCTGGCGTTCTCGTCGCGCAAGCGGCTGCACCCACCGTCAAGCGCGTTGCCCAGGAGCTCGGCGGCAAGTCACCGAATATCATCTTGCCTGATGCCGATTTTGGCCGTGCCGTTCCGCTGGGCGTCGCGGCCGCCTTCCGCAACCTCGGCCAATCCTGCAGCGCGCCGACGCGCATGCTGGTGCCTCGCTCACACATGAAAGAGGTCGAGGCCTTGGCGGCAGAGGCCGCTTCAGAGCTGGTGGTCGGCGATCCCCTTGCGGAAAGCACGACCCATGGCCCGGTTGCGAACCGGCCGCAGTTCGAGCGCGTGCAGACCATGATCGGTGTCGGCCTGGAAGAAGGCGCCAAGCTCGTCATCGGCGGGCGAGGTCGGCCCGGCGATCTTCGGACTGGCTTCTATGCGCGGCCGACCATCTTCTCGAACGTCCGTCCCGACATGAGGATCGCGCAGGAGGAAATCTTCGGTCCGGTGCTGTCGATCATTCCCTACGACACCGTGGACGAGGCGATCGCGATCGCCAATGACACCGTCTACGGGCTCGGCGCCCACGTGCAGGGCACCGATATGGAGACAGTGCGAACCGTCGCGGGGCGGATCCAGTCGGGTCAAGTCCATCTCAACTATCCTGACTGGGACCCCAATGCTCCCTTTGGCGGCTACAAGCGCTCCGGCAACGGTCGCGAATACGGCATCGAGGGCATGGAGGAGTATCTTGAGACCAAGGCCGTTCTCGGATTTTACCGATGAATGCTTCTGCGCTGAACTGGGACTCGGTCCCGCTAGAGCAGCTCGTATCACTCAAGTGGTTAAAAACCCGAACATCTTGCGAAGTCCTTGATGATTTCAGCACATTCTATCGACCGCACGATGCGATGAAGGGCTGATCGGAACTTTGCTTCCGCATTCTTGGCAGCCGAGGTTCGTTGGAACATGTCGCCCCACGTCGAGCGCATTCACAGCGATGAGCGTCTTCCGGCCGAGGCCGACGTCGTCATCGTCGGCGGCGGCATCCTCGGCTCTACGGCCGCCTATTACCTGGCGAAGCGCGGCCTCTCCGTGGCGCTGCTCGAGAAGGGCCACGTCGCCTGTGAACAATCGAGCCGAAACTGGGGTTGGTGCCGCCAGCAGAACCGCGACCGGCGCGAACTGCCGCTCTCGGTGCTCTCCATGCGGCTGTGGGACGAACTCACGCGCGATGTCAATCGGGACCTTGGATTTCGTCGCTGCGGTCTCGTCTATGCGACCCATGACGAGGCTGTGCTCGCGGGTTGGGAAAAGTGGCGCGAGGTCGCCAGGGAGTACGACGTCGACACCCGCGTGCTGAGTCGGGCGGAGGTGGCCGAGCGCGTCCCCGAAGCGCGCGACAAATGGGTCGGCGGCACCTATTCGGAGCGGGATGGCAAGGCCGAACCTGCGCTCGCCGCGCCGGCTATCGCCGAAGCGGCCAGAACTCTGGGCGCCACGATCCACCAGGGATGCGCTGCGCGGAAGCTCGACCTGGCCAATGGCAAGATCGCGGGCGTGCACACGGAGAAGGGCTACATCAGAACCAGCGCGGTGCTGTGCGCCGCCGGCGCCTGGTCCTCGCGCTTCCTTCGGCCGCTCGGGATCAGTTTCCCCCAGGCGAGCATCCGGCAGACCGCGCTGCGTTCTACCCCGACAATCAACATCGGCGAGGCGGTCTCCACACCGTACTGCACGATCACGCGCCGACTGGATGGCAGCTATACGCTTGCGATCAGCGGCAAGGCGAACCTCGAAATCACGCCCCAGGCGATCCGATACAGCCGGGAGTTCATGCCGCAGTTCTTGCGTCGCCTGAAGAACGTCAGGCTCGGCGTCGGCCAATCGTTCGTTTCGGGGCCGGATTCAATGGCGGCGCTGCTGACCAACGACGATCGGATATTCGAGCAGAATCGCGTGCTGGATCCTCCGCCCTTGAAATGGCTGGTGAGCCAAGTGGTGGCGAGTGTCCGGAAAACCTTCCCCCAACTCGGCGAAATACAGATCGATAGCGCCTGGGGCGGCTTCGTCGATTGCACGCCGGACGCGGTGCCCGTGGTGTCGCAGGTGGACGGGGTGAAGGGCCTCGTCCTCGCGGCCGGCTGCTCGGGTCACGGCTTCGGTTTGGGCCCGGGGCTCGGCTATCTGGCCGCAGAGCTGGTCGTCAACGACACGCCTTGCGTCGATCCCGCACCGTTCCGGCTGTCGCGTCTGACCGACGGCTCGAGGCTGGACATAGCCGCCATCTGAAGATCGAGCCGGAAATCAGGCCCTGCAGTCCCCAAGGAGCGTTTCCTCCCCAACTTGAGCCACTCCTTCGGAGTGGCTCTTTCTTTATGCACGAGAGGATTTGGCTGATCGGGGTGCATCGGCCGAAGCCCCGCCGTTCGGAAGCATCGGCACGCCGGCTGATGGTTCAACTGGCAGACTTCCCTCCCATTGGGCAAACGATCGCGCCGGCGTTCATGATGTCCGCCGGATCAAAGGCGGTCTTGATCCGGCGCATGGCCGCGATACGCCCAGGATCGCTGTACCGGGCTAGAAGGTGCTTCTTGAAACGACCGACGCCATGCTCCGCGCTGAACGTGCCGCCGAGCGCGGCGGCCGTGTCGTAGAGTTGCAACGAAAGGCTGCTTTCGATCCGCTTGGTGAATTCCAGCCGGTCGACATCGCGAGGAACGAGCACGTTGTAGTGCAGATTGCCGTCGCCGACATGGCCGTAGACGGACAGTTCAAGGTCGGCGTCATACGATCGTACCTGCGAGCCGGCCAGATCCAGAAAGCGCTGAATGGAGGAAAGCGGTACCGAGATGTCGTGCTTCACCGATCCGTTCCGGCGCTTCTCGCCTTCGGGGATGGTCTCCCGGAGCCGCCACATCGCGGTTCGCTGCGATCCGCTCTGCGCCAGCAATGCGTCATCGACGCAGCCGGTCTCGATCGCCTCGGCCAGAACGGCTTCCATCAGTTCGTCGAGATCGAGATGGCGTGAGGAAGAGGCGAACTCGACGAGAACGGCGCCTCCGGGGCCCGCGCCGAGGGAGGGCGGGTCAGTTATTGCTTCGGTCGCGAGCGTAATCGATCGGGATGTCATGAATTCGAACGTGGTCAGAAGATACGCCGATTCGCGGCGGATCAGCGTGAGAAGCTCGGCGATTGGAGCGTCCTTCGCGAGCTTCAGCCAGGCAGTCGCGCGGCGGGTCGGCAAGGGCGCGAGACGCAACACTGCGCCCGTGACGATGCCGAGAGTCCCCTCGCTTCCGACGAAGCACTGCTTGACGTCGTAGCCGGTATTGTTCTTCCGCAACTTGCGCATGTCGGAGACCACCGTGCCGTCCGCCAGCACCGCCTCGATTCCGAGCAGCAGATCGCGCGTCATCCCGTACCTCACGACCGACAGCCCGCCGGCGTTCGTGCCGATATTGCCGCCGATCCGGCAACTGGCTTCCGCGCCGAGGCTGAGCGGCAACAGAAGGCCCGCAGCCGCCGCGGCGTCCTGGACGTTCTTCAGGATGGCGCCGGCATCCACAGAGATGCTCATGGAGACGGGATCGATTTCGCGGATCCTGTCCATCCGCTCGAGGCTCACGATAACCTGGCGTCCGGACGCGTCCGGCGTAGCGCCGCCGCAATAGCTGGTGTTGCCGCCTTGCGGAACGATTCCGATCCCGTAGTGCGCCGCCAGCCGTACGATATCGGCGACTTGCTGTGTCGTCGCCGGCTTCAGCACGGCAAACGTCGAACCCGTGAAAAGCTGACGTTGATCCATTGTGTAGGTGGCGATCCGCTCCGGGTCCTCAACGACGCCCCCGCTGTCGAGGAGGTCACGAAAAGGTCGGACGTGTACTGACTGGGACATGTCTCAGCTCCCGATTGGCGCTGAACCATCTTTGCGCGCTTGTACGGGATTGCCTGCCGTTCGGTGCTGCTTTCGAAGAAGCCAATGCTGAAATGCCGCGGTTGTCGGCAGTGCCAGGAAGGTGCTGCTTTTTTAGGTAGCCGAACCTTCCTATTGACTGCTGCCCGCAAGCGAGGGTGACCGCGGTGTCCCCTCCCAAATACTCTCGCGCCCCTTGCCCGGGACTGTTCCTCCTGAGAGATCTGGTCTCATTTGGAAGCGACTGCCAACCTATTTAAATTGCTAGAGGGGATTCCGCGACCATCTCTTGTCGCGTGTCCCCAAACCGTCAGGTGCCCTCCGCGGTTGGATATTTCGCTGTAAGTCATTGATCTCTAATGGTGGGATTTTGGCCCAGTTGGAAAAATTCTCTTGAAGAATCAACGGCCATAGCATGTCTCTTAATCAGCGGGTCCCAGGTTCGAGCCCTGGTGCGCCCACCACCTTTAAGCCCGCAAGGGCTTCTTTAAATTCTTCGATAGAGCAAAGCGCGTCTGGTGCGACGTTTTTGTTGGAGTGGACACGGCCGGTTTGCTATTCGGTGTTTCCCTAGTTTCTATATCTTCACCCATTCGATACAGCGCGCAGATCCGATGGGACAAGTCGGTCACGTGCTTGTCGTAGAATAGGAAATCGGAGCGGGCAAAACGGACGGTGTGTTCTGTCCGGCGCAGCAAGATACCGCTTGCTGCAGAACCAGAATGTTCCGGATCTGGGCCCGCGAAGCGCAATGGGCAGTTCGATGCGGCGGCCAGCGATCGCTGGCGGGGTCATGCGCAAAGATCCGTTATGCACGCACGATCTAGCCGGCTTAACCTCTTTCGCGTCAGCCGCGCTTTCGCTGAGAGGGTAACGTAAATTCCACGACCTCGTGCTTGTCGCACGGATCAGGTGGCTGATTTTTCTTCACGATCAGCTCGAGCTCGAGAGCCTCGAAGGCGAGCTCATCCGCCAAGCGCTTGAACAGCTCGCGCTTCTCTATGTCCGTCGCCCGCTGACTCATCAGCGTAAATTCTCTGGCGTCAGCGCGGACCTTTTCCAAACGTCCTCGGAGGTCCTTCATGTGTGCCGGCGTAGCTTTTAATATTATCCTCGGCCCGAACAATCAGTTTGCTTGTTCGGATTCACCGGGAGTCAACTGCCGAAACTCGATACTGGTTCGATGCGGACCGCCAAATTCGTCGCTCATCGTGCTGCGATATTTGGCCATGCTCCATGACCCGGCCCCTGTTCAGGGACTGCGGGCTGAGGTCGGCCGTCCTGGCTGATGAGCTATCTCTGTCCGGCTCTCGCCCGATGATGCACAGAACGGGCATACCTGAAGGGGCATGAATGTTCGAAAGCGCACAGACGCGAGTGTTGCGCCCGACTAGGCTGCGAGCGATCCTGGGCGTTCGCGAAGCGCTCAGGGCCCGATGGCATCGGCGGATGCCAAATGTGCCGGCTGCAGCGAGGCGGTTCCGTCCGCGAACGCAGTGTTGCCGGCTGCGTGCCGGGCATGAGGCAGGAATAAGCCCGGCAGATTAGATCAACAATGGTCGTTCTCGTGCGTAGTGTCCTTCTCATAGTGGGAATATGGCTGCTGGTGAACGTTCTGTTCGTTGTAGCTGTCCTGCCCTCGCGCAGACCGGCACCTACTCGGCACGCAGCAATTCCATCTCCGGCGACGATCAACACGACGGCCGGTCGCTGATGGTCGCGAACCACCACTCCTGCAGCGCGGGATGACTCCAGTTGCAATCAGAGTTCTTTTCGTCGTCCTCCTCCTTCCAGCCCTTCGAGCGTGGAATGCGGTTAGGCGGCACTTCAGAGAGCATCACGACTAGAGTCGGGCCATCGTGCGCTTGAGTTCTCGTCGATGTCTTCACTGCGCCGCGGGCCCCCCGAGCGATTCAGCGAGACCGTCAGCCGGATCGCAAGTGCGGTCGCTACGGCCAATGGCTCCAACCATAGTCATGACCCGCGTTAAAACGATAATGTGAAAATCTCAGATCGGGAAACAGCCGGCGCCAGCATTCCCAACCCAAAATGCCGCAATCGGCGCTCAATTTGTCTGGCGCTTTTGAGCTGAAGCCTGATCGATCAGGAAATCGTCCAAGTCTCGGCCGCTTCGAAGCTGCGGCCGCAGCCATCGCGGCTGCCTGCCACGACCCGACCATGTCTCCGCTGGGTTCTTCGGATTGCGATATTTGGGACGGACGGGCGGATATGGACGACGGCGCTTGTAATTGAGCCGTGTGACCTCGCTGGCCAGTCTAATGCTGCGCAGCCTTTCCTCCAAACGTGCTTTTTGCACCAACATTTTCTGAGTGAGTTTGGCGGCGACCTCTTGGTGAAGGGTCCAGAGCTCGTCAACGGAGAGCGAATTAAAATGCGCGGTGTTCATGGCTCCAATCCGAATCTTGGGCAGAAGGCCCGGGCACACAAGTCGGGAATCAGGGAGCAGGCAAGCCGCCAGTTAAATATTGATCGCACAATCCACATTTAAATCCGCTAGGTGGCAGGGAGAAAGGCGCGACGATGGCAATATCGCGATGGAGTATTTAATTCGTAGCGGGGGTGTCCACGTATCGCGACATCCACGAACTCATCCCTCGGCAAGTTTTGCTTTGGTGTTCGGGAACGGGCGCAACTATCGCAATCGACCGGGCGGCTACGCCGCGGATCGAGGCCCGGCGCAACTCAGATGACCGATGAATCCATCGGCCTATCCTTGTTGCAGGCATCCCTGGAGTGCTGGACCGGCATATAAATTAGGTGGCCAAGAATACCATTAATTCATCGCGTTGCCCGATTTAAGCCGCATGGGGGCCGTTGTCGCCGCTAAGGCTCAAGCGGGGCGCACCCGGGAGTTTCCGATGTCCGGACATTTGCGATTGTACTTCGCCAGTTTGCTCCTTGTCGGAGGTTTTTCGGCGACGCCTGCGTCTTCCAATCCTCTAACCGACTTCTTCAATACTGCTACGTCCCAACCCACGGTAACCACCCCTCCGCCGCAAGCCGAATGCGCGCCGCGTCCCGGTACCTCGACCAGTGGCGGACAGCATTGGGTCTACCGAACGGACGGTCGTCGCAGATGCTGGTTCCTGGCCGAGGGCATCGCGACGGTGAAGAAACCCATTCGGGCTCCCGCGGCCAAAGACCGTAGCGCCAGTTTCGACGAGAACCGGACCACGCAGACCACGCGGAGCGTGATCGTTGATGCGCGTGCGGAGTTGCTGCGCTCTGCACCGCCCGAACAATCCCAGACGCCTGTAACGGAAATGCAGGTAGCAGATGCCACTTCCGATCTCGGCACGGGTGCTACCCTGATGTCGGCGGCTCCCGTCGGAGATATTCCCCGCAACCAGCTCAAGCGCGAACACTCCGTGCCGGATCAAGTCAACGTTGGGCAGTTTCTCGCCGCCGCGCCTGCCGACCCATCTCAAGATATGCCGCTGGGCCCGCGCACTGCAGAGGGGCACGACGAAGCGCGCAGCTGGACGGGCTGGCTCGGTGGGCTGCTGATGACGCTTGGTGGCCTCTCGCTCTTAAGCTCGAGCCACACGCTTCGGCACGCAGTGAGACTACGCCACTGAGGTGGCGACATACGAGGTACTGCCGCCGCGCGACCGACGGATTGAACGAGCAGGTATCGCCGAACTGACACACGTACAATGGTTCCGTTGCATCGCACTTAGTTTGGCGCTGCCTTAACCGGACATTCGGGTACGATGATCGTCACCTTTTTGGATCGGACGGCATCATGCGGTATAAGGTTTTCGTGGTGGACGGCAGCCGGCAAGTGATCTGCACTGCAAAGCTCGACTGTATTGACGAGCAGGCGGCGAGACGCCGAGCCGAGCAAATGCATGACGAGCACGACGTTGAGCTTTGGGAAGGCGATCGGCTCGTTGCGGTGTTCCGAAGTGCAACGTCGAATGAAAGTCGGAGCTAACGCCCGACCCTGAATGGGCGGCCGGTCTCGCCGCCGAGTTCGTTCAAGTGTTGTGAGGCACCCCGGCCTGGCTGGTTGGCGACGCGTCGTAGCGACGTCATCGCCGAGGCTCGCTAGGCGCAGATGAAAGCCGCCCAGTCCTCTTTCAAGGTAGCGGTGGACGCGAGGAACGCGGGCAATCCGTGCATCAAATCGCGCGAGTGAGCCGGGTCATCCTTCGGATCCGGCGGGTCTCTAAACGGCTCTAGCTCTGCCGCTCGCTTTGGTACGCCGCCTTCTGCCGATTGGTTTTGTTTCTAGATGTCGGAGCTTACTTCGAAGTTTCTCCACCTCTCTGAGCTCCTCCAGAAGCGCCTGGTGCCGTTCGCTCAGAACAGCACTAGAGGAAATTTGACGCATACTCATCACATGCCTCAGAAAAGAACTTAACTAGGAAGTCGACGAAAACGGAAGACAAAGAACGCCCGACTGAAGCTCAATGAGCTAAGGCCGCGGCGGCCAGATGCTCCCAGTACTCTGCCTCTGCAAGCAATTTCCAGCTTCGCGCAGGTTGGAGTACGGCAGTCTGACGGCAGAGCAAGGCCATTGCGCGAAAGCGGCGGGCAGCTTCCATTCCAACCTCCCATGTTTTCTTTTCCCCAACATATTTTTTAATTTTGTGATGGAGTCATCATGATTATATACGATAATAAAATAATCGGTTTTTTTGCTTTTCTCCGCACCCAGGGCAGATGCGCCGGCTACCGAGCCCGTAACAATGATGACGGGTCCTGGCTGCGCGCTACGCTCTAGAGCGTACCACCATCCCGCGATGGTCCGCCTCGCAAGGTGGGGTCCAGGAGCCTCTATGATTGCGGCACACCGGTGCAACTGACGGGAATCATGCGGCTACAGGCAGCGATCAGTGCGATCGGAATTTTTTAAGGGATCACCTCACCCGTCGTGACAGATGTGCTGCGTCGCGCCTTCGCACGTCGCGAAATTTGCTCCATGTGCGCGGGCCAGGGGCGCAGCATCCGGTCGATTATATCGCCCTCACATGATTACCTATTAATCTTATTATAGCGCTGCTCATCCGTAATAATCCGGTGATTGCTTACCGACTCCAGCCAGCGCTCTGCCCAGGATCCGATTGTTGGTTCGGCTATCGTATTTGATTTACGGCGCTTTTGTCGATTCTGAGATTGTTGTGACGGCTCGCTTCGCAGTGCGTCGATTTAAAATCGGAATTATATATTAAATGTTGACGCTAATAAGTATTTAATGAATAGTTTGTCGCTGGCGGGGCCGGAGATAAATCCGCAGCCGCTGAAGTTGCCAAGGTGTCTGAAAAATCCATCTTGAAAGAAGGGATTCCTCTATGTTGCATCATTTCATCGAGACCAAGGAAGCGTTGAAGCGTCTGCGGACGGACCAGGACGGCGTGGTGTCATTCGAGTACATCATCGTCGCGGTTTGCATCATCGGCGCAGTGTCAGCTGTGTTCGGCGTTGGTGCCGGCGGTGCGATCGGAACCGCGCTGACAGGCGGGATCACCGCGATCACCACCGCTTTTACTGCGGCGGTCTGATACGGCCGTCCGGCCAGAGGGGGGCATCGGAATGTGTCCCCCTCCGAATGTTATTTCTCTCCATTCTTATTGTTGCTGTGCCTTCCCACCACCCTGAGGCATGCATGAGCTGGGTTTCTTCCATCGTCTCGATACTGGAAATCTCCTTGTTGCTGTATGTCGCAACGCTCGACGTCGCGACCCGCACGATCCGAAATGACGTCTGTCTCTTGCTGGCGCTGCTCGGGATCGCCCGTCAGCTTGCCAGCCCAATGCAATTTGCCGAATCCCTCATCGCCGCGGCGCTCCTGTTCCTGCTGCTGCTCGCGCTCTACCAGCGTGGCGGGATTGGCGGAGGCGACGTCAAGTTACTGGTAGCTTTGGCCATTGGCCTGCCGCCGACGGGCTTGATTGAGTTGCTGGCGGTAACCGCGCTGGCCGGGGGCGTTCTTGCCCTGGTGCATCTGGTGATGCGCGTCCTGCCATATCCGAAATTGGCGCCGGTCGGTTCGTCGCTCGCACGGCGCGTCTACGCGATCGAGCGCTGGCGCCACGTGCGACACGCGCCCCTGCCTTACGGGGTGGCCATAGCGTGCGGTGGCATCTGGACCATCTCGAGCAGAGGATTTTGACATGTCATCCACGTTGCGCCTCTCGATCATCCTGGTGCTCTTGCTTGCAACCACCGCATTCGGGCTGATCGCCTACAACATGAACCTGCCGAAACAGGTTCCGGTAACGGTTACGGCGCAAGGGCCGGCGCCTCCTTCGACTGTCGGGTATTTTGTCGCGGCACGTCCGCTGTCGAAAGGTACATTGGCCCGCGAAGAAGATTTCGCCGTGCGCTCGGTGTCGCCTGAACGCCTTCCCGCAGGGGCGATCCTGGAAACACCGGACTCGAAGGCCGGACTTCCCGGCTCTCTGGTCCGCAAATTCGTCGACGCTGGCAGTCCCATCACCTTGCAGGACGTATTGCGACCTCGGGATCGTGGCTTCCTGGCCAGCGTCCTGGCACCGGATAGCCGTGCGATCAGCATCAAGGTGGACGAGGAGTCTGGCGTGTCGGGGCTGATCAGGCCGGGTGATCATGTTGATGTCTTGTTGACCCAGGTGTTCGAGAAGGCAGATCCCGCGCGCCGGGCCCTGAGCGAGACCGTTCTAGGAAACGTTCGAGTCATCGCGATTGACCAGGAAATCATGCAGGGTGGCCGAACCGTAAGCTCGGTAGCCGGCTCGGTGGCCGGCAAGCAAGCGCAGACTGTGTCGTTGGAGCTTGCCCCGGACCAGGTCAAGAAGATCACGGTCGCAAGGCAGCTCGGAACGCTTTCCCTGGCGGTGCGGGCCGCAGTCGAGCAGTGGGATACGGCGGACACTGGCGCCATGTCCAGCTGCGATGTGTCGCCGGAAATCGCCCGCCAAAATGCGATTGCTGGCCGGACTGCAGCGGTCGTTGTTCATTCCGGTGGTCAGATAAAGCAATACTCGGTCAGGAAACAGGAATCTGCCGATGGCGACGTTCCGATCAACTGCGACGGGTCGGAAGTGTCCCGCCGCGGGGCGACGATGGTGGTTCAGGCAGGCAAGTTGCTGGAGAAACGTTGATGAGCGTTAACATAGCGGCCCTCAGCACGCCTGAAGAAGCGACGTCTGTTGTCGCCCGCAATCGAATCGTCTGCTTCGTCAATGACGAATTGAGTGCCGCGGCTCTGCGCAAGGGCCTTGAAGGCAGCAATATTTCGATCAAGCGGGGCACGATCCGCAATGCCATACGGATGCTCGAAACGGACACCGAACTATTCGCCCTGGTGACGGACATCAGTGGTATCGATGATCCATTTGCCGAACTGGAGCGGCTGGCCGGCGTCTGTCCGCCCGATGTCCGGGTGGCTCTGATCGGTGAAAGCAGGGAGATCACCTTCTATCGCGCGCTTATGGAGCTCGGCTTGACCGAGTACCTGCCGAGACCGATCACGCGGGACATGGTGCTGGACCAGCTGCGCCCAAAGCTGCTTGGCGATCGTGCGCCGGCGCCGACCGACCGAGGCGGCCATGTGATCTCGATCTGCGGTGCGCAGGGCGGTGCCGGCGCAACGAGCATCGCCATCAATCTCGCGCTGCAACTGGCCGAGACCACCAAGGCCAAGGTCGCGCTGCTCGATCTTCATCTTCAAGGCGGCGAAACAGCCGTGATGCTGGGTGTTCAGCCCGGACCAGGCCTGCGCATCGCCCTGGAGAACCCGATGCGGGCGGACACGTTGTTCCTCGAGCGCGCCGCAATCGCAGTCAACGAGCGAGTCAGCCTGATTTCCGCCGATGAGGAACTGGACGCTCAGCTCGACATCACCGAAGCGGGCGTGAGGCACGTCCTTGGCCTGCTCCGCCAACGATTCAACTACATCGTTGTCGATGTCCCGGTCCCGTTTCCGTCATCCATCCATCCGGTGATCTCTCTTTCCCGGCACGTGCTGGTGCTGCTGGAGGCGGAGGTGACCGGACTTCGCAATGCCCACGCACTACGGACCGCCGTCACCAACATTGCCGGCAGGGATCGGGTCTTCACCTTGCTGAACCGTGCCAATCGCCCGGGCGGCCTTCCCAGGGCCGCGGTCGTCAAGGCGTTGGGGACAGAGCCTGACATGGTCGTACCCGATCTCGGGAAGGGCATGACCCAGGCGGTCAATCTCGGAATTCCCGCTCTGAAGCACGTATCTGCACTGCGACGCCATCTCGCGCCGATCGTACGGGAGATCACGGGGCTTGGCGCCGAGCAGAAGGGACGGCTGAGGAGGCTGCTGGGGCTATGAGAAAGTTTGGTAGGCGCGACGAGGAAACGCCGGTTCGCTTGCCTGCATCGACGCCGAGCTTGGCTGCAACGACGCCAAGCGTGCCTGCATCAACCTCAAGGCGCGACGAGGCTTCGATTGACCGGCCGGTGATGCCAGCTTCGCTGCGCGAACGCGTCATTGAGCAGATTGAGCCATCGGTGGCCGCAACTGTTTCGCGTGACGTCCTTCGGCGCCAGATCGAGGAAATCATCCATGGCATCGCCAATGAGGAACGGCTCGAACTGTCGGGTCGCGAGCAGCTTCAACTGGCGGACGAGATTGCCGACGACATGACCGGCTATGGGCCGCTGCGTCCGCTTCTGCTCGATCAATCGATCAACGACATCATGATCAACGGGCCGAGCAACGTTTATGTCGAACGAGCCGGCAAGCTGGAGCGGATCGCGGTGCGCTTCCGCGACAATGATCACATCGCATCGGTGGCCCAGAAAATTGCCGCGCAAGTTGGACGGCGCATCGACGAATCCAGTCCGATGGTGGATTGCCGCTTGTCCGACGGCAGCCGCGTCAACATCATCTTCCCGCCGCTGGCGATCCACAGCCCCTGCATCTCGATTAGAAAGTTTCCGAGCCGCCGCCTGGATATCGCCGCACTGATCGAAAACGGCTCGATGACCGCAGCCGTCGGACAATTGCTGGAGATTGCCGCCCGGTGTCGGCTCAATGTCCTGGTCTCCGGCGGCACCGGGTCCGGCAAGACGACGCTGCTCAACGCCATGAGCCAGTTCATCGATCACAGCGAACGCGTCGTCACCATCGAGGATGCGGCGGAGTTGCAGCTCCAGCAGCCGCACGTGATCAGCCTGGAGACCCGGCCTCCCAGCCTTGAAGGCACGGGGCAGGTGACACAGCGCGATCTGTTGTGGAATGCGCTGCGCATGCGTCCTGACCGGATCGTCGTGGGCGAGGTGCGCGGCGCCGAAGCGTTTGACATGCTGCAGGCGATGAACACCGGCCATGATGGTTCGATCTCCACGGTCCATGCCAATAGTGCTCGCGACGCCCTGACCCGCATCGAGAACATGGTGCAGATGGGGCAGGTGAATCTGCCGTCGCGAGCCATTCGAACTCAGATCGTCGCTGCACTGGATCTCATCGTGCAAGTCGAACGCATGCGCGATGGGCAACGTCGCATTATCCAGATCAGCGAGGTGATGGGCCTGGAATCGGATGTGATCACCACCAATGACATCGCAACATTCGAATACCAGGAGGAGGACGACAATGGGCGGATCTCGGGCACTTACCGGGCCACCCTTGCAGTCCCGAAATTCAAGAGCCGTCTCGTCTATTTCGGGCTCGATCGCGCCTGGGCCGAGGCAGTGAGGCAGATATGATACCTGAGGCCGTGATCGTCGCTGTTCTGGTGCTCGCGATGTGCGCAGCCGTCGGCTCGTTATGGCTCGACGGCCGGGAGCGACGCATGGACCGCCGGCTGGCGGTCGCTCTACCGGCCTCCCATCCGGCCAGCCTGCCATCCATTCGCCGGGCGGAGACCGGCTCCCGATATCTGCTTCTCCACCGTTTGGCCAATTACAGGCCCGAGATGGTTCACGCCTGGCATCCGGCGTATGTGCTGCTTGCTGCCGCTATCGCCGTAGCAGCGATCTTCTACGCTAATCGCCTGCTGGGATTTTCCGTTTTCTACGTGTCTGTCGCGGCTGCGGTTGCCGCCGTGGTAGTCGTGCGAGGTCTGTTTGGCTGGCAGCAACGTCGGTTCGCCAGTCAACTTTTCCGGCAGCTGCCTGACGCCATTCAGCTGGTGACGAGTACGGTTCGATCGGGTCTGCCTGTGCACGAAGCATTTCGCACCATCGCGCGCGAAATGCCGCAACCGACGTCTGGACAATTTGCAATCGTGTGCAGCGAAATGAATCTGGGAAGACCTCCGGAGGAAGCCGTCGAAGGCGTCTATCGGCGAACGCAAGTGGCAGAGTATGCGATGTTTGCGGTGACACTTGCGGTTCAATTGAAGTCCGGCGGCAGCTTGGCCGAGACCTTGCAGACGCTGGGCGACACGGTGAGTCAGCGTGTTGCGCTCGCTGCTCGCGCCAAGGCGCTGGCGGGAGAAGTGATCTTTTCCTCGCGAGCACTCACGATCTCGCCCCTGATTGCCGGAGCATTGCTATACGCGGCCAATCCGCAGAACGTCGATCTGCTGTTCACTGACCCGACCGGAAACAAGCTTCTGGCTTACGCGGTAGTCTCGGTGCTCATCGGGCATCTGGTGATAAGTTGGATGGTCAGGCGGGAAACAGAACTATGACTTTTGGTCTCGGGCTGGCGGCCCTCGCAGTCGTAGCTGGAACGGCGGCCTTCATGTTGATCATCCGCGAACTACACGTCCGTGCATTGGACACGCGGGTCTCAAACGCCGTGATGGGTATCCCTTACCGTTCAGCCCCCTTCAAAGACCTGACCGGTTGGTTCTCGTGGCTGGGCATGCGCTATCGGCGCTTCTACGCCGAGGAGAATCTGGAGGAGCTACGAACGGTCCTCCACTCATCTGGATTCAATCATCATAGAACCTTGCCGATCTGGATCGGCATCAAGATCGTCAGCATGTTCGCGCTGCCGGTCATTGCGCTGCTTCTGGCGCAACTTTCGGGAAGGAGACCTGCCGACGTGCTGGTCTTCACGCTGATGGGTGTGGTGATCGGAATCTTGGGTCCGCGATTGGCTCTGTCGGTGATGAAGCGGCGCTTTGATGCTGCCATTCGGCTGGGCACGCCGGATATGATCGATTTGCTGATCGTGTGCAGCGAGGCGGGAATGGGCCTGGAAAGCGGGCTGGGGCGTGTCGCCGAAGAAATGAAGTCGACCAATCCTGCCATGGCCTGGGTGCTGCACCGACTCCTTGATGATCTCCGGATACTGCCAAGCCGCGTCGAAGCATTCGAGAATTTGGCGGTCACTTCGGATGGTCTTCGCCGGTTCGGCACGATGATCAGCCAGAGCTTGCAGTACGGAACGCCGTTGGGCCAGGCGCTGCGCAGTATCGCGCTCGACCTGCGGCGGGAACGCATCACCAAGCTGGAAGAAAGGGCGCACAAGTTGGGCGCCAAGCTGACCATTCCGATGGTGCTGTTCCTGCTCCCAGCCATGTTCGTCATCATGGGGGGAAGTCCCGTTCTTCACCTCGTGCGTTCGTTCGCCAGCTTCGGAAAGTAGCCATGAGCACAATTGCCCTCTCCAAGAGCGGATCTTACGACCGGATCATGCGGCTGCTTGGCAGCTTGTGGTTCTTGTTGCTGGCTCTTTGCGTCGCCGTCAGGATTGGGGCGTCGCTGCACGATCCGTGGCCCTCGCTCTTGTCGAGCTTTTGCCTCGGCATCTTCTACATGCTCCTGGCGCTGTTGATCATGACGCGCTCACCGGCAAAGGCGCATGCCGATGGCCTGCTTCCAAGAATAGCTGCCTTCGTCGGCAGCTATCTGCCGTGGTCGATCAGCTTCCTCGGCAAAACCGACGACACGCTGCCCAACCTGGCATCGACGGCTTGCGTGCTGGTCGGCACGATCATGATGCTCGTCACCATCCGACATCTGGGTCGGTCGTTCAGCCTGGTGCCGCAGGCGCGCTCGGTGGTCCAGACCGGACCCTATCGATGGATCAAGCACCCGCTCTATGTCGCCGAAGAAATCGTGGTGCTGGGCGTCGTGCTGCAATACCTGACACCGGTCACGGTGATGGTCCTGGTTCTGCATATAGGCATTCAGGTCTGCCGAATCCTTTACGAAGAAGACCTGCTTCGGCGCAATTGCCCCGAGTATTCGAGTTACGAAGCATCACGTTGGCGAGTGATTCCTTACGTTTGGTGAGCGGCTATGCGTGGCCGGATTGTGGTGGACATGGTTCAGATCGCTGCGGCTCGGGTGACGCGATCGCACGTGGCAAGTCCCCGTGGTGGCAGGCGCGCGTATCGTAAAGGGTCCTTCGTCGCCGATCAGCGCGGCGCCGTCGCGTTTGAGACAGTCATCGTTTACATTTTCATGGTGTCGTTCCTGCTGATGCCGCTTGCCGACGTCGCTGCCGCGGGCTTCCGGTTTATCTCTGCGTGGTCGGCCTTGCGCTCATTCGGACAATACATTCAATACAAGACTCCGCCCGACCCGGCGAACCCGGGGACCTGGGTGTCGACGCTGCAGACAACGGTCGCCGGGCATACCATCGGCAACATCCAGGTCATGTGCGGAAGCACAGCCTGCAACTCCGGCAACCTTGGTTTGACTCCCAAGTACTTTACGTTTTCGACGACCGTCACTTTGGCCCCGATTGTGTTGACGTCGGTGCTGTGCCCCAGCAGTTGCACGTACACGCTGCCTTACTCCGAACGTTTCCAGTAGGTGTTCTCATGCGCAGTCTGCTCCGTTCCAGACGAGGCTCGGCCGCATTCGCAACAGTCATCGTGCTGATTCCGCTCATCGGCGTGGTCGCACTCGGGGCCGAGGCGGGATCGTGGTACGTCACCAGGCAGCACGCGCAGAATGCCGCCGATGCAGCGGCCTACTCGGGCGCCCTGCGACTTGCATGCGACAATGCTGGTGTGCTCTGCGATACATCAGTGGATTATCAAGCAAAGGAATTCGCGGCACAGAACGGGTTCTGCAACTCCGGTGACACGGCCTATCCGGGCACCAACTGTGCGACAAGCCTTCCAGCAGGAATCTCGCGGGCCGTGCAGATCGATATCGGCAGCTACAGTGCGGGTGCGTTCACAACGCCGCCCGCAGGAGGCGGCGGTAACGCCGTTCGCGCCATGGTCAGCCAGCAGCAGCCGGCCTACTTGTCGGCAGTGCTGGGTTTGACGACCGTCAACATCCCCGCCCAAGCCATCGCTCTGGTCGAACTGCCGAGCAAGGTGTGCGCCTTGGCGCTCGGACCTGATCCGAACGGCGGCGGAGGGGCGCTTAAGATTGCCGGTAACGTCAGCAACAACGGCATGGGTTGCCCGATAATGTCGGATGCCAGTGTTCAGTTTGCCAGCACTGCCTCTTTCACCGGTTCGGGATGGGCCGTCTTGGGTGTAACCGGCTGTAGTCCAGCCAGCACCTGCGCCAATCCCGGCGTCACGTACAACTACTTTATGCCGTACGCCAACAATCCGCTCAGCAAATTGGACAGCCAATCGTTCAACAGCTTGACCTCGAGCGGGAGGCCAAACGACTTGGCATGCAGCGGTACGTTGGTGCCCAATACCCCGCCGAGCAGCACTAACCTGTACCGCAACCTAGCGTGCACGACCGGGGACGCGGTAGATTTTAGTCCGGGCACGTACTTCTTCTACAATGGCACGATAAGATTCAATGGCGGAACCATCACTTGCAGTGCCTGTAGGCCCTGGCCACCGGCAGGCACGGGCGAAGGCGTCACTCTGGTATTACTCGGGGATTCGAGCATTTCCATCTCTGGCGGCGCCAGCGTTGAGCTGTCCGCTCCCTACACCAACACCTTCTCTTCCGATCTGAACGGCGTTCTGATTGATGATCAGGCGCCGAGCAAGAGCAGTAATAAAGTCAACATCACCGGCGGTACGGTAAGGCTGGGTGGTGCGATGTATTTCCCGCATGTCGACGTGACCTGGAACGGAGCGACACAAAGTACCAATACGACCTGTTCACAAGTGATCGCCCAGACACTCACCATGGGCGGTGGCGGCTTCCTGAGCACGGATGGATGTAATCCGGTCACCGTCCCTTACACCCAAGTTGTCCGCTTGGTGCAGTGATGAGAAAGCTCGATCAGCGGGGCATCGCATCGTTCGAGTTCATCCTCGCCTTTGTGTCCCTTTTTATGTTGATCTTCGCCATCTTCGATCTCGGACGCTATGCGATCACGATGCAGTCCTTGCGGACGCTCGCGAGCGCCGGGGCCCGAGCGGTCATGATCAACTGCTACACGCCTGCATTGCTTCAAAGCCCGCCTCAGTCGCCGTCAAGCTGCGCGGGCGATCCGATGTCCACGACCGCAAAGCAGACTGCCGCGCCGTTCCTGTATCGCGGCGGTCTCACGCCGACGCTGGGCGTGGCATCCAGCGGCAGCAACTTGACCGTGACCGCTTCTCAAGCCGGCTTCACCATGCTGATGCCGATATGGGGCACAGCACTCAATGCGCCGAGCGCGTCAACGCAGATTCCCTTTTAGGCAAAATATGGCAACGTGCCTTACCCATCTTGAGCGACATCGCCTCGGGTCGGCGCTCGAGCTGGACAAACCCCTCGGAATCGAACTGCGCCAAAGCAATCTGAGCCTGGCCAAGTGCCGTTTGGAGACGACGAGCCGACGCCGTTCGATCGTGAGCCACGACGGAATCTCGCGCAAACGTGGTCGTGCTGCAGCAGTTCTGAACGGAGCTGCAGAGAGAAATGATGCGCGCCCGCAACATTGGAAAGTTTTCTTTGCGACTTGAGGCTGTGCGGTAAGCGTCTCTTCTTGCAAGCAGGCAGCATCAAGGACGATGATCTTGGAAACGCGAAGTAACGAATTGTAGTCGGACATCTTGTAAGCTCTGCGGCGTGGTGCGCAGAGGGGAACTATTGGGGATGTCGAGCACGTAGATTTGCGGGGGAGCCGCGGATCGCAGTTGGGGGACTCGAATGGGTGGCGATCGCATTTCAGGTAAGATAAGGGAGCTTCTCGCCTTCAGCGTGATGGGTCTTGGTGCGGCGCTCGCCTCCTTTGCGTCCGCTGACCGCGCGATGGCGGCAGACCGGCGGGGCTCCTCCGGCGGCGGCGTCTTCGTCAGCGAAATGAACGATGTCCAGCGGGTCAAGGTGGTGGTCAACAAGTCACGCACCTTCAAGGTCGATACGGCTTTCGCAACTATCGTGGCCGGCTCGCCCGACATTGTGGACGTGAAGTCGCTCAGCGATCACCTGATCTACGTCCAGGGCAAGCAGACCGGCACCACCAACGTCATCCTGCTCGACTCCTCGATGAAGCAGATCGGCATCCTCGACGTCGAGGTCGTGATCGATACCGGCAATCTCCAGCAGAATATCCGCAGCAGCACTGGCGGGCACGGGATCCGCGTCTCGGCTTCCGAGGGCCAGGTGGTGCTCAGCGGAACGGCCGCCGATGCGGTTACGGCCGAGCGGGCCATGGCGATCGCCACCAGCACAGTCGCGAAGGGGGGCACTGTCGTCAACGCGATGAGTGTCGCGGCGCCGCAGCAGGTGATGCTGGAGGTGCGTTTTCTCGAGGTTACCCGGGATGCCGGCCGCGACCTCGGTGTGAACCTGTACGCAGCGAATGCCAACGGGACCAACGTCGCGAATACGGGACGTGGCAATTTGAGCACTACGGCGGGCCGGCGACCGATTGGTGGTATCAACACCGCCAATAGCCCCCTGGGCGTTGGCGGCGGCGCTGTCGGTGCCCCCCCAACCGGCAGCCTGCCGTTACTCGGAACAGCTGGTACGCTTCTTGGCACAGCGGGCGGCATAGCTCCGATCCCGTTCGGAAGCTTGTTGACCAGCATCGTCCGAACCAGCAATGGCGGTTCGGTGGACTTGTTGATCTCTGCGCTGGAAACCAAAGGATTGGCTCGCAGGTTGGCCGAGCCGAACTTGACCACGCTTTCCGGAGATGCAGCGCGCTTCCTGGCCGGTGGTGAGTTTCCAGTGCCGATTCCGAACACGACCGCAGCCGGCTTTCCGACCATCACCATCGACTACAAGAAGTTCGGTGTCGAACTGGCCTTTGTCCCCACCGTGCTCTCGCGGGGGGTCATCAACCTTCGGGTGGAGCCGTCGGTCAGCGAGCTTGATTTCGCCAATGCAGTGACGATTCAGGGGACGACAGTTCCGGCGTTGACCCGCCGCGATGCACGGACCACGGTGGAGCTGCGGGACGGCCAGAGCTTTGCGATCGCCGGCTTGCTGCAAACCCGCAACCGTCAGGACGTTTCGCAATTGCCCTGGATCGGTTCGGTGCCCGTGCTTGGAGCCTTGTTCAGCAGCAAGTCGTACCAGCAGGAGGAAACCGATCTCGTCATCATCGTGACGCCGCGCCTGGTCGCACCGGCCGCGCCCGGTCAGCAATTGGCGTCACCGCTCGACTCCCGCCTTCCGGCCAACGACGTCGACTTCTTCCTCAATGGCCAGATGGAAGTCCGCAAGCGTTACAATGACTACGTCAACTCCGGCGGCGACGTTAAAGGACCTTATGGTCACATCATCGCTCCCGAGCTCACTGCGACCATTCCGGCACCGGCTGTTGCGAACCAGCCGGTCGTAAAAACGCTTAACTGAGAAGGAAGCGGGAGATGACCATCAGGTATCTGGCTCTGTTCGCACCGCTGCTGCTCGGGGGATGTTACGGGGTGGCCGGTCATGACGAGGTGGACCGCTATTTCCAGCGTTCAGACACCATCACGATGAGTGCCGGCAATGCCAAGGAGGTCAACGCGGTCACCCACACAATCCATCCATGGCCGCGAAACGTCGGTGATCGCAGGATCACGTACGACGCCCGGCGCGTGGGCGCCGCCGTAACTCGCTATGGCAACACGAAACAGCCGGTGGATCAGCTTCCCGACATCGGCGATGCGACGAAACAAATGGGCGTGCGGACTGCCCCAACCCAGAACGTCAACATAGAAGGATTGGGGGCTGGATCGACTGCTGGAGTATCAGTGCCGGTTGGTGGAGTAGGCGTAGGCGGCAGGTAACGATTTTTAGTGCGTGGTTTTGGCGATTTTGTTTGCGAACGGCGCAGTGAAGTTGCTGCGACGTGCGGGGGACCAAGGGGTTATGCGACGTATCATCTTCATGCTGACCTGTTGCTGGTTGGGGATCGGCCTTGCGGGGTGTGATCATACGCTGAGGCAGGCTGCGGTCGTCGCTCCCGTCGAGCCGCCTGGGGGGGACCCCGTGCAGGAGCCGACGGACGTCAAATATTATCCCTCGGACGAGCCGGTACGGCTGGGCTTGGAGCATTTCAACCGCGGCAGCTATGGGTTAGCCAATCGCTACTTCAGGGATGCGGTCGAGAAATCGCCGAAGGATGTGACGGCCTGGGTTGGACTCGCGGCGAGCTATGATCGGATACGTCGCTTTGATCTCGCCGATCAGGCCTATGCCCAAGCGATCCGGCTGGGCGGCGAAACCGTGCAGGTCCTGAATGACCAGGGATATTCGTACATGCTGCGCGGCAATCTGAGTGCGGCGCGCCGAAAGTTCGAGAAGGCCTATTCGCTCGATCCAGGCAACCCGGTTATCGCCAATAACCTCGAGCTTCTCAATGGCAGCCGGCGGTTCATTGAAAGACCACCGAACAACCAGCCTTAAGAGGGCGATCGACTACTGCGATCGCGGCCAGTTCTCGTCAATTGGGCCCAATTACAGCATCAGCGTGACGGCTGCCGCTGCGGACGATGACAACAACGCCATTGCGAACGGTAAATCTCGCGCCGAGCAGCTTCCGCACCTTGTCCGTGATCGGAGAGGAAAAGGGAACGGTTTCTCCCACGACGGGATCGCCGACCTTTGTCGTCTCAGTCGCAGGGCCAGCAACTGGTGCAGGCTTGATATAGTCTCGGACAAGCTGAATCTCTTCACGTGACAGGATGAGCGGAGCCTGGTCGCCTTGGATCTCCGACGGCGGTTTGGGTATTCCACGGCTTGCCTTTTCGCGCATCTCGTTCGTGCTTGCGATCTGATCGAGCCTGGCTACGCGTAGCTTGAGTGCGATGATATCACGTTGCAGTGTTGCGATCTCCAATTTGCGCGCGTTGACCTGCATGAAGACAATGATCGCGCAAACGCAACTCACGACGAAGCCGACGCTCAGCAGTGCGATCAACCAGCGCTCGAAGTTTCCCGTCGACCCCCCGGTCGTTCGGGGGAGTTGATCGCGCTGGAGATGGCGCCGCCAGATGCGACGTGCTCGGTCGATCCAATTGGTAGAGCCCGTTACACCGGTCCCCGCCCGGCCCGACCCAAAATGCGCGGGTGACGAGGCGGCTTTCTCTCGGGCCGGTTCAACGGACGACGACGTGTCGACTTGCTCAAGCCCAAGATTGTGGGGGACGCGATCCGCCGTCGTCAGATGCGCGGCAGGGTGGAACGGATCCATCTGCTTATCGAGCCGGCCCATCTCCGCTCTCCATGCAGCCATCTATCAACTTCGCCAGTTCCGCCGACGCGGCGGAATGAGGGTACCCGAGGATTCGATCAATCGGAACGGAAAAGGCTCCAATCCGCCGCGTGAGCCGCTCTAACGGTAGCTTGCAAGAGACACGGCGCCAACCAGGGTCTACCCCGCGGATGCTCCGACCGCGCGGATGTTAGCCGGTGAAATGCAGCACTTTGATCGTGCGACGAACGCCCACTTTCAGTCGGATAAGCCCGGTCGTGCGACCAGCAAGTCATTGATCGTTCTCAACCCAAGGCTGACTTTTAACCAGCGGGTCCCAGGTTCGAGCCCTGGTGCGCCCACCAAGTTCTTCAAGGACTTGCCCTCGCGAACCGTTTGAGACGACCGAACTGAAACGGTTTTTCAAACGGTGATTTTGGCGACCAATCGGCGAGGCCACTCTCGGCATTGTGATCTACTTTACGCGCCGAGGCGGAGGCGAAGCCGACTCGAAGGCCGCCCGACAGAACCGCTTTCAACGTTCTGTCTGGATTAGAGCCGGCCGACATAGCCGGCATCTTCCCACTTCGTTTCTTTGTCGTCGGCGACCCATGGGGGCAGCTGCGCCGCGCTGCGAGTATGTAGAGAGACCGGCGCATCCTGGCCATGGCAACCCCACCTCACAGTAGGATTGTCGCTGCGAGTGGCACCAGTCATGCCGTCAATGCCGCTCGCGCAACGATTCCTGTCCTCTCGTCAGGCTCGGCGCCGTCGAGAAAGACTTTCACCGCGGTGCGAGCGCGCAAATCGATGTCGGAAAGCGTTGGTAGGTCGCCGAGCTGAAGCACGGCCTCCAGATGGACGTTTCCATGGAGCATCCCAAGAAACTGACGGGCGCCGGCTTCGCAATGTGCTAGATCGATTTCTCCGGCCTGCTTCGCTTTTGCCAGAATTTTCGTAAGGACCGCGATGGCCGGCGTAGGTCCGTGTTGCGCGTAGGCCCGTGTCGCATCGGGGTAGCGGTCCGCTTCAAGTATGGCTGTATAACAGACCTCCAGCAACGACGGCGTCATCATCGTTTCGAGGAGATTGCGCCCAATGATGATGAGTAGTTCCCTGAGTGGCAAGGAAAGCTGGTCGGCACTGACGCTCAGCGCGTTGGACGAGTAATGGCTGACGACTTTGGTGAACTGGTCGACGAGAAGTTGCTGCACGTTCTCGCGCCGCGTTGACCTTTCGCGCAGTAGCTGCCGGTAGAGACCGTGCGGTGTCCATGTCCAGCTCGGTCGGCCGAGCAAGAACGCCGAGAGAACCGCGCAGTTCGACCAACCGCGAAGCTGGCTCGCCTTGCCCGGGACCGCTTCGCGGACCCGCAGGATATCGCCCGTCGCACCCCACCGAAGAAATCTGACGGCATCGGCCGGTGGCAGGATCGTCACCATCATGCGCGTCCACCACGGCTCAACGAGCAGCCAACTCCCCGTGCTCGTGGGCCGCATGGCAAAGACATGCTTATGCCTGTGATGGACGAAGCGATGCCACCATTGCCGTCGAAGGCCGGGCACGAAACAGACGATCCAGTCGGCGGGGTCGACTGTCACCAAGGACCCATTATCGTCGATGCTGTTCGCCAGGTCCGCCGGGACGTCGCCGACAACCTTCAGTCTTGAAGGGCTCTCGCTCGGGCCAGACCATCTTGACCGGCCAATATCATTGGCTGCGCTCATCCCTTCATGCTCCTCGTGCTCCCACATCCATGAATGAAGCTTTCGATACTAGCTCTGACGCGGTCGGCGGCTGGGGCTTCGAGGCTGATTGCCGGAGTCAGCATCAGCGCCTGGTAGAGCGGTTCTCTCAGTAGTCCCAGCAATTGCTCGGCGTATAGCTGAGCGTCCGATATCGACAGGATCCCCCGTTCGTTTGCTGCGGACAGAAACTCCCGTAGCTTGAGTGTGACAATCGCTTGTCCCGCCTCGTGCACCCGCTTCTTCAGCGCAGGATTGCGTGCACCCTCGGTCATCATCATCCGAACGAACCCGACCAGGGTGGTCGAGTACTCCTCCCAGGCAACGCGGCCGAACGCGATGAGTGTTTCGCGTGCATCATCTACGGTGCCGGGGTGCGCTCTCCTCACCAACGGCTGCGATATGAGGGAGGCTTTGTGTTCGGCGATCGCGACGATGAGATCGTCGACGCTCTCGAATGCCGATAGAATGTCTTCCCTCGAGTATCCGCTTCGATCCAAGATATTGTCGAGGTGAGCGGGCGCGCCGCTCGGATGGGCGAGGGCCTCGCTGACCGCCAGCACGATCTCGGCGCGAGCGTCTGGCCTCGACACGGCATTGGCTTGGCGGGAGGGTTTCTGCGCGGGGTATGTCATGTACGGCTCCTCGGTTCGGGCTAACTGCGCCGCGCGCTTCTTCGCGTGCAGGGCAAACGCGATCTTGATGGTGACCAGAACCGGCGCAGCGATGACGAAAAGAAGAGCGATGGCAGCGAACGCGGTGTCGAAAGCGATCACCGTGGATTGACCGGTGAGGGCTCGACCCAACAGACCCATCGCAGTCCGGCCGGCGGCCACGCTGTCCATTCCTCGTGCTGCGAGCATGGCACTCGTCGTTCCCAGCCGCTCGCTGACCGCGGGAAGGCCTGCGGTGACACTGGCGCTGAGCACCGTGGCATTGGTGGTGACATTGTGGTCGATCATGGTCTGGAGCCCGGCTACCCCCATGAGGCCACCGAGCTGGCGCCCGGCGTTGAAAAGACCGATGCCGGACGCTCGATTGCGGTTGTTGAGGTCGCTGAAAGCGATAAGGGTGATCGACAGGAAGAGGAAGCCAAGTCCAAAGCCGCGAAGCAGGATGGCGGCCATCATGTCGTCGGCGCCACTTTCGCTGGTCGAGCCGGACAGCATCCACATCGCGGCCATGATCATCAGGATTCCGAACGGCACCGTGGCGATAGGGGGAGCGCCCCTGACCTGCATGAGAAAGGCAGCAATGAGGAGCGCGCCGACGAAAAGCGCGCCGCTCGGCAACAGGAGCTGGCCGGCATCGGAAGGCGTGAACGCGAGTACGGACACGGCAAACGACGGGATCAGGAACGCGCTGCCGAACAAGGCGGCACCGGCGACGAAACTGACGATGAAGGCGAAGGAGAAATCGCTCGACCGGAACAGGGTGAAATCGAACAGGCCTTGGCTTTTGGCCATCGCCTGTTGGCCGAGAAACGCCAGCAAGGCGGCTGCGCCGATCACGGTCAGCCACACGATGCGAGGCTCCTCGAACCAGCGCCATCGGCTGCCTTGGTTGAGAACATAGGTGAAGCAGAAGAATGTGACTGAGATCAGCAAGAAGCCGACCCAGTCGAACGGAAGGCGCGCAGCCGCAGCGGGCCTGGGGCCGTCTGCGATCACGAGAAGTCCGATAGCGGCGAGGGCTACCGGAACAACGCCGAAGAAGATCCATGCCCACGACTGGCTGTCGATCAACCATCCCTGGAGCGCCGGAGCGATGGTCGCAGGAGCGACCACGGACCCCATCGCAAACAGAGCCTGAAGGATCGGCTGGCAGGATCGCGGATAGGCGAGAAAAATGATCGACTGTCCCGCGACAAGCAAGGTGCCGCCGGAGAAGCCCTGTATGATGCGGAGTGCGACCAGCAGATCTAACCGATACGTGATGGCGGCGATGCCGCAGGTAGTGCCCATGACCAGCGTCGAACCGATGATCAGGCGGCGCGGACTGGTGCGTGTCATGAGCCAGGAGGCGGCCATGAACCCGACTAGCTTCGTTGCGGTGTATCCGATGTCCAGCCAGGCGAACTCGTCGGGAGTCGCATGGGTGTCGCCAATGATGTCGTTGCGCCCGAGCGACAGGACGGTGCTTGCGATTGCCTCCGTCAGAGTGGCGAGCACGATGCCCGCGACAAGAATGCTTCCCGCCGCGCGCCTGTCGTAGCCTGGCGTGGCGTCGGCGATCGCGGTCATGTGCCGCTTCCTCGATCTATTTCGACACGCGCCGACAGGCCAGGCACGACGCGGCCGGGCAATGGATTTCTGTCGAAGCGGATTTTCACAGGCACGCGTTGAACGACACGAATGAAGTTCCCCGTCGCATTGTCAGTGGGGAGCAGGGTGAATGCAGAACCGCTGCCGGGCGCAAAGCTGTCCACCACACCTTCAATCGTCTGGTTCGGATAGCCGTCCACCTTGATGCGGGCGCGCTGACCGGGCCGGATATGTTCGATCTGGCTTTCCTTGAAGTTCGCCACCACCCACACATCCTTGACCGGAACGATGTCGAGCAAGGAGGTGCCCGGCGCGACAAGCCGGCCGACGCGAACCTGGCGGTTGCCGACGACGCCGTCGACCGGCGCATGCACCACGGTGTGGTCGAGATCGATCTGGGCGAGATCGCGTGCGGCGTGCGCTTGCGCCACTGCAGCACGTGCAGCTTCGCGCTGGCTGGCAAGGACGGCGATGCGTGCCCGCTGGGCCTCCACCGTTGCCGCCGCCGCCGATACGCCCGCCTCGGTTCTCGATAACGCCGCATCGCTTTCATCGACCTGCGCCTGGCTGACCGCGTTGGTGCGGATCAGTTCGCGGCGGCGATCGGAGGCCTTCCGCGCCAGATTCATCTCGGCCACGCTCGCAAGTCTTTGAGCTTCGGCCTGCCGTATCAGGGCATGCTGGAGTTGGATCTCCGCATCGACATTGGTGAGGCGGGCTTGGGCGGCTTCGACATTGGCCTCGGCTTGCGCCAGGCGTGCGCGGTAGTCGCGATCGTCGATCCGGAACAGGACGTCGCCTGCACGAACGGTCTGGTTATCCTGAACCTCCACGGCCGTGACGTAGCCTGCAGCCTTCGGCGCGAGCGAGGTCATTTCGCCGCGAATATAGGCGTTATCGGTGAATGTCTCGTTCGAATGGGCATACGCCCAGCCACCAGCCACAAGCACGACAGCGCCGAGGCACAGCACCAAGCCGACCGCCTTCTTGTTAAGATGCACCACGATACCCTCCTGCAACGGTTGTTGTCGCTGACAGCTCTGCCAATTCACTCACGGTCCGGCCGCCATCGGCGGAGATCGCGGTTTCCCCGCAATTCGTCGCCAAACCTAGTTGCGCACCGTTATGGCCTTCTTGTATGTCGCGGGGTCATCGAGGATCTTGACCAAATACTCGGCCACGTCCGCGCGGGTGGCTGTTGAGGTGATGTTCCAGCGCAGATCGGTCCCGGCCTTCAGGTTTCCGCGAGCACGCTTGAATGTCAGCGTCGCCGGTCGAACGATCGTCCAATCGCAGTCACTCTCCCGGACAGCTGCCTCCTGCGCCTCCTTGTCTGCCATCACCTCCTTGAGTGCGAGCTTGACCATGAAGCCTGCGCCAAAACTCCCGGTGTGGTAGCTCTCACCGACACTCACCGAGCTCTCAACGATGAGTCGACTCTGGCCTGGAGGCATGGCGGCCAGAATGTTCTTGGTTCCCACCGAGCAAACCGGGACACCGGGCTGGCGTCGACCCAGATCCTCCTTCGCCTGAGGTACCATCCCCAACGTGCAGATCACCGCATCCGCACCTTGGACCGCAGAGGCCACCGAGGCTGCATCCATTGCATCGCCCTCGACGATCCTGAGATTCGGATGCGTCAAGGGCATGCGCTTCGGGTCACGGACAAAGGCAGTGACGACGTGACCCGCGGACAAGGCGGACTCAACGACGAGCCGTCCTGTCGACCCCGTTGAACCAAAGACAACGACGTTCATCACACTCTCCCATCGCGCGGCTTCGAGGCGCGATCGCCGTGCGGAGGGTCCGTGAAGCCAGCAGCATCTTTGCGCGGACACTCAGGTTGCGCCGGGGTCATCAACGGGAGCGCGCACTCGCCGTGGAGGGTGACTTCCTTGATATGCATGTGCACGCAGAAGGCGCAGCCGTTGACTTGCGAGGCGCGCACGGTCTCGTGTTTCATCGAGGTCGAGCTCCAAGAGGATTTTGGGTGAGCGGGCCGCGCTCCGGCGCCGGTAACGCGGCCCTTATCGAATGAGGTGCTTACGATGCGCCTCTCGATCGAACTGTGCGATCAGTAGTCCCAGAAGACCGGCACCCAGCGAAAGGCGTCGCCGTCGACTGCCACATGTCCGACGGACGGGAACGGCAGGTGAGTGGCCACCAGCAGTCCACCGGTCTCAGCCAGTTCCCGCAACAGATTGATACGAACGCGGGCCGACTCCTCGGGATCGTGTTCGAAGCCGTTGTACCAGTCGGGGTGCTCGAACCCGACCGCGAACACGAGGTCGCCGGCGAACGTCAGCCGGTCGCCGCCGGACGCCACGCGGACCACGCTGTGCCCGGGGGTGTGGCCGCCGGTGCGAGTGACGATCACTCCCGGTGCCACCTCGTACTCCTCCTCGAACGGCCGTAGCTGGCTGCGGTACTCTTTCACGAACCGCTTGGCGGTCGATCGAAGCGCGTCCGGGAAACCCGGCGGCATGGCGACGTGGGAGAAATCGGGCGCCTCCCAGAACTTGACCTCGGCGGCCGCCACGTGGATCCGCAGGTCCGGACGTAGCCGTTCCTTGACCCCTTCGACGAGCAGCCCACCGATGTGGTCCATGTGCATGTGGGTCAGCACCACGTCGGTCACGGACGCAAGATCGATGCCGGCGGCCTCCAGTCGCTTGATCAATTGCCCGGCGCGCGGCAAGTGCAAGTCCGGGTCGAGCCCAAGCCCAGCATCGACGAGTATGGTCCGGTCGCCGCTGCGCACCACGACCACATTCAGCGCCCAATCGTAAGCGTCGGGCGGCAGGAACATGTCTTTCAGCCAGGTCGCCCGGACGGCCGGGTCGATGTTGTGTGCCAGCATCGCGGTTGGGAGCGGTAGCACGCCGTCGCTGACGACCAGCACGTCAATGTCGCCGACCTGAACCGCGTAGCGCGACGGAACCAGTTCGTTGGGCCCCGGTCCGCCGGGGTGTGAGGTGTTGGCAAGGCTCGTGTCGACGTCCATGTTCGATCTCCTGTTTCATGTTCAAGGCTACTGGCTGATCTCGGTTGAGTTGGCCGCGCAGCCAGCGAGAAGCGCGGCCCGTTTCGCGTGAAGCATCTAGAAGAAGCCACTCACGTCAGTCACACGCTCCGGATCGGCAGCGGCCAGCGCGGCGGCACGCTCGGGCTGCGGCGGATAGATCCAGACGGTGTTGATCTCCTGCTTGGTCTTCTTGGCGACCTCGCCGACCATCGCCACTTTGCGTTCCCAGCCAACGGTGAACAGGGCACCGGCTTCGCCGAGGTCCAGGCAGGTGACATAGCCCTTCTGGTGATAGGGCTTGGTCGGAACGCCCAGCAGTTCGGCGGCGGCGTTGTTGCCGGCAAAAGCGCCCATTCGCGTGGCGTGCTGACACGACATCAGCGCGTAATTGCCGATATCGTCGCTTGCGGCCCTGGCGGCATCGCCGGTAGCGAAGACACCTGGCACTGATGGCACGCGCAAATCCCGGTCGACCAGTAGGCGGCCGAAATTGTCGCGCTCGGCCGGGATCTGCTGGGTCAACGGTGCCGCGCGAATACCTGCCGCCCAGATCACGGTCGCGGCCTCGATGTGTTCGCCGTCGGAAAGCGTGACGCCGGATTCGTCCAGCGATGTAATGCCGGCGCCAAGCCGGGTTTCCACGCCGAGCTTGCGCAGGGCCTCTTCGATGACAGGACGGGGGCCTTCGCCCATATCAGGCGCGATCGCCTTGTTGCGGTCGACGATGATGACGCGCGTCTTGGCGTCCTTGCCGAGGATTCCGCGCAGTCGCGAGGGCATCTCGGTGGCCGCCTCGATGCCGGTGAAACCGCCGCCGGCAACGACAACCGTGTCACGCCCGTTCGCCGCCGGCCGTTTCGCCAGGCCGTGCAAATGCTTGTCGAGGGCGATTGCATCATCGAGCGAGTCGACGCTGAATCCGTGCTCGCTGAGGCCCGGAATGTTCGGACGGAATAGCCGGCTGCCGGTCGCCACCACCAGCCGGTCGTAGGAAAGGGTCTTCTTCGCACCCTTGGTGGCGACGATGCCCACCGTGCGGGATTTGGCGTCGATGGTTTCGGCGCTGCCTTGCACGTAAGTAACATCGACGGTCTTGAGCACATCCAGCAGTGGCGCCGTCAGGGTCTCGGGCTTCGGTTCGTACAGCCGCGGCCGGACCACCAGCGTTGGCTCTGGCGCGACCAGCGCGATCTCGAGCTCCTCGGGCGAAACGCCCTGGATATCGCGCAGGCGGGCTGCGGAAAGTGCGGCGTACATGCCAGCGAAGCCGGCTCCTATGATAACAAGTCGCATGTGATCTACTCCTTGGTTTGATTTTCTCGGTAGTGCACCGCCGCTTCTCTCTGGCGGCAAGCATCCTCCGATCGACGCCGACGCGAACAGGCGGACCGAAGACCGGCGGGCCTATGGTAGGCAGTTCGGTGCCGAAGACATCGGCATGGGGTTTTCACAAGCCGCGCGGCAGCCTCCGAAAGGGGATGCCCAGCCACGGTTAAGGGTCACGGGCAAAGCTGGGCTCGGGCCCCAGTTCTGGTAGGGGAGCTGGGCGCCTACTTTGGACATGATGGAAATCACGGGGCTGGTCCGTTGCACGGCCTGCGCTGGAATTTCCACCTCCTCCCCCGCTGCTGAAGTGAAGCGAACTCCCAACGAAAGTCCGTACACGAGTGCGGTCACGAAGCCTTTTCGGCGTGAAGTGATTGCAACCCGGTCGACCAAGTTCTTCCTGAGCATGTTGTCTCCGTCTGCTGGGGCGTGGGGCACCCTCATGATCTAGCGGACCGAAGATGCGACTGCGCCAGAGCAATTGCTGTACCTGCAGAGGGATTGCTGCTAACGCATGCGGCGTTGCGCCAGGGCTTTCGCCCAACCAATCGCTGAACGCCACGGCGAGGGCGTACGAGACCGCGTAGCCGAGCTCCGCCGCCAGCGAAGAAAAACCATGCGTCGGCGACTTGCAGCATGTTCATGGTGATCGAGCGGTACTGTGGCGCAGCCGAACGGGCGGAGAGATCCCGGTGCTTTCCTTGAAGGCTCGGCAGAAGTGGAAGCTCGACAAGCCCGCCTCGCGAGTGAGACATCGGTATCGATGTCCGCGCAAGTGTTCGCCGGTGCGGCGGCATTGCCATCGGCGACAACGCGTCAATGACCGACCGGATCGCGGTCCAAGAGATCGCAGGGGATGCCGTGCCGGACAACGCGCTCGACTGTTGTCTGCGGATTACAGCATCATGTTTCAAGAACCCGGGAATACCCATCGCGAGGTTGAGCCCGGTCGATGAGTGTCATCGTGCGAGAACGCGCCGCTCCAAATACCGCCGATATCCCACTCACCGCTAGAACCGCAGTGATGCCGTGGGGGAAAGCCATGGACGTGGTCGGCCATAAGTGCGGGAAAAGCTTGTTACGGTAGAACGAATGCCGTCAACGCTTGTGACGTCTCCAGTCGCTTGGCGTTTCGCCGGTCAGTTTCTTGAATGCCGCGGCGAAGGCGGTCTGGGAGGAGTAGCCGAGGGCCGCCGCGATCGAGACGACGGATTCATCGCTATCGCGCAGCATGCTCATGGCCTGCTCGAGCCGGTACTGGCGCAGCCAGGCATGAGGCGAAAGCCCGGTGCTTTCCTTGAAGGCACGGCAGAAATGAAAGCGCGATAGACCGGCATCCGAAGCCAGCGCCGCGAGCGAGACGTCCGAATCGCTGTCCGAGCGCAAGCGGTCGGTGGCACGGAGCAGGACCTTCGGCGAAAGCCCGCCCATTGTTGGCTGGATCGTCGTTGGCGAGCCGGTGTGCGCAGCCAGAAGACGCGTGGCCAGAAGGTCTATTAATTGGTGCCTGAACAGCGTATCCAGCGCCTCATTGCTCTCCAGGACATCCGTCGCGCTCAAGATCAATCGGGACGTAATGGGGTCGTGATGCGCCGTTCGCTCCACGAGGTCGATCGGTGTGGCGGTGTTGGCTTCGTCAGCGACGCGCTTGAGCACTGCGTGAGGAAGATAGAGCTGAACGACATCAACAGGTTTCGGAATATCCCATCGTGAGCTTGATCCTTCCGGAATGATTATCAATACACCGGGCCGAAACGTTCCGATCGCAACCGATCTGCCTGTCCGGCGCTCCATGCGCTGCATCGAGCCGTTGTAAGCCATGATGACGTGATGGCTCATAGGCTCGACGACGTCGTGCAATGGCTCATGTTTCCAGTGAGCGATCGCGCTCCCAGAGGGGTCCAAAGCCATGCTGAGTGGTTTGGTGTGAAGCACGCGTGCCATCTCAACATCGGCAGGACGGCGGTCGGCAACCTGCAAATAACGCTGCTGCGCGCCGGAAGCGTCTGACTGGTTTTGTTGGTGCGAATGATCGCGCAAGATTGGCTGGCTCATGAACTGTCCTAGCTTCGAGGAGCATCGTTGAGCGTTCGGCGCGCGTTCTAAGCGGGTAGAGGCCCAGCGTCTTTCTCAAAACTCCCATGCTTTGCCTGATCCTGCTGTAAGCTGATGCTAGGTGCCCGCGCCGCGATTAAGTCGCAATCAGCGCGGCGGACGGTGGCGGTTAGCTGCTGTCGAAATAGGCAATCGACGCCGGGAGCCGTCGTAAGCGGCAGCGAATGGACAAAATCGCTGACGTTCTCGAGCAGACATCGAGCTTTGTGTCACGAAACTGCCACGACGAAACTGGACGACCGTGCGCTAGCGTCAGATAATGGTTCACGAAATCACGTGCGGGCGCTTGTCAGTCCAACTTCGCTGAGAGAGTTATCCTATGACCCAGGCGAGCGCCTTCGGCCGGAAGCTCGGGCGGTTTTTGCACCTGAAGGATGCGCCGCCCTCGCTGATAACGAGTTCGCTGCGCGGGGTGGAGCTCGCGGTCACCGAAACCCGGGATGACAATCCAGTGCCGGGTCTTTCCGGTTCCTTTACCGCGGAGGATGCTTTCGTCGTCAGCCTCAAACTTCACGATTATCCCGACTGCGAACTCTGGGAAAATGGCAAGTGCGTGATGAAAGCGGATGTTCCCGCGGGAGCGACCTATCTGTACGATCTCAAGCGCGATCCGCGCTACGTGATCGACAAGCCGTTCCACTCCCTGTTTTTCTATTTGCCGCGCTCGGCGCTCGACGCTCTCACTGAGCAGCCCCGCATGCCGCGCGTCGGTCAGCTTGCCTGTGAACTCGGCGTAGGCCATGACGACACGGTCGTCCGTCATATCGGCGCGTCATTGCAACAAGCGCTGCGTCGACCAGACGAGACGAACCAGCTTTTCATCGATCACATGATGCTCGCGCTCACCGCACACGTCGCCCAGGCCTACGGCGGGCTACGTCCTTGCACTGAACCGAATCGCGGCGGCCTTGCGCCGTGGCAGGTCAAGCGCGTCTGCGAAAGGCTGGAGTCCGATCTCGGCGGAAAGCTTTCGTTGCAGGAAATCGCGGCCGAGTTCGATCTTTCGATCAGCCACTTTTCGCGCGCGTTTCGTATCTCCACCGGCCTGCCGCCGCACCAGTGGCTGCTGCGCCAGCGTGTGAAGGCGGCCAAGCAACTGATGACGGTTCGCGACCTGTCGCTCTCGGAAATTGCAATATCGGCCGGGTTCGCCAATCAAAGCCACTTCACGAGGGTGTTTTCGTCTGTGGTCGGCGTCAGCCCGGGAACGTGGCGCCGCGAGGCGCAGGGTGCACCGGAAAGCAAGAAGTGATCGGAGCCCCGGCAGAAGCCTTTTCGCTCAGCGACGCGTTGCCTGCGAGATAGCGTAAGCGGCGCGACGCACCGCAAACATCTCGTCCAACGGATGACCGATTCCTTCGGCCAGAGTTGCCGGATTGAACACGGGTTCGTCCCAGGCATCATTTTCTTCGACACCAGTGATCACGATCGTTCCCAGCCGTACCGCTTCGCGTCCGTCCTCATCGGGCCATCGGACGGTCACGTCCATGACCGGGTCGCCCGGACGGTCCAGCAGCGCCATCACACTGAACCTCATATCGCGAGCCGCGATCCGGGATTCGAGGTCGTGCAGCAGCTCGGTGGGTTTTGCGTTGGCTGCGGCCCTGCGCCTCGCCGCCTGTTCGCCGACTGGCGTGACCTTGAACTTGATGAACCTTGTCTCGCCTCTTGAATTCGTCGCGGGAAACGCGTGCACGCCCCAATAGGTTGTTGAGGCAAAGCTTGCGGCAGGCGGATGCGCGGCGATGTAGCTCGCCTGATGCAGCGTCTCGGGATTGGCAACTGAAAATGTCTCGACCATTTCCAGATCCGGCTTGCCGTCGGGTCCTGGAATACGTGCTCGAAGGAAAGCCAGCATCTGGTCGGGGGTCCTCGCGAAATGAACCGGGGCACTCTGGGTTAAAATATCCGAGCGCTCGCCATCGCTGCCAAGCCGGAAGCTGAATCCGCGCAATAACAGGTAGTTGGTGTCTGGGCCTTCCGCCACCGAGAAGCGCGCCAGGAGGCGCGAAGGCTTGGTGAAGCTACAGGATTTCGTGACCTCCTTCGCCTGGTCCGATGGGGTATAGGTGCCGCGAACGCATCGGCCGTTGGCAAAGCTTGCACGTGACTTTGACGGAAGGCCGGCAACCGTCTTCATGGCGGCGACTATGGATGCGGAGCCGGCAAGGCCGCGGGGGAACTTGGGCAGGACGGGACCTCGTGATCTAGAGTTGGTAAAGTTCTTGGGCAGGACAACTTGGGCGTCTTTCCCGAATCCTTCCCGCCTTGTCCGTTTCTGCGACAAAGCTTGCCGACGGCAGCATCCCCGATGCGTACCGTTCGCAGGACCTCAGTTCGCTTCTGGTCCGGCGAACTTTGGCCAAGGCTGATGCTTGGCCCGCCATTTCGGGCCAGGACCACGCATGTAGTGCAGCTCGGGCCGGTAGCTATCGCGTAGGTCCAAAAATAGGTTCTGAAGAATGCTGGCGATGTCGGACACGATCACAGCCGTCTTCGAGCAAAAAACAGACTTTGCGGACCAGCGCGCAGAAGCCGGTGCGATCACACGAGGACTGACAATGTTTTTCCAGATCATCGTTTTTCTCCGTCCGCTTGGATGTCGGCCGATGATTTAGCGGATCGGGTCTGCTGCTGCGCCAGAGCGATTGCCGTACCTACAGAGCGATTGCTGCTAATGCATGCGCCCGGCCAATCGGTCGGGCCTCCGCAGGTTCCGCGAGAGCTTCAGGCACACCGTGACCTCGGCCAAGCGGCTCCCGATGAATCTGCTCGATGCCTTGCGAGCGCTCGAACATTCAAGCGTGCTGCGGGATCATCTCGGGGAGTTCGTACCCGCCTATCTCAAGCTGAAGCATGAGGAGTGGAACGACTACGCACGCCATCTGACGCAATGGGAGCGCGACAACACTCTGGACTGTTGAGTCGCAACAGGTGTTCAGCACTGGCGCGATGGGAAGCCGGCACGCGCCGTATCACACACAGACGATCTGGAGGACCAGGTACCAAACCATTTGCTCGTCAACGAACCATCATTGTCGGTCCAGGGGATCGGTGGCAATTGCGGCAGGTAGGATGCATATGGCATCACTTTCGCAAGCGTCACCCTGCCCGGGTACCGTGCGAGAAAAGCCTTGTTCATTCCGCCGTCGAATCCGCTGTAGATCGGGGCAACTGGCACGTTGTCTTCAAGCAATTGCGCGTACGCGCGCTCGTCGGCGCGCCGTTTTTCCAGCGCCCTTCGCGCGATTTCCGGATTGACGACAAAGGGAGGGCATTTCTCGATCGGATTGAACACGAGAGGGTGCGGCGAATTCGGGGAAGGTTGCGCATCGAACACATAGCGGCGGTTACACACATCCACTCTGGGTTCGAGTTGTGTCGTCTCGAAATGATCGTTGCCGACCTTGAGCATTTCCCAGAAGGGCAGGTTGGGATTGTTTCGATGGCGCGCCAGATTCACCGGTGTCAGGCGGAACGGATAGGCTTGGACCTGGAACGATGTTCGGCCGCCGCGGAATGAGTCACGCGCCAGCGAATAGATCTCGCTGATCTGTTCGTCCGTCATGGCATAGCAACCGCTCGACCAGCAGTCGCCGTGGATCATGAGGAAGCTGCCGTTTCGCTTGTTTGCCCTGTCGAAGCTGTTCGGATAGCCGAGGTTGATCGAGAGATAGAAATTGGAGTTGGGGTTCATCAACTCAGGCGTAACTGTATAAAAGCCTTCCGGAGCCTGTCGGTCGCCCTCGTACAATTTCGGCCCGAGATCGCCCGACCACCGGCAGATCGGATAGGTCTTCAGCAATTGGAAACGGCCGGCCGTGTCCTGCTTCCAGACTTCGAGCTCTGCCTCGTCCTTGAAAAGACGCACAAGGATGGGGGAATATTTCGGCATCTTCTTCTGTTCGAGCAGCGCGAGCAGCTCGGCCGGCAATTCCTGCGTCGCCTTGGCGGGCAACGGCTTGCTGCTTTCGCCAAAGCATGTGGCAGGTGCTAAGGCAGCGGCAAAAGCCGCCGCCAGCACAATTGCGTGTCGGACCATGGCGCATATCACTGCTGTACCTCCAGCCCGTCGCGCGCCGCTATTTCTCAAATCCGACGAACATCGTAGCCTCCTCGACCGACTTCCGCTCTGACACCATCGCATTCGCCGGAAAAGTCTCATCATTCTGCCCCCGATGGCGCCGAACCACCGGACGCTGCTTCAGCAGTTCGACGCCGCGCCGGCAAGCACGCGAAGGCGCAACACAAGTCGTTCGATTGCAATACTATGGATCAATCGGACGACATCGTCTACGGAGTGCACGACCTCGAGGCAATGTGCTCTCCGCGAGCCTCGCCCGTTCGGCAGGCTCAGCTGAACTCGACCGAGAGGTGATCGCGCTGGTGCACCGTGCCTCGCCGGTACCGGCACCTCCGGCAGGCGCCAGGCGATCCATCACGGCGCCTGTACGCTTCAGCACGCGATGACACATCATGGTTCTGCTGCAAGATGGTCCCCGCTACGGGCGAACGCACGTGCTGGCGCGACCACCTTTACTACAAGATGGCTGTCTCGGCGCGGCTTTCATCTCGACGAACCGGCGTCGTCGCTAGCGACTAGCGCAGCACGACTTCTTGATCTGTCCAGCGAAGATAATGCCGCGGTGCAGCGCCTAGCTCGCGCTTAAACATGGCGGCGAATGCGCTCGGGCTGTCATAGCCCACGTCCAGCGCTACGCATGTGACGGGTTCGCCTGCGCCCAGGCGTGCCAAAGCTTCCAAGAGCCGCACGCGTTGTCGCCACACTGAAAAGCTCTGACCGGTCTCGCGGCGGAACAGCCTCGTCAGCGTTCGCCTGCTGAGGCTGCATTTGTCTGCCCAGTCGTCGAGCGTGAGGTCCGAGGAGGGGTCGCCAAGCACTGCCTTACAGATCGCCGCAAGGCGGGGGTCCGGTGGCACCTGCACGTGAAGCGTCACCTCCGGCATGTGTGAGATCTCGGCGAGCAGGAGTTCGAGAAGCTTGCCGTCGCGTCCGTCCTGGTCGTAGGTCTGCGGCATCCGCACCGCCTCGTCCATCAGGGCTTCGACGAGCGAGGATGCACGAATCAGGCGGCACGTCTCCGACGTTCCTCGTCGGCGATCAGGCGTGACATAGATCGTCTGGGCCTCGACTTCACCCCAGGCGCGCGACTGATGTACAACGCCAGCCGGAATCCATAAACCATGGCCGGGTGGAACCACGAAATGACCACGCTCGGTCATCATCGCCGTGACGCCGGTGATCTGCAGGATGAACTGGTCGCGCCGATGCGCGTGCCGCGTGCTGGTGCTCTCGTTCGGATAAGTTGCGGTCATCGCGGCGACCGGCCGCGCGATCGCCTGAAGTTGTCCGGCATAGTTGGCGGCCGCTGCGGGGCCCTCCTGTTTGCTGCAGGTGCGCAATTCGCCAGTCACATCTCGCCGCGCTACGACTTTCACGTGTCGTGAACTCCCGATCCAAGTCCTTTTCTGCAAGGCTCTTATGCATCTTCCGGGCCAGATATGGCCCGATCGCGATGGTTCTTGTCCCCGATCAGGTAGCGCGGGACAGGGCGTTTGGCAACAATGCTCGCGCCGGCCAGATTCGTCAAAGCCGAATACGGCGTCTGGCAAGGTCCTTCTCACGCCGATATGCGACACGGAGAGCTCGATGAACAGACGCGAATTCACCCAGGCCATGCTGGCCGCCGGCGCCGCTATCCCCTTCGGCATCACGCGAGCGGCCGGCCAGACCCGCGGTGGAACACTCAACACCATCATCCAGCCCGAGCCGCCGCTGCTGGTCACCGCCTTCAACCAGCAGCAGCCGACGCTGACGCTCGGCGGCAAGATCTACGAGAGTCTTCTCAATATGGCGCTGACCTCAAGCCGATGCCGGGCATGGCGCAGTCCTGGGAGATTTCGCCGGACGGGCTGACCTATACGTTCAAGCTGTTTCCCAACATCACCTTCCACGACGGCAAGCCGATGACGTCCGAGGACGTCGTGTTCAGCTGCATGAAGGTGTTGACCGAGACGCATCCGCGCGCGCGGCAGAATTTTGCGCGCGTCGCTTCGGCCGAGGCGCCCGATCCGCTCACCGTCGTGTTCAAGCTGAAGCAGCCCTTTGCGCCGTTCCTCGGCTGCTTTGACTGCACCTCGGCGCCGATCGTGCCAAAGCACATCTATGAAGGCACCGACTACCGCAAGAACCCGCTGAACGACAAGGCAATCGGCACCGGCCCATTCAAGCTGAAGGAATGGGTGCGCGGCTCGCATGTCCATCTGGTGCGCCATGAAGGATACTATCTGAAGGACCAGCCGTACCTGGACGAGATCATCTACCGCATCATCCCGGATTCGGCATCGCGCGCGCTGGCGCTGGAGAACGGCACGGTGCAACTCGCGCAATGGACCGACGTCGAGTTCTTCGACGTGCAGCGCTTCAAGGCGCAGAAGAACCTCGAAGTCACCACCAAGGGCTATGAGTATTTCGCGCCGCACCAGTGGCTCGAGATGAACAACCGTATCGCGCCGATGAACGACAAGCGCTTCCGGCAGGCGGTGATGCACCTGATCGACCGCGACGCGCTCGCCAAGCGGGTCTATTTCGGCAGCGCCAAGGTGGCGACCGGGCCGATCTCGTCCAAGACGAAATTCTACGACGGCAAGGTCAAGCGCTACGACTATTCGATCGACAAGGCCAAGGCGCTGCTCGACGAGATGGGGCTGAAGCCCGACACCAACGGCAAGCGCGCAGAGATCAAATACATCGTGCCGCCTTACGGCGAATCCTATCAGCGCGCCGGCGAGTTCTTCCGCCAGAGTTTTGCCCGCGTCGGCATCGATCTCGTCCTCGTCGGCACCGACATGGCCGGCTGGGCCGAAAAGGTCGGCAACTGGGATTATGAGATGACCCAGAACCTGCTCTACCAGCTCGGCGATCCCGCGCTCGGCGTCTCCCGCACTTACGTGTCGTCGAACATCAAGAAAGGCATCCTGTTCTCGAACACCGAAGGCTATTCCAACCCTGAGGTCGACAGACTGTTCGACGAGGCCGCCGTCACGCTCGACGAGGCCAAGCGACTGGAGCTTTATTCCAAGGTGCAGCAGATCCTGGTCGAGGACGTGCCGGTCGCCTGGACGCTGGAGCTCGAATATCCCATCATCTACGACAAGGCGTTCAAGAACATCGTGTCGACCGGCATCGGCTCGCACGAAACCTTCGGGTCGGTCTACAAATCGTGATCCGTCTCGGCAGCGCGGCGACGATCGGGCTGATGGCACTGAGCCGGATTGCCCAGCTCGTCGCCGTCATCCTCGTCATCGCCACTTTCAACTTCGTGCTGGTGCGGGCCGCCCCTGGCGATCCCGCCCAGGTCATGGCCGGCCAATCCGGCGCGTCCGATCCGAAGCTGCTGGAAGATCTGCGCAAGGAATATGGGCTCGACAAGCCTTACGCCGTGCAGCTCGCAAGCTATCTCGGCCGCGTCGTCAGGCTCGACCTCGGCTATTCCTACCGCCAGCGCCGCGCGGTGGTCGATCTCATCCTGGAACGGCTGCCGGCGACGCTGCTGTTGACGGTGACGGCCTTCTGCCTCGCGCTGTTGATCGGCACGACCCTCGGCGCGCTCGCGGGGCTGGCGGCGGGCAGCGTGCTCGATACGGTCTTCACCGTGCTGTCGCTGGTGCTTTATGCGACGCCGGTGTTCTGGCTGGGGCTGATGCTGGTGCTGGTCTTCTCCGTGACACTCGGCTGGCTGCCGCCGTTCGGTTACGAGACCATCAACGTCAAGCTCTCGCCGCTGGAGCATGCGCTCGACATCGCCAAGCACATGATCATGCCGGTGACCTCGCTGGCGGCGATCTATCTCGCGATCTATGCCCGGCTGATGCGATCCTCGATCATCGAGGTCGCCCAGCAGGACTTCATCAAGACCGCGCGCGCCAAGGGCCTGTCCGGGCCCAGCATTGTGGTCGGCCACATGCTGCGCAACGCGCTGGTGCCCGTCGTCACCGTGGCCGGCATGCAGGCCGGCGCGCTGGTCGGCGGCGCCGTGGTCATCGAGACGGTGTTCGCCTGGCCGGGCCTCGGCCGGCTGACCTTCGATGCGCTGCTCCAGCGTGATTATCCCGTGCTGCTCGGCATTTTTCTCATTCTGTCGATCGTGGTCATCGTGCTCAATCTGCTGACCGACCTGATCTACAGGCTGATCGATCCCCGCATGACGACAGGAGCTGCGTGATGGATGCGGTTCGCGCCTTCCTGCGTCATCCTAGCGGCATGGTCGGCCTCGTAGTGCTGCTTGTCGTGGTCGTCATCGCGCTCATCGCGCCCACCGTCTTTCCGGTCTCGCCCTGGGAAATGGTCAGCGCGCCGTTCACGCCGCCCGGCGAGGACGGCCTGCTGCTCGGCGGCGACACGCTCGGCCGCGACGTTGCGGCCGGCGTTGCCTATGGTGCCCGCGTGTCGCTCGTCATCGGCATCGCCTCGGCCATGGCGGCTATGGTGATCGGCGTCACGATCGGCGCAATTTCCGGCTATTTCGGCGGCAAGGTCGATCTCGTGCTGATGCGGGTGACCGAGCTGTTTCAGACCATCCCCGCTTTCGTGCTTGCGATCCTCTTGGTCGCGACCTTCAACCCGTCGCTGCTGACGATCATCCTGACCATCGGTGCCGTGAGCTGGCCGCCGCTGGCGCGCCTCACCCGCGCCGAGTTCCTGCGTCTGCGCAATCGTGAATTCGTCGAAGCCGCGCTGTGCCAGGGCGAGGGCACCTTGCAGATCGTGCTCGGCCATATCCTGCCCAATGCGATCTCGCCGATCCTGGTCGTGACCTCCCTGACGGTCGCCACCGCCATCCTGCTCGAAAGCGCGTTGTCCTTCATGGGCCTTGGCGATCCCAATCTGATGTCCTGGGGTTTCATGATCGGAGCCGGCCGCACCGTCATCCGTAATGCCTGGTGGATGAGCGTGTTTCCGGGGCTCGCGATCCTCATCACCGTGCTTGCCATCAACCTGTTCGGCGAAGGTCTCTCCGATGTGCTCAATCCGCGTGTATCGAGGCGCCGGTCATGAGCGAGGCCGTGCAAGCCAAGGCACCCGTTCTGTCGGTCGAGGGGCTCTCGATCGCGCTGCCCGAAGGCGGCGATCGCCCGTTCGCGGTCGAGAACGTCTCCTTCCAGGTCAAGCCCAACGAGGTCGTCTGTCTCGTCGGCGAGTCCGGCTCGGGCAAGTCGATGATTGCCCATGCGGTGCTGTCGCTGCTGCCGAAGAGCGTCAATATTGCCGCGGGCGCCGTGACTGTCGCAGGACAAGATCCGGCAAAGCTCGACCGGCAGGCGCTGCGACGCCTGCGCGGCGGCGAAGCCGCGATGATCTTTCAGGAGCCGTTGTCCTCGCTGAATCCGCTCAAGCGGGTTGGCAGGCAGATCGAGGAGATGATCCTCACCCACCAGAAGCCGGTGCCGTCGGCAATTGAGGTGCACGAACGCGTGCAGCAGCTCCTGACGCAGGTCGGGCTGCCAAATCCAAAGCTGCTTGAGAAGAGCTATCCGTTCGAGCTGTCCGGCGGCCAGCGCCAGCGCGTCATGATCGCGATGGCGATGGCCAACCGTCCGGCACTCCTGGTCGCTGACGAGCCGACCACAGCGCTCGACGTCACCACCCAGCGTCAGATCCTGCGCCTGATCGACGATCTCCGACGCGACCGCGGCATGGGCGTGCTGTTGATCACCCATGATTTCGGCGTCGTTGCCGATGTCGCCGACCGCGTCGTGGTGCTTCGTCACGGCAAGGTGGTGGAGCAGGGGACGGTCGAGGAAGTCCTGCGCAGTCCTAAGGCTGACTACACCCGCGAGTTGATCGATGCCGTTCCGAAGGCGCGGCTCGACGAGATCCGCCGCACCGCGGTCCATCCTACACCGCTGCTCGAAGTTATCGGTCTTGAGAAGACATTCCGGGTCAAGCGCGGCCTGTTGCAGCCGCCGCGCGAGGTCGTCGCGGCCGACGGCATCTCGCTGACCTTGTACGAGGGCGAGACGCTCGCCGTCGTCGGCGAATCCGGGTCCGGCAAGTCGACGCTCGGGCGCATGATCATGCGTTTGACCGAGCCGGATGGCGGTGCCATCCGCTTCAACGGCCAGGATCTGCGCCAGCTCCGCGGCGAGGCGCTCCGCCAGGCGCGAAAACAGCTCCAGATCGTGTTCCAGGATCCGTTTGCGAGCCTCGATCCGCGCCAGAAGGTCGGCGATGCCATTGCGCGCGGACCAATGGCCTTTGGCACGTCGCGCACGGAAGCGATGGAGCAGGCGAGAAAGCTGCTGGTGCGAGTTGGCCTCAACGCCGTCGCCGCCGATCGTTATCCCCACGAATTCTCTGGGGGCCAGCGCCAGCGCATCTGTATTGCGCGCGCACTGGCACTCAAGCCGCGCGTGCTCATCGCCGACGAAGCCGTGTCGGCGCTTGACGTTTCCGTCCAGGCTCAGGTGCTGGCGCTGCTTGCCGAGCTCCGGCAGGAGATGAAGCTCGCCATGATCTTCATCACCCACGACCTGCGGATCGCCGCCGAGATCGCCGACCGCGTCACCGTGCTCCAGAAGGGGCGCATCGTTGAAGAGGGCGCGACCGCGGACGTTTTCACGGCCCCTCAAGCCGCCTACACACGCGAGCTGCTCGATGCGATCCCGGGCCGCGATTTCTTCGACCAGCCGGGCTTTGCCAGCGTGACCGGCGCACTACCGACAGCGAGGATGAGTTCATGACCGACAGCCGTCCCCTTCCAGCCGGCGCGCGCGAGCGCATCGAGGCCGCTGTGGATGCCGCCTTCGACGAGCAGATCGACACCACGATCGCGTTCACGGCAATCCCGAGCACGCGCGCGGCGGAGGCGCCCTGTCAGGACATGTTCGCAAAGCTGTTGCGCGATCGCGGCTACGAGGTCGATGACTGGGTCATCAACCAGGACGATCTGAAGGCGCTGCCGGGCTACGGTCCGGTCGAGACCGATTTCTCGCGTGCCCGCTCCGTCGTCGGCACCTGCCGGCCGGCCAGGGAAGAGGGCCGCTCACTGATCCTTCAGGGCCATTGCGACGTCGTGCCGGCAGGTCCGCTCGACATGTGGGAGCGGCCACCGTTTCAGCCGGTGGTCGAGAACGGTTGGCTCTATGGTCGCGGCGCCGGCGACATGAAGTCCGGTACAATCTCGGCGCTCTACGCGCTCGATGCGATCAAGGCCGCGGGCTACAGGCCCAAGGGCCGCATCCACCTGCAATCGGTGATCGAGGAGGAGAGCACAGGACTCGGCGCGCTCTCCACACTTCAGCGCGGCTATCGTGCCGATGTCTGCATCCTGCCCGAACCGACCGACGAGAAGCTGATGCGTGCCCAGGTCGGCGTGATCTGGTTCCGCCTGAAAGTGCGCGGGATACCAGTCCATGTCGCACGCGCCGGCACCGGCTCAAATGCGATCAAGGCTGCAATCCACCTGATCCAGAAGCTCGAAGGTCTCGAGGCCGAATGGAACGAGCGCGCGAAGACGCACCCCTCGTTCAAATCGGTCGAGCATCCGCTCAACTTCAATCCTGGAATCATCAAGGGCGGTGACTGGGCCTCCAGTGTGCCCGCCTGGTGCGATGTCGATTGCCGCATTGGTGTGCTGCCCGGCTGGAAGGTCGCCGACGCCCAGGCCGAGATCGTGGATTTCGTAGCCAAGGCGGCGCGCTCGCATCCATTCCTCGCCAACAATCCGCCGGAGATCGTCTGGTCCGGCTTCCTGTCGCCGGGCTACGAGGCGACGGAGATTCAGGAAAGCGAGGCGGTTCTCGCTCCGGTCTACGAGCATGTGTTCGGCCGCAAGCTGACCAGCTTCTCGTCAACCGCACTGACCGATGCGCGCTTCTATGGTCTCGATTTTGGCGTGCCTGCGTTTTGCTTCGGCGCCACGATGGAAGGCGCGCACGGCTTCAACGAGCGCGTCGATCTCGCCTCGGTCAAGCGCGTCACCAAGGCGCTTGCGCTGTTCACCGCGAGCTGGTGCGGCATCGAGGCCAATTAGCCGAAAGAAGGAAACTCACCGCAAAAAGGGAGGTTCGCGAATGGGCAGCAAGGGTGCAGGCGGCAAGCCGCCGGTCAAGACGCAAGAGGATCTGCGCGCGCATTTCGGGCAGCTCAGCCCGCTCGCCGAGAAGAAGGTTCTCAGCCATCTCGACAGGTTCTGTCGCGACTTCATCGCGCTTTCCCCGTTCCTCGTCCTTGCCACCAGCGATGGCAACGGTCATGCCGATGCAAGCCCGCGCGGCGACGCGCCGGGCTTCGTCGCCGTGCTCGACGACAAGACGCTGCTGATTCCGGACCGGCGTGGCAACAACCGCGTCGACACCTTCGGCAATATCATCGCTTCCCCTGGCATCGGCCTGATCTTCCTGGTGCCGGGGATCAACGAGACCCTGCGCGTCAATGGCCGCGCCGAGATCTCGCAGGATGCCGAGCTGTTGACGCCGCTCGCGGTGCAGAACGTGGTCCCAATCATCGGGCTGAAGATCCATGTCGAGGAGACCTATTTTCATTGTGGCAAGGCGCTGATGCGCTCGAAGCTCTGGAATCCGGCTGCTCAGGTCGAGCGCAACAGTTTCCCGACGCTCGGCCGGATCATCGCCGAGCAGACTGTCGCCATCGCGGTCGAAGAGGCCGAGAAGACGATGGAAGAAGGATACCGTACGAGGCTCTACTGAGAATGACCAATCTGATCTAGCGGTCCGCCCTGCAGAAGGTTTCGACGATACGCTACATGCTCGCAGCCTGGCGCCCGTGAAATGTCTGCGAGGTAGGTAGCGAGCGGCAGCACTGAGCGCACAGACGCGACGAATCCGAACGGAAGCGGCATCGTCACGCTGCGAGGAAGAACCCGATGGCCGATGCCACGCTGTTGCCGCCGGCGCGCATGCCCGGAATGGCAACGAGCACTGCGCCGACGAGCAGAATGAGAACTGCAATGAGTTGCCGCTGGGACGGCACGCGCCGTGCGACAAGCAATCCTAGCAGAATGGTGAAGATCGGCAGCGAGCCGTTGGCGAACGCTCCCCCGTATGCCGCCGACGCCCCCTTCAACCCAAAGTACATCAGAATGCTGTATAGCGCGCCGGGACCACAAATTGACATCGACAGGATTGCGTGCAGCGGCAGGTGGCGCGGTCACCAGGCCTTGGCGAACGGAAGAACCAGGGCGCCGGTGACCAGGGACCGAAGTGCGGTCAAATCGAAGGGTGTCAGGCCGGATTGCATGCCGGCCCTCGAGAAGACGAGAAAGCCGGACCAGATGCAGAACACGCCGGCTGCGCTCAGGAGACCGAAAATCCGCTCGTTCGATTTGGCTACAGGTGTCAAGCCCGTGTCCGATTGCTTGAGATATCTTAGCGCACTTTAAAACACCTGCGAGTTTCAAGATGCTCTCCGCAACATGGCCCTCCAAGGTGCCGCCATGGTGAGCGATCCTTGGGAGTTTTTCTAGCCGAGAGTTCCGCAAGCCGCTGTAATCGGATCTCTGGGGTGCGGCCACGCTGTGCGATGACGGAATCAACGCCAGGAACACTTCCGGCGGCGCTCCGTTAGCGCAGCAAACGCCGGGAGTTGTCCATGACCAATTATCCAAAGCCGCCTTATCCTGCGCAGCAGCAGCCGATGCCGGGCTCGACGCGGGCCATGCAGCCGCGCCCGGATCATGGCGAGGAGAGTTACAAGGGCTCCGGCCGTCTTGCCGGAAAGAAGGCCATCATCACGGGCGGCGACAGCGGCATCGGCCGCGCGGTGGCGATCGCCTATGCGCGGGAAGGCGCGGATATCGTCATCTCCTATTTGAACGAGGAGGAGGATGCGGCCGAGGTCAAGGCGCTGGTCGAACGGGAGGGACGCAAGGCCGTCCTGATCCCGGGCGATATCAGCAATCCCGAACATTGCAGCGCCATCGTGCGTCGCACCGTCGAGGAGCTCGGCGGCATCGACATCCTCGTCAACAACGCTGCCCATCAGGCGACGTTCAAGGACATCGCGGATATCAGCGACGACGAATGGCGGCGGACGTTCGAGATCAACATCCACGCCATGTTCTATCTGGCCAAAGCCGCCGTCCCCCACATGCGGCCGGGCTCCGCGATCATCAACACGGCCTCGGTGAACTCCGACATGCCGAATCCGAGCCTGCTGGCCTACGCCACGACCAAGGGTGCGATCCAGAATTTCACCGGCGGGCTTGCGCAGATGCTGGCCGAGAAGGGCATTCGGGTCAATGCGGTGGCCCCGGGGCCGATCTGGACGCCGCTGATTCCCTCGACCATGTCGGAGGAACGGGTCAAGAACTTCGGCAAGCAGGTGCCGATGCAGCGCGCCGGCCAGCCGGCCGAGCTCGCAACCGCCTATGTCATGCTGGCCGATCCACTGTCGAGCTACACGTCGGGGGCGACGTTGCCCGTCACCGGTGGCAAGCCGTTCATCTGATCCGGGCGAGCACCGTGGCGGCACCGCACTACCGGCGTCGCCACTCTCAATCAGTAGCTTTCAATCACGCAGCGCTGGACGCCTTGGCGTTCACGCCTTTGCGCAGGGCCACCGTGTTCAGCTTGGTGTTGGCGGCCTTCTCTTCGTTCAGATTGGTGGTGAGGAAGCGCACGATGTCGTCGTGGCCGAGCTCTTCCGCCCAGGCGATCAGCGTGCCGTACCGGCACATTTCATAATGCTCCACCGCCTGTGCGTTGGCGACGATCGCGGCGTCCAGCACGGCCTTGTCCTCGATCTCGCCGGCGGTCTCGTCGGCTTCCTTGATCAGGCCGTCGATGGCCGGGCAATGCGTGCCGCTCGGCTCCTTGCCGAGCTTGGCGAAGACCTTGTCGAGGCGCTCGACCTGCTTGTTGGTCTCTTCCAGATGCGCCTTCAGCCCGGCGACGAGATCCCTGTTGGTGGCCTTGTCGATCATCTTCGGCAGCGCCTTCAGGATCTGCTGTTCCGCGTAGTGGATGTCTTGGAGCCCGTGCAGCAGCAGGTCTTCCATCGACTGGATGTCCTTGGTGAAGAATCCCATAAAAGACGTCTCCTTTTCACAATGATGGCAGTGGAACGCGGAGCGGCCGCCGCTGTTCCATTCCCGTGTGCAGATCGGGAGAGCCGAATGAGCGATGGAGTGGATCATTTTGTGGGCCTGCTCGGACGTGCGGCGATGGACGTATGGGGCGACATGCCTCGCGACATCCAGGAGGCACTGTTCGAGACCGCGATGAAGGGCCGCGACACCGAGCGTGAGGAGCTGGCGCGATTGCTGCACGAGCGGCATCCGCGCACGCTGCATCCGGCCCGGCCGGGCTGACGCCGGCGGGCTGGGAACGAACATGCGATCTCCTGATTGGTGAATCGGGTGGCGCCACACGGGCTCCAACGAGGACCGCGCGGGGCGCATCGCCCGAGCCTGTCAACCTGTGAGTCGACTGACGTGACTGAAAATATCGGCAAATGGTACGACCCGATTTCGGAGCGGTGGATCGTGCCTCGCCAACCCCACACCATCGCCGCGTTCGATCGGTCGAGCGCGGAGAACGTGCCGGAGGCGAACAAGAGAGAAGAGACGCAGCGGATCTGGAATCTGCTGGTCGATTGCTGCGCACGTGGATGATGCAGCGTCGGCGCCAAAACGAGCGACATGACGCGCTCGACGACGCTCGGGAGTGTCAACGGCCTTGAGGCTGGCATTGCGCGGGGCAGGTCAGCGTTCCCGTCAACCCTGATCTCGACGACGTCCGGAGCGGATCGGTATATTACCACCCCTGCCGACGCCGCCGGAACAAGGATCAGAGATGGACGATACGATTGGCTTCCCCGACCCCGGTCTTGACCTGTCGGACGGCTTCAAGCCGCACACCTCACATTGGGGCGTGTTCTCCGCGCGTCAGGGCGCGGCTGGGCTGGAGGTCAGGGCCTATGCGGGCGATCCCGATCCGAACGGCATCATCGACAATTTTCCCGGCGCGCTCCGCCACCAGGCGCGCATCGCCCAGCCGGCAATCCGCCGCGGCTGGCTCGAGCGCGGGCCGGGCCCCGACGATCGCCGCGGCCGCGACGAGTTCGTCTCCGTCAGCTGGGAGAAGGCGCTGGATCTTCTCGGCGACGAGCTTGGCCGCATTCGCGACACCCGCGGACCCGGCGCCGTGTTCGGCGGCTCCTATGGCTGGTCGAGTGCCGGGCGCTTCCATCACGCCCAGAGCCAGGTGCATCGCTTCCTCAATATCGCGTTGGGCGGCTATGTGCGCTCGGTCAACACCTATTCGTCCGGTGCGTCCTCGATGCTGCTGCCGCAGATCCTGGCCGGCTACGAGGATATCACCAAGCGCAACGTCACCTGGGAGCAGATCGCGGCCGAGACCGACATCGTGCTGGCGTTCGGCGGCATGGCGCTGAAGAACTCCATGGTGGCCGGCGGCTCGATCAGCAAGCATGTCGAGCGCGGCGCCATGGCGGCGGCGCGGGCGCGCGGCTGCGAGTTCATCCTGGTCAGCCCGCTGCGCGACGATCTGCCGGTCGAGGCCGGCGCCGAATGGATGAGTTGCGTGCCCGGCACCGACACCGCCCTGATGCTCGGCATCGTCCATACGCTGGTCAGTGAGAAGCTGCACGACCAGGCCTTCCTCGACCGCTACACCGAGGGCTGGGCAATCTTCCTGCGCTATCTCAACGGTGAGAGCGACGGGCAAGCCAAGCACGCCGAATGGGCCGCCGCGATCTCAGGCGTCAGTGCGGATGCGATCCGCAAGCTGGCGCGGCGTCTCGCCGGAAAGCGCGCGCTCGTCACCGTCTCCCATTCGCTGCAGCGCGCCGAGCATGGCGAGCAGCCGGTGTGGATGGGCATGGTGCTGGCGGCGGCCCTCGGCCAGATCGGCCTTCCCGGCGGCGGCTATGCCTATTCGCTGGGTGCGATCGGCTATTACGGCCGCCGCGTCAACGACGTGCCGGGACCGACGCTGGGGCAGGGCCGCAACGGCGTTGCCGATTTCATTCCGGTGGCGCGCATCGCCGACATGCTGCTCAATCCCGGCACCACGTATCGCTACAACGGCGAGACGCGCACCTATCCGGATATTCGTCTAGTCTACTGGGCGGGCGGCAATCCCTTCCATCACCATCAGGACATCAATCGCCTGCGCAAGGCCTTCGCGAAGGTGGACACGCTGGTCGTGCACGAGCTCGCCTGGACCGCCACCGCCCGCCACGCCGATATCGTGCTGCCCGCGACGATGACGCTGGAGCGCGAGGACATCGGCTATTCCACCAACGATCCCCTGATGGTCGCGATGCACCGGATCGCCGAGCCGTTTGGGCTCGCGCGTGACGATTACGATATCTTCGCCGATCTCGCCGAGCGTCTTGGGGCGCGCGAGCCGTTCACCGAAGGGCGCACGTCGCGGCAATGGCTGGAGCATCTCTACGAGCCGACCCGCGCATCGCTTGCCAAACGCGGCCTCGAAGCGCCGAGCTTCGAAGAATTCTGGGCGCGCGGCAGCCTGGTCGTGCCGCAGCAGCCCGATGACGGCGGCCGGCTACGCCGCTTTCGCGAGGATCCCATCAATCACGCTTTGCCGACGCCGAGCGGACGCATTGAGATCTACTCGGCCAAGATCGCGGGGCACGGTGATGCGGATTGTCCCGGACATCCGGTCTGGCTCGACAAGACCGATGTTCCCAAGCCGGGGGCACCGTGCTTCCTCGTCGCCAATCAGCCGGTGACGCGCCTGCACAGCCAGCTCGATTTCGGCGGACATTCGCTGGGCTCAAAGCATCGCGGCCGCGAGGTCGCGCGCATGAACCCGGTCGATGCACAGGCGCGCGGCATCAAGGACGGCGACATCATCCGCCTGTTCAACGCGCGCGGCGCGTGCCTCGCCGCGGTCCGCGTCACCGAGGGCATCGCGCGCGGCGTGGTTCAGCTGCCGACCGGCGCGTGGTACGATCCGATGGATCCGGAAGACGAGGCGCCGCTCTGCGTTCACGGCAATCCGAACGTGCTGACCCGCGACGTCGGCACCTCGTCCCTGGCGCAGGGCTGCACCGGCCAGTTGACGACCGTCGAGGTGGAGAAGTTCACCGGCAATCTACCGCCGATCCGCGCGTTCGATCCGGTTTAGGCAAACAAGGAGACCTTTAGATGATCCGCAAGGCAACAGCAGTCTGGAAGGGCACTGGTCGCGATGGCACAGGCCATCTGTCGAGCGAATCCGGCGTGCTTGCCGGGACGCCCTATTCATTCAAGACCCGCTTCGAGAACGAGAAGGGCACCAATCCCGAAGAGTTGATCGCCGCGGCCCATGCCGGCTGCTTCACCATGGCGCTCGCCTTCGGCCTGCAGATGGCGGGTTTCACGCCGGACGAGCTCTCGACCGAAGCCGCCGTCACGCTCGAGCCCGAGGGCAAGGGCTTCAAGATCAGCAAATCCGCGCTGACCCTGCGGGCGAAAGTGCCTGGTCTCGACGATGCCGGCTTCGCCCGGCTCGCCGGCGAGGCCGAGAAGAACTGCCCGGTATCCAAGGTGCTCAACGCCGCCATCACGCTCGACGCCACGCTGATCTAGGGCGATGGACTGAGGCTAGATCGCTGCAAAGGCGGAGGTGCGCTCCCTCTCCCGCTTGCGGGAGAGGGTTGGGGAGAGGGTGTTTCCGCAATGGGCGACCGGGTGGGCCTCAACGCGCGGCTTTCGGCCGGGCGGCCGAAAGCCTATATGATGGACAAGCTTTTGAGCGATCATTGGGAGCACATCACATGACGACGGAACGCGCAGTTTTGGCCGGTGGCTGCTTCTGGGGCATGCAGGATCTGATCCGCAAGCAGCCGGGCGTGATCTCCACCCGCGTCGGTTACACCGGTGGGCACGTCAAGAACGCCACCTACCGCAATCACGAGGGCCATGCCGAAGCGATCGAGATCGTGTTCGATCCGGCCAGGACCAGCTTCCGGACCATGCTGGAGTTCTTCTTCCAGATCCATGATCCGACCACGCTCAACCGTCAGGGCAACGATATCGGCACGAGCTATCGGTCGGCGATCTTCTACACCAGCGAGGAGCAGAAGCGGATTGCCGAAGACATCATCGCCGACGTCGAGGCGTCCGGCCTGTGGCCCGGCAAGGTGGTGACCGAGGTCGCGCCCGCGCGCGAGTTCTGGGAGGCCGAGCCCGAGCATCAGGATTATCTCGAACGTTATCCTGACGGCTACACCTGCCACTTCATCCGGCCGGGCTGGAAGCTGCCGCGGCGCGCTGCGGCAGTCGGAGGCTAGAGCCTGAAGAAGGTGGCTCGCCGGCTGTGGCGGTCCACCTCCTCATCGGTCAAAGCCGACGCGAGTCCGGTCACGCATCGACATGCAAGGTCCGGCGCTGCTCCGCGGTGACGGTCCGGGCGGTCAACGTGACGAGACCCATCAAGGCGGCCAGCAGCCAGAATGCCAGCGGCAGTCCGCCGAGCTGTGCGACGAAGCCGACGCCGGCAGGGCCCAGCAGGACGCCTGCATAGCCGGCCGTCGTGATCGCCGCGACCGCAAGTCCCGTGGGCATCACCTTTTGTTGCGCCGCCCGGCGGAATAGCACGGGCACGAGGTTCGAGGCGCCGAGCCCGATCAGCAGGAATCCGGCGATGGCGACCGCTGCCACGGGCGCGGTGAGCAGCACCACGAAGCCGGCGATCGCGATGAGGCTGCCCCACAGCAATGTCGTGCGGTCTCCGATGCGCGCAACGATGGCGTCGCCGCTAAGCCGGCCGATCGTCATCGCGATCGAGAACACGATGTAGCCGATGCCGCCTTGGGCCTCGCTGACGAGCCCGGCGCCGATCACGAGCAGCGCGCCCCAATCGAGCATCGCGCCTTCGACCAGGAAGGTGATGGCGCCGAGCAGCGCCAGCAGCAGCACCGATCCATGCGGCAGCACGAACAATGGGCCTTCCTGCACCTGCACCGAGCGAAGCAGGCGCGGCCAGGTCACCAGCATCGCGATCAGCATCAGCACGGAGCAGATCAACGTCGAGGCGAGCGCGCCGAGCTGCAGAGAGAGCAGCGCCGTCATCAGCGCGGAACCGGCGAAGCCGCCGATGCTGAACAGGGCGTGGAAGCCGGACATCAGCGGGCGTCGCGCGGCGCGCTCCACCTCCACGGCGTGGATGTTCATGGCGACGTCGATCGAGCCTAGCGCGGCGCCGAACGCAAGCAGCGCCAGCGCCAGCGACAGCGGCGAGCTTGCGACCGCCAGCAGCGGCAGCACCAGCGTCAGACCGATCCCGCCCGCGACGATGATCGGCCGGCTGCCATAGCGCGCGCTGAGCACGCCGGTCAGCAGCATCGCCACGACCGAGCCGATGCCGAGGCTGAGCAGGAGCAGGCCGAGAACTCCGTCGTCGACGGCGAGCCGCGCCTTCGCGAACGGCACCAGGGGTGCCCAGCACGCGATGCCGAAGCCCGCAACGAGGAAGGCAAGCCGGGTGGCAAGGCGGGTTGCCGGCCGGTCGGCAGAAGACATGGGAACTCCGGGAAGCAGGGGAGGAGACGGTCGACAGGCCCGAGGATTGCCGCGGCTTTATGGCAGAGCCCTGCTCGAATGGTCGTGGCAGGCGCTCGATGGCTGCATGCCTCGACCTAACTGCCGAGGATCCGGCGGCAGGCGTCCACGAATACCTCAGCTCCGGTGACGATGTCCGCATCGGAGGTGTTCTCGGTCCAGTGATGGCTGATGCCGCCGATCGACGGCACGAACAGCATGCCGGCGGGCATGACGGTTGCGAGCATCTGCGCATCGTGGCCGGCGCCGCTCGGCATGCGGATGGAACGGCCACCGGCGACGGCCTTGCTCGCGGCCTCGATCGCGTCCTGAAAGCCCGCGTTCATCATCGCGGGTGCGCCGGTGCGCAGCTTCGTCACGCTGACCGTGCAGGGGCCGTTGGCACTGGCCTCGTCCGCCATGGTCCGCAGCAATTGCTCCAGCCGCGCGATCACAGACGGGTCCTCGTCGCGGATCTGGAACAACATCTCCGCGCCACCGGGAATGATGCTCGGTGCGCCCGGATCGAGCGTGATGCGGCCGGTGGTCCAGACCGTGCGCGGGCCGCAGGCGGCGGGGAAACGCTCGTCGATCGCCACGCAGAACTTGGCCAGCGCCAGGCCCGCATCCTTGCGCACCGCCATGCGCGTGGTGCCGGCATGGTTCTGCTCGCCGGCAAAGTTGATCTGGTACTGCCAGATGCCGACGATGGACGTCACGACGCCGATCGCCAGGCGCCCGCTTTCGAGCGTGTCGCCCTGCTCGATATGCGCCTCGAGATAACCGACGTGCCGTCCCGGCTCGGCGGTGATGCGCGGACGCCCCGCCAGCCCCATGTCGGCAAGGGCATCGCGCATGGTGCGGCCGCTGGTGCGGTCGCGCGCGGCATCGATGTCGGCCTCCGTCACCTGTCCGACATAGGAGCGCGAGCCGAGGAAATGACCAAAATGTCCCTCCTCGTCGCACCAGGCGGCAACTTCCACCGCGCCGTTCACCGAAGCGTCGGCATTGAGCACGCGCGCCGCCTCGAGCGCATAGACGACGCCGAGCGGGCCGTCGAGCCAGCCGGCATAGTTCTGGCTTTCCAGGTGCGAGCCCGCCAGCAGTTTCGGTCCGGACTTCGAGCTCGTCCCGAACACATTGCCGATGCCGTCAATCGTCGCGGAGAGCTCGGCCTCGGGCAGCTTCTGGACGAGCCAGTCCAGCGACAGCTTGTGCGGCTCGGAGAAGGTCGGCTTGTGCACGCCGGTCTTGTAGGCGCCGAAGGCACGCAGTGCATGGAGGTCGGCGAGGACGCGATGTCCGTCGGCACGAGCGTCAGGCATGTTCGGCAACCTTCAGCGCCTCGGTTCGGATCTCCTCGACCAGCCGTTCCTTCAGCTGGACGAATTCCGGCGTGGTCTTGATCTTGTAGGAGCGGGGATGCGGCAGGTCTACATGAATGTCCGCCTTGATGCGGCCGGGGCGCGCGCTCATGACGATGACGCGGCTACCGAGGAAGATGGCTTCCTCGATATCGTGAGTCACGAACAGCACGGTCTTCTGGTCGCGCTCCCAGATCCCGAGCAGCATTTCCTGCATCAAGGCGCGGGTCTGGTTGTCGAGCGCGCCGAACGGCTCGTCGAGCAACAGGATCTTCGGGTCGTTGGCGAGCGCGCGTGCGATCGCGGTGCGCTGCTGCATGCCGCCGGAGAGCTGCTTGGGCCAATGGTTTTCGAAGCCGGACAGCCCGACCTGGCGGATGAAGGCATCGGCCATCTTGTGTCGCTCCGCCTCGGACACGCCGCGCTCGCGCAGGCCGAAGGCGATGTTCTCGCGCACCGTCAGCCAGGGAAACAGCGTGTAGGACTGGAACACCATGCCGCGATCGGCGCCCGGGCCGGTCACTTCGCGTCCGTCGAGCGTGACGCGGCCGCCGGTCGGACGGTCGAGGCCGGCGACGATACGCAGCAGCGTGGACTTGCCGCAGCCGGAGGGACCGAGGATGGTGACGAAGTCGTTGTTGCCGATGGTGAGATCGGTCGGCTCCAGCGCCCTGGTCGGCGCGTTGCCGTGACGCGCGGGGAAGGTGCGCGAGACCTGCTCAACCTTAAGAATGGTCATGCCAGCTTCCAGGGAAACAGCCAGGCGTTGAACGCCTTGAACAGGAAGTCCGAGATCAGGCCGATCAAGCCGATCACGATGATGCCGAAGATGATCTGGCCGGTGTTGAGCAGCGCCTGGCTGTCGGTGATCATATGACCGATGCCCGAGGACGAGCCGATCAGCTCGGCGACGATGACGTAGGTCCAGGCCCAGCCCAGCACCAGCCGCAGGATCTCTGCGATCTCCGGCGCGGAGGAAGGCAGCAGCACCCGGCGGATGATGCCGCGGTCGCTGGCGCCCAGCGTGTAGGCGGCCTCGACCAGATCGCGCCGCGTCGCGCCGACCGTCACCGCGACCATCAGGATCACCTGGAACACCGAGCCGATGAAGATGACGAGCAGCTTTTGCAATTCGCCAATGCCGGCCCACAGGATCAGCAGCGGAATGAAGGCCGAGGCGGGCAAATAGCGTGCAAATGAGACGAAGGGTTCGAGGAAGGCTTCGACCGGCTTGTAGGCGCCCATCAGCACGCCGAGCGGCACCGCAATGACCGCCGCGAGCGCAAAGCCGCCGACGACGCGCCAGATTGTCATGCCGATGTCGAACAGGAAACCGTGCTTGGTGAGCAGCTCGACGCCTTCCTGCACCATGGTGAGCGGATTGGCGAGGAAGGTCTTCGACACATGGCCGCCGAACGTCGCCCACGACCAGAGGGCGACGAACAGCACGAAGAACGCCAGGCCATATGCCGCACGTTGCTTCGATGTCACGGGATCCAGGGGACGCATCAAACTGTATCCGAATGGTGCGCCGGCTCCGCTTGAGGCGGAACCGGCAGCTTGGAGAACGTTACTTGATGAAGCTCGCGTCGTAGAGGTCCTCGACCTTTGGCACGGCCTTGATGATACCGATCTCGAGCAGGAGCTCGGCGGCCTCCTTGTTAAAGGTCAGGAAGTCGCCGGCGAAGAACTTCTGGTTCGCCGCCTTGTCCTGCCAGCGCAGGTATTTCGCCGAGTTGCCGAACTGCTCGGCCGTCTGCTTCACGTCGGCGCCCATGATCTCGTAGGACTTGGCCTGGTCCTTGGCGATCATCTCGAGCGCCTCGAAATAGCTGTCGGCGAGCGCCTTGGCGGCCTTGGGATTGTCGGTGAGGAACTTCGGCGTGCAGCCGAACGTGTCCATGACCATCGGATAGTCCAGCGTGGTCGCGATGATCTTGCCCTTGTCCGGCGCGGCACGCACGGTCGACAAGTATGGCTCATAAGTCATCGCTGCATCGTTCTGGCCGGAGACGAAGGCCTGCGCGGCCGCCGCCGGCTCGAGGTTCACCACGGTCACGTCCTTCGTGGTGAGGCCGTTCTTCTTCAGCATCCAGGCCAGCGCGAAATAAGGCGAGGTGCCCGGCGCGGAGGCGGCGACGGTCTTGCCCTTCAGGTCCTTGATCGCGGCGATGTCGTTGCGCACGGCCATGCCGTCGGCGCCATAGCTCTTGTCGAGCTGGAATATCTGCTTGGTCGCGACGCCGTTGGCGTTCCAGGAGATCCAGGTCTCGACCGTCGTCGCCGCGCACTGGATGTCGCCGGAGGCGATGGCGAGATGGCGGTCCTTCTGCGGGATCTTCTTGATGGTGACGTCGAGGCCGTTTTTCTTGAAGATGCCGGCCTCTTTCGCCAGCGTCAGCGGCGCGAAGCCGGTCCATCCGGAAATGCCGATGCCGACCTTGACGTCCTGGGCGAGCGCCGGAGTGGAGGCCGCGAGAGCAATGATTGTCGCAAATACTGTCGAATTACGCATGATTATCGTCCTCTTGCCGATCGATGGTTTGACGTCCTGTTGATCTCTGCCGGCCCATATGGGCGGTTCCGCGAAGCGTTGCACGATTTGTGCCGACATGTCCTCTCAGCCTCCCTTGAATCGCGCGACAAGGCGGTGAGAGTCACCGGGATAGAGCAGGCGCACGGCGGTGATCGTGCGTGCGCTGCGCCAGGTGTAGCGGTCGATCACGAGACAGGGGGCGCCGACGGCGATCGCGAGCGCTTCCGCCGCGCGGTCGTCCGCAACGATGGCGCTGATCGTGTGCTCGGCCTCGGTCCATGGGACATGGTGAAGCAGCCAGGAGCCGGGCGGCTCGCGGGAGAAATCCGCGGTCGCGGCGTCAGGAACGGACGAGAGATCGATCAGCCTGTCCTCGACCGCGAACGGGACCTTGTCGGCGCTGTGCCGGCAGGTGATCGCGACCACCTTGCCGGCCTTCTTCACGCCGAGCCGGTCGCGATCGGCGGCCGTCGCCGCGCGCAGCTTGCGGCCGATCAGCTCGTAGCCGTAACTGCGGCCAAGCGCGGTGATCTCGGCGCGGATGTCGGCGATCTTGAGCACCGCCGACTGATGCTGCGGCCGGCGCACGAACGAGCCGGCGCGCCGCCGCCGCTCGATCAGATCGGCCTGCGCCAGCTCAGACAGTGCCTTGTTCACGGTCATGCGCGAGCAGCCGTAGCGCGCGACCAGCTCGTGCTCGAAGGGAATGCGATGGCCGGGCGGCCATTCGCCGGTGAGGATGCGCTGCTCGATGTCGGCGCGGATGCGCTTGTAGAGCGTCGGCTTGTCGGCATCGGTGACGAGGCTCATGCGACGAGCCTCCGCATCGATGCGTTGAAGCGTTCGCGTGCGGCTTGGCGCAATCCATGCTGACCGCCTTCGACCACCTTGTTGCCCCCGGCCCAGACGCAATCGATGGCGGCGCCGCCGGCAGAAAAAATCCAGCCGTCGATGACGGCATCCTGCGCGCGTCCCGCCAGCGATGGATGCGCCGTGTCGAGCGTGATGATGTCGGCGCGCGCGCCGGGTGTGAGGCCGACCGTCGGCTGCGCCAGCGCCCGCGCGCCGCCGGCGAGCGCCCCGTCGAACAGCGAGCGTCCCGTGGAGCGGCCGGCGCCGCCGGAGAGGACGTTGCGCTGGCGGTGCTTGAGCCGCTGGCCGTATTCGAGCTGGCGCAACTCGTCTGCGGCGCCGATCAACACGTTGGAATCGGTACCGACGCCGAAAAAGCCGCCGGCGTCAACAAACTCCCGCGCCGAGAAAGTGCCGTCGCCGAGGCTCGCCTCCGTGATCGGGCAAAGGCCGGCGACCGCGCCCGTCTTGGCGAAAGCCGTCACTTCCTCACTCGTCATGTGGGTCGCGTGAATGAGGCACCAGCGCCGATCGACAGGCGCGTGCTCCAGCAGCCATTGCACCGGACGCCGGCCCGACCAGGCGAGGCAATCCTCGACCTCCTTCACCTGCTCGGCGGCATGGATGTGCACCGGCCCGCCCTCGGCGAGCGGAAGGATCGCGGCGAGATCGTCCGGCGTGACCGCGCGCAAACTGTGCGGAGCGATGCCGATATTGGCGCCGGGCAAGGCGCTGATCGCCTGGCGCGAGGCCGTGATCAATGCGGCGAACTGATCGACCGAGCAGATGAAGCGGCGCTGCCCGGCATGCGGCGCTGCGCCTCCAAACGAGCCATGCGCATAGAAAGTCGGCAACAACGTCAGCGCAATGCCCGAGGCTTCGGCGGCCTGTGCAATCCGCGTGGCCATCTCGGCCGGGTCAGCGTAGGGCGACCCGTCGCGGTCGTGGTGCAGATAGTGGAATTCGCCGACGCGGGTAAAACCCTGCTCGAGCATCTCGACATAGAGCAGCGTCGCCACAGCCGCGACCTCGTCAGGCGTCATCGCCAGCGCAAAGCGATACATCGTCTCGCGCCAGGTCCAGAACGTGTCGGTGGAATCGCCGCGCAATTCGGCAAGGCCTGCCATGCCGCGCTGGAAGGCGTGGCTGTGCAGGCTCGCAAGTCCGGGAAGCGCGATGGCATGGCGTTCGTCGCCGGCGGACGGCGCCACGCCCGGCGTCACCGCGGCGATCGCGCCGGCGGCGATCACCACCTGCACGTCATTGGCCCAGCCGGAAGGCAGGAGCGCGGAAGCGAAATGCAGTCGGGTCATGATCTACACGCCGGCTGGACAGAACCGTCTTACGATTATATGTCTAGACATATAAGTCAAGCATCCCCAGGGCGAAGGGATACCCGCATGGCAGAGCGCTTCGACCGGATCTGGCACAATGCCCGCCTCGCGACGATGCGGGTCGATCGTCCCGATCTTGGCGAGATCGAGCATGGTCTCATCGCCGCACGCGGCGGTCGCATCGCCTATGCGGGCGCGAAAGCGGATTTTCCCGCCGATGCAGACGCTATCGAGCGGATCGATTGCAAGGGGCACTGGATCACGCCTGGTCTCGTCGACTGCCATACTCATCTTGTCTATGGCGGCAACCGCGCGCATGAATTCGAGCTGCGCCTGAAAGGGGCGAGCTACGAGGAGATCGCGCGCGCCGGCGGTGGCATCGTCTCGACCGTGGCGGCAACGCGCCAGGCGAGCGAAGCCGAGCTCGTCGCAGGCGCGCTGCCGCGGCTCGACGCGCTGACGGCTGAGGGCGCCACTACGGTCGAGATCAAGTCCGGCTACGGCCTCGACACAGAAACCGAGATGCGCCAGCTCGCGGCTGCGCGCAGCCTCGGCCGTGAGCGGCCTGTTACGATCCGCACGTCGTTCTTGGGTGCGCATGCGCTGCCGGTCGAGGCGGGTGGCGACAAGGATAGTTACATCGATCTCGTCTGCAAGGAGATGCTGCCGGCGGTCGCAAAAGCGGGCCTCGCCGATGCCGTCGATGCCTTCATGGAGGGCATCGCATTCTCCGCCGAACAGACTGCGCGGGTGTTCGAAGCGGCGAGGGGACTTGGACTGCCGGTCAAGCTCCATGCCGACCAGCTCTCGAATCTCGGCGGCGCTGCGCTTGCCGCGAAATTCTCGGCGCTCTCAGCCGATCATCTCGAGCACACTGACGAAGCCGGTGCCGCCGCCATGGCGAGGGCCGGCACTGTCGCCGTGCTGCTGCCCGGCGCGTTCTACTTCATTCGCGAGACGCAGAAGCCGCCGGTCGAGACGTTCCGCAAGCACAACGTTCCCATGGCGCTGGCGACCGACTGCAATCCCGGCAGCTCGCCACTGACCTCGCTGCTGCTCGCGATGAACATGGGCGCGACATTGTTCCGGATGAATGTGGCCGAGTGCCTCGCCGGCGTTACCCGTGAAGGCGCGCGGGCGCTCGGCCTGCTGAACGAGATCGGCACACTGGAAACCGGCAAATGGTGCGACCTCGCGATCTGGGAGATCGAGCGGCCGGCCGAGCTGGTCTACCGCATCGGCTTCAATCCGCTGCACAAGCGGGTATGGAGGGGGCAGTGACGGAGCAGGAGACAGCGATCGTCGTCAAGCCGGGAACAGTGAGCCTCGACGATCTCGCGCGCGTGCTCGAAGGTGCTCCCGTCGTGCTCGATCCTTCGTTCTGGCCGCGTGTCGATGCGGCTGCGCTGATCGTTGCGCAGGCCGCGCAGGCCGACGTCCCCGTCTACGGCATCAACACCGGCTTCGGGAAGCTCGCATCGAAGCGCATTCCGCCGGACCGGACCGCGCTGCTTCAGCGCAACCTGATCGTCTCGCATTGCTGCGGCGTCGGCCAGCCGACGCCGGAGCCCATCGTCCGCCTGATGATGGCGCTGAAGATCGTCTCGCTCGGCCGCGGCGCTTCCGGCGTGCGCCGCGTGGTGATCGAGCAGTTGCAGGACATGCTGGCCCGTGGCGTCTATCCGCTGGTGCCGCAGCAGGGCTCGGTCGGCGCCTCCGGCGATCTGGCACCGCTTGCGCATATGACGGCCGTGATGATCGGCCAAGGGCAGGCGATCATCGATGGCAAGACTGTATCCGGCAGCGAGGCACTCGCGGCCGCCGGCCTCACGCCGCTGACCCTTGGGCCCAAGGAAGGCCTCGCGCTGATCAACGGCACGCAATTCTCGACCGCCTACGCGCTATCGGGCGTGCTGCGCGCATATCGCCTCGCCCGCGCCGCACTCGTGACCGGCGCGCTGTCAGTGGATGCGGCGATGGCCTCAACGGCACCGTTCCGCCCCGAAATTCAGGCGCTGCGTGGTCATGCCGGCCAGATCGCGGCGGCCGCGACGCTGACCGCGCTGCTCGACGGCAGCGACATCCGCCTCTCTCACCTGGAAGGCGACGAGCGTGTGCAGGATCCCTATTGCCTGCGCTGCCAGCCACAGGTTGCCGGTGCCGCGCTCGATCTGATCACGCAGGCGGCGCGCACGCTGATCGTGGAGGCCAATGCCGTCACCGACAACCCGCTGGTGCTGGTCGAGACCGGGGAGATCGTCTCCGGCGGCAATTTCCACGCCGAGCCGGTGGCGTTTGCCGCAGATGCCATCGCGCTGGCGCTGTCGGAGATCGGCGCGATCAGCGAGCGGCGCATCGCGACGCTGGTCGACCCCGCGCTCAATTTCGGACTGCCGCCGTTCCTCACGCCAGATCCCGGCATCAATTCCGGTTTCATGATCGCCGAGGTGACGGCGGCCGCGCTCTATGCCGAGAACAAGCAGCGTGCGCTCGCCTGCTCGATCGATTCGACGCCGACCAGCGCCAATCAGGAAGACCATGTCTCGATGGCCGCGCATGCTGCGCGGCGCCTGTCCGACATGGCCGACAATCTCGCCGCCATCCTCGGCATCGAGCTTCTGGTCGCTGCCCAAGGCATCACGCTGCGCGCGCCGCACGCAACCAGTGCGCCGCTGGTCGCCGTCATTGCCGCGTTGCGTGAGCAGGTGCCCGCACTGGGCGCCGATCGCTACATGGCCGGTGATCTGGCCAAGGCCGCTGCATTGATCGAGGCCGATGCGCTTCCAGCTGCTGCGCTCGCCCAGCTTCCCACCGATCCGTTTCCGAGACTCGTCTGAAGAGGCCCGCATGAACCGCCGTCTGGACAATGACCGTACCATCCGCGCTCCCCGCGGCAGCGACATCAGCGCCAAGAGCTGGCTCACGGAAGCGCCGCTGCGCATGCTGATGAACAATCTCGACCCTGACGTTGCGGAACGCCCGAGCGAGCTCGTCGTCTATGGCGGCATCGGCCGCGCCGCGCGCGACTGGGAGAGTTTTGACCGGATCGTTGCGGCCTTGCGCAAGCTCGAAGCCGACCAGACGCTGCTGGTGCAGTCCGGCAAGCCGGTCGGCGTGTTCCGGACCCATGCCGATGCACCACGCGTGCTGATCGCGAATTCCAACATCGTGCCGCATTGGGCGACGCTCGATCATTTCAACGAGCTCGATCGCCAGGGCCTGATGATGTACGGCCAGATGACGGCGGGCTCCTGGATCTATATCGGCAGCCAGGGCATCGTGCAGGGCACCTATGAAACGTTCGTCGAGGTCGGTCGGCGTCATTACGGCGGCAGCCTCGCCGGTAAATGGATTCTCACGGCCGGCTTGGGAGGCATGGGCGGCGCGCAGCCGCTGGCGGCGACCATGGCCGGCGCTTCGATGCTTGCGGTCGAATGCCAGCCGAGCCGCATCGAGATGCGCCTGCGGACCGGCTATCTCGACCGGCAAGCCGCAACGTTTGATGAAGCGCTCGCGATCATGGCGGACGCCGCGAAGACGAACAAGGCGGTCTCGGTCGGCCTGCTCGGCAACGCCGCGGAGATCTTCCCTGAGCTGGTGCGCCGCGGCGTCAAGCCCGACATCGTCACCGACCAGACCAGCGCGCACGATCCCATCAACGGCTACTTGCCGAAGGGCTGGACGCTTGCCGAATGGGAAGCCAAGCGCGCGTCCGATCCGAAGGCAGTGGAGCGCGCCTCGAAGACGTCGATGGTCGAGCATGTCCAGGCCATGCTGGATTTCCATGCCCAGGGCATTCCGACGCTCGACTACGGCAACAACATCCGCCAGATGGCACAGGACATGGGCCTGAAGAACGCCTTCGATTTCCCCGGCTTCGTGCCCGCCTATATCCGCCCCCTGTTCTGTCGCGGCGTCGGGCCATTCCGCTGGGCCGCGCTGTCGGGCGATCCCGAGGACATCTTCAAGACCGATGCCAAGGTCAAGGAGCTGATGCCTGACGACAAGCATCTGCACAATTGGCTCGACATGGCAAAGGCGCGCATCAAATTCCAGGGCCTGCCGGCCCGCATCTGCTGGGTCGGCCTCGGCGATCGCCATCGCCTCGGTCTTGCCTTCAACGAGATGGTGGCGCGTGGCGAATTGAAAGCGCCGATCGTGATCGGCCGCGATCATCTCGACAGCGGCTCGGTGGCGAGCCCCAACCGCGAGACCGAGGCGATGAAGGACGGATCGGATGCGGTGTCCGATTGGCCGCTGCTCAATGCGCTGCTCAATTGCGCCAGCGGAGCGACCTGGGTGTCGCTGCATCATGGCGGCGGCGTCGGCATCGGCTATTCGCAGCACGCGGGCATGGTGATCGTCGCCGACGGCACGCCCGAGGCTGCGAAGCGTATCGAGCGCGTGCTGTGGAACGATCCCGCCACCGGCGTCATGCGGCACGCCGATGCAGGCTACGACATCGCGATCGAGTGCGCGCGCGACAAGGGGCTCGATCTGCCGAGTCTGGCGGAGTAGACGAGGCTTTAGAGCATGATCCGGAAAAGTGCGTAGCGGTTTTCCGAAAAGATTATGCTCAAACAATAACCTAAAGCGCGCATCGCGCTTTAGGCCACGACCTTGGTCCCGGTGCCGTCGAGGCGCCGGCTCTCCTTCGCAAGATGGTCGCCAATCGCATCGGCCGGCATGGGCTTGGCGAAATAGTAGCCCTGGATGAAGTCGCATCCCAGGCGGCGCAAGGTGTCGAGCTGAGCACGCGTCTCGACGCCCTCGACGACGCAGGCGATCTCCATGTCGTCGCAGAGACCGGTGAGCGATTTGATGATCTTGTGGCTGACGGGATTCTCGTTGATGTCGGAAACGAAGCTGCGGTCGACCTTGATCTTGTCGAGCGGCAACCGGTGCACGTGGCTCAACGACGAATAGCCGGTGCCGAAATCGTCCAGCGAAATGCCGCAGCCCATTGCCTTCAGCGTTGCGATCGATTGCTGTGCGCGGACGAAGTCGAAGGTGACGGCGGTCTCGGTGATCTCGAAATCGATCCGGCGCGGCGGCAGCCCGCTCTTCTCGATGATCGAGATCAGCGGCAGGATGCCCTCCGCCGCACAGACATCGTGGGCTGAGAGATTGAACGACAGGCGGATGTGATCGGGCCATGTCCTGGCGATGGCGAGCGCGCGCACCAGCAGCGCCTGCGTCAGCGGCCGGATCAGTCCGATGCGCTCGGCGGCCGGAATGAAATCGGCCGGGGAGACCAAGCCGAGGCGGGCGCTGCGCCAGCGCGCCAGGACCTCGAATCCGGCGGTGTGCTCGCTCATGGCATCGACGATCGGCTGGAACACCAGGTCCATCTCGGTGCTGAAATCGGCGGTGCGCAGCAGATTCTCGATGACTCCGCGACTGCGGATCTCGGCCTCGAGCTCGCTCGAGAAGATCACGGTGCGGCCGCGCAGATGGCGCTTGGCGTGATAAAGTGAATAGTCGGCGCACTCATAGAGTGCTTCCGCGGTCGTTGCCGATTGGGGAAACGAGGCAAAGCCGATCGAGCAGGACAGCCCGGTATGGGCGGTGTCGAGCTGGTAGGGAAGCCTGACCTGGTCGCCAATGCGCTGGCCCAGCCGCAGCAGGTCCGCATCGTCGGGGTCGCCGCAAACGACAAGGCCAAACTCGTCGCCGCCTAATCGGGCGAATTCGACCCGCTGCGGACCAAAGCCCTCGCAGACCTCGCGGATGCGCCGGCCGGCCTCGATCAGGACGCGGTCTCCGACCGAATGGCCGTAATTGTCGTTGATCGGCTTGAAACCGTCGAGATCGATGATGCCGACCGCGATCCGAACTTTCCTGCGTTCGGCATCGGTGAAGGCGCTCGACAGCTCGGCGAAGAAGCGGCGGCGGTTCGGCAGCTCGGTGAGTGAATCGAGATTGGCAAGGCGGAAGTTTTCGTCAGAGAGCGCCTGCGTCGCCGCCTGTTGCGCGAGCAGCGACTTGCGGCTGGCGACGAGATCGGCGAAGTCACGGTAGTAGATGAACAGCACCGTCACCATCGCGGCGGAAACCAGGAGGTTGTTGACCGCGATCGCCTTCAGCGTCGGCTCGCCCGTGGCAAAGAAGAACAGCACATAGGGCACGTCGACGATCAGCGTCACGATCAGCGCCGCCGAGCGCAGATGCATCAGCGAGAAGATGCAGCCGATCACGGTGACCGCCATGTAGAACGCGACCTGGCTCTTGGCGAAGGGATCGCCGTAGGGGTAGAGCGCGAAGGACCAGGCGGTGAAGCCGGCACCGATCGGCAGGGTCAGCCAGTTGGTGGCGCGCAGATTGCGCAGGATGTCGGCATCGCTGCGCACCAGCCGGCGCTGGCGTAGCCACCAGAAGGTCCGCAAGCCCGCGAGCACCGTCAGCACGGCCGGCACGATCATCGTCAGCCAGTCCGGCGCCACGTTCACATAGGTGTAGGCGACCGCAATCGTGTTGCTGATGAGGATGAAGTAGAGCAGCGGGATCTGCTTGGAGAAGGCGTCGAACTGCGCCCGCGTCAGGTCCGGATTGTCGGCGGGAACGCGAAACAATCGCATCGCGGCGGCAAGATGAGATTTCAAATCGGCAATAGGCATTGCAATACGAGCCCCAGATCCCCTGAAAAACGTGGGCAATCTTGCACGGCAGGGGTAAAGGGGCCGTTAGATCAATTCTGGCCCGGGCAGGCCAGCACTGGTTGCGCGCTGCCTTACGATTTTCCGATCGCGTGCATTGGTGAGGTCCCGTTAAGGATATCCGGCCGCAGCGTGCGCACGTCTCAGGCACAGGTCGCCCGAAATCGCTGCAGCTACCGCCTGCTATCGCCCATGCGCGACATCAGCCTAGCACATGGCCACGGTCGGATCAGGCGAGGACGGCCTGGCGCTCGCGCGCCGGTTCGCGGACGCGCTCGCTGGTCCGCGGCTCGGCAAGCTGCGTGAAGCTCCGATGGCTCGCCTGAACCGGTGCCTCGACGATCACGCCCTCACAGACGATCTGTCCGCCGAGCATCCTGAATTCCAGCTTGTCGTAGCGCGGCATTGTCTCGCCGGGTGCCGGGGGCAGCAGCCCGATGCTTCCCTGGATGTTCAGCGCGGCTTCGCCGGTGCCGTGCAGCCGCGGATTCCACATCCTGATTCCGCTCTCCGCCCAGCGCTGCCGGATCAGCGCCGCGCGGTCGGCGGGCTCTGCGGCTCTCGCGCGAACTTTCGGGACGTTGCGGATCTCTGGCGAAGGAGACGCGAGAGCCGGAGCCGGCTCGATATCGGTGACACCGCTCAAGGAGTCGTTAGTCGCCGCAGCGAGCGGAACATCGTTTGTAGGGACTTGCGGGCTTTCGACTACGAGCGCCGGTTCGCTGTCGGCGCTGGCTTCAGAGGCATCAGTCGTGACGCTATCGGCCTCGGCGCGGAGAAGCTCGACTTCTTCGACGGCGACCGGATCGACGGCAGCGGAAACGTCGGGCGAGGAGGCTGCCTCGATGATGACATCAGGGACATCAGTCAAGGCGGTCGCGACCTCCGCTGACGAAATCACAACCTCTTCTACGACGGCGGAGTCGACCTCTGCAGGAATCTCAGCAGGCGATGCATCATCATCAACGATGGCGAGATCAGAGGCTGCAACTGGCTCGCTCTCCGCACCGACCGATGCAGCCAGCACCTCCTCGGAGGCTGGCGGCGTCGCGGGCGCCTCGATTTCCGTCACGGTCTCCGGAGAGGAGTCCCCGCTGATACGGATTTCGTCGGACGGATTCTCCGCGACGACAGACACAGCCGCATCGTTCTCCGCGACCAGAGCCTTGGTGGCGGGGGCAGCGTCGTCGCGCACCGGGGCGGTGCTGATCTCGGCGCTTGGAGCTTGAGCCGGGACCTCGACGTCTTCGATGATGGCGGGCGAAGCGTCCGTGGCGGTCGGCGCGACCTCAATGTTGCCGCTGTGCGGCACAGGCCGGAGTCGGGAAAACGCCCAATTCACCGCAGGGATGCGGCGCAGCAACGATATCAGTCTCGAAAGCACTGGGAGTTGTCCAAGAGGTGCTCGGCGTGAGGCAATCGCTGATTCGTCAGCAATATGAAAACCTGCCCCGGCCGTCACATCCGTGTCAATGTAGGGTGGACCAATTGCAGAACATCCGCGCATCCAGCGCGCATCCGCCCGAGTTACGCAACCCGCACAGCAGCCGATGATGCAATAATACCCCTGTTTTGCCCGACGCCGCAAGCGCGTCTTCGGCAACACCGAAATGCTCAAGCCTTTCAACCCCATCGCTACTGTGCATGGGGTTGTTTTTTCACTTCTTGTTTTGCAGGCGTGCCTAGCCCGCGCCGGCGCGTTTTTTCTGTCAGACGAGGTGCACCGCCCGCATCAACTCTCGTTGCAATCCAAGCTTGGGGTTCCCGTCGTCGCCGCGAGCCGCTATTCAGAACCGTCATTGTCTGGCCGAGGACGTCGCGTGAGGAAGCTTGTCATCATCGGAGCGGTCCTGCTCTACTCCTCCATCGCATCCGCACAGGACCGCACCATCACCGTGGCTTCGACCACCTCGACGGAACAGTCGGGGCTGTTCGGTCATCTGCTGCCGCTGTTCTCGAAGGCCGAAGGCATCGGCGTGAAGGTCGTCGCCGTCGGCACCGGCCAGGCGCTGGACATCGGGCGGCGCGGCGATGCCGACGTGGTGTTCGTCCACGACAGGCCTGCCGAGGACAGGTTCATGTCCGAAGGGCAGGGCGTGAAGCGCTTCGACGTCATGTACAACGACTTCGTCATCATCGGCCCCAAGAGCGATCCGGCGCAGATCTCGGGCAGCAAGGATGCGGCCGAGGCGCTGCGCAAGATTGCGACCGCAAAGGCGCCGTTCATCTCGCGCGGCGACAAGTCCGGCACGCATGCGGCCGAGCTGAGACTATGGAAGGAGGCTGGCGTCGACCTCAGTGCCGGCAAGGACATTTGGTACCGGGAGATCGGCCAGGGCATGGGTCCGGCGCTGAACATGGCCTCGTCGTCGAATGCCTACCTCCTGTCGGACCGCGGCACCTGGCTGTCGTTCAAGAACCGTGGCGAACTCGCCATCCTGACCGAGGGTGACAAGCGGCTCTTCAATCAGTACGGCGTCATGCTGGTCAATCCTGCAAAGCATCCGAACGTGAAGGCAAAGGAGGGACAGGCCTTCGTCGACTGGCTGGTTTCGCCGCAAGGGCAGCAAGCGATCGCCGGGTACAAGGTCGGCGGCGAGCAGCTATTTTTCCCCAACGCGCCCAACTAGGACGAAGGCGACGGTCGAGACCGCGACGCTGAGAGCGAGCAGGATCAGCCCGAGTCCGAGCGCCAGCGGCAGCTCGCCTTTGCTGGTTTCCAGCGCGATCGCCGTCGTCATCGTGCGGGTGAAGCCGCGGATGTTGCCACCGACGATGATGATGGCACCGACTTCCGCAATGGCGCGCCCGAACGCGGCGAGAAAGGCCGTCAGCAACGAGGTCCGGCCGAGCGCGAACAGCAGGGCCATGCTGCGCAGGGCCGACAGCCCGTCGATCCGCGCCAGGTCGCCATACTCCGCCCACAACAGGCTTGCCGGCCGGTGCACCAGCGCCACCACGATCGGCGTCGCCAGCAGCGTCTGCGCGATCACCATGGCGGCCGGCGTGAACAACAAGCCCGCCGCCCCGAACGGGCCGGACCGCGACAGCAAGAGATAGAGCGCGAGCCCGACCACGACCGGCGGAAGCCCGAGCAGGGCATTGGTCAGAATGATGATGATTTGGCGTCCCCGGAAGCGGGTGATCGCAAGCAGGGCTCCAAAGGGGGCGCCGATCAGGAGCGCCAGGATGCTGGCGGTCAGGCTGACCCGCAACGACAGGGCGACGATGCCCAATAGCTCGGTGTCGGCGTCGCCGATCAGCGCAAAGGCGGCACCGATGGATCGTGCGAAATCGTTCATCCGGTCTCGGGCAAGCCCCTGTTCCGCGGTAGCCCCGCGCCGCCCTTCTCGCTGCTGCCGCTGCCATAATCAAGGGGCCAGGGGGTGGGCAACCCCGCCGGAGCCGTTGGAGAAGGGCTCAGGATGATCGATAGACGCGGCCAGGGACCGACAATCGAGGCGCCTGGCGGCCCCGCGGGCGGCTTTCTTCCGGCCTCGGATGCGCTAAGGAACAGGATCGGGTCGCGCCGGCCCAATGGCGGTGCTAGACCCTAATGCAGGAACAATGGAGCCGGGCTGCGACTGGCGCGCCCGCAAGGATGAAGGATGTGACGCAATGATCCAGACCGTTGGCATCATCGGGGCAGGGACCATGGGGAACGGCATCGCGCAGGTCTGCGCGGCCGCCGGCCTCTCGGTCGTAATGGTCGATATTTCCGATGCGGCGGTGAACCGCGGCCTTTCGACCGTCGGCGGAAGCCTCGAGCGGCTGGTCAAAAAAGAGAAGATGTCGGCGGCCGACCGCGATGCGACGCTCAAGCGTATCACCGGCACCACGGACCGGGCGAAGCTGTCGGATTGCGACCTCGTCATCGAGGCCGCGACCGAGAACGAGGAGCTCAAGGTCAAGATCCTGAAGGATCTCTGCGCCACCCTGTCGCCGCGCACGCTGGTCGCGACCAACACCTCCTCGATCTCGATCACCAAGCTCGCCGCCGCGACCGACCGTCCCGACCGCTTCATCGGCATGCACTTCTTCAACCCGGTGCCGGTGATGGCGCTGCTCGAACTCATCCGCGGCCTGCAGACCTCGGACGACACCCATGCCAAGGCGCTGGATTTCGCCAAGCGCGTCGGCAAAGTGGCGATCACGGCCAAGAACAGCCCGGGCTTCGCCGTCAACCGCATCCTGTGTCCGATGATCAACGAGGCGATCTTCGCGCTCCAGGAGGGCATCGCGACGGCAGAAGAGATCGACGCGGGCATGAAGCTCGGCTGCAACCATCCGATCGGGCCGCTCGCACTTGCCGATCTCGTCGGGCTCGACACCATGCTTTCGGTGATGGAGGTCTTTTACAAGGGCTTCAACGATCCTAAATATCGGCCAGCGCCGCTGCTGAAAGAGATGGTCGATGCCGGCCATCTCGGCCGCAAGACCGGGCAGGGCTTTTACACTTATTCCGCCTGACGAAGGCATTGGCGGCGGGCGCCTTAGCGTCCGCCGCCAGATCCCGCAATTTGCGCTGCGACAAAGACGCCGCGTGCGATAGGCCCGACAATGTCGAACGGGCGGCCTGCGGGGATAACGGAACGGATAGCAAAGGACATGTCGGATCGACTGAAGGCCGAGCGGGAAGCTGCGGCCGCGCGCCGGAGCCTGTTGACCCAGGATGCGATCGAGCGAACCGGGATCACCGAGGAGATGATTGGAGAACTCGTCACCCGCTTCTACGGACGCGTGCGCGAGGACGCGCTGTTGGGGCCCGTCTTCGGCGTCGTGCAGAATTGGGACGAGCATCTCGCCAAGCTCAGGGATTTCTGGTCGTCGGTCGTGCTGATGAGCGGCCGCTATCATGGCTCACCGATGCGGGCACACCTGCCGCTCAGCCTGGCCGGCGGCCATTTCGATCGCTGGCTCGACCTGTTCGAGCAGACCGCGCGCGAGGTCTGCCCGCCGGCGGCGGCTGCACTCTTCATCGACAAGGCGCGTCGTATCGCGGACAGCTTTGAGATGGCGTCGGCAACACTTGCGGGCCGCATCGCTTCGCCGCGTCACGTGCTCAGGTCGTGAAGGACACGATGCCTGCGTGGGATTCCGCATCGCATCGTGGCGTCGCAGCAATTCCTCCATCATCGGATCTGATCTGCGAAATCATCATGCCATTCGCGCAACGCGATGTAGAAATCGCGAAAACGCGCTTGAACGCATTTACTCCTACGCAATCAACGCGAGCAAAGCCATATTGATGCACTGCGGCGCCAAGTCTTCGCCTTGTTTTCGGCAGAGTTCCAGCGCCTGCTAGCGGGCATGGCTCGCGCATCGTTCGATACCCATTCATCATCTTCCGAAAATGCTACGGAACCCGACGTCGAAGCGGGCACCGAACAGACACGGCGATCCCTGCTGCTCGGTGCGATGGCCACGACGGCGTGTCTCGGCTGTTCAACCAGGGCCCGCGCAGGTGAGGATCCGCCCGGCTCGGATGAGCGGCCGCAGAAAGGCGATCTGCTCGTCTTCTCCGAAGGTGACCAGGAGGGAAAGCTCATCACTGCGGCTGATCTACGGGTCGGTGGACCGCCGATCCATGCCTGGCCGAAGGACCCCACCACATCGGTGGTGCGCAGCGCCTCGCGGCTCAACGAAATCCTGATCATCAAGCTCGATCCCGCCGACCTCGACGAGAAGACCCGCGCGCGCGCCGTCGACGGCATCATCGCCTATTCGGCGATCTGCTCGCATGCCGGCTGTCCCGTCACCGCCTGGGTGAAGAGCGATGTCGGCGACAAGGAGGTTTTCAAGTGCATGTGCCACAACTCCGAATTCGATCCCCGCGCGGGCGCGCAGGTCGTGTTCGGGCCGGCGCCGCGGCGGCTAGCAGCGCTGCCGCTGGCGCTCGCTGACGGTTCGCTCAGCGTCGCCGGCAATTTCATGGGAAAGGTAGGTGGCACACAGCCAGGATGATGGACGGTTGCGGGCTGGGCCCGCCTCACGACTAGCCGCCACCGCCGAAGGGCGGAAGACGGGACGAACGACAAGAATTCACAACAAGAATTCACAACAAGAATTCAAGCGGATGAAAAAGGGGAACGTCCATGAAAACTTCCATGATCAGGAAGCAATGGTTACTGTCCGGCTTGGTCGCCTTCACGTGTCTTGCCTCAACCGCCGCTCTATCGGGGCCGATCGAGAGTTATTCTCCGGTCACCGCGCAGCGGCTGGAAAACCCCGAGCCCCACAACTGGATGCTTTACCGGCGCACCTATGACGGGCACGGCTATAGCCCGCTCGATCAGATCAACACCTCCAACGTGAAGAACCTCACACCGGTCTGGACCTTTTCCACTGGCGTGGTCGAAGGCCATCAGGCCCCGCCGATCGTCAACAATGGCGTGATGTTCGTGACGACCCCAATGGGCCAGGTGATCGCGCTGAATGCGAAGACCGGCGACGAATACTGGCGCTACAAGCGGCAGCTTCCTGACGATCTGTTCCAGCTGCATCCGACCAACCGCGGCGTCGGTCTGTGGGAGGACAAGCTCTACCTCGCCACCACGGACGACCACGTGGTCGCGCTCGATGCCAAGACCGGCAAGGTGCTGTGGGACACGAAGGTGCAGGACTACAGGAAGGGGCAGTACCTCACCCTGATGCCCTTGATCGTCGACGATAAGGTCATCGTCGGCGGCTCCGGCGGCGAGTTCGGCGTGCGTGGCTATATCGTTGCTTATGATGCCAAGGAGGGCAAAGAGTTGTGGCGGACCTACACCATCCCCGGTGAAGGCGAGCCCGGTCATGACACCTGGCAAGGCGACGACTGGAAGAACGGCGGCGGGTCGGCCTGGATGACAGGCAATTACGACAAGGAGACCAGGACGATCTATTGGGGTGTCGGCAATGCCGCGCCATGGCCCGGCGACTCGCATCCCGGCGACAATCTTTACACAGCATCGGTGCTCGCGCTCGATCCCGACACTGGCAAGATCAAGGCCTATTACCAATACCACCAGAACGATTCCTGGGATTGGGATGAGGTCGATGCGCCGATGCTGATCGATCTGCAGCGCAACGGCCGCACCATCAAGAGCCTGGTCCATCCCGGCCGCGATGCGATCTTCTGGGTGCTGGAGCGGACTCCGACCAAGATCAATTACGTCGCCGGATGGCCGTTCGTCTTCACTGACGTCTGGAAGGGCATCGACGAGACCGGCAAGCCGATCGTGGATCCAGCGCACAAGCCGGTGATCGGCAAGCGCGTCGAGTTCTGTCCCTCGCTGTGGGGCGGCAAGGATTGGCCATCGGCGGCCTACAGCCAGAGGACCGGCCTCGTCTACGTGCCTGCCAACGAGAATTTCTGCGGCGGCTTTACCGGCGAGAAAGTGCCACTCAAGCCGGGCGAGCTCTGGCTCGGCACCAAGCCGGAAGACATCGGCCTGAAGACAAAGCCGGGCGCGGATCATTTTGGCGAGCTCCAGGCCTGGGATCCCGCAACCGGAAAGAAGGTCTGGCAGCACAACTTCCCCAAGTCGCATCTGTTCGGATCGGTCACCGCGACCGCTGGCGATCTCGTCTTCGTCGGCGGGACCAACGACCGCTATTTCCGCGCCTTCCACGCCAAGACGGGCGAACTGCTGTGGGAGCAGAAGACCAACTCCGGCATTGTCGGCATGCCGGTGTCATATGAGATCGACGGCACGCAGTACATCGCGATCCAGTCGGGCTGGGGCGTCGACGCGCAGCGCATCCAGGATGCGCTCGTGACCAACAATATCGGCATCGAAGCCAACGTGCCGCAGGGCGGCGTCGTCTGGGTCTTCGCGCTGAAGAAATAGCTCCGCGGGCGGATCGAAAGAAGCGGAGCAGCGGGGGGTGGCGAATGCGGCGGATGGCAACATCCGCCGCATTTGTTTGCGCAGCGCCAGATAACTACTTCCCCTCGCGCTCGACCTTGTCCTTCTCCTTCTGGTTCATCTCGCGAATCTTGGGATCCGGATTGTGCTGCCCGGTGGTCTGGGTGGCGGAGGCGGGTGGGGCGTTGGCGTTCGGCAGCGAAGTCTGGTCGGGGCCGGTGGGGCGCGTCGCGGTGGTCGGCGGCGTCGTGTTGCTCTGGGCGAATGCGCCCGCGGCGGTCAAAAGAAAGGCGCCCGACAGCGAGACTGCGAGCGCACTTGAGATGTTGGTCATCGATCTGCTCCTGTCAGATCGATGGAAACGGCGCGAGGCGGCTTGTGTTCCGCCTCGCACTTCGGTTCCGTCTCACGCCTCCAATTGCTTGCCGATCGGAAGCGCGCGGATGCGTTTTCCCGTCGCTGCGAAGATCGCGTTGATCAGGGCTGGCGCGAACGGAGGAACGCCGGGCTCGCCGACGCCGCTCGGCGGCGTGTCGGGTCCGGGCGGCACGATGTAAACGTTGGTCACCACAGGCGAGTCGTCCATCCTGACGACCTGGAAGTCGTCAAAATTCTTCTGCTGCACCTTGCCGTCCTTGAAGGTGATCTCGCCGTATTTGGCGAGACTGAGCCCCATGATCGCCGCGCCCTCGATCTGCGAAGCGATGCGCTCGGGGTTGACATAGGTGCCGCAATCGATCGCCGTGTCGACCCGCGGCACCGTCAGCTTGCCCTTGTCGTCGACGGCGACCTCGACGATGGTCGCGATGTAGCTGACGAAGCTGCGGTGCACGGCGATGCCGAGACCGTGGCCCTTCGGCACCTTTCGTCCCCATTCGCCCTTCTCGGCGACCAGCTCGACCACCTTGCGCAGGCGCGCGGTGTCGATCGGATAGCTGTCCTGGGGCTCGCCGTAATTCCAGAGGTCCTTCACGTTGGGCTTGACGATGCGAGGCGAGCCGATCAGCTCGAGCAGCATGTCTTTCTGGTCGCGGCCCGTTGCCTGCGCGATCTCGCCGACCATCGACTGGACGGCGAAGGCGCGCGGGATGTTCGAGACCGCGCGGAACCAGCCGATGCGGGTGAACGCCGCGGCTTCCGGGTTCTCACACGAGATGTTCGCGATCTCGAACGGCATATCGACCAGGCCCATGCCGATCTCGAACGGCGCCTGATGCACCGTACCGGCGGCAAAGGTCGAGGCGATGCTGGGAGCCACGCTGCGGTGGCGCCAGGCGATCACCTTGCCGCTCTTGTCGAGGCCGGCCTCGATCCGCTCGACCGAGACGGTGTGCAGGAAGCCGTTGTGGATGTCGTCCTCCCGCGTCCACTGCACCTTCACCGGCGCGCCGAGCTCCTTCGAGAGCAGCGCGGCTTCGAGCGCAAAGTCGCATTTCGACTTGCGTCCGAACCCGCCGCCGAGCAGCGTCACGTTGACCGTGACGTTGGCCTCGGGAATGCCGAGCGTCTTGGCGACGTCCTCGCGGGTGCCGCCGGGGCTCTGAACCGGCGCCCAGATCTCGGCCTTGTCGCCCTTGACGTCCGCGACCGCCACCGGCGTCTCCATGGCGACATGGGCGAGATGCGGAAGGTAGTATTCGCCGACGATCACCTTGTCGGCGCTCTTCAGGGCAGCGTCCGCATCGCCCTCCTTGCGCAGCACGAGCCCCGGCTTGCGCGAGGCCTCCTCGAGCTCCTTGCGGTAGGCGACGGAGTCGTACTTGCCGTTGGGACCGTCGTCCCAGGTCAGCTTCAGCGCGTCGCGGCCCTTGATCGCCGCGCCTGTGTTGCGCGCGATCACCGCGACGCCGCCGAGCGGCTGGAATTTCGAGGGCCACGGCCAGCCGCGTACCTGCATCACCTTCTCGACACCGGGGACCTTCAGCGCCTCCGCCGGCTCGAACTTGACCAGTTTGCCGCCGGTCACCGGCGGACGGGCGATCACGGCATATTTCATGCCGGGCAGCCGCACGTCGGCGCCGTAGTTCGCCTTGCCGGTGGTGATATCGTGGAGATCGACAATGCCGATCTGGCCCTTGCCGAGATAACGGAAGTTCTTGGGGTCCTTCAGCTTGAGGCCCTCGATGCTGGGCACCGATTCCTTGGCGGCGTCGGCAGCGAGCTCGCCGAAGCCGAGCTTGCGCCCGCTGGCGCTGTGCACGACCTCGTGGTTGACCGCCTTGACCTCGGTCGCCGGCACGCCCCAGCGCTTGGCCGCGGCCTGCTCCAGCATTGTGCGGGCCGAAGCGCCGATCTGGCGCATCGGGATCAGATAATGCCGCGTGCTGCGCGAGCCGTCGGTGTCCTGGTTGCCGAACTTGACCTCGTCGCCATGGGCTTGCTGCACCTTGACCCTGGACCAGTCGGCCTCCATCTCCTCGGCCACGATCAGCGGCAGGCTGGTGCGCACGCCGGTGCCCATTTCCGAACGGTGCCCGACGATGGTGACGATGCCATCTGCGCCCACCGAAACGAACACGCGCGGATCGACCACGACGCCATGCGGCATCTTGCCGGCGCCGGTCTCGTAGGCGAGCGCCTGGCGCGACATCACGGGGGCGGCGAGCACGAAGCCGCCGGTGACGCCGAGCCCCTTCAGGATGCTGCGGCGCGACACCTTCTCGACCTTGATGTGCTTTTCGAAGCCGCGAAGCTTGCGGGGATTGTCGATGAAGTTCATGTCACACTCCCGTCGATGCGAGATGGACGGCGTTCTCGATGCGCTGATAGCAGCCGCAACGGCAGATGTTGCCGGACATCGCCTCGCGGATCTGGTCGTGCGAGGGTTTGGGATTCTCCATCAGAAGCGCCGCGGCCTGCATGATCTGGCCGGCCTGGCAGAAGCCGCATTGGGGCACGTTGACCTGGCGCCACGCCTTCTGCACCGGGTGATCGCCGTTCGGATGCAGCCCTTCGATCGTGGTGACCTCGCGTCCGGCGACGTCGTTGACGGACGTGATGCAGGCGCGCACCGCTTGCTTGTCGACGATGACCGTGCAGGAGCCGCACAGGGCCTGGCCGCAGCCGTATTTGGTGCCGGTGAGACCGGCCTCGTCACGCAGGAACCAGAGTAGCGGGAGATCCGGGTCACCGTCCCAGCTCTGTTCCTGGCCGTTGATCTTCACCTTGATCATGATCGTGCCTCGCTCTTCATAAGCATGCCAAATTCAAAGTCCGCCGACGCCGGTCGGCGACCGCTCGTGCGTCGTCTCGCCACATCCCGCCGTAGTCCCGCGCGGGCAAATCCCGGAGGGAGGCAGGAACGCAGGTAGCGATGTCTGGATGTGCTCGATACCTCCCGTTTTCTTCTTAATTGATTGTACGTCGTGCGGCATCGTGACGGCGCGACCCTAGCAGAGATCGCGCCGACCCGGCGTTCACAGCCGAGTGTTCTCACCGGGAAAAGATTGCATCGACGGTTTGTCAAAAGCAGGGCGCGTCATCCGCCACGTTGCCTATCAAATGGACGCAACGAAAAAAGCTTCGTCCGCCGGCTGCACCGAACGGACGAAGCAGTAGGCCTCAGTCGAGGGAGGGAGAACGCAGAGCACCGCGAACTTCAAGCAGGAAGCGGACGGTCCTGCGCAGTCATTCAGAGACCAGGACTGAGGAGCCGATGGTCCTCACCCACGCGTGGTGCAGAAGCGGCGGCATCGCGCCGCGGTGGTCCCGGCAGCGGGGACCCGTGAGGCTCGCTGGCGGCAACGAACGCCAGCGAGCTGCAGATGGTGTAGCCAAGATCCGGCGGCCGGCCAGTTCAGGCGGGCGTCCAGGCAGTCTTCCTAAGCGGCTTTGGCCTTCGCGACATGGGTCGCGATCGCGTCCATCAGGGGCGGGGACAGGCAGTCATAGGGCTCGAGGCCGATCTCCTTCAGCCGCGAACGGATGCCGGCCATCTGCTCGGGCTTCACACCCGATTCGATCACGGAGGAAACGAAGGCGGCGAATTGCGGCGCCTGCGAGCCCTGCTCCTGGAACAGTTCGGGATGGATGAAGTCGAGGCCGTAGAACGGATGGTTCTTGTTCTCGATCCGGCCGTACATGTGCGTGCCGCAGGCCTTGCAGGCGTAACGCTGGATCACCGCGGAGGGGTCGACGATCTGGAGCTTGTCGCCGTTCTCGAGCACGGTGACGTTCTGTCGCGGCACGACGGCGACGACGGAGAAGGTCGCGCCCTGCGGCTTCCAGCACTTGGTGCAGCCACAGGCGTGATTGTGGGCGACGTCGCCCTTGATGCCGACCTTCACCGGATGGTCGCTGCATTTGCAGGCCAGCGTGCCGCCGGCGAAGCTGCCGCTGCCTTGCTTGATGCCGTTGTCAATCGAGGGATGGAGTGCAACAGTCATGGTCGATCCTCCTTGGTGTGACGTTTTCGAGCTAGAACACGACGACTGAACGGATGGATTTGCCCTCGTGCATGAGATCAAAGCCCTTATTGATCTCCTCGAGCTTGAGCACGTGGGTGATCATCGGATCGATCTGGATCTTTCCGTTCATGTACCAGTCGACGATCTTCGGCACGTCGGTTCGCCCGCGCGCGCCGCCGAAGGCCGTGCCGCGCCAGTTGCGGCCGGTGACGAGCTGGAACGGGCGGGTGGCGATCTCCTTGCCGGCCTCGGCGACGCCGATGATGATCGAGGTGCCCCAGCCGCGATGGCAGGCCTCCAGTGCCTGGCGCATCACGGTGGTGTTGCCGGTGCAGTCGAAGGTGTAGTCGGCGCCGCCGTCGGTGAGGCCGACGAGGTGCTGAACGATGTCGCCGGTGATCTTCTTCGGGTTGACGAAGTCGGTCATGCCGAACCTGCGACCCCATTCCTCCTTGGAATCGTTGATGTCGACGCCGATGATCTTGTCGGCGCCGGCCATCTTGGCACCCTGGATGACGTTGAGGCCGATGCCGCCGAGGCCGAACACGACCACGTTGGAGCCCGGCGTCACCTTGGCGGTGTTGACGACGGCGCCGACGCCGGTGGTGACGCCGCAGCCGATGTAGCAGCTCTTGTCGAACGGCGCGTCCTCGCGGATCTTGGCGACCGCGATCTCGGGCAGCACGGTGAAGTTCGAGAAGGTCGAGCAACCCATGTAGTGGTAGATCGGCTTGCCCTTGTAGGAGAAACGGCTGGTGCCGTCGGGCATCACGCCCTTGCCCTGCGTCGCGCGGATCGCGGTGCAGAGATTGGTTTTCTGGCTGAGGCAGCTTTTGCACTGCCGGCATTCCGGCGTGTAGAGCGGGATGACGTGATCGCCCGGTTTCACCGAGGTCACGCCGGGGCCGATCTCGCGGATGATGCCGGCTCCCTCATGTCCCAGGATCGACGGGAAGATTCCCTCGCTGTCGAAGCCGTCGAGCGTGTAGGCGTCGGTATGGCAGATGCCCGTCGCCTTGATCTCGACCAGGACTTCGCCGGCCTTCGGGCCTTCCAGATCGACCTCGACGATCTCGAGCGGCTTCTTGGCTTCGAAAGCAACGGCGGCACGTGTCTTCATCGGTAGCTCCTCAAATTCTCATCAGGCGCCAAGAAGTAGTCCTGGCAGCCCTCGTAACGTTCATTTCTTGCCCATGCAGGCGTCTTCAGCCTGGGTATAGGCCTCCGTCTTCTCCTCCTTTTTCGCAGGACGCTGCCGGCCCAAGGCGTCGGTGGAGCGCGCGCGGAGATAGACGTAGAGATCGTCCATGTAGCAGGCGACGTTCGGGTTGTCGCCGAAGGCCGGCATGACGTTCTCCTGCGCGGCCGAGATGTTCTTGCGGCCGGAGGCGACCACGCCGAGGAAGTCACCGTAGCTCATCGACTTCACGGAATCCCTCAGCGCCGGCGCGTATGTCGATCCCATGCCGTCGGGGCCGTGACACACGTGACAGTCCGAATGATAGCGGCGGTATCCGGAATAGGTGAACCAGTCCACGGTGCCGTCGGCCGAAATCTTGTAGGTCGGGTTTCCGTCCTTATCGAGCCACTTTCCGTCGTCTTCCTTCTTCACGGCGGTCGGGTCGCCCGGACCCTCTGCGACCGCGCTTCCTCCGGACACAACGAAGATCATCATCACAGCAATGACAGAGCAGATTTGACGCAAGAGATTGTTCCTCGGTCGGCATTCGGTGGAGACGAGCCGGCGCGTGGAGCGATCCACGCGCCGGAGCGATGCTGACGGGTTTAGTTCGGCAGCGAGAACACGGTCAGGGTACCGCCGAGCGCCGTGTAGTTGCTGAGGGCCGCGTAGCCGCCGACCGCACCGAGGCCTGCGGTCGGGTCGGTCAGGCCTGCCGCCAGTCCGATGCCGGCCCAGCCGCCCACGCCGGAGAGAATGGCAATGTATTGCTTGCCATTGTTCTCATAGGTGGTGACGTTGCCGATGATGCCCGAGGGAGTCTTGAACTTGTAGAGCTCCTTGCCGGTCTTGGCGTCGACCGCCTTCAGGTAGCCTTCGAGCGTGCCGTAGAACACCACGCCCCCGGCGGTTGCGAGCGCACCCGACCAGACCGAGAACTGCTCCTTGTTCGACCAGACGATCTTGCCGGTCTTGTTGTCCCAGGCGATGAAGTTGCCCATGTGGCTTTCGCCCTGCGGCGGATACATCGAGAGCGTCGCACCCACATAGGGCTGACCCGCGGTGTAGCTCACCTTGAACGGCTCGTAGTCCATGCAGACGTGGTTGGTCGGAACGTAGAACAGCTGCGTGTCCGGCGAGTAGGCTGCCGGCTGCTGGTCCTTGGTGCCGAGCGCGGCCGGGCAGATGCCCTTTGTGTTCTTGTCCTCTCCGCCGTGCTCGGTCGAGTATTGTGCGACGACCTTGGGACGGCCGTAGGTCGGCGAGTTCTTGTCCATGTCGACGCCGCTGGTCCAGTTCACCTTCGGGTCGTACTTCTCGGCGACCAGCAGTTCGCCGCTCTCGCGGTCCATCGTGTAGGCGAGGCCGTTGCGGTCGAAGTGCGTCAGCAGCTTGCGGTTCTGACCGTTGATCTGCTGATCGCTGAGGATCATTTCGTTGACGCCGTCATAGTCCCATTCGTCGTGGGGCGTCATCTGGTAGACCCACTTCGCCATGCCGGTGTCGGCATCGCGGGCGAAGATCGCCATCGACCATTTGTTGTCGCCGGGACGCTGCTTCGGGTTCCAGGTCGAGGGATTGCCCGACCCGTAATAGACGAGGTTCAGAGCGGGATCGTAGGAGATCCAGCCCCAGGTGCAGCCGCCGCCGATCTTCCACTGATCGCCCTGCCAGCTCTTCAGCGAAGAGTCCGGGCCGACCGGCTTGCCGAGCGACGTCGTCTTCGCCGGATCGACCTTGATCTGATCATCCGGGCCCGTGGAATAGGCGCGCCAGACCTGCTTGCCGGATTTGAGGTCGTATGCGGTGACATGGCACTGCACGCCGAACTCGCCGCCGGAGATGCCGACCAGGACCTTGTCCTTGACGACCAGCGCAGACGACGTGCCGGTCTCGCCCTTCGCGGGATTGCCGTTGGTCGCGGACCAGGCCACTTGGCCGGTCTTGGCGTCGAGCGCAACGAGGTTGGTGTCGGCCTGATGCAGGATGATCTTGCCGTCGCCGTAGGACAGGCCGCGGTTGACGGTGTCGCAGCACATCACGGGTATGACGTTGGGATCTTGCTTCGGCTCGTACTTCCAAACGATCTTGTTCTCTTGCGAAAGGTCAATAGCGTAGACCTTATTCGGGAACGGCGTGTGGACGTACATCATGTTGCCGATGATCAGCGGGCCACCTTCGTGACCACGTAGCACGCCGGTCGAGAAGGTCCAGGCAACTTGGAGTTTCCCGACATTCTGTGCGTTGATCTGGTTCAGCTTCGAATAGCGGGTATTGGCGTAGTCGCCCGCCGGCATCACCCAGTCTTTCGGGTTCTGCGACATCTTGATCAGCTCGTCATTTGCTGAAGCGCTGCCGACGGCGAGAGCCGCCGCCGAACCAAGACAGGTCGCCAGTAGCACCTTGCGCATAGTCATTCCTCCGTTGGTCTCGTTTATTGTTTCCGAAGCATTGCTCAATCACCGGGCTTCTCGTCCGGCGTCTGCTCGTGCAGGGCGGTCGCGTGGGGACCAGAAACGATGCTGTGCTGTTTCCTCCTCCTGATGAGAGCTACGGGTCCACGTGCAGGAGCGGCCCGTTCTTGTTGTTCCTGCCGCAATCCCTAACGGCTTCGCCATCGGGAAACTTGCCCAAGAGCGAAGGCGGTTTGCTCGACAGCGCACGGAGGTGAAGATTTTGATTTTGCAGTAGCGAATTCAGCGGCTTCGGTGCGCCCTCGAGGCCGGCCTCGGCGCTCAGGTTCCCCTTGACGGCGCTGCAACTAAGGCGGAGGATTAAGTTTCAAGAGTGGCAATGGAACGATGGCGCTCGTTGCAAGAGACCGCTCAAATGCGAGGTAAACGTCACGCAATCACGGCTGAGGGCTCCGGCAGCGCTGGTTGCGATTCGCGCCGAACCTCCGGATCAAATCAGTGGCTGGATTAATGTCCGACACCATTCACACGCTCTCGACGACCGGAATGACGCCGAAGCGGCAGATCCAGAGCTGGATCGACGGGCTCACGAGCCTGTGCGGGCATTTCGACGTCGATCCGCTGGAGGCGTCCTCGCTCGAAGGCCGCATCGATTACACCACGGTCTCACGCCTGAAGCTCTGCCAGATCGAGGTCAGCCAGCATCGCATCGCGCACACGCTGGCGCGCGCCAAGGCCAATGAACACCCGTACATAAAAATTCATTTCCAGACCTACGGCGTGTCTTATTTCGAACAAGAAGGCCGTCACATCGAGATCAATCCGGGCGACATCATCGCCTATGACGTCTCCTGTCCGCATTCGATCATCAGTCCTGCCTTTACCCGTCATGACGTGGTGATCGTGCCGAAGGCGCTGCTGCGCGACCGCGGATTCCCGTCGCAGCGGATGCCGGCGTGCAAATTGACGGCGAAGACGGGGACCGGGCGGATCGCCCACGATTTCGTCCATGCCACCTTCGACGAGGCGGCAAAGCTGTCGGCCAACAGCGCGGTCGGCGTCGCCGATTCGCTGATCGACCTGTTGCTGCTGCCGCTGCGCGAAGCCGACACGATGTTCGATCGTGTCGGGCCCGAAGCGATGTATGTGCGCGCGCAGTTCTTCATCCGGGAGCACTTGCGCGACCCGGATCTGTGCATCGACCAGATCTCGGCCGAGCTCGGTTGCTCCAAGCGCTATCTGCACATGCTGTTCTCGGAGCGCGGCACCACAGTGAGCGACTACATCTGGCAGGCGCGGTTGCAGAACTGCCGCCAGGAGCTCGAGGCCCACGCCGGCAAGACCATCACCGACGTCGCCTTCTCCTGGGGGTTCTCCAGCTCATCGCATTTCAGCCGGGTGTTCCGGAAATACTTCGGCGTGGTGCCGTCCTCGATCCACAAGGCACAGCAGGGCGCTGCGAGCTCGGGCGAGCATTAGACGCGGTTTTTCTAGAAGCGGCCGGCGAGGCCGTCCTCCTGATGCGCCCAACTTCTGATCAGGCCGGCTCGAGGCCCAACGACTTCGCGCTCTCGATCCAGATCGGCAGCTCGCGCTGGTACAGCGCATTGGTTTCCTTGAAGCCGATCGCGGGCTCGAGCACGAAAGTCGAGAGAACCTCCTTCACTTTCGGATCGGTGTTGGCGGCGACGCAGAGCTCGGCCAGGCGGTCGACCACGGCTTGCGGCGTCGCCTTGGGCACGGCCCAGCCGGTGAATCCGCTCACGGTGAAGAATTTCGACGTGGCGCCCTGCTCGGGAAGGGTCTTGATCGCGGGGATTGCATCGACCTTCTTCGAATGCACGGCGAACACCGTGCCGCGGTCGCTTTGCAGGACCGACTGCGCGGCCGTGTAGCTGCCCATCGCGGCATCGAGGGTGCCTTCCAGCATTCCCGTCCACATCGGCGCCTCGCCGCGATAGTGTACCGGCTCGATGTTGAGGCCGTACTGCTTGTTGAGCTCGTTGACGGTCATGTGCGGGGCCGAGCCGGCGCTGTAGGTGCCGAAGTTCACCTTGCCGCTCTTGCGCGCGAAGGCGACGAAATCCTCCAGCGTCTTGACCCCGGTCTTGGGATTCGCGACCAGCAACAGGCCCGCGCCCGGGATGACGCTGACGAGCGTCAGATCCTTGTCCATGTCGTAGCCGGGATTCTTCATCACCACACGATTCATGATGTAGGTGGTCGAGATCGAGCACAGGATGGTGTGGCCGTCCGGCTCGGCGCGGGCGACTTCCGCCGTGCCGATCGCGCCCGAGGCGCCGGGCTTGTTCTCGATGACAACGGTCTTGCCGACCTGCTTGGAGATGAACTCGCCATAGGCGCGCGCGAGCAGGTCGGTCTGGCCGCCGGCGGGATAGCTGCAGATCATGCGAATCTGCCGCGCCGGCCAGCCGCCCTGTGCCGATGCGCCGCGCGCGACGAACGGCATCGCCAGTGCACCGGTACCGGCGGCGATGAAGTGGCGGCGATCGAGCTTGGCGGACATGATTCTCTCCCTGATTTTTGCCGAACCTACTGCATCAGGCCGTCGCTGCCATGGGCCGCAGGCGAGACAGATTGGCGCATTGGCTCGCACTGCGTTCGGGCCGCGGGAGCCTCACCGCTGGATGATCTTCGTCCAGACATCGCCGAGGATCGCGGGCTCGCGCGGCGGCAGATAGGTGAGGCCGGCCTGCTTGCCGAATTCGGCGATCTTGCCCGAAGCCGTGAGCTCCGTCAGCGCCTTGTTGACGGCCGCGATCAGCGCGCCATCGCTGGCGAGCCCGACATAGCCGCGATTGGCTCCGATCGGATAATAGTAGCCGGACGCCGTGATCGCCGTGTCCGGGTGCGCGGCGCGATGGGCGTCGAAGCGGGCAAGATCGATCAGCGTCGCGTCATGGTCGCCGCGCTCGAGTCCGCCGAGGAGATCGTCGCGGCCGGGGACGAGATGGGTGATGTTGTCGATCAGGCGCCCCTTGTCGAAGGTCATCAGGATGGCGTCGCCGAGCGATCCGCTTTCGATGGCGAGACGAAGGCCGGCGAGATCGCCGATGTCGCCGACCTTGCGCCCGCGGGCCTTTGGCCCCAGCACCACCGTCATCGGCGAATAGATGTAGGGCTGGCTTGGCGCGAGCACGCCGAGCGGGACGCGGCGCCGCCGATCGTCGCGCGTGGCGCCGGCGAAACCCGGCAAGCGCGCCGTCTTCATCCCGGGTGCGACAAGCGAATCCTGCGTCAGCGCGTAGCCGCCGACCAGCGAGCAGCGCCCGTCCGAGAGCAACGCATTGGCCTCGAGCTGCGGGCTCGAATCCTCATCCAGCCTGCTCTCGAACCACTGGATCTTCAGCGGGCGTCCCATCCGCTCGGCGATCGCCTGCGCCAGCAGCACGTCGAAGCCGGCATCCGGCTTGTCGCGGCGATGCACCGAGAGCGGCGGCCGGTCCTCGTCGAGACAGACCTTCAGAGGATCGTCGGCTGCGAGAGCGACCGACGCCATCGCGGACAGAACGGCCGCAACGCTCCAGGCAACGCGCCGGCCCCTCATGGCTTCCTCCGGCTGGAGACGAACGCCCAGAGGTTTCCGATCTCGTCGTCGCTGAGAATATCGGCCCAGGGTGGCATCTTGTTGTTCTTGCCGTTCTTCACCGTGGTGACGAAGCGCGTCTTGTCGTCGGGAATGGCACGCAGATCCGGCGTGACGGTGCCGGAATTCATCAGATTGGGGCCGTGGCAGTGGGAGCATTTCGAGGCGTAGGTCGACTTACCATGGTCGATCTGCGCCTGCATGGTATTGCCGGTGGTGTCATCGGCGCGGGCGGTCGCCGCATGCGCGACCGAGAGCACCGCGACGGCGGCGATCATCGCCGCCGTCTTGTGAGAGATCACTTTCAGCATCGTACCCGTGTTTACTGCTTGACCGCAAAGACCCACAGCGAGCCGCCGGGCGGCACGTTGGCAAGCCGCTCGTCGCCGGAGAACAGCGAGTAGACGCCGCCATAGCCGCTCGTCACGGCGACATACTGCACGCCGTCCTGCTGCCAGGTCACCGGCTGTCCCTCGATGCCGGAGCCGGTCTGGAACTGCCAGAGCTTCTTGCCGGTGTCGGCGTCGAAGGCCTCGAACTCGCCGGTCAGCGCGCCAGAGAATACGACGCCTCCGGCCGTCGAGAGCACGCCGGAGAAGCGCGGAATGTCGCTCGGCGCTTCCCATTTCGATTTGCCGGTCATGGGATCGATAGCCTTGAGATGGCCGCGCGGCCCGTCGCCGTATTCCCAGAGGTCGGTCAGGTCCATGCCGAGGTACCATTCGCCCTGCTTGTAGGTGACGGGCTCGGTCTTGTACCTGCCGCCGAAGGCGAGCGTGTTGGCATAGGCGAGGCCGGTCTGCGGATTGAACGACATCGGCTCCCAGTTCTTGCCGCCGAGGATCGAGGGATACACCGTCACCTTCTTGCCCTCGCGTGCGTCCTTCGAGATGTCGGTCTCGATCGGACGTCCGGTCTTCATGTCGATGCCGGTCGCCCAATTCACCTTCACGTAAGGATTAGCCGCGAGCAGCTTCCCGTTGGTGCGGTCGAGCACGTAGAAGAAGCCGTTGCGGTTGGCATTCATCAGCGTCTTGGTCGGCTTGCCCTCGATGTTCACGTCGGCGAGCACCATCTCGGCCACGGCGTCGTAGTCGAACGGATTGTTCGGCGAGAACTGGTAGTGCCACTTGATCTTGCCGGTCTTGGGATCCAGCGCCAGCACGGAGCAGGTGTAGAGATTGTCGCCGGGGCGCACCGCCGAGTTGAACGGACCGGGATTGCCGGTGCCCCAATAGATCGTGTTCAGCTCAGGGTCATAAGAGCCGGTGATCCAGGTCGAGCCGCCGCCGAGCTTCCAGGTGTCGCCCTTCCAGGTGTCGCCGCCGGGCTCGTCCGGCGAGGGGATCGAATGGGTGCGCCAAAGATGCTTGCCTGTCGCCGGATCCCAGCCGTCGATGAAGCCGCGGGTGCCGAATTCGGCGCCGGAAATGCCGGTGATGACGACGCCGTCGGCAACGAGCGGGGCCACCGTCATCGAATAGCCTTCCTTGATGTCGGCTGCCTTCTGCCGCCACAGCTCCTTGCCGTTCTTCGCGTCGATGGCAATCACGTGGGCATCGAGGGTCGTACGGAACAGCTTGCCCTCGTGAATCGCGACGCCGCGGTTAATGATGCCGCAGCAGACGATTCGCGGCGTCTCCGCCGGATATTCGATCTTGCTCTTCCAGATCTGCTTGCCGGTCTTGGCATCGACCGCCATCGTGGCATTGTGCGAGGTGACGTAGATGACGCCCTGATAGACGATTGGCTGTGATTCCTCGCTCCGATCGTCATTGAAGCTGTAATTCCAGATTGGGACGAGATTCTTGACCGTATCCTTGTTGATCTGCTTCAGCGTCGAGAAGCGCTGGAGATTGTAGCCCATTCCGTAATTGAGAACGTTCGATGTGTCGGTCGCACCCTTGACCAGCTGCTCGGTGGTTTGTGCATTTGCACAGGTTGACGCAAGCATGACGAGGCTCGCGGCCATCGCAAAGCGTTTCATCCGTTCCTCCCAAAATGCGCGCCTTTTGACGCTGCGGCTGCAACACTCCGTCGGAAACCAAAACGCGTCAATACGAAAGTCGTAACTGCCGTGCCGATATCGTCGGCGGTCACCTGACGGAAACCTGACAAAGGCAACTCCAACTTGTGCGCAGACGCTGAGAAATTCCGCGACGCGAAGCACTATTGGGAGCAGGGCAATGCATCTCTACCGGTTGTGGCGCGCGCAAGTTGCAGGTCCGGACTTGAACCGAGGGCCGCTTGCGGGTTTATCTCGGCTCTGCCCCATTGATCTGGGGGCTATGTCAGGGAGGTCTCCATGATTTCGGCTCGCTCGATTGCCCTTGCACTTGTGATTGCACTTTCGGCCGGTCCGGCGTGGTCGGCCTCCGGCAATGCGGTCAAGTTGTTCGACACCGACAATGACGGCACGCTCGATCTTGCCGAGGTGAAGAAGGTGGCCGCCGCCTCGTTCGCAAAGCTCGATCCCGATCGCGACGGCACGCTCGATGCGCGCGAATTGCGTGGACGGTTGAGCGCGAAAGAACTCGCCGCGGCAGACCCCGACCGCGACGGGACCCTCACCCTCGACGAATATCTGTCGGTGGTCGAGCAGCGTTTCAACGCAGCCAATCCCGACAAGGATGGAACGCTGGATGCGAAGGAGCTGAATTCGCGTGGCGGGCGCGCGCTCGTACGATTGCTCCGGTGAAGCGCCGCGAGCGGAACGGGCATGACGGGCGTAACGTTTGCGATCATTCCGGCCTGACGCTCGGGAACATCGGGCTGCTCGGCCTGTTTCTCCGCATGTCCTGCCGGCGCCGGGGCTGCGCTGCGGGAGAAAAGGAGATGCAAATGAATACGAAGCGTTCCCTTCTTGCTGCCTGCGCAATCCTGACGCTGAGCGCCGGGGTTGCGGTCGCCGGTCCCTGCAACACCGGCAGCGCCAGCACCGACAAGACCGACAAGGATGCCGGTTCTGGCCCTGTCACCGTGGGCTCCGCGCAATCGCACACGTCCGGTTCGGCGAGCGATAGCAGCCAGCATCCGCCGACCAGCACGATGAACCGGGCCAGCGGTGAATCGCCGGCGTCGTCCGAGGATGCGCAGCGGCAAATGCAGAGCGAGCCGACGGCGGCTCAGCGCGCCGCGGGCGCCAAGCCGAATACCGAAATGGCCGACAAGGACTGCTGACGGCACCGTTGTCGATTGGACGCGCGGTGCATTGCACAAGGCGGTGTCTCGCTGGTCGTGTTTGACCAGGAGGGAACTTGCTTTGTCCGAGAGAGAAATTGCGGCCGCGAAGTATCGGCACAGACGTGACGGCAGTCGAATCGAGGCTTGAACTGCACTCGACGCAGCCCTAGGTTTTTCGCCGCGCGATGTCGCGCTCAATACCTTGGGAGACCCGAATGGCTTGGAAAGCTCCGAAGATCGTGGAAGTGCCGGTCGGCATGGAAATCAACATGTACGCCTGCGCCTCGCGCAAGTAAGACCGACGACCTGCGGCGGCTTCGATGGCAAACGCCGTCGGAGCCGTGGCAGTGTCGGATCTGCGCCTCGCCGTGCTCCATGCTTTGCGGATCGCGCGAAAGCCGCACGTGGAGGGGCTTCAATTCTTTCCCCGCAAAATTTCGACCGTGCTCTGCGGCAGTGTGTTACGCTGACGCCCGGTCAGCGCTGCTGCCGGATCACAGCGGCGCGCGCCTTTGGGGCACGGGATGGGCGGCAGAGCCTGCAAGTTCTGGACGGTGATCGTGTGCGCGATCGTGCTGGCGCCGGCGCGCAGCAGCGCCGAGGCAGGTTTTGATACCGAGCACATCTTCGGCTTCATGATCGGCACCGATATCGGCAATGTCGGCGAGCGCGAACTCCAGACCCAGACGACGGGGCGCTTCGGCAAAGGCGGGGGCGCTTATCGCGCCCTTGAACATGAGGTCGAGATCGAGGTGGTGCCGCTGCCGAATTTTCGTGTCGAAGTCGGCGGCACCGCCAGCTTGCACCACATTACCGGCGTCCCTGACATCGACGACCGCCGCCAGTTCAACTTCCAGGGCATCTCGCTCGACCTGCGCTATCGCCTGCTCGACCGTGAGCGCGCACCATTCGGCCTCACCATTGCGGCCGAGCTCCACGGCGACCGCATCGACGAGACCAGCGGCGCGAAAGGGCGGATGTACGGCACCGAATTTACGCTCGCCTTCGACCGCGAACTCATTCCGAACTTCGCCATCGGCGCCCTCAACCTGATCTACCAGCCGGAATGGGCGCGCTTCGAGATTGGAGGGGCATCCGAGAAGAGCTCGACGATCGGGGCCGCGTTTGCCGGCCTGGTTCGCGTGCGGCCCAATGTGCTGCTTGGCGGCGAGATGCGCTACTTCCGGCAATATGAGGGCATCGGCCTTAGCGAGTTCTCAGGCCAGGCCCTGTTTGTCGGCCCCACCGCCTATTTCCAGCTCTCCGAGCGTTCCCGGCTCACCGCAAGCTGGAGCATGCAGGCCTGGGGGCGCCCGGCCGGCTCAGGCGGCAATCTCGACCTCGTCAATTTCGAGCGGCATCAGGCGCGATTGGTGTTCGGCGTGAACTTCTAGCACGGAAGGTCGTCATGCTCGGGCTTCTCCCGGCTACGCGGCCGAAGCCGCTTCGGCGAGGCGACGGCCCGGGCATCCACGTTCTTTGTTCCACGAGGCAAGGCGTGGATGGCCGAGCCCGGCCATGACGAGGCTTCGGCGCTATGAAACTTCCCCCTCCTTCGCGCGTAGCTTCATGTGCTAATCTATCCATCGCCCCCTTGCGAGAGGATCCCGGCATGAACCCGATTGACCTGGTGGTGACTGTGTGCGCGGTGCTCTCGCCTGCGACCTGCGAGGAGCGGCATCTGGTGTTCCACTATTCCGGGTCGCCGCGGCAATGCGCGATGGCCGCGCCGCCCTATATCGCGCAATGGGTCGGTGAGCATCCGAAGTGGCACGCGGTGAAGTGGCGCTGCGAATATCCGCACCCGAACGACAAGGCGTGAGCTGCCAGAATCGGTTCGAACGCTACTTGGTGCAGTCCTTCAGATCCTTGTCCGCAATCGAGAACACTGCATCCGCCTTGATCTCGATATCGCGGACGACGCACTGCCGTGCATTGGGGTAACTGACCCTGGCGTCGTAGCGGCCGGGCTCGACGCCGGTGATGCGCAACCGCTCGTCGTGGTCGACCTCCTTGTCCTTGTCATTCAGGCACTGGTTCGGACCCCAGTCGGTCTTGCCGGCGGGTGCGAGCTGGAAGCCGGAGATGGTCTCCGTCGTGAGATTCCAGAGCCTTATGCCCTTGCCCTTGGTCTGCGCGGCGGCTTCGCCGGCAAGCGTCAACAACGCGGTCAAAGCAAGAACCCCACGCATCAGCCAGTCCTCCCAAAGGGCGCCGTCATTCCCTGATCAGGCGCTCGCGGTTCTTTGCCTTGTCGAAATTCTTGGCGCGGTCAAGGCCGTTTGGTGCGATCAGCTTCGCCGAGACGAGATCGGCGCCGTCGAAATCGGCGTCGATGACGATGGCGCCGGTCAGATCGGCTCCGCCGAGTTGGGCGTTTTTCAGTGATGCGCCGCTCAGATCGGCGCCCCTGAGGACTGCGAATTCGAGGTCGACGCGCGACAAATCGGCGTTGCGCGCGTTCAGCCGTTCCAGCTTGGCGGATCTCAGCACCGCGCGCATCAGTCCCATCGACTGGTTGCGCATATCGGCGCCGAGATTCGCGTCCGCGATCGAGGCGCCGACCAGGCTTGCGCCGGTGAGGTCGGCAGCGATGCGCGCTCCTGACAGGTTCGCACCGTCGAGACGCGCGCGGGCCATTTGCGAGGCGAATAGATTGGCGCCCTTCAGGCTTGCGCCGGTAAGATCCGCATCCAGCAGCCACGCCTGATCGAGGATCGCACTGTCCAGCCGGGCGTCTCGAAGTATTGTCTTGTTGAGCCGCGCGGCGCGGAGAACCGTGTTGGACAGGTCCAGCCCCGAGAGATCGAGACCCGACAGGCGTTTGCCGGTGAAATCGGCAGGCTGCTTTGGGCTCGCTTTGGCCAACATGGCCTCGACCTCCGGCCTCGTCATTTCAGCCGAGACCATCGCGGGGGAGGTGAGGTCGACGCCACGCATCATGTCCTGCGCGCCCGCCGTCACCGCAACGAGTGCGAGGCTAAGCGCTGCAAGACCAAGCGTTGCGAAGGCGACTGTTCGTGTCATCATCAGCTCCGCCGCCCGCTAATCTAGCACGTCCGCCAGGCGACCGGCTATGAGGCATCTCGCTCAGTGCGGTCGCCTTGAGTTCGTTGCGCGAGGCCGGCCTTTATCGCCGCAATTTCGGCTTCGCCGCGTGTGTCGCGCGGGATGCCGATAGGCACCTCGGCCACGATCCGCGCTGGTCGCGGCGATAGGAAGAACAGCCGGTCGCCCAGGCGCACGGCATCGTCCAGGCTGTGTGTCACCAAAAGCGTCATCACCGGCCGGCTCGCGACGAGCGTTGCAATCTCATCGCGCAGGCGTCCGGCGAGAGCGTCATCGAGCGATGCCAGCGGTTCGTCGAGCACCAGAATATCCGGCTCGACGGCAAAGGCGCGGGCGAGCGCCACGCGCCGGGCCAAACCCAGCGAGAGCTCACCGGGATAGTGGTCGCGATGCGCTTCCAGCTCCAAAATCCTGAAGAGCTCGGCGAGCTTGGCATCAGCGACATCGGGCGCAGCCAGCCGCACATTCTGCTCGACCGAGCGCCACGGCAGCAGGCGCGGCTCCTGGAACACCATGCCGATCCGTGCCTCCGGCGGTCGCGCGACGCGGCCCGCAAAGTCGTGGTCCAGTCCCAGGATGATACGCAGCATCGTGCTCTTGCCGCAGCCGGAGGGGCCGATCAGCACGCCGACCTCGCCGGATTGCAGCGCGAACTTGACGGGCGCCAGAACCTCGTGCGTTCCGCCCGCCGCACTCCTGAAAGTCTTGCCCGTGATATCGACCTCAAGCCGCACGGGGCCGCCACCTGTTTGCGCGGGCTTCGAACGGCTGCACCAGCAAGGTTTCGATGACGAGCACGACGGCGGCGAAGGTGAGGGAATAGGCCAGCAGCCGCGGCGTGTCGAACAGCTGGAAGGCGACGCCGATCTCGAAGCCGACGCCGTTCGGCCGCCCCAGCAGCTCGGCGACGAGCACGATCTTCCACACCAGCGACAGGCCGGAGCGGGCCGAGGCCGCGATATAGGGCGCCAGTTGCGGCAGCACGACGTGGCGGAAGGCGCGCCAGCGCGGCATTGCGAACACGCTCGCCATCTCGTCGAGCGAACGGTCGAGCGCGCGCGTGCCCTCGCGCAGGGTGACGATGGCGGTCGGCAGCTTGTTGATGGCAATCGCCGCGATCGCGGCGGCCTCGGTGAGGCCAGCCCAGATATAGGCCAGCACGATCACGACCAAGGCGGGCAGGTTGAGCAGCAGGATCAGCCAGGGATCGCCGAGCCGGTCGGCGAGCTTCACCCGGCCCATCAAATAGCCGATGGCACTGCCGAGCGACATCGCGAGTGTGAAGGCGAGCGCGACGCGCGCCAGCGTGGCGCCGAGATGCAGGAACAGCGCGCCGCTTGATGCTTCCGCGATCATCACCTGAAGCACCGCCGGCGGGGAGGGCAGCTTTGCGCCGCCGACCGCGAGCGCGGCAATCCACCAGATCGCGAGGAACAGGGCGAACGACAGCAGGCGCAGCACCTCAGTCTCCGGGGACTGCGTGATAGAAGGTGCCGGGATCGAGCTCGGCTGCGGGGCCGACGAGGTCGCGGCCGCCGATCTCGGCCAGCACGCGGTAGAGCACGCGCGCGTCCTTTTCCTCGTCATCGATGCTCCGGCGCGGAATGCCGTCGCGGTAGCGCTCGCGGTAGGTCCTGAGCAGGGCAGGATCCGTCGTGCCGGTGAGCGGCGCGACCTTGTCCCAGGCCGCATCCGAGGTCGCCAGCAACTCCTTGGCCTTGCGGGTCATCGCGATGAAGCGCGCGACGGCCTCCTTATGGCTCGCGGCCCAGCTCTCATCGAAGACATAGCCGACCGCGGCGACCGCGCCTTTGGCACCGAGCTTCGGCAAGATGTCCTCGATGCCGGTCAGGCGCCTGAAACCCTTGGCCTCGAGCTGGGCGCAGAAATTCCAGAAGTTGAGGCTCGCATCCATCTCGCCGTCCAGCGCCTTGGCGGCGATCAGCGGCGGGGCACCGTAGACGATGGTTGCTTCCGACTTGAGGTCGATGCCGTCCTGCTTCATCCGCGCCTGCAGCAGCAGCCAGCTCTTGTCGATTGCCCCGCCGGCGACCGCGAGCCTGCGGCCCTTGAGGTCGGCGAGCGTCTTGATCGGCGATGAGGCCGGCACCATCACGGCGCCGAGCGCGCTGGAATAGGGATAGAAGGTGAGCTTCGCACCGAGCGTGCGCTCGCGCGACACCCACAGCCAGTCCGACAGGATGATGTCGGCGCTGCCGGCGCGCATCGCGATCTTGCCAGCCTCGGTGCTCGCCAGCTCGGTGACCTCCAGCGCCAGGCCGGCCTCCTTGTCGAGGCCGGCGCTTCGGATCGCGGCCAGCTCCCACGAGAATGTTCCGGTCTTCTGCACCGCAAGGCGGATTGTGTCCGCAGCGCCGGCAGGTGCGGCTAGCGCCAGCACCGTTGCGAGCGCCCAAATTCGCGCCAAAACTGTCATCACCTTGTGAGCCGTTTCCTCTGACAGAGTGCTTTTCAGCACAATACGCATAGCATAGCCTTGGTCGCAACCAGCGGGAGGACGCGCATGGATCTGGCCGGACGGCTACGACCGATTGTCGCCGCATTGACGGCGCTCGCTGCCAGCGTATGCGTGGCACGGGCCGAAGAGGCCAATGATTATCCCACCGCGGCGCGCGCGGAATACGTCTATGGCTGCATGAAGGCCAACGGCGAGACGCGCTCCGCGATCGAGCAATGTTCCTGCTCCATCGACGTGGTCGCCTCGATCATACCCTATGAGCGCTATGTTACCGCCGAGACCGCGCTCAGCATGTCGCAAGTGCGCGGCGATCTCGGCGTGCAGTTTCGCACCTCGGAGCAGGCCAACTCGGCGGTGAATGACTTAAGGCGCGCGCAGGCGGAAGCCGAGGTGAGGTGTTTTTAGCTATCGCGGCACAGACGGTGCGATCTTCCTTCTCCCCTTGTGGGAGAAGGTGGCGCGAAGCGCCGGATGAGGGTTCTATCGGCATATTCCAGCATGAGAGGCGGGTGGGCGCGGAAACATACCCCTCACCCGTCTCGCCGCTACGCGGCGATCCACCCTCTCCCGCAAGCGCAAGTCTGACAAAACTAAGTCCCCGGTTTCTCCACATCCCATTCATTGCGGAACACATGCCCGTCCGTATCCCGGGCCTCCGCACGAAAGCGCTTGGCGCCGTTGGAGACATAGGTGAAGCGCAGGTTGGGATCTTCCGAGATCGAGATGCCGCCTTCCATCGACAGCACGGGGCTGTCGTCCTGCGTCAATCTGAGCTGGTTGATGAAGAAGGCGGGGATATAGAGCTGCGTGACCTGGTCCATCTGCAGGCCGGAATTGTTGGGATGGCCGATCATGATCTGCGCTTCGCGCAGCCGGCTTGCCGGACCCTCTTCACGGGCGAATTGCCGGTAGCGCATCTGGCCGAGCCGGTTCTTGGCTTCCTCCACGTTCTTTGCAGCCGGCGCCGAGCAGCCGCCGGAGGCCTTCACATAGACTTTGGAGACGTAGAGCTGGCCGTCGCTGAGCTCGGCCACCGCATGCACGTCGGTGTAGTTGTTGACGCGCACACGGGTCGAGATCTCCGTGACATTGGCGTCCGGGCCGAGTTCGAACTTCGCGGCCATCGGCGCGGGATTGCGGTCGATCACCAGCGTGATCGAACGGATGCGTCTGCTGTCGCCGGGCGACAGCTTGCTGCGCAGCGTCACCGGCACGATGGCGGCATCCTCGGCGCGATAGGGCATCTCGATGCCGATGACCTCGGCGCCGTCGTTCATCGGCCGGTTGCTGAAGATGTCCTGCACCAGGCCCGGCCAGGGATCGTAGGCCTCGTCCGCCTGCGCCGGCACGGCAAAGGCGATGCCGAGGAGCAGGGCAATCAGGGGCAGGCGGCGTGTGCATGCCGTCATGGTCATGCTCCTCGGTTTAGGTGAAGCTGATCTCCTGCCAGCGTAGCGCGCCCGCTATTCCCATTCAATTTCCGAAAATGCTGCAGTTGCGTTGCGGGCGTTGTAGTCTTCGAACAGCTGCCAGTGCGGCCGCTCGTCCGCCGCCGCCTTGTCCGCAGCGGCGCGGATCGACGCGCCCCTCTTGTTCAGGGCGCGGACGTCGGACAGCAGCGTTGACAGGTAACGTCGTTGATCGCTCAGCGCCGCTGGCCAGTCGCTCACAGGACCGTGACCGGGAACAACGCGCAGCGCCGGGATCGTCTCCAACTCTTTCAGCGTGGCGAGCCAGCCGCGAATGCTGCCGTCCATCACCGGAATGTGGCCGAGAAAGACGAGATCGCCGGCAAGCAGGGTTTTGGTGCTCTCGTCGAACACGGTCAGATCGTTGTCGCTGTGCCCGGCCGGCCAAGCGCGCAAGGTCAAGCGGCGCGAGCCCAGATCGAGCGTGAGCGTGTCCGTTACGAGCAGGGTCGGCGGTACGATCTTCACGGGATCGATCAGCTCGGGGCCCATGAGGCGCCTGAAATTGTCGAGATAGAAGGGCCCGCGGCTCGCCAGCGCCTGCGGCAGCTTGCTGTGGCCGACGAAGCTGGTTCCCTCTGCCATCAAGGCAGCATTGCCGAAGACATGGTCGGGATGGCCATGGGTGTTGATGACATAGCGGATCGGCTTTTGCGTGCGCGCTCGTACCGCCGCCAGCAGCGCCTCGCCTTCGCGCAGGCTGCCGCCAGTGTCGATCACGGCCACCGCGTCACCTCCGATGATGAAGCCGATATTGGCGATGCCGCCTTCATTCTCGCGGCTCATCAGCGCTATGGCCCCGGAGTGTACGAAGATTCCCGGCGCGACTTCGCTCACAGGCAATTCGCCCGCCCCGGCGCGTGCTAGCGTAGCTGTTACCAGGGACAAGGCTGCGATCACGAGAGCGATGCGAGACACTTTTCCGCCTCAGTTCAAAGGATTGGCCTCATTGCACTGCAACAAAGCAAAGCCGGCAAAAGTTGGCACACGTGGCGCGTCATGCGTTGCATGGATTACATTCAAACAAAACGAGGAGGAAGCGCGATGACGCAGGCCGGACGACATCGTCGCTGGTGGTTTTCACTCTGGATCGTGATCGCATCATGTGCGTATGGCGATCTCGCCATCGCGCAGACCAACGAGACCGGAGATCTCTCATTCGAGCTGGTCGACCCGAAGGTGCTGCGCGTCTGCGCCGACCCGCGCAACCTGCCGTTCTCGAACGAGAAGGGCGAGGGCTTCGAGAACAAGCTCGCCGAGTTTCTGGCGGACAAGCTGCAGAAGAAGCTGGACTACGTGTTCTTCCCGCAGGCCGCCGGCTTCGTGCGCATGACGTTGGGTGCGCATCGCTGCGACGTCATCATGGGCTACCCGCAGGGCGACGACCTCGTGCAGGGCACCAATCCCTACTACCGCACGACCTATGCACTGGTTGCGAAGACCGGTAGCGGGCTCGAGGACGTCGACACGCTGCAGGACGCACGCCTGAAAGGTAAGCATATCGGCATCGTCGCCGGCACGCCGCCGGCGACCAATATGGCGTTGGCAGGCCTGATGGGCGATGCAAAGCCCTATCAGCTGATGATCGACACGCGCTTCGACAATTCGGCGCAGGCGATGATCGACGACCTCGCTGCCGGCAAGATCGACGCCGGCGTGCTCTGGGGACCGATGGCCGGCTATTATGCGAAGAAAGCCGGCCCCTCGCTGCGCGTCATGCCGCTGGTCAAGGAGACCACCGGGTCCAAGCTGGTCTATCGCATCGGCATGGGCGTGCGACCCGCCGACCAGAACTGGAAGCGGCAGCTCAACCGGGTGATCCAGGAGAACCAGGGCGAGATCAACAAGATCCTGCTCGATTTCGGCGTGCCGCTGCTGGACGAGAACAACCGGCCGCTCGGCGCGGAGACGGCCAAGAAGGCGCCATGAGCCGGCCGCTTGCCGCTGCGTTCGTCGTTGCCTTGCTCGTGGCCCCGGCGTCGGCGCAGCAGCAGGAGCCGTTCGAGCCCGAGGGATATCGTACCGACAATTATCGCGCGCCGGTGCCGGCGACGCTCGCTGGCGCGCGCGTGCTCACGACCGGCGAGGCGGAGGCGATCTGGCGTGCGAACAGCGGCACCTTCGTTGACGTGATGCCGCGCGCGCCGAAACCAAAGAACCTTCCTGTGAGCACGGTGTGGCGTGACGCGCCGCGCAGGAACATTCCGGGCAGCTTCTGGCTGCCGGACACCGGCTACGGCAACTTGCCGCCCGCCATGGACGATTATCTTCAGCGTGGCCTCGCGCGCGCCTCACGCGGCGACAAGGCCGCGCTGCTGGTGATCTATTGCCTCGCCGATTGCTGGATGTCCTGGAACGCGGCGAAGCGTGCGCTCGCTTACGGCTATGCCAACATCGCCTGGTATCCTGACGGCACCGACGGCTGGGAGGGCGCCAAACTCCCGACGGAGGACACGCAGCCTGAGCCGCGCCCGGACCAGTAAATGACTGGATGCAGGTGCTTGGCCGCCCCCTGTGAGCGGGAGACGCAGCGACGGTGTTATTTCTGCTTCTGCAACTTCGTCAACGTGCCCGTACCGTTGGTCTCGGTCGCAGAATAGCTCACCCTGTCGCCGGCATGGACGGCATCGAGCATTGCCGCATCCTTGGCCTTGTACTCCTGGAGCGCGCCGGCGCTGCCTGTGCTGGCGCCGACCGTGCCCTTCTGGGTCTGCTGGATCGAAATCGTGCCGTTGAGCCGATCGATCCGCGTGATCATCCCGGTCATGTCGTCAGCAAAGGCGCTGGTTGCGAGCATGCTGAGGACCGCAGCGCCCGCAAACATGATTCTTGTGGTTCCCATCGAGGCCTCCCGACGTCTTGAGTTCACGTCGACAAGCCATAATAAATCGATTTGGTTCCGGCACATAGCGCGGCGAAAGGTTAACGTTGCCGGGGCGATTGCGGGAACTTTTCGTGAGCGGTCAGCGTAACTGACGCTATTCCATTTCCTGCTGGATGACGCGTCCGAGCGCGAACAGGCGCTGGTCGAGCGAGGTTGGAACCTCGCAGACGAAGCGCACCACCTTGTTACGGTCCTCGAAGATCCGGGTCTTCCAGATCAGCTCGTTGCTGAGCGCCTGGACCTTGGCCTCGTCACGCGGTGTGGCCCCTTGCAGGGCCTGGAGCTGAATTGCCTCCTCGCGGATCTTGTCGGCGGCATCGCGCTGCTTGCGGCTGACGCGCTCGAGTCCGTTCATGACCTGGGAGCGCTGGGCGTTGAGCGTGTCGAACAGGCCGGCGAACAGCAGCTTTGCGTTCGCGGTCTTGTCGGCAGCGGAACCCGCGAGAAACTCCTTCACCAGCTTTTCCGCCTCATCCAGTGGCGTCTTGCGCGCCGCCAGTTTCGCAACGAGCGCGCTGATCTTGGCGTCGTCCTTCCATTTGTTCTGGACGTCGTCGAGCGGCGGACCGCCCCACACGGCCGCCAGCGAGATCTCGGGCACCTTCGCCTGGGTGCACGGCCAGTCCGGATAGCGCGGATCGGCGGCGTGCGCCGTCGTGCTCGCGACAGCGAGCACCAGTACAGAGGTGACCAGAACCCGAACAATCATCCTTCGCCTCCCGCAGGCCCGCGTCGCGCCAACCCGCGCGAGGGATCATAGGCCAGGATCGCACCGATCATGAAGACGATTGTGCAAACCGCGACCACCGCCAGCGAGATCCAGTTGATCTGGCCATACAGCGCGAAACGGATCAGCTCGACCGCATGGGTGAACGGATTGGCCTCGCACAGATAATAGAGATAGGGGTTGCCCTCCTGCACGCGCCAGAGCGGGTAGAGCGCGGAGGAGGCGAAGAACATCGGGAAGATCACGAAGTTCATGACACCGGCGAAGTTCTCCAGCTGCTTGATGCCCGACGAGATCAGCATGCCGAGCGAGCCCAGCATCAGCCCCGACAGGATCAGCGCCGGCAGCACGGTGAGATAGCCCTGGGGCGGCGGGGTGATGTCCCAGAGCCAGGCGATCAGCAGGAACGCATAGACCTGGAGCAGCGATACCGCGGTGCCCGCGAGCAGCTTGCAGAACAACAGGAACCCCCGCGGCAGCGGGCTCACCAGGAGCGTGCGCATGTTGCCCATCTCGCGGTCATAGACCATCGAGAGCGAGGACTGCATGCCGTTGAAGAGCTGGATCATCGCCATCAGTCCCGGCGCGATATAGACCTCGTAGAGGATGTAGGTCTCGTAGGGCGGGATGATGGAGATGCCGAGCACCTGGCGGAAGCCGGCGGCAAAGATGAACAGCCACACCAAAGGCCGCACCAGCGCCGAGACGAAGCGCTCGCGTTGATGCAGGAAGCGCAGGCCCTCGCGCCAGACGATGCCGCTGAGGCAGGTCATGTACTCGGCGAACGAGAAGCCGCGCGGCGCCTCGCGCGTCGTGATGCTGCTCATGCGCCGCCTCCAGGCATGGTTTGTGCGCCGGTCAGGCGCATGAAGGCGGTGTTGACGTCCTGCGCGCCTGTTGCGGCGATGACGCGGCTCATCGGCCCCTGCGCCAGCACCTTGCCCTGGTGCAGCACCACGAGATCGTCGCCGGGCATGATCTCGTCGAACAGGTGCGTGGCCCAGAGCACGCCGATGCCTTGCTCGGTCACGAGCTGGCGGACGTGGCTGATGATGTCGGCACGCGCCTTGACGTCGAGGCCGACGGTCGGCTCGTCGAGCAGCAAGAGGCGCGGCTGGTGCAGCAGCGCCCGGGCGATCTCCAGCCGCCGCATCTGTCCGCCCGAGAGGTCGCGCACCTTGCTTGCAGCGCGATCGGCAAGGCCGATGCGGCCGAGCAGCTCGGCGCTGCGCGCCGAGGCCTCGCGGCGGCCAATGCCGTGCAGGGCGGCGTGGTAGAGCAGGTTCTGCGTCAGCGACAGGTCGAGATCGAGCGTGCGCGGCTGGAATACGACCCCGAGCAGCCGCAGCGCCTCGCCGGGGCTCTTGCTGACGTCGTGCCCGAAAATGCCGACGCGGCCGGACTGGATGCCGAACAGCCGCGTGATCAGCGAGAACAGCGTGCTCTTGCCGGCGCCGTTGAGTCCCAGCAGCGCCGTGAAGCTCGCGGGCTGCACATTGAACGACACGTCCATCAATGCGCGCCGCGGACCATAGGCATGGCTGACGCCGTCGATCGACAACGCCGGCACCGTGGCTCCTTCGGGTCTCGGCGTCTCCTGCGCTTCGGCGATCGGGGCGGGGCTGGTCATGGCGCGATCGCGACGCCCCAGGGCAGCTCGCCGACCTGAATGGTCTTGATCACCTTCTGCGCGGCGACGTCGATGACGGAGACGTCGTTCGACACACCGTTGGTGGTGAGCAAATATTTCTCGTCCGGCGTGAACGCCATGTGCCAGACCCGCTGCCCGACCAGGAGATATTTCGTCACCTTGCGCGAGGCGACGTCGACCACGGCGATGCGGTTGGCGGGGCCGAGCGCGACGAACGCGGTCTTGTCGTCCCTGGTCATGCCGATGCCGACCGGCTGGATCGCCTCCTTGCGCAGGCCCGGGATCTCGAACGTGATCTTGCCGATCACCTCGTGCTTTTTGGGGTCGATGATCGAGACGGTGCCGCCGATCTCCGAGGACACCCACACCTCGGAAGAATCATGCTTGTACTCGGCGTAGCGCGGCCGCGCGTCCACCAGCACGTTGGCGACGATCTGGCGCGAGGCGGTGTCGATGAAATGCGCCATGTTGGTGGTTTCCGAGGTGTTGATCAGCGTCTTGCCGTCCGGACTGATGGTCATGCCCTCGGGCTCGACACCGACCTGGATGTCGCCGAGCCGGGCGCGCTTCTCGAGGTCGATCACCGTCACCGTGTTGTCGTTCTCGTTGGCGACGTAGAGCATCTTGCCGGCGGCATCCTGCGCGAACAGCTCGGGGTCGGGTCCGGAGGGCAGGCTGTCCACCACGGTTTGGGTATTGGCGTCGATCACCTGGATGGTGTCATCGTCGCCGACCGCGACCATCACGAACTTGCCGTCGCGGGTAAGGTCGATGCCGCGCGGACGCTGGCCGACCTTGATGGTCTTGGTCACGGTCCAGCTGTCGGTATCGATCACCGAGACCGTATTGCTCTTCTCGTTCGAGACATAGGCGATGAACGCATGCGCTGGGGCTGCCGCCAGCGCCAATGCGGAGAGAAGTCCAACACGCCACATCCGCGACATCTGCATCCTCATTTCAGCTTGCATTTGCTCTCCGGGCGATCGTAGCCGAGCGTGTCGAGCTCGGAGACCTGGTGCAGGAATCCTTCCTGCGGCGACGCCGACACCACCATGCGGCCGTCGACCAGGAGGATCGGCTGACGCAGCTGCAGGTTCCAGTCGCGCAAGGTCAGCCGCGTGCCCTTGAAGGCGGCGACCGAGAAATCCGGGCCCTTGATGAAATCGGTGACCTTCCTGACCTCGCCGGAATTGGTGCGCGAGGTGGCCTCGCCGATCATGCGCACCGCCGTCCAGGCCTGCATGTCGCGTGCGGTCATCCGGCGCAAATTCAGCTTGATGAAGCGGTTCTGAATCTGGATCGCGCCCCACTGATCCTGCGATGCGTCCCAGCTGCGCGGCACGAGGCCGGCGGAGCCGGCGACCGGGCGCGGATCCCAGGTGCGATAGGGCAGATAAGAGCCGAACACCTCGCTCTCGTCGGCGGCGACCAGCACGTCATAGGCCGGTGCCTGCTGCGTGAAGACGGGGATCTGACGCTGGATCTGCGCTACGCCGCTATCGGTGCGCCGCGCCCCGCCCTTGTCCTCGAAGGTTCGCTCCTGCACGATCTTGGCGCCGAACCGCGCCGCGGTGCGCCTGATAGCATCCGCGAACAGCTTGTCCTCGTCGTGCGAGCCGACCACCAGCAGCCAGCGCGACCACTTCTTCCACACCAGATATTGGCCGAGCGCGTCGGCGAGCATCGCACGCGTCGGCGCGGTGTGGATGACGTTGGCGCGGCAATCGGTCTCGCGCAGCCGCTCGTCGATCGCGCCGGCGTTGAACAGCAGCGTGCCGCGGTCGCGCAGGGCGTCCGCGACCTTCAAGAGCACATCGGCGGGCAGGTCGGCGACGATGAAGCCGTTCTTCTCGGCGAGCGCGGTCGCAGCCTGCACCACGTCCTCGCCTTCCCTGATGCGGCGCTCCTCCAGCGTGAAGCGCTGGCCGGTGAATTTCCCGGTGGTGTTGTTGTCCTCGATGGCAAGGCGCGCGCCGGCGAGGCCGTCGTTCTCGGCAGGCTGCTCGGCGAGCGACAGCGTTGATCGGGTGCCGGCGATTGCGAGATAGCCGACGCCGATCGTGACGGGATCGGCCGCAAGCGCGCTCGTCGCGGCAAGACCAAAGCCGATCAGGCCGGCCAACCATCGGATCATGTTTCCTCCAGACGATCTCCCCGGCTTGACCGCCGGTGAAGAATTGTCTCTGCTTCAAGCATGACCAATTTGTCAGGCCGTGCAACCCCGCATTTCGTCCCCGCGCGCGCGAGGCCGGGAATCACGATCATGCGAGCATTGTTGGCAATCGCAGCATTGCTGCCGACGGGGGCGGGCGCGCTCGCCGATCCACCGAAGCTCGCGGTGTTCGATTTCGAGTTGGTCGACACCAGCCTGCCGGGCGAGTTCTACGGCTCCAAGCCGGAAGAGGCGCGGCTCATGCGCATCAGCGAGCAGCTGCGCAAGGAGCTGGCAGAGTCGGGCCGGTTCCAGGTGCTTGACATCGCGCCGATACGGGAGGCCTCCCGTGGCGCGAACCTGCAGGCCTGCGGCGGCTGCGACCTCAAGCTCGCCGGCCAGCTCGGCGCCGATCTGGAGATCACCGGCCTCGTGCAGAAGGTCTCCAACCTGATCATCAATCTCAACATCTATCTGCGCGACGTGAAGACCGGCAACATGGTCGCGGTCGCCAGCGCCGACATGCGCGGCAACACGGATGAATCCTGGTCGCGCACGATGAGCTATCTCATCCGCAACCGCCTGCTGGCGCCGAACTACGGGAAGCCGTGAAGGGGTTTTCCCTCTCCCCTTGTGGGAGAGGGTGGCTCGCCGCGTAGCGGCGAGACGGGTGAGGGGTTTCCATCCCCACGAATGGTCGTGCGAGCGGAGAGAACCCCTCATCCGGCGCTTCGCGCCACCTTCTCCCGCAAGGGGAGAAGGTGAAAGACATCACCCCTTCAATCTCTCCGCATGCCAGTGCAGATGATCGCTCATGAAGGTCGAGATGAAATAATAGCTGTGGTCGTAGCCCGCCTGGCGCCGCAGCGTCAGCGGGATGCCCGCCTTGGCGCAGGCGGCCTCGAGCAGCTCCGGCCTCAGCTGCTCCTTCAGGAAATTGTCGGCCTCGCCGACGTCGACCAGGAAGCCGGAGAACTTGGCGCCGTCCTCGATCAGCGCCACCGTGTCCTGGTTGCGCCAGGCCTCCTTGTTCGGCCCGAGATAGCCGGTCAGCGCCTTGATGCCCCAGGGCACGAGTGAGGGCGCCACGATTGGGGCAAAGGCGCTGGCTGCGCGAAAGCGGTGCGGGTTGCGCAGCGCCACCGTCAGCGCGCCATGGCCGCCCATCGAATGTCCCATCACCGATTGCCGCTTGGCATCGACCGGAAAGTTCTCCGCAACCAGCTTCGGCAGCTCGTCCGTGACGTAGCTCCACATGCGATAATTGCGCGCGAACGGCTCTTGCGTGGCGTCCACATAGAAGCCGGCCCCGAGGCCAAAATCATAGGCGTTGTTGGCATCGCCCGGCACGTCGGGGCCGCGCGGTGAGGTGTCGGGCGCGACGAAGATCAGGCCGAGCTCGGCGCAGGTCTTGCGGAATTCGCCTTTCTCGGTGACGTTGGCATGCGTGCAGGTGAGGCCGGAGAGATACCAGACCACGGGCAGCTTGGCGCCGTCCGCATGCGGCGGGATATAGACCGAGAACACCATGTCGGTTCCGGTCACCTGGCTGGCATGGCGATAGACGCCCTGCACGCCGCCATGGGATTTGTTGGTCGAGACAGTCTGAATCGTCATGCCTAAGAGCTCCGTGGCATCTCACCACACCAAGATTGCAACGCTTGTGTGACCGAATTCGTGGCGTGGTCAGGCGACACCGCTGTCGATCGCCAGCCGCACCAGCTCCACCGAGGTCTTCACCCCGAGCTTCTGGCGCATGATGGACGAGGTATTGGCCACCGTCTTGTAGGACGATTGCACCAGCCACGCGATCTCGGACAGGCTCTTGCCGGCGCTGAGCAGCCGCAGAATCTCCATCTCGCGCGCGTTCAGCTTCGACAGCGGGTTTTGCGCCAGCGTCGGTCCGGCGAAGGCGATGCTGCGCGCGATCGCGGTCGGAAGATAGGTGCCGCCGCTTCCGACGGCGCGGATCGCCTCGACGAGGTCGTCGGGGTCGCCGGTCTTGGAGACGTAGCCCTTGGCGCCGCACTCGATCGCACGCGCGGCGAAGGCGGGGTCGTCATTCATGCTGAACATGATGATGCGCGCCTCGGGCGCGCGCTCTAGGATGCGGCGCGCGAGCTCGAAGCCGGAGACGGTTGGCAAATTTATGTCGATGATGCAGAGGTCGGGACGTTCGACGATGAAGACGCACTCGCCGTCCTCGGCGTCGGCGGCTTCCAAGATTTCGATCTCGCCTTCGTCGGCCAGCACGGCACGGCAGCCGGAGGCGACGATGGGATGATCGTCGACGATCAGAATGCGCATAGGCGTTCCCCGCGACAGCCCGTTCCCTTGGAGCTTGCCTGTTCTGCGCCGCATGAGACTGACCAGGCAAGACGCGCGTCTCGTGTCGGCTCATGCAACCCGGCTGGGATTGCTGTACGCTTCCGATTAGATATCGGGCGGTTCGCCTCTGTCAACGTCGTCGGACAGGCGCCAACCCTTCGCGAGGCACGAGCGAGACCAATGTGGCAGAATCTTTCCTTGCGCGGGCGCATCAATCTCTTGCTGGCGCTGCTGCTGGCGCTGGGGCTCGCGGTCAATATCGGCCGCCAGATCGCCGAGGCGGGCCCGCGCGTGCAGGCCGAGGACCAGAGCGTGATCCGCCTCGCGCGCGAATTCATCGAGATGATCGTTGCCGATCTCAACGAGGCACCCGATCCTGATGCCAGGCTGAACCAGATCGCGCGCGATCTCAGTCGCCTGCGCCATGTCAGCATCGCGCTGCACGATTCCGGTGGGAACCCGATGACGCCCCGCCGGCTTGGCTCCGATGTCGACACGCGTGCCCCGCCGGCCTGGTTCGTCAGCCTGGTCCATCCGGAGCAGACCGCGGTCAGCGTGCCGGTCTCGATCCGCGGCAAGCCCGGCTCGCTCGTGATCACCTCGCATCCCGACGACGAGATCGCCGAGATCTGGGACGGCATCGTGACCCAGCTCGAGGTCGGCTCGGTGATCGCGCTTGCGCTGTTTTTCCTGATGATGAAGGTGGTCGGCCGTGCCCTGGCACCGTTACAGTCGCTGGCGGACGCCATGGGGAAGCTCGAAAGCGGACATTACGAGGCCCGCGTCGCGCCGGGCGGCGCGCCGGAGCTCGCGGCGATCTGCACCAGGCTCAACCATCTTGCCGCGACGCTTGGTGAAGCGGTCGAGGACAAGCGGCGCCTCGCCGAGCGCGCGGTGTCGCTGCAGGACATCGAGCGCAAGGAGATCGCGCGCGAATTGCACGACGAGTTCGGACCCTATCTGTTCTCGCTGCGCGCACATGCGAGCGCGCTGGCGAAGCAGGCGGACGGACGCGAGCCGAGTGCGGATGCCGTGCGCAAACATGGCAGCGCCATGCTGGAGCAGATCAATGCACTCCAGCAGTTCAATCGCCGCGTGCTGGAGCGTCTTCGGCCCGTGGGCCTTGCCGAGCTCGGCCTGCGCCAGGCGCTCGAATCCCTGTCGCGGCTGTGGCGGGAGTCGCATCCCGACGTTGCGATCGAGACCTCGATCTCGCCGGCGCTGGGCCCCACCGGCGAGACCGCCGATCTCACCATCTACCGCATCGTGCAGGAGGCGCTCACCAATGTGTTCCGCCACGCCGGTGCGACCTCGGTCAGCGTCGTCATCGAGCCGGTCGAGCAGGCCGGCGGCCGCTTCTGCGCCCGGGTGCGGGTCAGCGACGACGGCCGCGGCATGGAGCCAGGCCAGAAGCTCGGCTTCGGCCTCGTCGGCATGCGCGAGCGGATCCTGGCGCTCGGCGGCACGCTCAATGTGGTCTCGGGTGAGGGCGGTGTGACCGTGGAAGCGCTGGTGCCGACAGCGGCAACCTGATCGCATCCAAAGCGATCGGGAAAAATTCCCGATTTGGTCGGGAAAATGGGTGTGGATAGGGTCCGACCTTTTGCGGCTGGCGTCCCCATTGCGGCCGAATAAACTCGTCCCGACCAATCGGCGGAACATCAAAACAGTCGGTGGTCACGGATGGGAAGGCGGGGATGGGCAAGGTTGTTTCGTTCAAGCGTGCTTTGTTGATGGCTTCGGTGTCGACCGGGCTGGTATCGGGCTTGGTCTATGCGACCCCTGCCGGGGCCGCGCCGGACGAGGAGACCAACGTCCAGAACCTGCCGCCGGTCGAGGTGACCGCACCACCTTCGGCGCGGCGCGCGGCGCCGTCGCGACCTGTTGCGCGCGTGGGGGCGCCGGGATCGGCCGCGCCGAGGACACGCCTTTACGTCTATCCGACCTCGCCGGGCACCGGCCGGGGTCTCGATGTCGACAAGGTTCCGTCGGCGATCAATGCCGTCGATGCCAACCAGATCAGGCGCACCGGTTCGCTGAACGTCACGGACGCGCTGCGCGACAACATCGCCGGCATCAACATCAGCGAAGTCACCGGCAATCCGTTCCAGCCGGATGTCGAATTCCGCGGCTTCGTCGCTTCGCCCGTGACGGGCACGCCGCAAGGCCTTGCGGTGTACCAGAACGGCGTCCGCATCAACGAGGCCTTCTCGGACGCCGTCAATTGGGACCTGATTCCGACGGCCGCGATCAGGTCGGTGACGCTGGTGACCAACAATCCGGCCTTCGGCCTCAATGCACTCGGCGGCGCGATCAACCTGCAAATGAAGGACGGCTTCACCTATCAGGGCGCCGAGCTCGACCTCATGGGCGGATCGTTCGGCCGCATCCAGGGCTCGGCGCAATGGGGCAAGCAGGTCGACCAGAACTTCGCCGTCTACGGTGCGCTCGAAGGACTGCGCGACAACGGCTTCCGCAATTTTTCCCAATCGACCGTGCGGCGCTTCTACGGCGATGTCGGCTACAGGGCCGGCGACAGCGAATTCCACGCCAATATGGGCGTGGCCAAGAACGATTTCGGCGCCAGCGCCACGGTCCCGGCCGAGCTGCTCGACAGATATTGGGGCGCGACCTACACCACGCCGCAGACCACCTCCAATCGCGTCGGCTATCTCAACCTGACCGGCAAGGTCGACGCGACGCCGACCTGGACGCTCGAAGGCACCGCGCGTGTGCGCAGGTACGAGCAAAAGGTCGTCGACGGCAACCCGACCGATGTGGAGGAGTGCGCTGCAGATCCGGCGCTGCTCTGCTTTGGCGACGACACCTCACCCGCCTACGGCGCGGGCGGCGTGCAGCTTGCCAACCCATTTGCGCCGGGCACGATCCTCGGCGCGATCGACCGCGGCTCGATCCGTTCGACCACGTTCGGCGTGTCGGGGCAGGCCACCAACACCGACCAGTTGTTCGGTCATGACAACCGCTTCGTGGTGGGCGCAACCTATGACGCCAGCGTCACGCGCTACAACGCCTCCTCCGAAATCGGCTCGATGGGAGAGAACTACGTCGTCAGCGGCAGCGGCGTTTTCCTGGGACCGACTCCTGTGGCGGACCCCGTCGCCGGCCCGGTCTCGCTGCGGACCGTCAATCAGTATAACGGCCTCTACGCGATGGATACGTTCAACGTCACGGATGCCTTCGCCATCACGGGGGGCGGCCGCTTCAATGCGGCGCGGATCACGTTGGAAGATCAGCTTGGGACTGCGCTCAACGGCGATCACACCTTCACGCGTTTCAATCCGATCATCGGCGGCACCTACAGGATCACGCCGGAATTGACCGCCTATGCCGGCTATTCCGAGGCCAACCGCGTGCCGACACCGCTCGAGCTCGGCTGCGCCGATCCCGCCAGGCCCTGTCTCATTGCGGCCTTCCTGGTTGCGGATCCACCGTTGAAGCAGGTCGTCTCCAAGACCGTGGAGGCCGGTTTCCGGGGCACCAAGGAGTTGAACATCGGCACCCTCGGATGGAAGATCGGCGGCTTTCGCGCCACCAACCACGACGACATCATGGCGGTGCCGGTCGTTGGCCGGACTGGTTTCGGCTATTTTTCGAACGTAGGCCGCACCCGGCGGCAGGGGCTCGAAGCCGAAGTCAACATCAAGTCTCCGACGCTGCAGTTCCAGGCGAGTTACGCGTTCGTCGATGCCCGCTTCCTTGATCCGCTCGAGCTCGGCTCGGAAAGCCCGTTTGCCGACGATACTTCCGAGACCATTCAGGTCAGGCCCGGAAATCAGATCCCGGCAGTCCCGCGCCACCGCGTCAAGGTCGGCGTCGACTATGCCGTGACCGACGTCTGGAAGGTCGGCGGCAACGCGCTGTTCGTCTCCAGCCAGTATCTGGTCGGCGACGAGTCCAACCAGTTCGCGAAGCTGCCGTCCTATACGGTGTTCAATCTCCACACCTCCTATCAGATCGCAAAGAACGTCCAGCTCTACGGCCGCGTCGACAACATCTTCGACAAGCGTTACGTGACCTACGGCCAGTTCTTCGACCGCGACGCCTTGCCCAACTTCACCAATGGCGGCGCGGATTTCACCGACCCGCGCTCGCTGAGCCCGGCAAGGCCGCGCGCGTTTTACGCGGGGTTGCGGGTGACGTTCTAGATTTTCACTCCACCTTCACGCGCTCGAGCGGAGCCGCAGCGACGCTCGCCTGCTCCCGGCCTTTGGCCGCACTCGCGCGGTGGCGTCGCTGCACCAGATATTGATCGCCGAGCACGCCGACCAGGATCACCGTTCCCATCACCGCGAAATTGAGCGAGCTCGGAATGCCCAGCAGGTTGACGAGATTCTGCAACACCTGGAGCAGCACGGTGCCGAGCACGACGCCGATGATCGAGCCTTCGCCGCCGCGCAAGGAGCAGCCGCCGAGCACGGCGGCCGCGATGGCGTAGAGCTCGTAGAACGAGCCGTGCACCGCCGGCGAAATCGACCGGGTGTACATCGCGATCAGGATCGCCGAAAACGCAGTCAGCCCGCCACAGATGACATAGGCCGAGATGATCACGCGGTTGGTGCGAATGCCGGAGTAGCGTGCCGCTTCCTCGTTCTTGCCGACGGCAAGAAGATAGCGGCCGAACACCGAGCGGTGAAGCACCACCCAGGCGATCACGGCCACCACGGCGAGCGCCACCACGCTGTGCGGCAGCGGGAATCCGAGCACGTTTGTGCGGCCGGCGGCCAGCCATTCCAGCATCGGAAAGCTCGCGCCGAAGCCGAAGCCCGCCGTCGCGTCCTCGGTGTAATAGCGCGCCGCGCCGCGATAGATCAGAAGGCCGCAGAGCGTGACCACGAAAGCCTGGATCCGCATCCTGGTCACCAGCGTGCCATGAACCAGGCCGATCACGAGCCCGGCCGCGACGATCATCGCGAGGGCTACGACCCAGTTGACGTCGTGATTGACGATCAGGTCGATGAACAGGACGCCCAGCAGTGCGATCACCGAACCCACCGACAGCTCGATCCCGCCGATGATGATGATGAAGGCTTCGGCGATGGAGAAGATGCCGAACAACCCGATCTGGTTGGCGGTGTTCGAGAGATTGCCGACGTACAGGAATCTCGGATTGATCAGGGCGACAACGGTCCCGACCACCAGAATCAGAACGAGAAGGCTCAGGTCTTTCTTGCTCAAGGTCCCTCCGCCGTGATTGTGTGGCCAACGGCAAGCTGCAGCACATTGTGCTCACTGAACTGGCTGCGATCAAGGAAGCCCGAGATCGCGCCTTCATGCATCACCGCGAGCCGGTCGCTGACCCCGATCACCTCCTCCATGTCGCTGGAGATCATCAGGATCGCCACCCCGGCATCGGTCAGGCGGCGCAGCATGCCGTAGATTTCCTGCTTGGCTCCGACGTCGACCCCGCGCGTCGGCTCGTCGACAATCAGCACCTTCGGCCGCATCGACAGCCATTTGGCGAGCACGACCTTCTGCTGGTTGCCTCCCGACAGCGAGCCGACGGCGGTCTTGACGTCGGGCGCGCGGATATTGAGGCGCTCCCGCTGACGCACCGCGTTCTCGTTCTCGCGATCGGTATCCACCAGCCAGAAGCGCATATAGGACGCCAGATCCGGCAGCGAGATGTTTTCGGCGATCGAGACGTCGAGCAGCAGGCCTGCGCCCTTGCGGTCCTCCGGAACGAGATAGATGCCTTGCTCGATGGCGGCCCGTGGGCTTGCGATACGGATCGGCTCGCCATCGAGACGTATCGTGCCGCCACGCAGTGGGTCGATGCCGAAGACGGCGCGGGCGAGCTCGGTGCGGCCGGACCCGACGAGACCGGCAAGCCCGAGGATCTCGCCGTGGCGGACCGACAGGCTCACGGCGCGGCCGGGATAGGTGTCGGTGACCGCATCGACGATCTCCAGCACGCTGTCGCCGGGCGGCGCGGCCGGCGGCACGTAGAGCGATTTCAGGTCGCGGCCGATCATCAAGCGGATCATCGCCGCCGGAGAGAGCTCCGCACGCGTCAGCGCGCCGACCACGCGACCGTCGCGCAGCACGACCGCACGGTCGGCGCACTGCATCACCTCGTTGAGCCGATGCGTGATGAAGATGATGCTGACGCCGTGGGCTTTCAGGCCGGCCACGGTGCGCATCAGGCGGTCCGTCTCGGCGAGCGTCAGGCTCGAGGTCGGCTCGTCCATGATGACGAGACGAGCGTCGAGCGAAAGCGCCTTCATGATCTCGACGAGCTGGCGCTGCGCCAGCGACAGGTCGGCGAGCGGCGCATCGGCCGCGAAATCGCAGCCCAGCCGCTCCAGCAGCGGCGCGACATCGGCATACATCCGTTTGCGGTCGATCAGCCGCAAGGGTCCGCCGTGCACGGGCTCGCGGCCGATGAAGACGTTGCCGGCGACATCGAGATTGTCGAACAGGTTCAGTTCCTGATGGACGAAGGCGATGCCCGCCTTGATCGCATCCGCCACGGTGAGCGAAGATCGCGCGGCGCCGTCGACACGAATGAAGCCGCCGCTGGGCTCCACGACCCCGCCGAGCACGCGCATCAGCGTCGACTTGCCGGCGCCGTTCTCGCCGATCAGCGCAACGACCTCGCCGGGCGACACCTGGAGACCGACGTGGTCGAGGGCGACCACGCCTGGATAGCTCTTGCTGATGTCGACCAGTTCGAGAAACGGTGCTGGCATGGCAGGCTGCGCGGGCGGGCAGCGCGGATATCTCCTATTTCTTCAGCATCTGCTTCATCGAGGCCATGAACTCGTCGACATTCGCCTTTTCGATGACCTTGCCGGGCACGATGATGATACCGTTGGCCGGAATGCCGGACTTGTTGCCGCCGATGTAGTTCGCCATCAGCTTCATGCCCTGATAGCCCCATTCGAACGGCTGCTGCACCACCGTGCCGACGATGCTGCCTTCCTTGACGCCGCCGAGCGTAATCGGATCCTCGTCGAAGCCGATGATCTTGATCTTGCCGAGCTTGCCAGCCTCCTTGAGCACCTCGTAGATCCGCGGCGTGTTGTAGGAGTAGAAGCCGACGAGGCAGCTCACATCGGGCATGGCGGCGAGGATGTCCTCGACGTTGCGCTTGGCGCGGGTCTGGTCGATCTCGTCGCCGCGAACGTCGACGAGCTCGACCTTCGAGCCTTTGAGCGTCTCCTTCACGCCTTCGATGCGTTCGCGTGCGTTGTCGGCGCCGGGTAGGCCGACGAAGCCGACGCATTTGCCGCCGTTCGGCAGCGCCTTGACCATCAGCTTTCCTGCCTCCTTGCCGAGGTCGGTGTTGGAGGAGCCGATATAGGCCACGCGCTTGGATTTCGGCGCGTCGCTGTCGGTGGTGAACAGCACCGTCTGGGACGCAACCTTGTTGAGATGCTCGGTCTGGTTCTTCGGATCGACCGCGCTGACCATGATGCCGGCGGCACCGGCGGCGACGAGGTCGTCCATCACGCGCTGCTGCACGGCGGCCGCAGCCTGTTCCGGATATTTGAACTGGAGCTCGTAGTTGGGCAGCTCGCCCTGCGCCTTCTTCATCCCGGCCTCGGCGATCTTCCAGAAGTCGGACGCCCCGTTGACGACGAAGGCCAGAACCTTCTTGTCCGCCGCATCCGTCGGGCCGACACCCGCTGCGATCGCGAAGGCAACAGACACACCTGCAACCAAGAGACGCTGCATATCATTCCTCCCCTAAGGCGGTCGGCCCTTTGATGGCCAACTCTGCTTGAACCCAGATTGGGCGCATGCCTCACCCCCAGCGGCACGGCAATCAGCCGCTACCCGCATCGTTGCGGCAGAGGCGGGTCACCGACCCGGCCGGCGAGGTGAAATGAGGCACGTACCTCAAGCTAGCAGAAGCCCGCCGCGCACGCAATTGGAAGCAACGGTCTGGACGTCAACCGCCGCGCTCAGGCTGGTGTCGCCGGTCCCGCGGCAGCCTTTTCGGGCAATCCGCAGCCCGCTTGCGCCTTTAACCGATTGGAAACCATCGCAAATGATCTGAAAATTGTAACGAAACTCTCCGGCCGTCTCCGCGTCGGTTCGCCGGAGGGCCTGTGATGACTGAGCAGCAGTTGAGAGAGCAGGAATTCCAGATTGCGCGGTACCGGCATCTGGAGCGCGAGGTGACCGATCCGCTAGCAGCGTGTCTGCTTCACAGCATCATCGAGGAGCTCGAGGCCGAGCTGCGCAAGCAAAGACCGGATTGGCACGGGCCCGGTCATTAACCGTTTATTGGCGCTAATGATGCCAATTGTCGGCGTGGGAATACCAGGGGAGGCTGCTCCCATGCTGAAGGACGGCACCTACGCCGCTTGGTACAAGACGTCCATCGACCAGGGTACCGGGATCGTCCATGTCGCAGACGGCCAGATCTGGGGCCGTGACAGCCTGATGACCTATCACGGCACCTGTCAGATCGATGGAGATCGCTTCACCGCAACCGTATTGACGAAGCGTCACACCGACGGACGCGCCACCGTGTTCGGCAACGATCAAGAGCTGACGTTGACGATCGAGGGAAGCTGCCCTGGCAAGATCGCGACCTACACCGCGACAGCACCTCAGGCGCCGGGCATGATCCTCCACGGAACGCTCATCCTCAGGGAACAACAGCCGCCCCCACCTGAACCACCAGGGCAGATGCCGGCATTCAATCCCGACAAGCTGCCGAAATTGCCGAAGCGCTCGCGCTGATCATCGCGACGAAATCGCACGTCGTCTCGACTGACCGCCGGCCGGCTCCGAATCCAGCTCATCTGCAGCGCTTCGTCATTTTTCCTCCGGCCATCCCCGGGCGAGTGTCGCCGCCTGTTGCAAGGTGATGCTTCGGACCAGCGGATCCGCATGACGGTGCACGAGTTGCCAATCCGTGCCGTCCTTGCGGTAGACTTCGGTCACGCGCAGCGACCAGTCTTGAGCCGGCAACCCGCCCACCTCGGCGCGCTGGCGCTCGACCATGACGAGAGCGACGAGCGCGTCGGATGCATAGGTTTGCAAAACCTCAAGTTCGGTTTGGCCTTCCCTGAAGTATCGGGAGAGGGCAGCCAGACGCTGGGGACTAGCGTCGAATCCCCGACTCGTAGGCCCGCCAAAGGGCTGCATCAGCGTGAAATCGGGCGCGATGCGGACAAGCTGGGACCAGCGGTCCACATCGCCACGCATGAAGGCGGCATTCTTCTCGCGGGCGCGTTCGACGAGGCCTGCTATCGCGTCGCTTCCAGCGGCCGCATCGGCCGAAAGCTGACCGGACAGGGGAATTGCTGCGGTAGCGGCCATCATCGAGCGCCGCGATATCTTTTCCTGCTCGCATGGCCGCCTGTTCAGCCCGGACGGTTTGTTGGTCATTTCTCAGCTCCTGATCGAACGACGAGGCCCATGCATGAAGCCTTGATCCCAATGAATCCAGCGATATGATTTCAGCAACATGCTGAACCAAATTGATTTATCCAGGATCGACCTCAATCTCCTCGTGCTCTTCCGCGTGGTCCTGGAAGAGCGCCATGTCGCGCGTGCAGCCGCTCGGCTGAGCCTGACGCCGTCGGCTGTCAGCCATGCGCTTGGCCGCCTCCGTCTTCTGCTGAACGATCCGCTGTTTCTGCGGACGCCGAAGGGCGTCGTTCCGACGGCGCGCGCCCTGGAGCTCGGCGAGCCGGTGGCCGAGATCATCGCGCGCGTCGAACAGCTGATCGGCTCGGCCACACCGTTCGACCCGGAGCAAAGTGGCCGTCGATTTACGATTGGCGCTCCCGATGCCGTACTGGTCTCAGCGATCGGTCCGCTGTTGCAATCGATCGCGACTGCGGCGCCCCACATTGATATCGGGCTGATCCACCTGATGCCTGCGCCGCGCGGTGGTGCAATCGGAGAACCTTGGCAGCAAAGCCTAGACATGCTCGAACGACGCGAGCTCGATATCGCAATGCTGCCGCTGCCGGCGGTATCACCGCGTTTCGAGGCGCGCAGGCTTTACGAGGAGGAGTTCGTGCTGGCCATGCGCAAGCGACATCCCTTCGCAAAAGCGCCAACCCATGCTGCGTTCGCGCGATCACAGCACCTGCTGGTCTCTCTCAGTGGGGAACCGCGCGGTTTCGTTGATGAGATGTTGGCAAAGCGCGGCCTCGAACGCCGCATCGCTTTGACTGTTCCGAATTTCATGATGGCGCTTGCCCAGCTTTCCGGGTCTGATTTGATCGCCGCATTGCCGCGCCGACTGGTGGAGCAGCACGCCAGCCGTTTCGGCCTCGTGTTGGTCGAGCTGCCTTTCGCGCGCAAACCGGATACGATCCGGGCCATCGCGACCAAAGCGGCTATGAAAGACGCGGGCATCGCGTGGCTGATGCAGATTGTGGTCGGTTCAATCGGAGCAGGCCGAAGCTAGAATCCGGTTTGAACTCAATAGGCGTTCATCTCGGCAAGGGAACGGCATTGTGCTGCCGCGCCTGCGGTGGCGGATCTGGGACCTCCTGCACCCGCTTCTCAAATCGCCCGGAACTGTTCATTGTGCCGGCCCGAAACGAAAAGAAGTGGAGCAGCATCAATGACGGAGGGGGTCTCGCGCCGCCGGTTTGCCAAGCTGGCGGGATTGTCCGCAGCCGGGATTGCGAGTCCGCTTGTCGCCGAAGCCAAGCCGGCGCGGCCGCCGCGCAATGCAGCCGGTTTTCCGGCGGGCTTTCTCTGGGGCACGGCGACCTCGTCCTATCAGGTCGAGGGTGCGGTCGAGGAGGACGGGCGAGGGGCCTCGATCTGGGACAAGTTCGTCCGCATCCCCGGCAAGATCGAGGACGGCACCAACGGCGACCGCGCCAACGAGCACTATCACCGCTACAAGGAGGACATCGCCCTCATCAAGGAGCTCGGCTGCAAGGCCTATCGCTTCTCGGTGGCCTGGCCGCGGCTGTTCCCGGACGGCGACGGCAAGCCCAATCCGAAGGGGCTCGACTTCTACAACCGTCTCGTCGACGAGCTGCTGAAGAACGGCATCGAGCCGTGGCTGACCCTCTATCATTGGGACCTGCCCCAATCGCTCCAGGACCGGTTCGGCGGTTGGCGTTCGACCGAGACCTGCAAGATCTTCGGCGACTACGCGGCCTATATCGCCGCGCACCTCACCGACCGCGTCAGGAACGTGTTCACGTTGAACGAGAGCGGGCGCTTCGTCTATTTCGGTTACGGCGTCGGCATCGACGCGCCGGGCTTGAAGCTGCCGCAAGCCGATGTCAATCAGATCAGGCACAACAGTGCGCTGGCGCACGGGCTCGCGGTGCAGGCGGTGCGAGCCCATGGCCGCCGCGGCACCAGGGTGGGGCCGGCGGAGAACATCGATGCCTGCGCGCCTGCCTTCGACACGCCGGAAAACGTGCGGGCCGCGGAGACCGCGCTGCGCGAGATGAATGCCGGCTACCTCAACGTCATCATGACGGGCCGCTATACCGACGCCTTCCTGAAATACGCCGGGTCCAACGCGCCGAAATACACCGATGCGGAGCTCAAGATCATCTCTTCGCCGGTCGATTTTCTCGGTCTCAACATCTATGCGCCGCAGAACTACGTGGTGGCCTCCGACCAGGGCGCGGGCTTCAAGCCGCTGCCGATCCCGAAATCGTTCCCGCACATGAATTCGGACTGGCTGCGCGTCGGGCCCGAGACGATCTACTGGGTGCCGAAGCTGGCGGCGAAGATCTGGAAGACGGATGCGATCTATATCAGCGAGAACGGCACCTCCGGCGACGATGTGGTGTCGCCCGACGGCAAGATCTACGACACCGATCGCATCATGTATCTGCGCAACTATCTCGCCCAGCTCCAGCGCGCCACCGACGAAGGCGTGCCGGTGCGCGGCTATTTCCTCTGGAGCCTGATGGACAATTTCGAGTGGGTGTACGGCCTTAACAAGCGTTTCGGGCTGTACCACGTCAATTTCGACACCCAGGTCCGCACGGCAAAACTCAGCGCCAGCTTCTACCGCAACGTGATCGCGAAGAACGCGGCGGGGGCGTAGCTCTTCTCCCTCTCCCCGTTCTTACGGGGAGAGGGCAGGGGTGAGGGGCTCTCTCCGCGAGTCCATCTGTCACCCTGTCACCGTTCTTGCTGAGGCTCCCCCTCACCCGGATTTTCCGCTGCGCGTAAAATCCGGCCCCTCCCCGCACGCGGGGAGAGGCGAAGGGCGAGCGCCGCACATTGACTCTCTTCTCCCCCTTATTCAAAACCGTTCTCAACACCCATAAACAAGAGGACGACGCCAATGCCTGACGCGCTGATCATTGATGCCTGCCGCACGCCGCGGGGCATCGGCAAGGCCGGCAAGGGAGCCCTGTCGGGCATTCATCCGCAGCAGCTCGGGGCGACCGTGCTGCGCGCACTCGCCGACCGCACCGGCATCGATACCGCCGATGTCGACGACATCGTCTGGGGCTGCAGCGCGCAGGTGGCAACGCAAAGCGGCGATCTCGGCCGCATGTCGGCGCTCGATGCTGGCTACGACGTGCGCGCCAGCGCGGTGACGCTCGACCGCTTTTGCGGCAGCGGCATCACCAGCGTCAACATGGCGGCAAGCTCGATCATGGCGGGTGCGGAAGACCTCGTCATCGCCGGCGGCTGCGAGATGATGTCGATGGAGGGACGCCGCGGCGGCGGTCCGATGATGATGGAAGGCGGCAATCTGCGTCTGCGGGCACGGCATCCGCAGTCGCATCAGGGCGTCTGCGCCGATGCGATCGCGACGCTGGAAGGCATCACCCGAAGCGACGTCGACGCGCTCGGGCTGGAGAGCCAGAAGCGCGCCGCGCATGCGATCGCGAACGGCCACTTCAAGAACAGCCTCGTGCCGGTCCACCGCGAGGACGGCAGTCTGGCGCTGGATCATGAAGAATACCCACGGCCGCAGACCACGATGGAAGGCCTCAGCAGCCTGAAGCCGGCATTCCCCGCCGTCGCGGACTACGCGCTCGACGACAAGGGCACGACCTATCGCGGCCTGATCCTGCAAAAGTACCCTGATCTCGAAATCGACTTCGTGCATCACGCCGGCAACTCCTCCGGCGTCGTCGACGGCGCTGCTGCGATCCTTTTGGCCTCGCCCGCTTATGCCAAGGCGCATGGCCTTAAAGCCCGGGCCCGCGTGGTCGCGATGGCCAACATGGGGGACTCGCCGACCCTCATGCTGAACGCACCGGTGCCGGCAACGCGCAAGGCGCTGGCCAAGGCGGGGCTCACCATCGACGATATCGACCTGTTCGAGATCAACGAGGCCTTCGCCGTGGTGGCGGAAAAATATATCCGCGACCTCAAGCTCGATCGGGCCAAGGTCAACGTCAACGGCGGCTCGATCGCGCTCGGCCACCCCATCGGCGCCACCGGCTCGATCTTGATCGGCACCGTGCTCGACGAGCTCGAACGGCGCGACCTCAAGCGCGGTCTTGTCACCATGTGCGCCGCCGGCGGCATGGCGCCGGCCATCATCATCGAGCGCGTCTAGCCAATCGCCCACTGACTTTCTCCCCATTTTTACGGGGAAGAAGACCGGCGACCAGCGATCCGACCCTTATTTTTCAGGGTGAAACACGACCGGCCTCTCATAAAGAGGCCGGTCGTCGCTTGTCGAAAGCGGCGAATCAGTTCTAGCAAGGTTGCGTGCGGGCCTTTGAAACAAGGCAAAAACCGCTGCCCGAGGCTTCCTCCGCTCTGGAAGTAGCTAAAAAGCAGGGTTTTTTGTCACAGCAGGCCAGAAAAGCCCGTAATTTCGCGACAAAACTGTGCAGAAGGCTATAGGCCTTCAACGGTTGGTCTAATATGCAACCGGCAACGAATCAGAGGAGACACGATGCCGACCCAGATGTCCAAATCGCAATTGATCGAAAAGATTGCGACCGCCACCGAGCTTTCCAAGCGTGACGTCAAGAACGTCATGGAGACGCTGACCGACGTCGGCCACAAGGAGCTCAAGAAGAACGGCCTGTTCCTGGTGCCGGGCTTCGCCAAGTTCGTGGTCATCAAGAAGCCCGCGACCAAGGCGCGCAAGGGCACCAACCCGTTCACGGGTGAAGAGATGATGTTCAAGGCCAAGCCGGCCCGGAAGATCGTCCGCGCCCGCCCGGTCAAGGCCGCCAAGGACGCCGTGGGCTAACAACGCAAAGGCCCCCTCGAAGGAGGGGGCCTTTTGTCTGGGGCTGCCGCGAGGGTTCGAGACGGAGGGCTCAACCCTTGCGGCGCTTCACTCGGACCGTAGCAGGCTGAAGCCGCGGCTCGGGTCCTGCGAGCCCATCGCGAATCCGGTCGATCGCGCGATCGAGCAATTGGCGCAGCCGCTGCGTCTTCCGCGACCGCTTCGCTATTTCCAGCAGTTTCTTCATCGCCTTTACTCCGCCGCTTCCTTGGCTTCAGCCGGCTCGAGCGCCGCGGCGATGGCTTCGTCGACGCGCTCCAGCCAGATGAACTCGAGGGTGTCCCGCGCGCTCTTCGGGATGTCGTCATAGTCCCGCTTGTTGCGCGCCGGCAGCATCACCCGCTTCAGGCCGGCAGCAGCCGCAGCCACCACCTTCTCCTTGATGCCGCCGACCGGCAGCACCAGGCCGCGCAGCGAGATCTCGCCGGTCATCGCGGTGTCACTCCTCACCGTGCGGTTGGTGAGCAGGGAGGTCAGCGCCGTGAACATCGCAACGCCCGCGCTCGGCCCGTCCTTCGGGGTTGCGCCCGCGGGGACGTGAACGTGGATGTCGCTCTTCTCGAACGCTTGCGGATCGATGCCGAGCTGAGAGGCCCGGCTCTTCACCAGCGTCAGCGCAGCCTGCACGCTCTCGCGCATGACGTCGCCGAGCTGGCCGGTCAGGATCAGCCCGCCCTTGCCGGGCACGCGCGTGGCTTCGATGAACAGGATGTCACCGCCGACCGGCGTCCAGGCAAGGCCGGTGGCAACGCCCGGAACGCTGGTGCGCAGTGCGATCTCGCCCTCGAAGCGCGGCTGGCCGAGCACGGTGGCGATGTCCTTTGCCGTCACCGTGACCTTCGCGGCCGTGCCTTCGGCGACCTGCACCGCGGCATGCCGGAGCACCTTGCCGATCTCGCGCTCGAGGTTACGCACGCCAGCCTCGCGGGTGTAGCCCTTGACGATCAGCTTCAAGGCTTCCGGCTCGATCTCGGCCTGCTCGGCCGAGAGGCCGTTGGCCTCCAACTGCCGCCGCACCAAATAGCGCCGCGCGATCTCCAGCTTCTCGTCCTCGGTGTAGCCGGCGAGGCTGATCAGCTCCATGCGGTCCAGCAGCGGACCCGGGATCTGGTCGAGCATGTTGGCGGTCGCGATGAACACGACGCGCGACAGATCGAAGGGCACGCCGAGGTAATTGTCCCGGAACGTTCCGTTCTGCTCGGGGTCGAGCACCTCCAGCATCGCGGCGGAAGGATCGCCCTGCACGCCACGGCCCATCTTGTCGATCTCGTCCAGCATCATGACGCAGTTCCTCGCGCCCGCCTTCTTGATGCCCTGGATGATGTTGCCGGGCAACGCGCCGATATAGGTGCGGCGGTGACCGCGAATCTCGGCCTCGTCATGCACGCCGCCCAAGCTGACGCGCACGAAGGGGCGATCCATCGCGCGCGCGATGGATTGGCCGAGCGAGGTCTTGCCGACGCCGGGCGGGCCGACGAAGCACAGGATCGGCGCCTTGCCCTGCGGGGCGAGCTTGCGCACCGCCAGATATTCGATGATCCGGCTCTTGATCTTCTCCAGGCCGAAATGGTCGGCATCCAGGATGGCTCGCGCCTCCTTGATGTCGATCGGCTTCTCCGCGGGCAGCGCCCAGGGCAGCTCGATCAGCCAGTCCAGATAGGTGCGGACCATGCCGGCCTCGCCGGCGGCCTCCGGCATGCGCTCGTAGCGGCGCAGCTCCTTCTTGGCATGCGCTTCCGCCTCCGGCGGCATGTTGGCCTTGGCGATCGCAGCCGTCAGCTCGGTGACCTCGGCCTGCTTGCCGTCGCCCTCGCCCAGCTGGCGCTGGATCGTCGCCATCTGCTCGCGCAGGATCGCCTCGCGCTGCCGCTCGTCGAAGGAGGCCTTGGTCTGCTGGCCGATTTCGTTGCTGATGCGCAGCACCTCCAGCCGCTCGGCCAGGTGCTTCGACACCTTCTCCACGCGAAGAGCGAGGTCGATGGTCTCCAGCACCTCCTGCTTGTCCTGCGGCTTGATGTCCATGAACGAGGTTGCCAGATCCGCCAGCGCGCCGGGCGCGCTGGTGCCCTGGAACATCGCGGCGAGCTCGGGCGGCGCCTGCGGCAGCAGCTCGATCGCCTCGATGGCCTGGCGCTGCAGGTTCAGCGCGCGGGCCTCGATCTCGGGCGAGGTCGTGGTCGGCTCGGGGATCTGCTGGAAGCGCGCGGCCGGGAACGGCGTCCCCGGCAGGAAGTCGAGGATGCGCGCGCGCTGCACGCCCTGGCAGACGATGTGATGGGTGCCGTCGGGCGCGGTGATGTAGCGCACGATGTTGGCGATGGTTGCGACCCTGTAGAGGTCGTCCGGCCCGGGGTCATTGGTCTCGGGGCTGCGCTGCAGGACGATGCCAATCGGCCGCTGCTCGCGCAGCGCCTGCTGCGCGGCGGCAATGGACTTCGCCCGGCCGATCGTGATCGGCGCGATCGCGCCGGGAAACAGCACCATCTCGCGCACGGGGACGATGATCAGCGCGTCGTCGGGGATCTTCACGTCGTTATTGCTTTGTTCGTTGTTCATCTGTTCGGTGGCCATGATCGACCTCAGGATTTCGCGAGGCGCAGTGCGACGCAGCCGTCCATCACGAAGCGGCTGATGGCGTAACGGCCGAGGGGCAATGCAATGCGGCGCTCAAAACGCCCTTGCGGCAGCTCGAGCCGATGGATGCGGGCGTTGCGAAGCTCCGGCGGGAGGGTGCGCTGACCCGAGATGACGAGCACGCCGTCATGGATGACGGTCTCGACATTGTCCGGATTGACGCCGGGAAGCGCGACCAGGATCAGGAGCTCGCGCTCGGTCTCGAGCACGTCGATCGGCGGCTCCCAGCAGGCTTCCTGGCGGCCGAACTGCTGGCGCAGCCGATCGGCGCGGGTCAGCGAGTCCAGGGCTTCGGACAGCATCCAGTCGAGGGGATTTTTGGGTTGCATGATGCAGGCTCTGGGGTGGGAAAGCCTGCATATGGGGCCGGTTCCAAGGAAATCCAGTGCGGAAATCCAGTGCAGTGGCGCTGACGTGTTATGCGCCGCCGTGCGATCAAGGCAAGCGGACGCCGCGGCGTGGCCGCGACGTTCCGTTCATTGGCAGGGGGTCAGGCTGCGGCGCGGTACTCTTGTTCCGCTTCGAGGTTGATCACGGAGGTGGCGAGCTCGGTCAGCGTGCGATCGGTTGCCTCTTCCTCGTCCAGCGTCTCCTGGAGCAGCCTTGCGGCGTCCTGCATGCCGAGCTCCTCGGCCCAGGTGCGCAGCGTGCCGTAGCGGGAGATCTCGTAATGCTCGACCGACTGCGCTGACGCGAGCAGTCCGGCATCGAGCGCCGGCGCGCCCTTGAACTCCTTCATGATCTCGGCGCCCTCGTCGGCAATGCCGTTGATGGCCTCGCAGGGCTTGCCGCGCGCCGGCTTGCCCAGCATCTTGAAGATCTGGTCGAGCCGTTTGACCTGCCCTTGGGTCTCGCGCAAATGCTTGTTGAAGGCGGCCGTAAGCTCCTTGGAATTCGCGGCCTTGGCCATCTTGGGCAGGGTCTTGATGATCTTGTTCTCGGCGAAATAGATGTCCTTCAGCGTCTCCAGAAACAGGTCGCTGAGCATCTTCGGCGCCTGACGCGGCCGGCGCGCCGCGGTCTTCTTTGTCGTGCGTTTCTTCGCTCGTTTAGCCATACGTCCTCCTCATGAGGTAACACGGGAAGGCCTCGCCCTCCTCAATCCTCGGGCGATCAAAGCCGCTCCATGAACGAAAGTTCCAAACTGCCACCCGCGAGAGCTAGGTCGGGCGCTTGTAGGGATCTTCCTGGCGCTGCCGTGCCTCGGTGTTGCGATCGAGCTGCGCCCGCTCGCTGCGGCGCAAGTTGCCCGCCTTCATCACGCCGTAAACGAGCGCCCCGCCGAGCACGAACGCTCCGATGAACCAGAGCCAGAGCATCTGGGCCGAGGCGTGGCCCAGGAGCATGCTAATGCCGCTGTCGCTCATGATTGGTCTCCACGATTGTCCATTGCTATCACGCTGAGCTAAGTCGGCGGTCGAAACCTCGTTCCATGCGACCGCAGCCGGAGACGTCAGACCGGGTCGGTCAGCGGTTGCCGCACCGCTTGCGCTTTCGGCTCGCCGCCCCGGGCGGTGAAGTCTCCGGCTTCGGTGGAAGTCCGCAGCCATTTCGTCACGTCGCTGATTGCTTCCCGCGGCGAGTGGCCGAACTTGCGCAAGCCGCGAAAATATTCGAGCTGAAGGTGGGCCGACGTGCCGCGCTTGGGGATCGACTTCAGATGCTGGATGTCGTCTTCGATGCCGAGATGGTCGACGTGGGGTGCCACCATGGCGATCACCGAATCGAGCCAGCTTCTGAACGAGACCGGCTCGAACGAGACCAGGTCGATATAGGTGCCGTCGGTTCCGTAGCGCTGGGCGCGCCAGCGATTCTCCTCCACCAGCGCGCGGTGCACGGCCGAATAGGTGGCGTTCAGCTCGGGATGGTGGACGGCGTGGCGGACCAGCGCGCGGAACAGCGCCGCGATCGCCACCGAATCCGCGATCGCCGTGCAGCAATCGGTGATGCGCAGCTCGAGCGTCGGATGCTGCAGCGAGGGCCGCAACGCCCACCAGACATAGGTGGCGTTGGGGACGATGCCGGCATCGACCAAGGTCTTCACGTAGGTCTCGTATTCGGAAAGGTTCCGAAACATCTCGGGAAAGCCGGTCCGGGGCAGGGCATCGTTGGCGGCATTGCGGTAGCCCAGCAATCCTGTCGGGTAGCCGCACCAGAACGGTGAGGAGGTCGAGAGCGCCAGCAGCAGCGGCAGGAACGGCACCAGGCGGTGCATGATCTCGACGCGCAAATCGGGCTCGGGGACCTCGACATGGACGTGCAGTCCGCTGATCGGGTTGCCGAGGCCGACCATCCCGAGATCGCTGATGACCTTGCTGTAGCGACGCTTGCGCGTCATGCGCTGCTGCTGCGGCTGCGCCAGCGGGTGTGTGCCGGCCGCGATGATGCCGACGCCGTGGTCCTTGCCGACCTCGGTGAGCACCGCGCGATAATGCGTGAGCTCGGCCAACGCATCGGCCGAAGACGTCAGCGGCGGGGTCGCCACCTCGATCTGCGATTGCAGGATCTCGGTGGTCAGCCGCTCGCCGAGGCGCTTCTGCGCCGCGGCCATGTAGGGCTTGGGCAGCTCGGATCGCGGCGCCGCGGACTGGCGGTTGACCAGAAAATATTCCTCCTCGATGCCGAAGCGGTAGCGGTGCATCGCCTACGCCGCCCCTTGTGCCTTGGCGTGGCGGCGAACCGCGTCTCCAAAAGCCGCCAGAATGCGCGCCGAGGCGTGGTCGGAGCTCGCCCAATAATCGGGATGGAAAAGCGTGCCGAGCGCAAAATCGCTGGCGCCCTCGACGCTGACGGCCTCGATCGAGCCGTCGTCAGCGACGGCCTCCGCGACGAGACCCGGTGCGAGATCGGCGATCAGGAAGCTGTGCAGCGAATTCACTAGAATCGAATCCGCGCCGCAGATCTGCTGCAGGACGCCGCCCTTGCGCAAGGCCACCTTCTGCCGCAGCCGATAGCGGGCATCCTCGTTGTCCGCGTCGGGCGTGCCATGGCGTTGCTCCTCGGGCAAATCGTCTGGCTCTTTCGCCAGCGTGCCGCCGAAAGCGACGTTCAGCTCCTGGAAGCCGCGACAGATGAACAGAGCGGGGATGCCCCGCGCCAGCGCCCGCGGGATCAGGCGCAGCGCGACCTCGTCGCGGAATTCGTCGAACGGGCCGTCACGCTTCTCGTCGACCGTTTGTCCATAGCGGGACGGATGGACGTTGGTCTGTCCGCCGCCGACGAAGAGGCCGTCGAGCCTGTCCAGATAGGCATCGATGTCAGCCTCCGGCGCCGCGGGCAGAATCCGCGGCACGGCGCCGGCGACGAGGCCGATCGCATTGACGCAGACCATCGAAACGGCGGCGAGCTGTTCGCCGCGCGCGACCATGGAATCGGAGAGAATGCCGATCTGCGGTGCGCCGCTGCGCCCCTGCCACTGCCCGCGCGAGGCGCTACGCCGCCACTGCTGAAGGCCGTACGCCACGGCATCCGCTGCGCTGCCGAATTGATGAATCGCCGCCTTGAGCTCTCTGACGTTTGTCCCTAATCGAAGTGCCCAACGGCTGCAGGCAACGGGATCGTGCGGATCAATTCTGGAACGGGGCTCGTGCAATTGCTTCGGCTGCTTCTGTTCGTGTATCGATGCACAGTGAAACGGCAATCGTCGGGAATGGTTGCTTTGCGATTGCACCGTTCGATCTCATTGCCTCCGCACCAGCCTTAACTTTTGTTATGGCTCTCGCGCGTCCTCGGCATGCTGCTCGCCGCCTATTCCGTGCAGTTCGCCATCAACGGGTCGGCCCGGATCGGCCTGCCCCAGTAGCTGCGACAATCTGTTAACCTGTCGCTATCCCGTTCGGCCGGAGTGTCACGGGATCCGGGACGCTTTCGCTTGCACTGTCATGTTGCTTTGACGTAACTCGGTCCAATAAGCCCTCGACAGGAAATCGACATGTCGATGACAGCGAACGAGCTCGGCAAGAGACAGGCCATTATCGACGCCTGCCGGCGCATGAACGCGCTCGGCATCAACCAGGGCACATCGGGCAATATCAGCGTCCGGCATGTGGACGGCCTCCTGGTCACGCCGACCAGCGTGCCCTATGAGGCCATGCGTCCGGACCAGATCGTCTTCATGGCCATGGACGGCTCGCACGCGCCCGACCAGAAGCCGTCGAGCGAATGGCGCTTTCATCGCGACATCCTGAAGTCGCGGCCCGACGTCAACGCCGTCGTGCACGCCCATCCGACCTATTGCACCATCCTGGCGATCATGGGCATGGAGATCCCGCCCGTGCATTACATGATCGCGGCGGCGGGCGGCGACAGCATCCGCTGCGCGCCCTACGCGACGTTCGGAACGGCGGAGCTGTCCGAGCACGCGGTGCGGGCGCTGGAGGGCCGGCTCGCCTGCCTGCTCGATCATCACGGCATGATCGCGATCGGCAAGACCCTGGACAAGGCGATGTGGCTGGCGGTCGAGGTCGAGACGCTGGCGCGGCAATATCACGGCTGTCTGCAGATCGGACAACCGCCGCTGCTCCCGAGCGACGAGATCGAGCGGGTGCGTCAGCGCATGGCCGGCTACGGCCTGTCGGAAGGGTAGGGCGGGCCAGACGGTGTTAGTGCGGATCAAACATCTCGTGGATCGCAAGAAGACGAACCGCACCATGGTTCGGCTGCGCGCCCTGCTGCGCAGCAACGAGTTCTACCTGATCCCGCTGGCGCTCGTGATCGGCACGCTCGCGGGCGCGGTCGTGACGCTGATGGCCCACATCGCGCAGATCGCGCATGTCGTGATCTACGGCATTCCCGTTGATGTCCACCTGTCCGCCCACGCGAGCGTCAGTCCCTGGGCGGCATTGATCGCGCCTGCGCTTGGCGGGCTGTCGCTCGGAATCATGGAATGGTCGCGGCGGCGCATGAAGATATCGAACGCGGTCGACCCCATCGAGGCCAACGCGCTGCGCGGCGGCAATCTGTCGATGCGCGACAGCGTGGTGGTGTCCAGCCAGACCCTGATTTCGAACGGCTGCGGCGCCTCGGTCGGCCTGGAGGCCGGCTACACTCAGATCGGCTCCGGCATCGCCTCGCAGCTCGGCAAGTTCTTCAATCTCCGCCGCAACGATCTGCGCCTGATGGTCGGCTGCGGCGCTGCTGCGGCGATCGCAGCGGCGTTCGGCGCGCCGATCACCGGCGCTTTCTATGCCTGCGAGCTGATCGTCGGCGTCTATGCCGTAGGCAGCGCCGCGCCGATCCTCGCCGCCTCCCTCGCGGGCGCCTTGACCGCGCAATGGCTGGGCGGCGCGCCATACTCGCTGGAGATTCCGAAGGTCGGCGCCGTCGGCGTCGAGCAATATCTGGCGCTGATCGGGCTCGCCCTCATCACCAGCGGCGTCGGCATCGCCGTGATGCGCTCCTCGCCGATGTTCGAGCGGCTGTTCGCGTGGATGCCGGTCTGGCTCCGTCCTGTGATCGGCGGACTCATAGTCGGCGGCTTCGCCATCATCACGCCGCAGGTTCTCGCGGCCGGCCATGGCGCCATGGTGCTAGATCTCTTCCACGACATGACGATCGGCCTGATCGCGCTGATCATCGCCTTGAAGGTGACGGCCTGCCTGATCTCGCTCGCCTCGGGCTTCCGCGGCGGCCTGTTCTTCGCCTCGCTGTTCGTCGGCAGCCTGATCGGAAAGTTCTTTGCCGCGGTGCTGCTGCTCATCAGCCCGAACTTCGCGATCGATCCGCTGGTGGCGATGCTGACGGGCATGGCGACGCTCGGCGTCGCCATCGTCGGCGGCCCGCTCACGATGTCGTTCCTCGTGCTCGAGATGACACGCAACGTCGACGTCACCGCCGTGGTGCTGGCCGGCTGCATCGTGACCTCGATCTGCGTTCGCTTCATGTTCGGCCATTCCTTCTCGACCTGGCGCCTGCATCTGCGCGGCGAGACCATCCGCAGCGCCAACGACGTCGGCTGGCTGCGCAATCTCACGGTCGAGCGCCTGATGCGCTCGGACGTCGGCAAGGTGCCCTCGACCACGACGATTGCCGCCGCGCGCCGCGAGTTCGCGCTCGGCTCGCGGCCGGGAATCGTCATCGTCAACAATGCTGACGAATATATCGGCCTCGTCCTGCTGCCCGATTTGTTCTCCAGCGACCTCGACACCATCGCCGACGACATCCAGGTGATCGAGCTCGCCCGCCTCATCGACATCGTGCTGATCCCGGAAATGAACGTGAAGTCGGCGATGGCGGTGTTCGACGAAGCCGAGGCGGAGATGCTGGCGGTGGTCGATTCCACCGACAGCCGCAAGGTGGTCGGTTTCCTCACCGAGAGCTTCGCCCGCCGCCGCTATGTCGAGGAGATCGACAAGGCGACGAGAGGCGTGCTGGGGGCGCTGTCCTAGGCGAGGTTACCGGGCGGGTGGCGCATCGACGAGCCAGGCCACGATCCGGCGGACCAGCGGCAGCACCACGAGCAGGGTCGGGAAGGCGACGAGCCAGGACAGTCCCCAGGCGCCCGGCCAGGTCGCCAGGAACGCCAGCGTTGCCCCCAGGCTCCGCAGCGTCGAAATGACCGATACCACCGCCGTCATGAGGGTGGACAGCACGAATGGCATCACGATCGGCGCATAGCGCGCCGGCAGTTTGCGAACCACGATCATCTGGTTTCTCTACGAAAGGACGCGTCGATCACGTTGAACCTGGAAAATGGCATCGATCCCGACGGCGTCGGTTGATGCGTTGGTTCACGTAAACGCTTACGGCGACCGAAAACGGCGCGGCCGTTCATTAACCGCTCAGGTTGGCTGGTTCAAGCTGGGTCTGATCGTTCGGGATTTACAATCGTTCAAAGCGTGGCAGATCGCCGCGATCATGAAACCATTTCAGTGGTTTGCGGATTATAGATCGTTTGCTTATGTTTCTTTGGGCGAGAACAGAGGAAATTCGAACATGAGTATTGGACCCGTGATTTCCGGAGCCGGCCGCAACACGATCGTGGTCGCGCTCGCTGGCCTCGCCCTGATTGCGGCTTCCGCATCCCCGTCCGCAGCGGCGTCGGCCGGGAGCCCGGCTGTCAAGGCGGCCGTTGCCGGCCAGGCTGCCTCCGACGTCACCGATTTCAGCGCACACCGGCGTCGTTACTATCGACGCGGGCCGAATGCCGCGGGTCTCGCCTTCATGGGCATGGCCGCAGGTCTGATCGGAGGCGCGATCGCCGAGAGCCGCCGCCGCGAATATTATGAAAACCGCTATTATTATGGCTATGGCCCGCGTTACTACGGCGGCCCTGGTTACTACGGCGGTTCCGGCTACTACTACGATCCGGGCTATCGTTACGCACCGTACTGAGCGCTCCAGGTCTCGACGAGCTCAATCCCGTCTCTCGTAGCCCGGATGGAGCGAAAGCGTAATCCGGGGCTGCGCGCTCGGCATCTTGCGCTGTCCCGGATTACGCTGGCGCTCCATCCAGGCTACGGGACCGAGGTGTGTCGCGGCGCTGTCAACCCGCTCGCGCGAAAATATTCCGCTTTACCGAAATTCGGAAATGACGTATGTGTCGCCCATCCCGGCTCAATCTCGAGGGGCGATCATGAGGTCGTCATTGTCGCGAGCCGGGCTTGCGGTGGACGCGGCAGCGTCGTGTACGAGAGCTGAGGGCAGGGCGGATTGCTCTCCGTGAGCCCCTAAGCTTCGTACGGACGAGCGGCGCTGTCAGGTTCGTCGCGCCGGCATTTCGATGGCAACGTGCACAACGCCGTCGAACCCTGCGGCGCCAACGGAGCGCGCGTACGGCAAAACCGTGTGGTCCTGGCCGTCGTTGCTACGGTCAAGCTCTGGCGAATGCGGCATTGGCGTCAACCGGCGCGGTGCCGGTGACTTTCGCGGGAGCGAGGGAGGCCAGAGGGAACTCGGCTCCCGGGAGAGCGCGGCATAAGCCGTCCGACCATCGCGCAGGGAAGGCCGTGTGTTGGGCTTCACCTGTATGCTGCTGTGCGGTTCTTCCTGCGTGTGCTTTTCGCGCAGCGGACCGCGGGTGCCGCCGGCACCCGGTCTTCCCTGCGCCCTCTTGGCTATGAGGGCGGCGAGACGAAGCAAAGCTCGGGCGAAGCAGCCGCGAGGTCGAGTACGCACGTCTGCGTCCACACATTCGGTGTCATCGCCCGGCTTGACCGGGCGATCCAGTACTCCGAGACGCCAGTGATTGAATCGAGAGGCCGCGGCGTACTGGATTCCCCGCTCCAGTGCGCGATTGCGTACAAGGCGGGGAATGACAGTGTTACTTGGAGAACGCACCATCGCCTCATCTTCGTCGTTCCGAACGCAGCACCACGCTCAGCTCTCGTGCCCCGGACGCAGCGCATCCGCGCCGGCGCCCCTTTGCCCGGCAATTCTGCCGGTGGACTCACCTCCTGCAATCCGGTTCAATGGCACCGAGCTTTCAGGCGATCGGGCACGCCGGGTGGCGTGCCCCAACTTGTACGAGAGCCTCCCGCGCCACTTGCGCGAAACGGTCGGGAGTGCTTTTTGCTGAAAGTTCCCCGTGGGCGCATCGCCCCCGATCCAGAGAGATGAGATGAGCAAACTCGTTATCCGCGCCGGCGACTTCACCTTCGATGCCCGTTTCGAGGAGCAGGCGGCGCCCAAGACTGTCGCCGCCTTCCGCAAGGCGCTGCCGTTCGAAAGCCACATCATCCATGTGCGCTGGAGCGGCGAGGGCGTGTGGATGCCGCTCGGCGACCTCGACTTCGGCGTCGGCTACGAGAACCACACCAGCTATCCCGCGCCCGGCCAAATCATCCTCTATCCCGGCGGCATCAGCGAAACCGAGATCCTGCTGGCCTATGGCGGCGTGCACTTCGCGAGCAAGATGGGCCAGCTCGCCGGCAACCATTTCATCACGCTGACCTCGGGCCTGGAGAACCTCGCAACGCTGGGCAAGAGCGTGCTGTGGAAGGGCGCGCTGCCGATCCGCTTCGAGGAAGTCTGAGTGACCGAGCCCCGCTACCCGCGCGATCTCCGCGGCTACGGCCGCAACCCGCCGCATCCGCAATGGCCTGGTGACGCGCGGGTCGCGGTTCAGTTCGTCGTCAATTTCGAGGAGGGTGGCGAGAACAACATCCTGCACGGCGACCGCGCCTCGGAAGCCTTCCTGTCCGACGTGCTCGGCGCGCAGCCCTGGCCCGGCCAGCGCCACGCCAACATCGAATCCATGTTCGAATATGGCTCGCGCGCCGGCTTCTGGCGGCTGTGGCGGATGTTCAACGAGCGGAGCTGGCCGACCACGGTGTTCGGCGTCGCCACCGCGCTCAAGCGCAATCCCGAGATTGTCGCTGCGATGAAGGAGGCGGGCTGGGATATCGCCAGCCACAGCCTGAAATGGATCGAGCACAAGGACATGACCGAGGCGCAGGAGCGCGCCGAGATCGCCGAGGCCATCCGCGTGCATACCGAGGCGACCGGCGCACGTCCGCTCGGCTGGTACACCGGGCGCTCCTCGATCAACACCAACCGTCTCTTGATGGAGGAGGGCGGCTTCCTCTATCTCTGCGACTCCTATGCCGACGATCTGCCCTATTGGGTCAAGGGCGCCAGCGGCAAGCAGCTCATCATTCCCTATACGCTCGATGCCAACGACATGCGGTTCATCAACCCGCAAGGATTTGCCGAGGGCGAGCAGTTCTACACCTATCTGAAGGACGCCTTCGACGTGCTCTATGCGGAAGGCGAAACCGCGCCAAAAATGATGTCGGTCGGTCTGCATTGCCGCCTCGCGGGCCGGCCCGGCCGCGCAGCGGGCTTGATCCGCTTCCTCGACTATATCGGCAAGCACGAGCGCGTCTGGGTGCCGACGCGGCTTCAGATCGCGCAGCACTGGCACGAGAAGCACGCCCATCTTGCCGCCGACGTATTCGAGATCGGGTGAGATGATGTCGCAGATTTCACTCGCCGATCTCAACGCTGCAAGCACGGCCGACTTCGTCGCGGCGCTCGCCAACGTCGTCGAATATTCGCCGTGGATCGCCGAGCAGCTCGCGGCAAAGCGGCCGTTCGCCGGCATCAACGAGCTGCACGCCGCGCTGATGGCCGCGATCCAGAGTGCCGAGCCTGACGTGCAGCTGGCGCTGATCCGGGCGCATCCCGATCTCGCCAACAAGACGCAGCGCGCCGCGGGCCTCACCGCGGAATCGACCGACGAGCAGAACAGCGCCGGGCTCGACGGGCTGTCGGATGCCGAATATTCCGCGTTCGAGCGGGCCAACAACGCCTACCGCGACAAGTTCGGCTTCCCCTACATCGTCTGTGTGCGCCGTCACACCAAGGATTCCGTGCTGCGCGACTTCGAGGCGCGGCTGCTCAACATCGCCAAGACCGAGATAAGGCGTGCGATCGAGGAGATCGGCCGCATCTCGGCGCTGCGGCTCGACCAGCTGGTCGCCGCCGACGACAGGCTGAAGGTGCACGGCCGGCTCTCGACCCATGTGCTGGACAACCAGATCGGCAAGCCCGCACCTAGCATCCCGATCGAGCTCGTGGAGCTCGCGAGCCTTGGCGAGAATCGCGTCATCGCGCGCACGGTGACTAATGCCGACGGCCGCACCGACCAGCCGCTGATCGGCGGCCGTCCGCTGCCGATCGGCCGCTACGAGCTGCGCTTCAGCGTCGCCAAATATTACGCCGCGCGCAACGTGCCGCTGTCCGATCCGCCGTTTCTCGACGAGATCCCGCTGCGCTTTGCGATCAGCGAGCCGGAAAGCCATTACCACGTGCCGCTGCTGGTCACGCCCTGGAGTTACTCGACCTATCGCGGCAGCTAGAGCATGATCCGGAAAAGTGCGTAGCGGTTTTCCGACAAGATCATGCTTAAACAATAATCCAAAGCGCGATGACGATTCATCCTAGTCGCATCGCGCCTTAGACATGCTGTGCCGATGCGGCGGCTGACGCCGCGTCGGCCTCGGCGGCAGCGCCACCGCTCAATCCGTTGAAGAAGGCATTGAGCAGCACCGACACGACCGCGCAGAGCAGAATGCCGGACTCCAGCAGCGGGTGCAGATCGTGCGGCAGATTGCGGAAAAAACCGGGAGCAACGAGCGGTATCAGTCCAAAGCTGATCGAGATCGCTACAATGAACAGATTGTAGCGGTTGTTGCGGAAATCGACCGAGGCCAGGATGCGTGCGCCGGTGGCCGCCACCATGCCGAACATCACGAGGCCGGCGCCGCCGAGCACGACCAGCGGCACCGCCTCCACCAGCGCAGCGAGCTTCGGCAAGAGCCCGAGCACGAGCAGGATGCAGCCGCCCGTCACCGTCACCCAGCGCGAGCGCACGGCCGTGACTGAGACGAGGCCGACGTTCTGCGAAAACGAGGTATAGGGAAACGTGTTGAAGATGCCGCCGAGCAGCGTGCCGAGCCCGTCGGCGCGCAAGCCGCGGCTCAGGGCTTCGCGGTCGACGGCCTTGCCGGTGATCTCGCCAAGCGCCAGGAACATACCGAGCGATTCGATCATCACCACGATCATGACGATGCACATGGTGATGACAGGCACCAGGTGGAATTGCGGCATGCCGAAGCGGAAGGGAATCACGAGTGCGCCCCAGGAGGCGGCGGCGACCTTGTCGAAATGCATCACGCCCAGAATGCTCGCGAGCACCGCGCCGGCGATGATGCCGAGCAGCACGGCCACGTTGGCAAGAAACCCGCTGCCCCATTTGATCAGGGCGAGGATGAAGAGCAGCACGAACAGCGAGATGCCGAGCCCCTGCAACTGCCCATAGGCCGGATTGGGAAAGCTGCCGGGAACGCCGTCGACCACCTTCGTCAACGTCGGCAGGCCGCCGCCGGCCCAGTTGATGCCGACGCGCATCAGGGAGATGCCGATGATGAGGATGATGGTGCCGGTGACGACGGGAGGAAACAGCGGCAGCAGCCGGCTGACGAACGGCGCAACGACGATGCCGAACAGACCGGCGGCGATCACGGAGCCGTAGATGCCGAGCAGGCCGATGTCTGGTGAAGCCGCCATCGACAGCATCGGGCCGACCGACGCAAAGGTCACGCCCATCATCACGGGCAGGCGGATGCCGACGCCGGGGAAGCCGAGGCACTGGACCAGCGTCACAAGTCCACAGGCGAACAGGTCGGCGCTGATCAGGAAGGCGACGTCCTCCGGCGGCAGCTTCAGCGCGCGGCCGATGATGAGGGGGACCGCGACCGCGCCGGCATACATCACCAGCACGTGCTGGAGCCCGAGCGCGAGCAGACGCGGGGCCGGCAGGACCTCGTCGACCGGATGGACGTCGTTGCTCATGGATGTATCCCCCGAAATATGCATCTAGCCAAATTTATCGTGTAGCGCCGGAAACAGCCGGTCCGGCTTGAAGGGCGGCGCGGTGAAGCGAATGCCGGTGGCGTCCGCGATCGCGTTGCCGAGCGCAGCGGCGACCGGATTGTAGGGGCTCTCGCTCATCGACTTCGCGCCCAGCGGGCCGATCGTGTCGGACGTCTCGGCGAAGAACACCTCCGTGCGCGGGACGTCGGCGAAAGAGGGCAGGTGGTAGTCGCGGAATTTCGGATTGGTGACGCGGCCGCTCGCGTCGATCACCATCTCCTCGTAGAGCGCAGCGCCGAGCGCCTGCGCCACGCCGCCTTCGACCTGACCGCGGCACTGCATGGGATTGGCGACGACGCCGGCGTCCGCGGCGTGCACGCTCCTGAGAATCCGGAGCTCGCCGGTCGCCTTGTTCACCGCGACGCGAAAGCCCTGCACGTTGAACCCCACCGATCGCGGCGTGCCGCCGGACGTGCCGCTGCCTGCGAACGGCCGGCCGCGCTCACGGGCGAGCTTCGCCAGCTCCGTGAAAGGCATGCGGCGGACGCCGCTGACGACGGAATCCGCATCGAGCGCGCAAGTTTCCACATCGCACAGCCAGGCCCCGGCGGCTGCCGCCTTCAGCTCGCTCGCGAGCTGCATGGCTGCCGCATGCGTCGCCTTGCCCGCAACGAAGGTGCCGGCGCTGCCATACGCGCCGGTGTCGTGGCCGCCATGCGCGGTGTCGGACTGGCGCAGACGAATCCTGTCGACCGTGGTCGCCAGCGTGGTCGCCGCGATCTGGCGATGCACGGTGCTGGTGCCGTTGCCGAACTCGGCGGTGCCGACGGTGAGGTCGAAGCCGCCGTCGTCGTTGAGCGCGATCGTCGCGTCCGAGAAGTGGCCCGCCGGCGGCACGGTGTCGATCATGGTCAGCGCGATGCCGTCGCCGATCAGCCAATCCGGCGACAGCTCCGGCTGCGGGGCATCGGCCTGCATCGCGCGCTCGACGAGATCGAGGCACTGGTCGAGCCCGTAGGAGCCGTAGAGCACGTCGTGATATTCGGACGGCGGCGGCGACAGCATGGGGTCGCCGGGCCTCACGATATTGCGCCGGCGCATCTCGTAGGGGTTGATGCCGAGCTGCCTCGCCAGTTCGTCGGTCGCCGCTTCCACCGCGATCAGCGCCTGCGGCAGGCCATAGCCGCGAAACGCGCCCGCCGGCACGGTGTTGGTGTAGACGGCGACGCCGTCGACCCGCTTGTTCGGGCAATTGTAGACGGCGATGGACTCCGCCAGCGCGTGGAACATCACGGGGCCGGCGTGATTGCCGTAGGCGCCGGTGTTGGAGAGCACGTCGAGCTGGAGCGCAGTGAGCTTGCCCTCGCTGTCCGCGCCAGCCCTGACGTGGATCCGCATCGGATGCCGCGTCGAGGTCGCGATGAACTGCTCCTCGCGTGTCAGCTCCAGCTTGACCGGCCGCCCGGTCTTCAGCGCGGCAAGCGCCAGGATGTCCTCGACGAACATCTCCTGCTTGCCGCCGAACCCGCCGCCGACGCGTTCGCAGAACACGCGGACCTTGTCCATGGGAAGCTGAAAGATGTCCGACAGCGCACGCCGGGTCAGGAACGGCACCTGCGTCGAGGTGCGGACGTTGAGCACGCCGGAATCATCGAGCCAGGCGAGGCCGCCATGGGTCTCGAGCGCAGCGTGCTGCACACGGTGACTGTGGAAAGTAGCCTCATAGGTGGCGGCAGATGTTGCAAGCGCCGATGCGACATCGCCGAACTCGCCATGCGTCTCCGCGACCAGGTTGCGCTGGGCATCGGCAACGCGGTTCGCAGCTGTGCGGTCGGGATGAACGACCGGCGAACCCGGGGCCATCGCCTGCTCGGGATCGATCAGCGCCGGCAGGATCTCGTAGCTGACCTTCAGCTTGCGGCACGCAGCCTCCGCGGCGGCTTCAGTCTCGGCGACGACGGCGGCAACCTTCTGGCCGACGAAACGCACGACGTCATCCAGGATGCGGGTGTCCTCCGGGTCCATCCAGTCTTTCTCATGCCGTGCCGTCGAGATCAGGACGGACGGCGCATCTTCGTGCGTCAGCACGGCGTGTACACCGGGGATGCTCAGCGCGTCCCACTTGTCGATCGCGACGATCCTGGCGTGCGCATGCGGCGAGCGCAGCAGCTTGATGTGCAGCAAGCCATCGATTGCGGTGTCGAAGGTGTAGCGTGCCGTGCCGCGGACCACATTGGGGCCTGCGGGGGCGGGCAGGCTGCGGCCGAAGGCGGCGCCGGCCTCGACGCTCGTCTCGACATTGGTCTTGCCGAGGATCGCGTCCTCGATCGACCGATAGCCGGTGCAGCGGCAGATATTGCCTTTCAGCGCCGTGCCGAGATCGGTGCGCTGCGCCTGGTTCAACGAGGCGCAGGTCAGGATCATGCCGGCGGTGCAGAATCCGCATTGAAAGCCCTGTGCATCGAGAAAGGCCTGTTGCATCGGATGCGTGCCGTGATCGCCGCCAAGGCCTTCGATCGTGGTCACGCTGCGGCCCTCGGCCCGGAACGCCGGGATCAGGCAGCTGTGCACCGGCTCGCCGTCCAGCAGCACGGTGCAGGCGCCGCAGTCGCCGGCATCGCAGCCTTTCTTCACGCCGAAATGGCCGAGCTCGCGCAGGAACGTGCGCAGGCACTGGCCGGCGCGTGGCTCCTGGGAGAACGCCTTGCCGTTGACCTCCAGGCTCATGCGGGGGGCGCTCCCAGCAGCTCGCCGCGAATCTCCTCGGCCAGGCGCATCGTCATGTGCTTGCGCCAGAGTGGCGCGCCATGGATGTCCGTGTGGTACAGATCATCGGTAATCTCCTGCATGAGCGCGGCGCGCAGCGCGCCTGCGTCTGGGGCTTTGCGGAAGCGCAGCTGGATCGGCCGCACCGTCGACGCGGTGACCGTGAGTGTCAGCGTATCATCGGCTTCGAGACTGCCGATCAGCAGCGCCGCGGAGCGGCCGACGGGCGCCAGCGAGATCTGGCGGAAGGCCGTGCGGCGCTTCAGCGCGGGAAGCGGGATGTCGATCTGCCGGAGCAGGTCGCCTGGCGTCAGGCGATTGCGCTGGTTGCCGGTGACGAATTCGGTGACCGGAAGCCTCTGTTCACCACCGCTGGCCTTCCAGATGGTGCAGACACCGTCGAGTGCGGACGTCAGCGAGATCATCGGTCCCGCCGGCAGCGACATGCAGAGATTGCCGCCGACGGTCGCGGTCTTCCAGATCTTGAATGAGGCAAGGAAGGCCCGGCAGCACTGGTTGATCAGCGGCGCTGCGAGCCAATCGGAGGGGCAGGCGAGTCCATCGAGCTCTGCGATGGTGCAAGTGGCGGCGATCGAGAGGTGGCTCTCTGTGATCGCAAGTGCCGGCCATTTCAGATCGGTGAGATCGATCAGTCGCGTCAGATGCGTTTGCGGCTCCGAGAACAGCCAGGTGCCGCCCGCGAGCCAAGCATCACCTGCCGTCCAAACGGGCAGCTGCGCGCGCGTTTGCGGATGGGCGACGGCTGTGATGGTATTCAAGTCCATGGCTGCGCCAACGCTTCCGACGGTTGAATGGTCCGAGCGAAGTGTTGCAAGACGGGAGCCAAGTGGCAACAACAAGTCGAAGCAAGGACGCAATCGTCCTCGGCCTTGCAGGTCCGCCGTCAGGGTGGGCGAGGAGAAGCAGGATCATGACTGAGGCAAGTTCGACCTGGATCAGGGATCCCCTGGCCATCCTCGCCGACCGGGCCGAGCGTGGCATTGTCGTGAAGGACGGCCGGATCGTCGAGCTCGTGCCGGCGGGCGGTGTGCCCGCAACCGCCGATGTCGCAGTGTTCGATGCGGGCGAACACGTCGTGCTGCCGGGCCTGATCAATACCCATCATCACTTCTACCAGACGCTGACGCGGGCGCTGCCGGCCGCGATGGACCGCGAGCTGTTCCCCTGGCTCCAGGCGCTCTATCCGGTGTGGGCGAGGCTGACGCCGGAAGCGCTCGAGCTCGGCGTCACCGTGGCGATGTCCGAGCTGTTGCTCTCCGGCTGCACCACCACGACGGATCACCACTACGTCGTCCCGGCCGGACTCGAAGACGCCGTCGATATCGAGGTGGCGGTGGCGAAGCGACTCGGCGTGCGCGTGCTGCTCACGCGCGGCTCGATGAACCTGTCGCAGCGCGACGGCGGCTTGCCGCCCGACAGCGTCGTGCAGGACGAGGACACCATTCTCGCCGATAGCGCCCGCGTGGTCGCCAAGCATCACCAGCGCGGCGCGGATGCGATGGTGCAGATTGCGCTCGCGCCATGCTCGCCGTTCTCGGTGACGACGTCGCTGATGCGCGCCACGGCCGATCTCGCCGACAAGCTCGACGTGCGCCTGCACACCCATCTCGCCGAAACCGAGGACGAGAATAGCTTCTGCCAGCAGATGTATGGCTGCCGTCCGCTCGACTATCTCGAGCAATGCGGTTGGCTCAATGCGCGCACCTGGCTCGCCCATGGAATCTTCTTCAATCCGGACGAGATGAGACGGCTCGGCAAGGCCGGCACGACCGTCAGCCATTGTGCGTGCAGCAACCAGCTGCTCGCGTCGGGCTGTTGCCCGGTGTGCGACATGGAAGAGGCCGGCGTCGGGATCGGCATTGGTGTCGACGGCTCGGCCTCCAACGACGGATCCAACCTCATGCAGGAGGTGCGGGCCGCGTTCCTGCTGCAACGCGCGCGTTATGGCGTCACGAAGGTCAGCCACAAGGATGCGTTGCGCTGGGCCACCAAGGGTTCGGCGGCGTGTGTCGGCCGGCCGGAACTCGGCGACATCGCCGTCGGCAAGGCCGCCGATCTTGCGCTGTTCAGGCTCGACGAGCTGCGCTTCTCCGGCCACGGCGATCCGCTGGCTGCGCTCGTGCTGTGCGGAGCGCATCGCGCCGACCGGGTGATGGTGGCTGGAAAATGGGCGGTGATCGACGGTGCGATCCCGGGTCTCGATGTGGCAGACCTCATCCGCCGCCACAGTTCCGCGGCGCGGGCCATGCAGGCTGGATAGCCGGGCGAAATAGAGAAAGAGGGGGCAGCCACAAGTGCCGGGTGCTTCTGGCCACCCCCTCCGAACCTCCTCCGGGAGGAGCAGGTGATTTAGTCAATGCAAGAAGCGTGCTACTTGCCCGGCAGCTTGTCGTCGATGCCTTTCACGTAGAAATTCATGCCGAGGATCTGGCCGTCATCCAGGTGAGCGCCGCCCTTGCACTCGACCGGCTTGCCGTCCTGCCCAACGATCGGGCATTTGAACGGATGCAGCTTGCCCGCGGTGATCGCGGCTTGGGCATCCTCAGCCATTTTTTTCACATCGTCAGGCATGTTGGTGTAGGGCGCCATCGCGAACATGCGGCTGTCGAGGCCACCCCAGGTGTCCTCGGACTTCCAGGTGCCGGCGAGCTCGGCCTTGACGCGCTCGATATAGTAAGGCCCCCAGTTGTTGATGATCGAGGTCAGCTGAGCCTTTGGCCCGAACTGGATCATTTCGGAATCCTGGCCGAAGGCCAGCTTGCCGCGTTCGCTGGCGATCTGCATGGCGGCCGGCGAATCCGTGTGCTGCATGATGACGTCGGCACCCTGGTCGATCAGCGCCTTGGCGGCGTCGGCCTCCTTGCCTGGGTCGAACCAGGTGTTGGCCCAGATGATCTTGACCTTGATGTTCGGATTGATGGTCTGCGCCGCCAGTATCGTCGCGTTGATGCCGGAGACAACCTCCGGAATCGGGAACGAGCCGATATAGCCGAGCACGCCCGACTTCGACATCTTCGCCGCAATCAGGCCTTGAATGTAGCGGCCCTGATACCATTTCGCCGAATAGGTCGACATGTTCGGGTTGCGCTTGTAGCCGGTCGCGTGCTCGAAATGCACGTTCGGATATTTCTTGGCGACCTTCAGCGTCGGATCCATGTAGCCGAACGATGTGGTGAAGATCAGTTTGTTGCCGGCGCGGACGAGCTGCTCGATCGCTCGCTCGGAGTCCGGGCCTTCGGGCACGTTCTCGAGATAAGTGGTCTCGATCTTGTCGCCCAATTCTTTCACCAGCGCCTGGCGACCGAGGTCGTGCTGATAGGTCCAGCCGAGGTCTCCGATCGGACCGAGATAAACGAAGCCGACTTTCAACTTGTCGGCGGCGGAGGCCGCACTGACGCTCCCAGCGAGCAAGAGCCCGGCAGCCAGTGCAAGAAGTGATTTCCTCATCATCGATCTCCAAACTTCGGGGGAAGCCACGATCCGCAGCATGCGCGCCCCATCGTGCACACTGCGGAAACGAAATCTAGCGGTCGGGCACGAACACCGTGCCGAGCGCGGCCGGTGCGGTCGAGCCGCCCGTGCGCGCGCGGGAGAGCAGGACCAGCACGATGACGGTCGCGAGATAAGGCAGCGCCGACATGAATTGCGAGGGAATGCCGACGCCCCATCCTTGCGCATGCAGTTGCAGGATCGTCACCGCGCCGAACAGATAGGCGCCGACGACGAGCCGGCCCGGCCGCCAGGACGAGAACACCACCAGCGCCAGCGCGATCCAGCCGCGTCCGGCGGTCATGCCCGGAATGAAGAACGGCGTATAGGCGAGCGGCAGATAGGCCCCCGCAAGACCCGCGCAGGCGCCGCCGAACATCACGGCCAAGGTGCGGATGCGCAGGACGGGATAGCCGAGCGCATGCGCGGAAGCGTGATTGTCGCCGCAGGCTCGCAGGATCAATCCCGCCCGTGTGCGGTACAGGAACCACCACACCGCGACGATCAGCGCGATCGAGAAATAGACGAAGCCATTCTCGCCGAACAGCACGCGGCCGATCAGCGGGATATCCGTCAGGACGGGAATAGAGAGGTGCACGGCCGGCGTGATGCGCTCGCCGACGAAGCCGGCGCCGATCAGACCCGAGAGGCCAACACCCAGGATGGTCAGCGCGAGGCCGGTTGCGACCTGGTTGACGGCAAGCCCGAGTGCCATCAGCGCGAAGACGAGCGACATCAGCGTGCCCGCGACGATGCCGAACAGCGCGCCGATAAAGATCGATCCGGTCAGCCAGGCGCCGGCAAAGCCACAGGCCGCGCCGACGATCATCATGCCCTCGACGCCGAGATTGAGCACGCCGGAACGCTCGGCCACGAGCTCGCCCGTCGCCGCAATCAACAGCGGCGTCGATGCGGCAAGCACCGCCAGGATGATGGCCTCAACCAGCTCCACGGGCCACCACCTTTCGGTTCGGGAACACCAGCTTGAAGCGGTAGAGAATGAGGGAGTCGCAGGCGAGCACGTAAAACAGCAGAATGCCCTGAAAGACCTTGGTGACGTCCAGCGGAATCTTCATCGCGATCTGCGCCTGCTCGCCGCCGATAAAGGTCAACGCGAGGAAGAGGCCTGCAACTAATATTCCAAGCGGGTTCAGTCGGCCGAGGAAAGCGACGATGATCGCGGTAAAGCCGTAGCCTGGCGAGATGCCGGGCTGGAGATGCCCGACTGGACCCGCCACCTCGATGATGCCGGCAAGCCCCGCCAGCGCCCCGGAGACGGCGAAGGTCAGGATGATGAGCTGGTTGGCGTTGAAGCCGCCGAACCGCGCGGCGCGCGGCGCAGCGCCGACCACGCGGATCTCGAAACCCTTGATGGTGCGCCCGAGCAGGATCGCGGCTGCCGCGACGACGAGCAGGGCGATGATCGAGCCGAGATGCAGCCGGCCGCCTTCGATCAGCAACGGCACGGTCGCTACCGGATCGAACTCGGCCGTGGTCGGGAAATTGAAGCCGTGCGGATCGCGCCAGGGGCCGCGCACGAGATAGTCGAGGAAGAGGTCGGCGACATAGACCAGCATCAGGCTGGTCAGGATCTCGCTGGCGCCGAATTTCACCTTGCAGATCGCCGGGATCAGCGCATAGAGCGCGCCCGCAGCGGCGGCGAGGACGAGCATGGCCGGCAGCACCCAGGCGCCGGCATCAGTACCTTGCGTCTTCACCGCGATCCAGCTTCCCGCGACTGCGCCGATCAGGAATTGCCCTTCGGCGCCGATGTTCCAGGCGTTGGCGAGATAGCACAGCGACAGGCCGATCGCGATCATCACCAGCGGCGTCGCCTTCACCGCGATCTCCTGGAGCGAATAGCCATCGGTGAGGGGCGCAATGAAATAGGCGTGCAGGGCAAGCAGTGGATTCTTGCCGAGGATCGCGAACAGGATGACCATGGTCACGATCGTGAGGCCAATCGCGATCAGGGGGGACACCAGCGCGATCGTGCCGGAGCGCTCGGCACGCTTCTCAAGCACCAGCTGCATGCGCGATCTCCTTTGGCTGCAGGCTGCTGCCGCCCATCAGAAGGCCCAGCTTCTCGCGGCTTGCTTCGCGTGCCGAGAGCGGAGCCGACAGCTTGCCGTGGAACATCACGGCGATGCGGTCGGCAATCTCGGCGAGCTCGTCGAGATCCTGGCTGGTCACGAGTACCGCGGCGCCTGCGGTGGCGAGATCAAGCAGCGCCTGACGGATGACGGCGGCGGCGCCGGCATCGACGCCCCAGGTCGGCTGGCTCACCACCAGTACCGCGGGATTGCGCAGGATCTCACGTCCCACGATGAACTTCTGCAGATTGCCGCCGGACAGGCTGCCGGCCTCGGGATCGCGCTTGGCCTTGCGGACGTCGAAGGCTTCGGTGGCGCGGTCGACCGTTCTCAGCGTGGCCGCCGTATCGATGAAGCCGCGATGGACCATGCCGCTGGCGGCATGGCCGGTGAGCAGCGCGTTCTCAGACAGTCTCATCCGCGGCGCGGTGCCGTGGCCGAGTCGCTCCTCGGGAACGAAGGCCGCCCCCAGCTTGCGCCGCTGGGTGATCGAAAGGTGACCGGCGGCGATGCCCTCGATCACCACCGTCCCGGGGGCCTTCGCGAGGCGCTCGCCGGAGAGCGCTGCGAACAATTCGTCCTGGCCGTTACCGGCGACGCCGGCGATGCCGAGAATCTCGCCGCCCTTCAGCTCGAATGAGATGTGCTCGAGCCGTACGCCGTACGCTTCGACGGGAGCCAGCGAGAGATCGTTGACGACGAGCCGCGGCACGGTGGTCTTGCGGCCGGATGCGCCCGTCACCTCCTTGATCTCGCCGCCGACCATCATCCGCGCAAGCGAGGCGGCGGTTTCGAGCCGAGGGTTGCAGGTCTCGACCTTCCTGCCGCCGCGCAGGATCGTCGCGGTGTCGCAGAGCCGCTTCACCTCCTCCAGCTTGTGGCTGATATAGAGGATGGCGCGGCCCTCGGCCTTGAGGCGATCCAGCACGATGAAGAGCTGGTCAGCCTCCTGCGGCGTCAGCACCGCGGTGGGCTCGTCCAGGATCAGGAATTTCGGATCCTGCATCAGGGCGCGGACGATCTCGATGCGCTGACGCTCGCCGACGGAGAGTTGCCACACCTCACGCCTGGGATCGAGCGGCAGACCGTAAGTCTTCGACACCTGTTCCAGCCGGGCCGACATGTCCTTGAAGGATTCCTTGCCGTCGAGGCCGAGCGCGACGTTCTCGGCAACCGTGAGATTGTCGAACAGCGAGAAGTGCTGGAACACCATGCCGATGCCGCGGATGCGCGCTTCGGACGGACCGGACAGCACGATCCGCTCGCCCTGCCAGTGAATCTCGCCGGCGCTGGGCTGGATCAGTCCGTAGATCGCCTTGACCAGCGTCGACTTGCCGGCGCCGTTCTCGCCCAGCAGGGCGTGGATTTCCCTCGGCCGGATCTCGATATCGATGCAATCGTTGGCGAGGAAATCGCCATAACGTTTGGTGAGCCCGATGGTCCTCAGGAGCGGGGACTCGCCTGAATGCTGGCCGTTGGGCGTCGGATCTAACATTCGCTGATACGCTTGCATGGGTGAAGTGCCTCAATACTGGGCCAGTTTGAACCCCGGCGTAAGATGTGAAAAAGCATCATCCCTTGCTCAACGCGTCGGCAGGCTCTCGGCCCAGCGCTCGTCGTCGATTTGCGAGCGATCATACCCCGCAAGCAGCCCCGGACGGCGGGGAAGCGATCGCGTCGGGCGATGCGTGTTGCAAATTTGTGACGATCCAAGGGGAATCGGAACCTGCTATGCAGGGGATGTGCTGCTACTTCGTCCAAACGCCGACATGCAGCGCTTCGGCTTCGTCTTCGAGCAGTGGGCCGACGACCTCCGTCGGCCGCTGGCCGCTGGCAAAGACCTCGCGGCATGGCAGGTTGAGCGTCGGATTTTCCGGATGGTTGCCGGTGATGCCGCGCAGGCGATGCTCGCTGAGGCCATAGACGACACGGCCGATACCGGCCCAGTAGATCGCGCCGGCACACATCGCGCAGGGTTCGGCTGAGGAATAGAGCGTGGCCTTCGCCAGCACCTCTCGATCGAGTGTACGGCAGGCCTGGGTGGCTGCGAGCCGCTCGGCATGCGCGGTGCCGTCGCGATCCGGCATGTAGCCGTTCTCAGTCTCGATCAGCACCTTGCCGTCGGCATCGACGACGATGCAGCCGAAGGGGTGGTTGCCATGGGTGAGGGAACGGCCGGCGACCGCGAAAGACAGGCGCAGAAAGTGCTCGTCCCGCCCTGATGCGTCGCCCATCGATCCTCCGTTCAGTGCCCTGCCATGTGGCGGCCGACCACCGTGAGATCGGCTTCGCTGGTCCGCGCTTCATACACGAATTCGCCGTGGAACATCACCACGAGCCTATCCGACAGTTCGAGCAACTCGTCGAGGTCCTCGCTGACGAGCAGGACGGCGGCGCCGCGGTTGCGCGCGGCCATGATCTCGGCATGGATCTGCGCCACCGCCGCGAAATCGAGGCCGAAGCAGGGATTGGCGGCGATCAGCACCTCGACGTCGCCGCCGAGCTCGCGGGCCAGCACAGCCCGCTGTACGTTGCCGCCCGATAGCGCCGAGATCGGCGTATCGGGCGTGCGGGTCTTGATCTTGTACTGGCCGATCTTCTTCCTTGCGTCGCTCCGGAAGGCGCTACGATTGAGCCACCAGCCGCCACTTGCAAAGGGTGCGCGGTCGAATTCTCGGAAGGCGATGTTGTCGGCGACGCTCATGCCGCCGACGCAGGCATTCTTCAGCGGCTCCTCGGGCAGCAGCGACATCCTGTGCCGCCGCATCTCCTCGCGGCTTGCGTGATAGGGATCGCCGGCGACGCGCACCTCCCCGCTTTCGGCCTCGCGCTGGCCGGCCAGCACCTCGACGAGCTGGCGCTGGCCATTCCCGGAAACGCCGGCGATGCCGACGATCTCGCCGGCGCGAACGGTGAGCGAGACATCGTGCACGGCAACGGCGCCCGCATCGTCCAGGGCGCGGAGCTTTTGGAGCTCCAGCCTGGCCTGACCGGCTTCGCCGGTGCGCGGCGGCTGCACCGTCAACTCCTCGGCACCGATCATGGTGCGGGCCATCGCGTCCGGCGTCAGCTCGGAAACCTTGCCGGCTCCAGCGAGCTTGCCGCGGCGCAGGATGGTGACGTCATCGGCAAACGCCATGACCTCGCGGAACTTGTGCGTGATCATCAGGATGGTCAGCTCGCCCTCCACAACCATGTCGCGGAGCATGCCGAGCACCTCGTCGGCTTCCGCCGGGGTCAGCACCGAGGTCGGCTCGTCCAGGATCAGGAAGCGTCGCTTCAGATAGAGCTGCTTGAGGATCTCGCACTTCTGCCGTTCGCCGGCAGAGATGTCGGAGACCTTTGCGGAGAGCGGTACCTTGAAGGGCATGCGGCCCAAGAACGCCTCCAGCTCCTTCATCTCCTTCGGCCAGTTCACCACGGCCGGCACGTCGTCGCGCGCCAGCACGAGATTTTCGGCAACGGTCATCGCCGGCACCAGCGTAAAATGCTGATAGACCATGCCGAGGCCGAGCGCGTGGGCATCCTTCGGGTTGGCGATCGCCTGCTCGCGGCCGCCGACGAGAATGTCGCCTTCGGTCGCGTGGTAGTAGCCCATGATGCATTTGACGAGGGTGGATTTGCCGGCGCCATTCTCGCCGAGCAGCGCATGGAACGAGCCCGGCCGCACCTTCAGCTCGACATTGTCCAGCGCCAGGAAGTCGCCGAAGCGCATGGTCATGGCGATGGCATCGACGCCGAAGGCGCCCGATGGCGGCGGCGTTTCGCCGATGATCACGAAATCGCTCCGATGAAGGCATCAGAGGTCGAGACTGCGCCGAACACGCCGCCCTGCATCTTGATCATCTTCAGCGCGTGGTCGTGGTTGCTCTTGTCGGTCGCGCCGCAGCAATCGTGCAGCAGGACGCATTCGAAGCCGCGGTCGTTGGCCTCGCGCATCGTGGTGTGGACGCAGACGTCGGTCGTGATCCCGGTCAGCACGATGTTCTCGATGCCGCGCACGCGCAGGATCAGCTCCAGATCAGTGGCGCAGAACGAGCCCTTGCCGGGCTTGTCGATGATCGGCTCGCCCGGTAGCGGCGCGAGTTCTTCGATGATGTCCCAGCCGGGCTCGCCGCGCACCAGGATGCGTCCGCACGGGCCGGGATCGCCGATGCCGGCGCCGATTTGGCGCGAGCGCCAGCGTTTGTTGGCGGGCAGGTCGGAGAGATCGGGGCGGTGGCCCTCGCGGGTATGGATGATATGGAAGCCTTGCTTGCGCATCACTGCGAGCAGCCGCTTGATCGGCTCGATCGGTGCCCGTGTCAGCGAGAGGTCGTAGCCCATCTTGTCGACATAGCCGCCGACGCCGCAGAAATCGGTCTGCATGTCGATGATGATCAGCGCGGTGTTCTCGGGGCGGAGATCACCATTGTAGGGCCAGGCATAGGGCTCGGACTTGATGTAGCGCTCGGGCATGGACGACCTCGTGCGTGTTACCGTGTGATCGAGAGTTCGGCGGGCGCGCCGGTCAGTGTCCGCTTCGGCGAGCAGGTGATGATCATGATCGCCAGCGTCAGGATGTAGGGCGCGGCGTTGAATAGGTGATAGCCAGAGGTGACGCCGACCGATTGCAGCGCCGGACCCAGCGCCGCCGCGCCGCCGAAGGCGAGCGAGGCCCACAGGCAGAGCAGGGGATCCCAGCGCGCGAAGATCACGAGCGCCACGGCGGTGATGCCCTGGCCCGAGGAAAGGCCCTCGTTCCAGCTTCCGGGGTAGAACAGGGACAGAAACGAGCCGCCGATGCCCGCGAGGAAACCACCGGCCATGGTGGCGCGCAGGCGGATCAGCAGCACGGAATGGCCCATCGCGCGTGCGGCATCCGCGCTCTCGCCGGCGGTGCGGATGAGCAAGCCCCAGCGGGTGGTGCGGAAGGCCCAATAGAGGATTGGGGCCAGCGCCACGCCGATCAGGAACAGCACGTTGATGCGCAGCGCTGCCTGGACTTGCGGGATGCCGCTCCACCAGCCGAAGTCGACGGCGGGCAGCCGCGGCGCTGTCGGCTCGATCAGCGGCTTGCCGAGATAGAACGCAAGGCCAGTGCCGAACAGCATCAAGGCGATGCCCACGGCAACGTCGTTGACGCGCGGCAGCGAGCAAATGCCGGCATGCAGCGCACCCAGCAGCGCGCCGGTGATGCCGGCGGCAAGCACCCCGAGCCACGGAGAGCCGGTGAGATAGGAGATGCCATAGGCGCTCATCGCGCCCATCACCAGCGTGCCTTCCAGGCCGAGATTGATGCGGCCCGCGCGCTCGGTAATGCATTCGCCCAGGCTCACGAACAGGAAGGGGGTGGAGACGCGAATGGCGCCGCCGAGGACGGCGAGCGGGACGGTCCAGAGGCCAATCGATCCGTCTGCCATCTCAGGATTTTCCCTTCAGGAATCCGATGCGGCCGTAGAGCGCATCGCTGGCGAGAACGAAGACGAAGATGATGCCCTGCAGCACCAGCACGGACGCATCGGGCAGCCCCAGGCGGCGTTGCAGCAGGCCGCCGCTGGCGCTGATGCCGCCGAGCAGGATCGCGACGGGAATGATGGCGAGCGGATTCTGCCGCGCCAGAAAGGCGACGAGAATGCCGGTGAAGCCGTAGCCGGCGGCGAGGTTGGCGTTGGTGCGTCCCTGCACGGCGGCGACCTCGACCATGCCGGCGAGGCCAGCCGCGCCGCCGGCAAGGAAGCAGACGGTCAGGATCAGCTTGTCGACGCCGAGACCGACGATCTTCGCAGCACGGATGTTGCCGCCCGCCACGCGCGCGGCGAAGCCGAACACAGTGTGATAGATCAGGATGTAGGAGGCGATGGCAGCGACCAGGCCGAACACGAGGCCCCAATGCACGTCGGTGCCGGGAATGGAGCCGATCATGTTGGCGGCGCCGATCTCGCGGGTGGACGGCTTGTTGAGGCTGGCGGGATCGCGCATCAGCCCCTCGACGAGATGGTTGAGGATCGCGAGCGCAATGTAGACGAGCAGCAGGCTCGAGATGGTCTCGTTGACGCCGCGATATTGCCGCAAGCCACCCGCGAGCATGATCCACAGCCCGCCGCCGATCACGCCGGCGCAGACCATGGCGATCTGGACGACGAGCGGCGGCATGCCCTGAAGCGCGAGTGCGGCGCTGGTTGCCGACAACGCGCCGATCAGCAGCGCGCCTTCGCCACCGATGATGACCATGCCGAGCTGCGCCGGCAGCGCGGTACAGAGTGCGGTGAGGATCAGGGGCGCTGCGCGCGTCAGCGTGTTCTGCCAGGAGAACCAGGTGCCGAACGCGCCGTAATACATGTAGAAATAGAGATCGAGCGGATTCTTGCCGAACATCGCGACGAAGATGCCGAACACCGCGAGCGCGCCGACCAGCGCCGCGCCCGGGATCAGGACATATTCGATCGTGCCGCCGTGACGCTGGAGGAAACCGGGATCGGCGGCCGGGGCGACTGTCCCGACCGCGTCCGTGGAATCCGCCGCTTCCGTCGTCACGAAGTGGCTCCGAGCACGCCCTCGACCAGGTAGTCCATCTTCTCCAGTTCAGGATCCTTCTGGCCGCGGTCGGTACCGGCAGGGATCACCGTCTTGCCCTTGTTGTCGACCAGCCCACCCTTGAAGATGGCGAAGCCTTCTGCCGACAGGAATTTTGCCTTGGCCGCGTCGGCCGCCTTGCGCGCTTCGGCCGAGACCGCTTCGGCATAGGGCGAGGTCTTGACGATCTCTTCCTTCAGGCCGCCGCGGTAGAAATTCGGGATGCCTTCGCCGGAGGCGATCATCTTGACGAACTTCGGATAGAGCGCTTCCCAGTTCCACTCCGCGCCGGTGAGATAGGCCTTGGGTGCCAACGCCGACTGGTTGGTGTGATAGCCGCAGACGAAGGCGCCGCGCCGCGCCGCGTTCTCGACCATGGTCTTGGGCCCATCGACGTGGCAGGTGAGCACGTCCACGCCCTGATCGATCAGGCTGTTGGTGGCTTCGGCCTCCTTGACCGGCATCGACCAGTCGCCGGTGAAGATCACCTGCGTGGTGGCCTTTGGATTGACGGACTTGGCGCCAAGCGTGAAGGCGTTGATGTTGCGCAGCACTTGAGGGATCGGCTTGGCCGCGACAAAGCCGAGCTTGCTGCTCTTCGATGTCAGGCTGGCGACGATGCCGGAGATGTACTGAGCCTCGTCGATATAGCCGAAATAGCTGCCGGCGTTCTTGGGGTCCTTCTCGCTCCAGAGGCCGCCGCAATGCTCGAAGCGGAGCTTCGGGTACTTGTTGGCCATCTTGATCATGTGCGGATTGTAGTACCCGAACGAGGTCGGGAAGAGCAGGGTGGCGCCATCGAGATTGATCATGGACTCGATCGTCTTCTCGACCGCGTCGGTCTCCGGCACCTTCTCCTCCTCGACCACCTTGAGGCCGGGAATCTTCTTCAGCGCCGCCGCGCCCTGCGCGTGCGCCTGGTTGTAGCCGTAGTCGTCGCGCGAGCCGACATAGATGAAGCCGATGGTGGTCTCGGCCGCGAAGGCCGGGCGGAGGCCCGCTGCCGCGCCGAGGGTGAGGGCCGCGCCGCCCTGCAACACATGACGTCGTGAAATCCTGCCAGAATCCATTGCTCGCTCCCCTTGGCGGATGCCCCGCCTTGATCTCACGGCTGCGCCGGCTTGGCGGAGCCGGGATCAGATGTCGCAAGCTTCGTGCCAGAGACTATGAAGCGTGCAATTCGTTATAAGTACTTGAAATTAATATGGGATAATGTGTGCTCTGAACTTGGCGAGGAAAATGGCAGACTAATTTCTAGGCAATATCAAAATATTGTATGCAGCGGAGTTGAGCAGCGAGAACCTGCTCGCGCATGTGCATGACCGGCGTTGGACGGTCGGCCGGCAAGGCGCATTCATGCTAACCACGCGCTGACTGGGACGGCGCCGGAGGATGTCCGCTGGCACCGAACTTGTATCGATTGTCGTCAGGACCGCCGTGTCCTCAGAAGATGGAAAGCTCGCCGAGATGGGCGCTGGTACCGTTCACGATGCATCGCTCGGCAATGAGATCGTTCGCCGGATCAACGAGCTCGGCGCGATCTCGGAAGAGCCCGAGAAGCTCACCCGCATCTTCCTCAGCAAGGAGCTGCGCAAGGCCGCGGACCTCATCATGGGATGGATGCGCGAGGCCGGCATGAGCGCCCATCTCGATGCCATCGGCAATGTCTGCGGACGGTACGAAGGCGACCGGCCGGGCATGCCCTGCCTGATGCTCGGCTCGCATTACGACACCGTGCGCGATGCCGGCAAATGGGATGGACCGCTGGGTGTGATCACCGCGATCTCTTGCGTCGCCGATCTCAACCGCCGCGGCAAGCGCCTGCCATTTGCGATCGAGGTGATCGGCTTTGCCGACGAGGAGGGGGTGCGGTTCGCTTCGACCTTGCTCGGCAGCCGTGCGGTGGCCGGCACCTTCGATGAGAGTATCCTGAACACGCGCGACCGCGACGGCGTGTCGATGCGCGAGGCGCTCGTGCAGTTCGGCCTCGATCCCGACCATATCGGTGCGGCCGCGCGCGCGCGGCGCGAGCTGCTTGCCTATCTCGAATTGCACATCGAGCAGGGGCCGGTGCTGGAAGCGCAGAACCTGCCGGTGGGCGTCGTCACCGCCATTGCCGGGGCCACGCGCCTTGCGGCCCGGCTCACCGGTATGGCCGGTCACGCCGGCACCGTGCCGATGGCGCTGCGCCGAGATGCGCTCGCCGGCGCGGCCGAATGCATCAATGCGATCGAGCAATTTTGCCGCACCGACGAGGGCGGCCTCGTCGGCACCGTGGGCTACATCCAGGCGAGGCCCGGCGCGACCAACGTCATTCCGGGTGAGGTATCCTTCACCATCGACATGCGCGCGCCGACCGACATGCATCGCAAGCGCGCGGTGGCCGATGTCGTCCGCCAGATCGAGGCGATCGCCAAGCGGCGACAGCTGGCGCTTCAGCTCGACGTTACCCACGAGAACCGCACCGCGCCCTGCGCGCCCTGGCTCAAGCAGCAGATCGCGCAAGCGATCGAAGCCGAAGGCTTCTCCGTGTTCGAGCTGCCGAGCGGGGCAGGGCACGACGGCATGGCGATGATCGACATTGCCGATGTCGGCATGATCTTCGTCCGCTGCCGCGGCGGCATCAGCCATCACCCGGACGAGCATGTCGAGCTCGCCGATGCCGACGCCGGCGCGCGTGTGCTGCTGCGGGTGATCGAGAATTTCGGGCCGCGCAAGGCGTAGGCGAGCGTCACGAACCCGCAAGTCACCGGGTAGAGATACGAATCAGTCATGTTTAAGATGGTGGCCATCATCACGAGGGTCACGAGACAATCAGCCGATTGACGGACATGAACAGCGACATCTCTTTTCCATCACATCGTGAAAACCGGTTCTATCAGGGGATGGCTGCGACCTTCGTCGCCAACGCCCTTCAGGCGGTCAATTTCCTCGGTGATCGATTCCTGAGACAATCGCATCATTCGTTGTCGGCGATCGAGGACCTCTATCGGCACTCGATGGACAGCGCCTTTTCGGTGACCGAGGCCTTCCTCGTCACCGGCGCACCGCACGCCTCGGCCTATTACCCCCGCGACTTCGCCTGGTTCTATCCCGACGTTCTCGATCCTGAAACCATCATGGATGCGCAGGACGCCGTGCGACGGGTCCGTCTGCTCGAGAAGAGCGTGCGCCTGCTGCTGGAGGCCGTTCGCGCCGACGTGGTCACCACGACCATCGTACCGGCCGGGCGCGGCCGGTATCTCGGCGTGAACTATTTTTCGCGACCCTCGGATACGCTGCTCGGCATTCTCGCCGGTCTGCAGCAGATGATCTCTGCCGAGGAGAGGGCGTCGTCTTACCTTGAGATGTCGCAATGCGCGCACGCCGGCCGCTTGTTGCTGGCCGAATATGGCGGAGACCTGAAGCGCGCGATCCTGAAGCTTGCGAGCGAGCTGGAGTCCTTCGACGCTGACGGCACCAGATATTTGCTGTGCGACGCCAACGGCCCGCGCTCCGCGGCGACGGATACCCGCGCCGAGCGCCGGCGTTTCGTCACCAATGCCTGCGTCTGCACGACCTTCGTGTGGGGCGTGCAGCTCGGGATCGTCGGCGAGAACGAGCTGAAGCGGCTGCTCGGGCGCGACCTTGCGCAGTACAAGAGGGATCTGCTCCGCCTCTTCGGCAAGAACGGCTACATCAGGCATTCCCTGGACGGCCCGGCGAGCTCACCGGCATCGTCGGTCGCATTGGATTTCGTCAGCGTGCATCGCGGCTTCTGGGATATGAGCGAGGCGAGCGAGCGCGCGCTGTTCGCGGCCACGACGGATGTGATCATCGCCGAGCCACGGTTTCGCATTCCGAGCACGTTCCACTTCCTGGTTTCGGCGGACAACCCGCGGACCAAGATGATCCACAAGATTGCAGCTCCCGCATATCAGGGGCGTTCCTCCTGGCCGACGTTCAACGTCGAATTTGCCGACCGCATGCTGGATTACGATGAGTTCTCGGGTGGCGATACCTATCGGGCCTGCGCGCAAGGAATCCTGAAGGACATTCGCGCCGCGACCGAACTCCACGGCGGCTATCAGGAGCTGATTTCGGAGCAAGGTCTGAAGTATCGCACCTGGGCCTATAAGGGTGCCGTGGCCCACTCGTGGTTTCCGCGCTTTCTGTCGGTCTGGAGGAGGGCCTACGGCACGCCACTCCTCCAGTGGAACGATTGATCGCCGAACCTCTATCCCGCCGTCACGTCGACCACCTCGCCGCCCTCCAGCACCTTGGCCGCCTTGGCCGGTCGAGATCGCCTTCCCGGGCCGCGACCACGACGGTTGCGACGCAATTGCCGACGAGGTTGCCGAGCGCGCAGGCCACGGTGCCAGATTGTCGCGGTTTCACCCGAGAAACCGGCTTATTCCGCCGCCTTCGCCGTCTTGCCGAACATCCGCGTCGGGGCCGGGAAGCCGCACGAGGTGCCGTCGGTGACCTTGACCTGATTTTCCCACGGCAATCGGAAGGTGCCGGCGACCATGTCCTGCATGAAGGTGTAGGGGCAGTCCATCGCGCCGCCCTTCACCGCGACATAGCCGCGGTGCCAGAGCTGGTAGATGTTGTTTTCGACGCCCCAGTTGATGCGGGCTTCGCGCACGAGATCCGGCCGGACCTCTGCGGTGATGATCTCGTCGGCACGGCCGGTCGTACCATGCGCCAGGACCGTGCCGTCGAAATTGATGATCATGCCTTCGCCCATGGAATCGAACGAGCCGTCCGAGCCGCACATGCAGACATTTGCGGTGATCATCAGATTCTGAAACGAATTGGCCTGGTTGGTGAAGCGCCAGGCTTCGCGGATCGGCGCGGTGTAGCCGGCGGTGCGGATCATGATCTCCGCGCCTTTGTAGGCGCATTCCCGTGCCATCTCCGGGAACATGCCGTCATGGCAGATGATCAGCGCGATCTTCGCGCCCTTCGGTCCCTCGATCACGGGAATGCCGATGTCGCCGGGCTCCCACGGCTCGACCGGAATCCAGGGATGAAGTTTGCGATAGTAGAGCTTGATCTCGCCGTGATCGTCGATGATCAGGCCCGAGTTGTAGGGATTGCCATGCGGGTTGAACTCCATGATGGAGAAGCAGCCCCAGATCTTGTTATCGACACAGGCCTGCTTGAAGGCCGCAACCTCCGGTCCGTCAAGCCGACACATGATCTCCGGATTGGTGTCCATCGACAGGCCGTGCAGCGAGTATTCGGGGAAGACCACCAGATCCATGGTGGAGAGATTGCGGCGGGCCTTGCCGACCATCCAGACGATGCGCTCGGTCTGCCTGGCGAGATCGGCCGCGCTCACCACGCTAGGCAGCTGCAGCTGCACAAGTCCGATAACCACACCGTTGGGGGATTTGTTCAGCCCGCCAAGCCCGTTCATGATCAGCTCCCTTGCCTGTCTGGCGCAGCGTCGTTGCGCGCCAGATCTTGTCGCAAGAAGCAAATCCGATTTCGATGAAGAGCTAAAGGTTATTTTTCAGGCGATGGCGCAGTTACGCGGCAGCAGGCGATCTCGTCACGCCACGAGATCGAGCAGCCGGCATGAGCCGCGCACCAGCACCTTGCGTCCTGTGGATGTTATCGCAGGCACGCCGTCATTCATGACAACGAGGCCGAGCTTGGCGAGGCTTTCGACGAGATAGGCCTTCGCGAGGCGACCGTTCGACACCGGGTTGCGAAGCGCCTTTAGCGCTTCCCACTGGTCGGTCGATAGATCAAACTCGAAATCGTTGCTCATGGTGCCTCAGCCGATCGTCCGGTTCGCGTGCCCCTGTTAGCGGCGCCGCATGAAGACCATGCGACGACAATGAGTCGGGAATTCGGTCAGCTGTTTAGAACATCTCTTCACAAATTGCGGCACTTCGTTGCGCCACAAGAGTTAACGTCGTTAGTGCACGACTACCGTCACGTTCTCCGATCACTAATTGATGATCCGCACTTGATGTTGCGATGCGAGCTGCCGCAGTGCACGGCAAGCATCACTGTCCTATTTGGCGTCGCGATATGCACAGAAATGATGAGGCGGGAGATTGAGGACTCTGTTACCTTGGCCTGCGGGGAATGGCTTCACACGGCCGGAGTGGAGTGCATGAACAGGCTGGTGGAAATTCGCAGGCAGGAATTCCTTTGCCGAGAGCGCGCGGCGCTCGATTCGAAGCGCCGGCCGTTCTGGCTGGCGCAGGCAGAAGAATGGGAGCAGCGCGCGCTCGACGAAATCGCGCGTCACTTTCGGGAATGCAATCAGGCCGAGCTGAACGCCGCCTGACGGAGGCGGCTGTTATTGCTTATTGATAAGTCGCCACAATATCGGAAACAGCGCGTTCGAGCTGTTGCGCGGTGGCGCATTGGCGCACGACGCTGCAAAAGGTTGCGTAGCGCGGCATCTCGGAATCGCCAAAGCCCCAGGCGAGCCGCCCCTCGGGATTGAGCCAGACCAACCGCTTCGAACGCTCGGAGATCCGGCGCAAAATGTCGGCGCGTGGGTCGAGATTGTTGCTGCGGGCATCGCCGAGCACGATCACCGTGGTCTGCGGCGTCAGCGCGCTCATGAACTCCTTCTCGAAATCGACCAGCGAGGCGCCGTAATCCGACGAGCCGAAACCGACCTTGGACATGATCTCGGACATCGCCTCCTCCGGCGACTTCGTCTCCAGGATCTCGCTGACCTCGATCAGGTGCGAAGAGAAGGCGAAGGAGCGGACGTCGTCGACCACCTCGTGCAGCGAGTGGATCAGCAGCAGGAAGAAGTCCGAGACTTGCGCAACGGAGCCCGAGACGTCGCACAGCGCGACGATCTTCGGCCTGTCGCGATGCTTGCGCTTCCATGCCGTGAGGAAGGGCACGCCGCCCCAGGCTGCGTTGCGGCGGAGCGTGCGGCGAACGTCGAGATGGCCGCGGCGCTGGCGCTTGCGCGGCTTGGAATAGCGCTCGCGCAGCCGGCGTGCGATCTGGCGGATGAGGGCACGCATCTCGGCGACCTGGCGCCGCTCGATGCGGGCAAGCGGCGCGTTGCGCAGGATCTCGTTGCGGAGGTTCTCGGCCTCCTCGCGGGCATAGAGTGCGAGCCCTTGCGAGACCGTATCGCGCACGGCTTCGCGCAAGGCATCGAGCGCGGCGCGCAGGCGCTCGGCCAGCGACGGGTTGGTCGCGGTCAGTTGGTCGAGATCGTCGCGCAGGCGCTGGAGGCCCATGGCGTCGAGGATGCGGCTGGAGAATATGCCGCGCTGGGTGGAGTAGCGGATGTCGGACAGGGAGGCCGCGCCGGAGGCGCTGGCAATCGCGGCAGCGATCGCGTTGCGATCCTGCGACAATAGCATCTGCGCCAAGGGACCCAGGCCCTGGGAAGGCTGACCTTCGCCCGCCTCGCTCGCCGAGCCGGCGGAGGGCGGCTGATCCTCGCCTTGCGCAGCATCGTCTTCGCCGGCAGCCTCAGGCTGCTCCTGTCGCGGCTCCGGCTGGCTGAAGAACAGATCAAAGCAGTCGCCGAGCGCGAGCTTCTCGTCCTGCGACTTGGCGAGCGTCAGCAGCAGCGCATCGCGTAGCACGGCGCGGTCGGAGATGCCGACCTGCGCGACGGCGCGCATCGCATCGATGCTTTCGGCCGGCGAGACGTGAACGCCAGCCCCGCGTGCCGCCCGAAAGAAGCGATGGAGATTTTCGCGCATCGGCGTCAACCGAAGACGTTGGACCGGGCCGCCTTGGCAATGAAGGTCGTCACCTGCGGCGTCGCGGCCTCGATGTCGGCTTCGTATTTCAGGAGCACGTTGAGCGTGTCCTTGACGATCTCAGTATCGAGTTCGGAAGCCTGGAGCAGTACCAGCACACGCGCCCAGTCGATGGTCTCGCTGACCGAGGGCAGCTTCTTCAGATCCAGCGAGCGGATCTCGTGGATGAAGCCGACCATCTGCCGGCGCAGCGTCTGCGAGATGCCGGGCACACGGCTTTCGACGATGCGCTCCTCGAGCCGCTGCTCGGGAAAGCCGATATGCAGATGCAGGCAGCGTCGCTTCAGGGCATCGCCGAGGTCGCGCTCGCTGTTGGAGGTGAGGATCACCGTCGGCGGCGTGATCGCCGAAACGGTTCCGAGCTCGGGGATCGTGACCTGGAAGTCGGACAGGATTTCCAGCAGCAGCGATTCGAATTCGGCGTCCGACTTGTCGATCTCGTCGATCAGGAGCACGCAGCCGCCCGGCTGCTCAAGCGCCTGGAGCAGCGGCCGCGGCTCGACGAATTCCTTGGAGAAGAACACGTCGCCGAAATCGTGGAGCTGGTCGAGCGCGGCATGCAGCGTCTGCGCGCCGCCGAGAACCTCGCCGAGCTTGTCCTTGAGGATCTGCGTGTAGAGAAGCTGCTTGGCGTATTTCCACTCGTAGAGCGCCTTGGCCTCGTCGAGGCCCTCATAGCATTGCAGGCGGATCATCTTCATGCCGCGCCAAGCCGCGATCGCCTTGGCGAGCTCGGTCTTGCCGACGCCCGCGGGGCCCTCGACCAGGATCGGCTTCTCGATCTGCTGCGACAAATAGACGGCAGTCGCGATCTGCCGGCTCGCGATGTAGCCCTGCGCGGCGAGGCCGCTCTCCACTGCCTCGATCGAGGTCGAGGCCTTCTGATCAGCCACGAAAGGGCGCTCCCAAAGGTCTTGCTTGAGGCTTGTTCTGCCTGCGTTCCAGGCAAAGAACAAGCCACGTTTGGGAGACATCTGACCCGCGTGAACGGCGTTTTTCCGCTAAGCGCAAATAGTTGAGCGCTTCGCTGTTGGCGCGATCAGTGCCGCAGCAGCTCCGGCTTGCGGATCGTCTGCCTCAGCTCGGCGCCGCAATCGGCGCATTCATAGACGAAGTCGATCTTGGCTAGGCTCCAATGCGGCTCGACCTCGCGCACATACATCGGCAGGAACCCCATACAGGTAGGGCAATTCACTGGCGCGATTTCGACGTCCTGATGATGCTGAACGTAAGCTGGCATCTCGGCTCTCCTTCGCAGGCGACCATCAAACCCCGCGCAAGGCTACTGCGGGTCGCCGCGGGGCCCTCATCAACTCTTTCGAACGGAGGCGGAACGGCGGCTGTTTGTGGTTCGCTGTGACATTCTTGTTACGGCTTCTATACTGTAACGGGCGGACCAAATGCCTATTTCACAGGCCGATCCGGTGTTCGAACTTTCATTTCAACGATAAAGGAGCACGCCCATGACGCATGCCATTCGCTTTCACAAAACCGGCGGTCCGGAAGTCCTGGTCTGGGAGGAGGTCAGCGTCGGCAAACCTGGGCCCGGCGAGGCGCGCATCCGCCACACCGCGGTCGGCCTCAATTTCGTCGACATCTATAACCGTTCCGGCCTCTATCCGGCGCAACTGCCGAGCGGGCTCGGCAGCGAGGCGGCTGGCGTCGTCGAAGAGGTCGGGCCTGGCGTCAGCGATCTGAAGCCGGGCGATCGCGTCGCTTATGGCGCCTCGCCGCTCGGGGCGTATGCGGAGGCGCGGCTGATCCCCGCCGACCGGCTGTTGAAATTGCCCGACGGCGTCGACGACAAGACGGCGGCGGCGATGATGCTCAAGGGGCTCACCACGCAATATCTGATCCGCCAGACCTATCGGGTGAAAGCCGGCGATACCATCCTGCTGCATGCGGCCGCCGGCGGTGTCGGCCTGATCTTGAGCCAGTGGGCCAAGCATCTCGGCGCGACCGTGATCGGCACCGTCAGCAACGACGAGAAGGCGAAGCTCGCCAAGGCGCATGGCTGCGACCATGTCATCATCTATACAAGGGAAGATTTCGTGAAGCGGGTCGACGAGATCACCGGCGGCAAGAAAGTGCCAGTGGTTTACGACTCCGTCGGCAAGGACACGTTCCTGAAATCGCTGGATTGCCTCGCCCCGCTCGGCGTCGCCGCGCTGTTCGGCCAGTCCTCCGGCGCGGTGGAGCCGCTTAATCTTGGCCTGCTCGCCCAGAAGGGCTCGCTCTACGTCACGCGTCCGACGCTGTTTACCTACGCCGCCAAGCGCGAAAATCTGGTGGCGATGGCGAATGAGCTGTTCGACGTCGTCAAGTCCGGCGCGGTCAAGATCGAGGTGCACCAGACCTACCCGCTAAAGGACGCCGCCAAGGCGCATGCCGATCTTGCGGCACGCAAGACCACGGGATCGACCGTTCTCCTGGTGTAATGCCCAACGGGACGGTGGCGCGCCCTAAAGCGCGATGCGATTAGGATGAATCGTCACGTCATCGCGCTTTAGGCTGTTGATTGATCATGATCGTTTCGGAAAACCGCTGCACACTTTGCGCTAACGCGGCCCTTCAGGTCTGGATCATGCTCTAGGCCTGAGTCACGTCCTCTCGTGCTTGCGCAGGTCGTGGATGTGGTCGAGGCGGATTGCCTGGAGATCGACGTCCTCGGGCTCGATCTGTGGGAGGGCCGCCTCGGCCAGGATGGCCGCGGTGACATCTTCGACCGAGTTCTCCACGATCTCGTGGATGAACGAGACGTTCCGATACTCACCCGAGGCGAGGCGGGAAATGACCTCGCGCCGGGTGATTTCGGGATCGACGACCGCCTCGCGGCCCCGCCGTCCATAATCGATCATCACGACGAAGTATTGCATGAAACGACCCTGCCGCGCCCCATGGTCGGGACGCGGCAGATTATTTCCGAAAATCGGAACTATGTCAAGTGTGATTTCTTTTAATCAGAAGTGGCAGCCCTCATTTGCCCTTCTTGCGCGGCCGCGCCGACTTCGCGCGCAGCCGCTCAAGCTGTCCCTTGGGCATGGACAGGCAGATCTCCCCGACCCAGTCAAGCTTGACGCCGACGATCGGCTTGGCATTGAAGCTCGTGAGGTTGACCACTGAGGGAGATTTGCCCCGCTCGATGGTCTTCAGATAGCGCTCGCCGGTCTTGAGGCGGACCACTGCCTCTTCGCCGTAGAAGCTCGACAGCGGGTGGCGCTGGTCCTTGTAGACGACGATCACGTCGCCGCTTTCGTATTTGGGCAGCATCGAATCGCCCACGATCTCGAATGCGATCGTCTCTTCCATGATCGGGAAGGGCAACGCGACGTCGCCGAGACCTTCCGGCGGAACCTGTTCGTAGTCCGGCTCGATCACGGCGCCGGCTCCGACGCGCCCCATGATCGGCGCGAGATTGAGCTCGAGATATTCCATGATCGGAATGATCTCCGAGGCCTTCACCAGGCGCTCGCCGCCGAGAATCTCCGAGACCGCGCCGGGCCGCACGCCCATGGCCGCAGCCAGGCCGCCCTTGCTCTTGCCCGTCTTCTCCAGGCCCCGCTCGATCATTGCTACGTCCAACATGGTGATTCCCTCGATTGCGCACCGTCTCGCCTCTTGTAATCCGAAATTCGGAATTGATGCAATTATGAATATCAGAAATACGGCTTGACTCTGTATTCGGAATAACGGAATGTGCGTCTCGCCTCCCGGGTGGAGGCGCATCACAGGACAGCAGCATGGAACCGGGCCATTGGCCGTCGGAGCACTCCGACGCGCTTCGCGACTATTTTCACAAAGGCATGTCTTATGCGGAGATCGGAAGACAGATAAACGCAAGGTTTGGAACGGCTTATACGCGCAGCGCGGTGGTCGGCCGCGCCAAGCGGCTCGGGCTCATCGTGCCGCAATGGATGACGAGCCCGGCGCTCGCGCCGCCCTTGCCGGGTGAACCCAGCCTGCTTTCGCCGCGCCGGGTGGCGTGGCCGAGCCTCAATCTGCCGCCGAAGTCCGCCATGAAGCCTGCGGCGCGGGTGAAGTTGCGCTGTGTCGGCATCCAGCCGCGCCTGATCCAATTGGTCGAGCTCGAGCCGGCCGACTGCCGCTATCCCTATGGCGGCGACAAGGACGGTGAGGAGATCACCTTCTGCGGCCACCCGCGCCAGCCGGGCTCGAGCTATTGCGCGCCGCATGGCCGTCTGACGCGCCGTTCCGAGGCTGCGTCGGCGGCCCGTGCCGCAGGCCCGGTCGTGCTGAAGCTGGTCTCGGCGCTCTGACGGTGCCGCCCTCCGTTCAACTCTCAGTCTTGCAAGGAGATCCGAGTGGCTCGTGCCCGACGCAACAAGTCCTACAAATTGGCGCAGATCTACGACCGGCGGTCGCGGGAGGTGCCGTTCAACGCCGAGATCGCGGAGGTGGAAGTCGACAATCCGCTCGCGCTCGGTTCCGGCGAGAAGATCCTGGCGATCCGGTCGGTCCGCGGCGATCCGCTTGGCCGGCTGCACGCGCACCATCAGATCGACGAGGCGCAGTACCGCGGCGGCCGCGCCTTCCAGAACGATTGGGAGCGGGCGGAGCGCGGCCCGCAGGCGGTGGATACGACGCGCGAATATGTCGATGGGACGGGCACGCGTGAGGTCGTCACCGAAAGCCAGCGCCAGGCGGTGCTGCGGCTCAACAGGATCGAACGAGAGCTCGGCACCGACGGCGCCGCGCTGGTGCACGACGTGCTGGTGCTGGGTCTGACCATGGATCAGGTTGGGCAGCGTCGTGCCGTCCGCACGCAACGCTGGAACGATTACTTCGCGCGGCGTTTCCGCGAATGCCTGGACCGGCTGGCGCTGATCTACGGCTTCGCGACGGAGACGGGAACGGCGCGCGGGGGCCGACGTGGATGATTGCGGAGCGCCGGCGGTCTCGGCCGCCGGCGTCCCGCCCATTGCTTACGGGTGAGGGACGATCTGGTAAGGCGTGGTGTAGGGCTCGACGCGCAGCGAGGCATGGGCCAGCAGCCCGATCTTGGCTGTCGGTGCCTGCTGTAATTCGCCGTTGGGGCCACGATGCACGTTGTATTGCCAGACGGTGAGATCGCCCTTCTGTGCCAGCGCGTGTGCGACGGCGCTCGCATCATTGCCGCCGAGCGCCTGAAGCTCCTGCGCCGACAGTCCGACGACGATTTCGTCCTTGACGGTGACGATCTTGAACAGGTTCATCTTGGTCTCCTGCGCCCATGCGCCTTGTGTCGAGAGGGTGAGAAGCGCGATTGCGGCGCCCTTGATGAGATCGCAGCGAGAAAGCATGCCGTCGTCCTTTTGGTGCTGAGGCGCGCCCAAATCGAAGAGTTTTCAGCCATGGCGCCCGTGTCTGCGTGGCCGTGCCGCAACGGCTTGGTCGCTCGCGCGAGGACGGCGGTTCACGGTGGACCGGCCGCGAGATCGACTTTCACGCGCTTAATGCAACCGCCGGGACGGATTCAACAAATGCGTGTATCTTGCTGAAGAATCGCCAATTCGTGCGCGCTAACGTGCATTTGACATCGGAAACACGACGAAACCCCGTGTTGATTGACAGCAAGAGGGGCTGTGCGCGTGATTGATGACGCTTCTTGACGCAGGTGGGTGACGGCGATCGATATTCCTGTTATCCGGAAACGCTGTGGCGCGATGCAGACCAAGCATCGCTATACCCACGGTTGGGCTTGCCGGATGGGTTGTTGCTTGGCATAGTTGCAACCAGATGGAGGCCGTCGTTTGGACGCGGTTCAGCCTGCAACCCGGCGGGTCCCTTCGGCCGAACGTTCGTCGCCATAGTTCTGTTGCGGCGTTCGGTTCTCGAGCGGATCACGACCGATGCTTGTCATAGGTGCGAGATGAAAAACCTCAATTTCGCGGCTGAGCTGCATCTCAAGCTCGGTGTGCCTGCAGGCAGCACCGTGGAAAGTCTGCGCCTGCTCCGGGCCTTCCTGAAGCTCGCGCCGCGACAGCGCTTCGAGGTGATCAAGCTGGTCGAAGATCTCGCCACCGACGAAGCTCTTCCCGAGCACCCCTTATCCTAGAGCCCGGCCGCGCGCCCATCCTGCCCATTTTCCTGCCAGAGCAGGCTCCCCGGCATCGTTCGCCGGAGCGCTGGCGGCTGGATGGCGGTCAGGCAAATGTGGTATTCAGACGGAAAAAGGGAGGAGTGAGACCATGATCGAACCGAAAATCGAAGTTCCGGCCGAACTGCGTGATTTGGCCGAGAAGACCATCGACCAGGCCGAAAAGGCCTTCGGCATGTTCTTTGAAGCGGCGACCAAATCGATGTCGTCCGTTCCGGGGGCGGGGACAGAGGTGTCGAAGCAGGCGTTGGCTTTCACGGAGCAGAACATGAAGTCGGCCTTCGAGCATGCGCGCAAGCTGGTGCATGCCACCGACCTCCAGGAGGCGATGCGAATCCAATCCGATTTCCTCCGCAGTCAGTTCACCAGCGCCGGAGATCACATGCGTCAGATGACCGGCAGTCTCATGCAACCCGGCAAGGGCAAGTCCTGATTTTCGGTCTGTGTACAGCGTGCCCACAAATTGATCTTGTATGACGTGAAGATCCGCGCTTCGATACCGGTGCAGGTCCATGATGGGCCACCGAATGATCTCATTCGCCGTCTGTCATCCTTTCTGCTGATCCCTGCCGGTCCACCGGCAGGGATTTGCATTTGCAGCCTTCGTGCAGCCCGGCGTGACCATCCGGGATGAAGCTCAGACTATTGCTGAAGTATGACCTTCGGAAAAGCGCGCCGCTCGGTTTGCGCGAGCGCGGCCTTCGGCGGCCGATCAGGCATCTAACGCAGCGATGCGATGTAGGCCGCGATATCGCCGGCTTCGGTTCGGCTCAGGGGAAAATTCGGCATCTTCGGGTGCGGATCGAGCAGGAAGAATGCGAGCCTTTCCGCACTGAAATCCGGCCTGCGCGCGACTGACGCAAAGGAAGGGACGTCGGCGCTCGCCTGAGCCTGTCCGTTCGCCACGACATGGCAGCTCGCGCACCAGCGCCTGGCGAGTTCGGCGCCGTGACCGGCATCAGCACCGAGAGCGGACGACGAGCCGAAGCCAGAGACGAGGCCAAGCAGCAGGAAAATCCGTCTCACATGTCGGAGCATAGGGCAATCTTTCTGCATTCGCTTGCGGCTGCCGCGCTCATCCGCAGCAGGATCCTGGAAATTGCGAGAGATCGATGCGAGCGACGATCGAGCGCAGCAGCCTGCGGGTCGAACGATAGAGATGCCGCATGAATGCCGGCACCCTCGCCGCGGGCAGGCCCTTCGGAACAAGGCTTTTCGTACCAAGACTTCCGGTATAGTGCGACACGTGTCTCTCCGACAGCATGTGGTTTCTTAGCGTGCCGTGTCGGAGCCGCCTTGATCTGCCGCAAAGCGTCCCGGCCAATAGTCGCCCGGGTTCATGATCATTGGGCTCTTCGTATCCGCAGGCGTGAGCGCGCTGCTGGCGCTGTCACGCAGGAAGCGGTCGAGCGTCTCCTCACGATGAGGCTCATCAGCGTCTGTGCCCGTGGAAACTCCGGCCGCGCACTCCGGCCTCATTCTGAGGAGCCCGCCTCAAGCGGGAGTCTCGAAGGATGGCCGCGGGGAAAAGCTGTCAGGATGCGACATCCCGCCCGAAGGACCGGGCGGCTAGAGACAGCTCGCCCGGCCGCGTTCGGGGCAGAGCCGGAACGCGCTCGACAGCGTGAAAAGAAAGCGTGGGCTGCGACGCTCGTTGTCCGGCGCCCGGTAGCTTAAGGGGACGGCGACGCCGAAATCGGCCTGGAGGTCGTCCGGCAGGAAGAAGCGCACACCGGCTCCGGCCGATGTCAGCGACAGCCCGTCGCTCAGGCGATAACCGTGGTTCCAGACTGCGCCAGCGTCGCCAAAGGCATAGAGCTGGTAGCCGGTCCAATAGCGGAAATTGAGCTTCTGGTCGAAGCGCAGCTCGAGCGAGCCGGCAAGGCCGTTGTCGCCGCTGATCTCGGCTGCGCCATAGCCACGGCCGAAGGCCGCGCCGCCGAGATAGAATTGTTGCGAAGTGAACAGCGGGCGCGACGCCGTCTGGCTCGCGGCAGCGAGCTTGAGCGACCAGACATCGTTGAGTGTCTGGTAGCGCGTGAACCAGAGGTTCAGGACCGAGAAGTTCGAGGAGGCTCCGTCGCGTGACAACAGATTGTCCTCGAAATGTGAGGCGCCAAAAACGTCGAGCCCCTGACGGTAGGTCAGAGTCGCAAAATTGGTGCCGCCAAAAGGATCCAACAGCCGGTAGTCGGCGGTCAGGCTCGCCGTCCTGATGTGGTCGTTGTACCAGGGCCCGTAAAGATCATGCTCGGACACATTGCTGAAGGTCGTGGCGGCGGTCAGCGTGAGCGTGGAGGATTGCGACTGCAACGGGACCATGCTGGCACGCAGCTCGAACGCCTGGGTCGTGGTGATGTCGCTATCGAGCCGGCGCATATCGCCCGGCCTTACCGCGCTGTACAGCACGGAAGCACCCAGGCGGACACCGTCGACGCCGACGGGCGCATCGTACGACAGCCGTGCGAAGCCGAGTTGGCGGGGGTCGTTGGCAATGGTCGACAGGTTGACCGCCAATGCATCGCCGGGCGTGAGGTAGGAGTTGAACGCGCCGGTGGCGTAGGTTTGCCAGGGACCGACCGACGAGGATCCGAGATTGTCGAGGCCGAACGAGGAGAAGACGTGCCAGGTTTTCAAGTAGATGGTCAGGCGGAAGCGGCCCGTCGTACCGCCGATCTCCTCCAGCGCAGTGTCGGTGATCCGGACGCCCGGCCTGCCATTGATCAGGAAGAGCTGGCGTTCGAGCGTTGCCAGTCGCGAAGGATGTTCGGTCAGAACCGGCGCCAGCATCGGCCTTATGCCGAACCGCTCTGCACCGTCGCCCTTCAACTCGGCCTGCACGATCGCACCTTCCAGGACCTGAATCCGGACACGGCCGTCGGCGATGTCTTGTGGTGGCACGATGGCGCGGCTCAGATGAAAGCCGGCTTCGCGGTAGAGGTCGCTGATGGCGCCTGCGATCGCGGCCAGATCCGCCTGCGAGACCTTCCGGCCGAGATAAGGCTGGTAGACAGCGGCGATGCGATCAGGGGAAACCGCATGGGCGCCGCCGACGCTGACGCCGCGCAGCACGAATTGCGGCTTGGTATCGCCGCCCGTCGTGGGCTGTCCGACGCTCGGCAACCGGACCGGCGGCCGGCCGAGCGATTCCTGCTCGGTCTGGTTATCAAAATATTTCTCGGGCTGGCGCGGATCGAAGCCCGGCTGGTTCGCCTGTTGAGCGAGTGCCGCTGGAGTTGCCACCAAAATTACTGCCGCCGATACCAATGCGGTAAGGAGATGCCGCTTCTCACCGCGCGCGGCGACTTTGTCTCCGTAGTTCGACGGAGGATCTGCCACGGGGCGGTAAGGGTTCGTTAGCCGCATGATTTTTCATAGGTTTTTATGGTCAACGATTGGTTAATCCGGCCGCTCCGCTGGCCGCTTTCCGATAATCCTATCTTGAGTGATTTCGGATACCCCTCAGGCTTGGCTGTAAACGCGGGCTGAGGATCATCATGTTCGGCAGAGTTGGAATGCGGCGCGCCCTGGCGGCGGCGCTGATCCTGGGAACGGCTTCCAGCGCATTCGCGGCGGACGACGGTGTGTGGTCGGTCAGCAAATCCTCGGGCGAGGTCTGGCTTGCGACGAGCGGCGCCCAGCAGGTGTCGTTGACGTCAGAAGGAACGCTGAAACCTGGCGATACCATTCGCACCGGTCGCAACGGGCGCGTTCTCCTGGTCCGCGGCGAGGAAACGATCCTGATCTCCCCCAATTCGGTGGTGGGCCTGCCGGCCGAGAAGAAGGACGGCCTGTCGACCACCATCATCCAGCAGGCGGGTTCGATCCTGCTCGAGGTCGAGAAGCGCAACGTCAAACATTTCGAGGTCGAGACGCCCTATCTCGCCGCCGTGGTCAAGGGGACGCAGTTCAGCGTCACGGTCGGTGCCGGTAGCACCAAGGTCGGCGTGCTGCGCGGCCAGGTCGAAGTCTCCGATTTCAAGACGGGACAGATTGCGCAAGTGATGCCCGGACAAGCGGCCACCGTGTTCGAACACGGCAAGCCCGGTCTCAGCCTCAGCGGTGCGGGGACGCTCAATCCGATCGAGCAGGGCAAGCCCCGTGCACCCACGATCGAGCGTGTCCCAGTGCCGAAGTCGGGCCTGTCGGCGCCGCGCCATGCGGCCAATAGCCATGCCATCCATGCGCTCGGCCCAGTCGACAAGGGAAGCAAGGCGGCCGGCGCACCCAAGGCCTCGGGGCAGGCGGCCGGGGGGCATGCCTCCAAGGCAGGAGCCGTGCGCATTTCGGCCGCGCTGGGAGAGGTCAAGCTGAACGTCCACAAGGCGACGCGCGGCCTTGCGCACGGCGGCGTTCCGCCGGGGCAGGCACGTAACGCGAATGCCAGGGGCGACAGTCAGACGGTCTGGAACGATGGCCAGACGAGCCCGGCTGCATCCAACGGTGCGGCAAGCAGCGGTGCCGCCAGCGCGAACGCCACGATCGCCGCAACGACGGCCGGCGCATCCAGCGATGCCCCGCGAGCAAACAACGGAAATGCCGGCGGCAACGGTAATTCGGGTAACAACAACGGCAACGGCGGCAACAGCGGCAACGGCGGCAATCAAAACAATAAACGTAACGGCGGCAACAACGGTCACGGTAACAGCAGCCATGCCGACAACGGCGCCACCGGCAATGGCAGAGGCAACAACGGCCACGGCCACGGAAATGGCAGCAATGGGCACGGCAGACGCTGAACTCTAGGTGGACGCGTCCGTCGGGGCGGGTGTGGGGGGAGGCTCGGGTGAAACGCTATCGGCCGCATATTCTTGTCGTGATCGCGCTCGCGGTGGTGTTGTCCACGGGCTGGCATGCTGCGCTTCGCAATGCGCTCACCGATCTTCGATTCAAGTGGCAAACGCGTGCGGCCACCGGCGACATCGTCGTGGTCGGTATCGATGCGCCGTCGATCGACCAGATCGGGGTGTGGCCCTGGCCGCGGCGTCTCCATGCCGAAATGCTGCAAAGGCTGGAAGCGGCAGGCGCGCAGGAGGTTGCCTTCGATGTCGATTTCAGCACGCCGTCGGATTCCGCCTCCGACGCGGCCTTCGCCAAGGCATTGCGAGACGCCGGCGGTTCGACGATCCTGCCATCCTTCAAGCAGCCGACACCGAGGGGCGGCCCGGCCCATGTCAACCGGCCGCTGAAGTCGTTCAGCAACCAGTCGTGGCCGGCCGTCGTCAATGTCGCAATCGAATCCGACGGGCTGGTTCGCCGCTATCCGTTCGGCGAGAAGCTCGGCGACGCCTTCATGCCTTCGATGGCCGTCGTGCTGGCGGGCCAGGACGCCAATCGGCGACCGCCCTTTCTGATCGATTTCAGCATTCGCGCGCCCTCCATTCCCGCCGTCTCCTATGTCGACGTGCTGCGCGGCGATAGCGCCACGCTCGACAAGCTGAAAGGCAAGAAGGTCATCATTGGCGCCACGGCGCTCGAGCTCGGCGACCGTTTCAGCGTTCCCAACGGCAGTATCATCTCGGGGCCAGTCCTCCAGGCGCTCGCCGCTGAATCGATCCTTCAGAACCGGACCCTGCGCTGGACCTCCGATGTCGGCATGGTGGTCGGACTGGGCGCGATCTGCCTGCTGATGCTGTATTCGTGGCGCCGTATCGCGCCAGGACTTCGCGTCGCAATCCTGATCGCAGCCGGGGCGGTGGTCGAGCTGGCCGCAATCCTTGTGCAGGCAAGATGGCCCCTGGTCATCGATACGTCGCTGTTCCACATCGCCATCGTCGCTTACCTGACCGCGATTGCGCTCGACGAAATCGACTTCCGCAGCCTGCTCGGACGCATCGCCGAGAGCCGCTTTCATCGCATCGCGATGTCGCTCGGCGACGGGCTGGTCTGCACCGACGAGGATCACCGCATCACGGTCTGGAATCCCGGCGCCAGCGCGATCTTCGGCTACATGCCGGCCGAGATCATCGGCCGCCCGTTCGAAACGCTGTGCGCTTTGCCGGCACACGCCGGCGCAAGGCCATCCATGCACGACGCCGCGCGCCAGGCGCTTCTGGTTCCGGGCGGCGCCGTCGTCGTCGAGTTCGAAGGCCGGCGCAAGAACGGGGAAACCTTCCCGGTCGAGGCGAGCTTCTCGGGCTGGCAGGGAACGGACGGCTTTCAATATGGTGCGATCCTGCGCGATATTTCTGTGCGCAAACGTGAAGCCGAACGCATTCGATATCTCGCCGAACATGACGCGCTGACGGGGCTGGCCAACCGGAACATGCTGCATGTGGGCCTGACCGATCTGATCGCCGCGGCGGAGCGACGGTCTTCGAGCGTCGCGTTGCTCGTGCTCGGGCTCGACGGCTTCCAAGAGATCAACAACATGCTAGGGCACTCCGCCGGCGATCTGGTGCTGCGCGCGGTCGCCGAGCGGCTCCGGAGCGAAGTCGGTGGGAAGGCGATCGTCGCCCGGCTCAGCGGGGACGAATTTGCCATCGCGATCGATTGCGCAGAGATCACCGAGCCGGTCGCGGCGGTGACCGAGCGAATCGCGCGCGCGTTCGAAGCCCCTCTCGCAACCGGCACGCGCCAGCACCGGGTCAAGATCAGCGTTGGCGTCGCCGTCTATCCTGAAGGCGGGAGCAACGCCGATGACCTCCTGAGCAACGGCCATCTCGCGCTGACGAAAGCCAAGGCGACCAGGCGCGGCGGCCACGTCGTATTCGAAGCCGCGATCCGGCAGGAGCTCGAGAACCGCTTGAGGCTGGAGGGCGAGCTGGCGCTTGCCGCCGACCGCAGCGAATTCGAGCTGTTCTACCAGCCGCAAGTTCGTCTGATCGACGGCAGCCTGGTCGGAGCCGAAGCGCTCATCCGCTGGCGGCATCCGGTGCGCGGCTACGTCTCACCGGCCGAATTCATGCCTGTCGTCAACACCTCGGCGCTGTCGGAGCGTATCGCGAACTGGGTGATGGAGACCGCCTGCCGTCAGGCACGCGCCTGGGAATTGTCCGGCAACGATGTGCGTGTTGCGATCAACCTCTCACCTTCGCAGCTCCAGTCCGGCGATCTCGCGCATTCCGTTGCAGCACTGCTCGAAGAGACCGGGCTGACGCCGTCGCTGCTCGAGATCGAAGTCACCGAAGACATCCTGCTGCATGACGAGCGCCGCGTGCTTGAAATGTTCAAGCGAATTCAGGAGCTCGGCGTCCGGATCCTGTTCGATGATTTCGGCACCGGTTATGCGAGCCTGAGCTATCTCAAGAAATTTCCGCTCGACGGCCTCAAGATCGACCGGTCGTTCGTCTTTGGTCTTTTGTCGAATTCCGACGACGCCGCCATCGTCGGCTCGACCATCGGCCTCAGCAAGCAGCTCGGTCTCACGGTCGTGGCTGAAGGCATCGAGAACCGCGCAACGGCCGACTTCCTGGTCAGCTTGGGATGCGAGGAAGGGCAGGGCTATTTCTTCGGCCGTCCGATGCCCGCCGAGGCGTTTGAGAGACAGTTCCTGGCGGCTGAGCTCGAGACTGTCAGCGCCGCCTGAGCGAGCGGCTTTGGCCTGCGCGTTGACACCAGCACTCCGAATGGAGGCTGGTTGTCTTGGCGAGCACCGTCGCGCGGGTCAACATCCGGTATTCAGCGTCCAGTGACGGTGCCCACATTCCTTGCTTCCCGCGAGTTCGCATCGCGATCTGAGCGCGGAAATGCGCCATGGGGATTGGCCTCGCATGGTCTGCTTTCGAAAGCTGAGCGGAGAGGCCTCTTGAAGTGCGCAGGGCAGCTTTTGACCCAACTCGGACATCGGACCGCGGCGAAGCCGGTTTCATCCCTACCAAAACGCTGGCCTCAGCCATATGATGCCGTCGTCTGCGGTTGAGGTAGGTATGAGGCGCCGGGATTTGCTTGGTGCTCTTGCTGGTCTGGTGGCCGTGCGGCCGGTAACGGGCCGCGCGCAGCAATCCCCTCGATTGCCAACCATCGGGTTCTTGGGTCAGAGCACCCCTTCGGTCGAGCGCCAACGGCTTGCTGCATTCTTGAAGCGACTGAGTGAACTCGGATGGATCGAGGGGCGAACAGTCGCGATTGAGTATGCGTGGGGCGAAGGAAACAGTGAACGCTTCGCTAAATTTGCGACGGATTCGTTCGGCTTAGGGTCGATGTCATTGTAACCTCGGGGACCGCAAACGTTATCGCGGCGATGCAGGCAACATCGGTTATTCCGATCGTGTTCGCGGTGGCGGGAGACCCAGTTGCAAACAAGCTGGTTGCGAGTTTGGCGAAACCTGGCGGCAACGTCACGGGCCTCTCGACGGTAGCAACCGATCTTGCCGGCAAGCGCCTAGAACTTTTGCGCGAGGCCATTCCAAGTCTTCGGCGTTTGGCAGCTATTGGGAACATTGGCAATTCCTTGTCCGCACTGGAGCTTAGTGAAGTGCAAGCGGCGGCGGCGAGGCTTGGTCTTGAGACCGACATCCTCACAATTCGTCAAGCAGAGGACATCCCGTCTGCCTTCGAGGCGCTAAAAGGTGGTGCAGGGGCATTGTATATAGTTGCCGATCCGCTTGTGAATACCCACCGCGATCGGATCCAGACTTTAGCAATGGGAGCGCGACTGCCAACAATCTACAACGCCAGAGAGCACGTCGAAGCGGGTGGCCTCATGTCTTATGGGCCGAATTTTACGGATTTGTATCGCCGCGCTGCCCAATACGTCGACAGGATTTTGCGTGGAGCAAAACCCGCTAATCTTCCGGTGGAGCAGCCGGCCAAGTTCGACTTCGTCGTAAACTTGAGGACCGCCAAGGCCCTCGGCCTAGCTTTGCTGCCGTCGATGCTTGCCCGCGCAGATGAAGTGATCGAATAGAGCTGTTGTTTGCTGCGGTGCATGAGTCCGTTCATGGCCCATCGTGTCACATTGGTGAGCAAGATCGGCCGGACCGGTCGCGTTTACCCGAAACGCACATCGCGGCCGCACCTGGTTCCCCAGTCGCGCCGGTACTTACGGGTGGGCGGCAGCCAAATTCTCCACCGAATTTCGCTAGCCTGACGCGGAATGAGGTGCGACACTCGCGCCCGCGGTTTGTCACGCAGTAGGCCACCATGGCTGACATCCCGGCCACTCACTATGTCAAAAGTGACGACGTCCATATTGCCTATCAGGTGATGGGCGACGGTCCGCGCGACCTGCTGTTCGTCCCAGGTTTTGTCTCCAATGTCGAAGCGCTCTGGCAATCGCCGGCACGCGCTTCCTTTTTCCGCAAGCTTGCAACGTTTGCGCGGGTCATCACGTTCGACAAGCGCGGCACCGGAATGTCCGATCGCGGTTCCCAGATCTTCACGCTTGAACAGCGGATGCACGACGTGCAGGCGGTGCTGGACCAGGTTGGTTCTCAGCGGGCCACCTTGTTTGGCGTGTCCGAGGGCGGTCCGATGTCGCTGCTCTATGCAGCTACGTATCCCGAACGCACGTCAGCTCTGGTGCTTTGTGGCACTTATGCGCGACGCTCGTGGGCCCCTGACTACGCATTCGCGTGGACCGATGCGCAGTGGAGCGCTTTCCTCGATGACATTGAGCACCATTGGGGTTCGGCAGATGCGATGAGTTTGCTGATGTGGGCGCCTAGCCTCGCTGGCAATAAGCAGGCACTTGAGCAAACCGCCGCCTACTTCAGGGCCTCGGCAAGCCCCGGCGCGGCATCGGCGATCATGCGCATGAACCGGGAGATCGATGTCAGGGACATCCTACCCGTGACGCGTGTGCCGACCTTGATTTTGCATCGCACCGATGAGCGCGTCATTGACGTGAAGCATGCGCGCTACATGGCGCAGCAGATTCCTTGCGCCAAACTGATTGAGCTCAGTGGTCAGGACCATATGGTCTGGGCTGGCGATCAGGATGCAATTATCAATGAGGTCGAAGAGTTCGTCACCGGGCATCGGCAAGCAGCGGAGCCGGACAGGGTGCTTGCAACTGTGCTGTTTGTCGACATTGCGGGATCGACGGAGCGCGCGGCCGCTCTCGGCGACGGCGCCTGGCGCGTGCTGCTGGATGCGTTCTATGCCAAAGCTCGGGGCGTGCTCGGCCAGTATCGCGGCCGCGAAGTCAATACCGCCGGCGACGGTTTCCTTGCCACGTTCGATGGCCCTGCGCGCGCTGTGCGTTGCGCAAGCGCAATCGGCGACGCGGTGCGCCCACTCGATCTGAAGGTCCGTTGCGGTTTGCATACCGGCGAGTGCGAATTCGTCGCTCACGATATTGTTGGCATTGCCGTGCATATTGGTGCACGTGTGGCGGCGCTAGCTGCCCCGGGTGAAGTTCTGGTCTCACAGACGGTTCGCGATCTCGTGGCAGGCTCTGGATTGACGTTTGAGGAGCGCGGCCGCCACCTTCTCAAAGGCGTGCCCGACAAATGGCGTCTGTTCCGTGCGGTAACGACCTAGCACGTCTTCACCCGCCATGCGGTCAACGCACCGATGACCGCTTTTGGCCCACCGCTGACTTCGCCTCTTAGGCTCGCAGCATCCGCTTCCGAGGGCTGAGGGGAAACCGTCGCCGGAGCCGCCGATGGCAGCCTTTGACCCAAAGCCGACCTGCCGCAATGGAATGAATGCAGACGACAAGGAGCTGCCCGAGCCAACACGGCCTTACTCGAACGTACCCGGCTAGGCTTTCCTGCCTGACGACGGATCACCGGTCGGACGTCAGCGACTGGGGTCCGGACGGAGTACATCAGTCCTGATTCAAGCCGGTCCAAGTGTCAGCGGTGGCGTCGACTCGCCGGACAGCCGACCCTCACGTACCAAAGCCTCGCTTCGTACCCCGCTGTGCCTTGAAACCTTGCATCTCAAGCTGCAGAATTGCCAAGCACCCCAAAGGCTGACGATGGATGCCGCTGCGGCAGGAACAACGGGTTGAGCGGCACCTTGCCGCGATTTTTGCGGCGGACGTCGCGGGCTACTCGCGATTGGTAGGCCTGGACGAACTTGGCACCTTGAAAAGCCTCGCCAGCGCGCGTGAGGTCATGGACACTCTCATTGAGGAGCATGGGGGCCGGATTGCCAACACCGCGGGTGACAGCGTCCTGGCGGAGTTCCCGAGCGCGGTCGATGCCGTTCAATGCGGCGTTGCGGTCCAGGGTCGACTGCTAGAAATGGGACGAGAGATCGCTCGAGACCGGCGTGTCCAGTTCCGGATCGGTATTCACGTGGGGGATGTCGTAGCGCGCGGGCGAGATCTGCTTGGAGATGGGGTCAATGTCGGCGCGCGGCTCCAAGAAGTCGCCGAGCCAGGGGGCGTGTGCATCTCGGGCGCCGTCTACGAGCAGGTCCACAAGGCGCTCCCATTCTCTTTCAAGAATCTGGGTCTTAAAAAACTCAAGAACATCGACCGAGCGGTCCAGGCCTACGCTGTTTCGAGCGAGAGCCTGGGTTCGGCGCGGACGGGCTTCGCCGACCCGACCGCGCACGATGGCGCGTCGCAGCGGGCGCGAAGCATTGCCCTTGCTGCGATCGCCGTCGCTTCCCTGGTGGTTGCGAGCGCGGGCGGAGCCGTGTGGTGGATGGGGGCCCAGCAGCGAGGCGGGGTGCAGAACGCGGGCGACAGCACCCCGGTGCGGTCCGACAAACCCTCAGTTGCCGTGCTGCCGTTCTCCAATCTCAGCGACGACAAAGCCCAAGAATACTTCTCGGATGGGATTACCGATGATGTGATCAACGAGCTTTCCAAAGTGGCCGGACTCTTCGTCGTCGCCCGCAACTCCACCTTTACCTTCAAGAACACTGCCGTGGACGTGCGAAAGGCCGCTGCGGATCTCGGGGTCCGCTACGTGGTGGAAGGCAGCGTGCGCCGAGCCGCGGACCGGATTCGCATCAACGTTCGACTGGTCGATGCGGCGAGCGGCGGGCAGCTCTGGGCAGATCGCTACGAGGGCGCGATGGGAGATGTTTTCGGGCTGCAAGATGAAATCGCCGGCAAGATCACGCGAACATTGGCGGTTCAGTTGACATCCAAGGAGCAGGGGCAAATCGCCACCAAGCGCACCGAAAACCCGGTGGCCTACGACGAATTCCTGAAGGGTTGGAACAGGTACCTTCAGCAGAATCCGAAGGCCGCGCGCGAGGCGATCGGCCACTTCGAGCGAGCGATCGAAATCGAGCCGAATTACTCTCGTGCTTTTGCTGCGCTCGCGGCCACATACTGGCAGATTGCAAGGAGACAATGGCAGGAAGAGAGGTTCGGGCTAAGATCGGTGCACGATGCGCGCTTGAAGGCTGAAGAGTACATCACAAAAGCACAACAGTCTCCGATTTCCCTCAATCATCAGGTCGCTTCGGCCATTCTGTCTCAGCAAGGAATGCACGAGAAGGCGATCAAAGAGGGAGAGCGAGCAATCAGCATGGATCCCAACGACGCGAACGCCTACGTCGCGCTCGCTGGAGCGTTGAGCTTAGCCGGTCAGCCGGCCAAGGCTCTTGAGCTCGTCCTCCATGGCATGCGGCTCAATCCATTCTCCCCACCTTCTTACTTTTATGAACTCGGATTGGCCCAATTCGGGTTGGAGCAATTTCAAAGTGCAGCGGCAAGCTTGGAGCGGGCTATCGCTCTCAATTCAGACGACCGATGGGCTTATCGTGTGCTTCTCGCCGCCTACGGCCATTTGGGCCGGAAAGCGGACGCTGAACGGATCTTTTCGTTGGCCGAGAAGAATCGACAGGGACTAGACCCACTCTCCATTCGAGGAACTGCTTTCTGGTATCCCTTCAAGGATTCAGCGGATTGGGAACGTATGGCGACGGGCCTTAGACTCGCCAACGTGCCCGATTAGCGGCCTAAAAATCTCATTACCTGACCTGGGGCGACGTCCAAGACCTGGACACTAGTAGATCCTAAAGCTTTCTTGAATTCGGCCGGGGTTCGGTTCAGCACCGGAAAGGTGCCGTAGTGTATTGGTATCACCGCTTTCGGCTTGATCAGCTCCCGAACCGCGTAAGCGGCTTCGTCAGGCCCCATGGTGAAAAAGCCCCCGATGCACACCAGCGCGAGGTCCGGGTTGTGGAGCTCCCGAATGAGCGCCATGTCGCCAAAGGCGCTGGTGTCGCCCGTGTGGTAGACCTTGAAGCCGTTCTCCATCTCAATCACGTAGCCAACGGAAACTCCGGCCCCTCCGCCTTGCCGGATGGATGCTGACTGGTCAGGGTTCCTTATGCCGAGAATATTGTAGTCGAGCGACGAGCTGTGATCGGCCGGCACCATATGGATCTTGACGCCCCGGCCGAGCGGCTCGGCCATGCCGCCCCTATTCATGGCAATGACGTTGTTCTCTTCAAGGAGACCCAGCGCGACAAGATTTCGTCCGAACTCGTAATTGGCAAGAACCTTGGCGCCCGTCAGACGTGCCAGATCGAGGAGATCGGAAATATGATCCTGGTGGCCGTGCGTCACTAGGATCAGGTCCACTTTTCCAATCGCCTTCAAGTCCCGGTACTCAGGCGGCGTCTTCGGGTTTCTGGTGAGGAAGGGATCAATCACTATCACTTTGCCGGCGACACTAGTGATGCGGGTCGTTGCGTGCCCAAGCCAAAGCACTTCCACCGGTTGGGCTGCGGGATAGCCCGGGACGATCACGAGAAAGAAGCTCACAAAGAGAGCCCACTTGGCTTTCATTGGAAACTCCGAACAACCGCTTCTGCTTTCGTGATTACTCTATCACGGTATTCGACGGAGTCGCACGCGATCCGACTGAGAGCCCCGCGGAACTTGGAACCATGTTCAGGCGATCTAATTGGAACGTTGTCCATCCCAGCTGAGGACCAGCGGTTTCTTGGCAAGCATCTTGATGAGGGAGGAGCCAAAATGGACGACGAACGAAAATCATCAAAAACAGGGGAACGGGCCGCTGAAGGCTTGCGCGAAGCAGCTTCCAAGGAGGAAGAAAAAACCGAGAGCAAGATGGGGCAGGATCTAGCTAAGGGCGCTGATCGTTTCGAAGAGCGCTCGAAAAGCTCCGATGGAAGAAGCGCAGGCGAGAAACAAGAAGACTAATCCACCAGCAGACCCGTCCCGGCTTTCCGGCTTTCTGACAGAACGCACCCTCAAACGACTGCGCGGCGTTTACGCATAAGGCGATGATCTGCCTGCGCTGGCTATTCGTGCCAAGGAAAGGGGCGGCTCGCGCGTGAAGCGCGCTTATGACCCCACGGCAGACGTTAGGCTGTTCGCGTTGGCAAGTTGCTCAAGCGGCCGTGCTGCTGCCTAAAGCACGGCGACATCGCGAACGCAATCGGCGGACGCTTGCGCGAGCCGCGCTCAGCATTCGACCCTTCAAGGTGAAGTCTACCGTTGGCAGGTGCCACCGCGGCAATGCGACGAATAGTGCCTTCGGTACTCGGCTCCGGGACCGAACCGCAGCGCGAGCCAGTCCTGACGGAGGATGGTCTCACTAGGGGGCGGTCGCAGACAACAGCGTTGAGGGACATTAGTTCGCGTCAGCTTTGGCTCCGCAGCGATTTTCACGATGCACCAAAGCGCGATGCGATTAGGATGAATCGTCATCGCGCTTTAGGTTATTGTTTGAGTATGATCTTATCGGAAAACCGCTACGCACTTTTCCGGATCATGCTCTAACGCACAGAGGCGTCGAATGCCGTCACCCGTTCCAGGCTGTAACAGCGAAAGGAGGCGTTGTCGGTCCTGATCAAGAACACGCTGGGCTCTGCGCAATGTGTCCAACTCTATTTCAGCGGTAGCGGTATCCTTTCCTTCCCGCTTCAACTGAAGGATCGCTCTCTCTTGCTCTGCAAGGCGTCGTTCTCCTCGCTCGATCTGCCTCAACGCATCATAGACGAAGGTCTTGTCCATCAGTGTGCTCAGCTGGCGCCGCCAATCTCTTCTTTTTCGATCAACCTCAGCTCCGTCTCAACGTTCCCGCTCGCCACCGCTTTTCGCCGAAGCCAATCTCATGCGCCGGGCAGATTAAAGCTGCTTGTGCCCGCAGAGCACTGCGCTGGCGCCGGGCTGGTTCCTTGTGGCGATTCTTCAGAGCCGCCTCATCGATCCAGGTACCGCTTGGTCCCTCGGTGCCATTGCGAGAGAGAGCAGCCGCACGCGCTCGTTGTCACGCATGCCAGCATTCGGTCATCGTCTTGGATCCAGTCAGGCCCCGAGGAGGCTTGCTTGCCGGCTGTCGCCAGCCACAGCTTGTGTCCCTCGCATGCTCGGGCAGATAGATAGCTCGCCGTAAAGAAACTAATTCCCCAGCGGACTGCATCGTTCAAGTCCTGGCGCAATTAAATATTAATATAATACGCAATTTTAAATGAATTAAATGCTGGACGAGATTTAAATTTGGATTAGAATGAGAGCCGCTTGGCGCCGGATGAACGCGTCAAGGACCTCCTGGAAGCGGCCCCATCATCCCGCCCTGTCGCCCCGTTCCAAGGATGTAAGGGCCGCTTCTAGGGCAAATTGTGAGGCAAATCATGCACCTGTCATTAGGTGATTTGTTCCTCATCTCCGCGGCAACGGCTACGCTCCTCATGATTGAGATCGGAGTCTTGATGATCGTGGGTCTGATCTGAGCCAGTGAAGAAGAGCGTAGGGACTGTTCTGAGGACCACCTACATATCACGTCTCGTTGTAAGCGTGTTCGGCCTCGATCGCGCGGAGCAGGGCGGCAAGGCTGGGATATTCCGCGCCATTGCGGACGTAGCAATTGACGTGCTCGGCATAGCGGGCCGATCCGTCGGGCTTGCCCTGCAAGTGAACAGCAGCACGGCACTGTTGGCGGAGCTCCGGCTCGTTGCTTTCCGGAAAGCATCCGGAACGGAGACGTTCCTATTATAAAGCGAGGAGATTTTCGCCGGGGGCGAGCAGCTTCACGTAAGTGCCGCTTTCGTGAAGCATCAGCTAGATTAGCCGTTCTCGACCGTATAAGGCGATGCTGGCGCCACACTCTGTGGCGCTGACCTTTCGTTGGTAAAAGTAGCACTCCGCTTGGCTCTGACGTAGATCGGCTCCGAGGCCGGACCGCAGCGCCGAGCCAGGCCTGACGCAGGACGGTTTCACCCAGAGGGCGATCGCAGAACAGCTACCGCCGGCGCGCCACCGCGACGCCAAACAGGAAGGCGACGAACAGGCTGGCAAGCGGTGCTTCGCGCGTGATCGCGGAAACCGTCGCGAGTGCCCCGCCGGGCTTGCGCGATTCCTCGACTGCGGAGGTGAGGCGATCGACCGCTGCGTGCAGGCCTCCGGCGACTTCACCAATAGTGCGGGAGACGTCCGCGGCCGTATCGATGGCACGCTCGGCCATGCCGGGCTGGGACGAGGATTGCGGTATCTCCGTGCTCAAGGACGCGACCTCCTGGCGTGATGATCGAAGCCGGCACCTTTGGCTATCCGCGCGAGCGCTCGTTTTGAACAGCGGGTCTGGTGACCTTTGGCTATCCGCGACAGGCGCCGTGATTGACGGCGGGTGCCGGCCTTGGATGAGCAATTCAGCGCAGGGGATTTTGTTCCGGATGATATGCCGGCGGCTTGCGCGCTCCCCGGGAAACGACGGGTGCGAATCTCTGTTAGGCTGGGTGAACCTTGCTGACGTCAGGAGACAGCCGTGACCGACCGGACCATGACGGATCGAGCCCGGCGCATCGCCTTGCTCGGCGCTCCCATCGACATGGGCGCTTCGCAGCGCGGCACCTTGATGGGGCCTGCGGCGCTGCGCACCGCCGGCCTTGCGACATTGCTGGAAAGCCTTGATTTCGAGGTCGTCGATTATGGCGATCTGTCCATCGCCGAAGTCCGGGACCTCAGCGACAGGCCGCCTGAGAAGGCCAATCATTACCGCGAAATCCAGCGCTGGACGCGCACTCTCAGCCGCAGAGGCTATGAGATCGCGACAACCGGTGCGCTGCCGATCTTTCTCGGCGGCGATCACACGCTGTCGATGGGGTCGGTCAACGCTATGGCGCGGCATTGCCAGGAGCGCGGCCGCGAACTCTTCGTGCTCTGGCTCGACGCCCATGCCGACTACAACACGCCGGAGACGACGATCACCGCGAACATGCACGGCATGTCAGCCGCGTTCCTCTGTGGCGAGCCGGGCCTTGACGGGCTGCTGGGCGACGATCCACGCGCCCCGATCGGCCCGGACAAACTCGATCTGTTCGGCGCGCGTTCGATCGACAAGCTCGAAAAGGAGCTGATGCGCACGCGCCGGATCAGGATCGTCGACATGCGCCAGATCGACGAGTTCGGTGTCGCCGTCCTGATCCGCCGCGTCATCGAACGGGTCAAGGCGAGCAATGGCGTGCTGCATGTCAGCTTCGACGTCGATTTCCTCGACCCTTCCGTGGCGCCGGGGGTCGGCACCACCGTACCGGGTGGCGCCACTTATCGCGAGGCGCACCTGATCATGGAGCTGCTGCACGATTCCGGCGTCGTCGGATCGGTCGACATCGTCGAGCTCAATCCGTTCCTGGACGAACGCGGTCGGACCGCGCGCACGGCGGTCGAATTGATCGGCAGCCTGTTCGGCCAGCAGATCACCGACCGGCCGACGCCGAGCAATGCCATCGCACCAGGCGAGTGATGGCCGCTGGCCTGCAAGCGAAAGGCCGCGCCCATCTCGAGCGCGGCTCTCGTGGCGCCTGATCGGCTGCTCTCACCAATGGCGGTGGTGCCGATGCCAGTGGTGCCGAACGACCGGATAGGGCCCACCGTAATAGGCGTAGGCGGGGCGCACGACGCGGCGATAGCGATAGCCGTAGGAAACGGGCGCGGTGTAGTAAGTGGTGGTGTAGCCACCGCCCCATCGATAGGGCTCGTCGTATCCATAGTCGTAGGCGTAGGGGCCGCCGTAGTAACCGGCACTGTAATAGCGGGGACCGCCATAGTAGCCATAGCCAGGTCCCCAGCCGTAGGCGGAGGAGGCAAGGCCACCAATGACGGCGCCTGCGACCAGGCCGCCGGCGATGCCAGGTCCCCAACCTCGCCAATGGGCTTCGGCGGGAGACGTTGCTGCGATCGAGCTCAGGCCTAGAGCGCCGGCCATCAAGGCTGACATTGCAATCTTCTTCATCAACATACCTCTCACATCACATTGCCCCAAGGAGTAACGGGAAGAATAAGCAATGGTTGCTGCTGGCCGGTGGCGAGAGCCAATGGGTGCTCGGCGTCGGGACGGCGTCACCGAGAATTCGGGGCTGGACGGCGACGCCCGCCGATCCCATCAGTTTGGCCAATGCCTCTAAGAGGTTCGGGACTGCCCCGAGCGGCGCGCGGCGTGCCGAGAAAGAATCCGATCAAATCGCCCCTGAATCATTAAATGGTCGAATACCGGGAAAAACCGGAAACTTTGGAGCGTGTCCTTAAGTTGGCACGCCACGAGGTTCGGATTTCCGGAGAGCAGGCATGGACGACGACATGGTCTTGAAGAACGCCGCGGACACCGCCTGGACGGTGTACCGGGCGCGGCACCCCGAGGTCGCCGCGCACGACACAAGGCGCTGTCTGCTGGAACGCCATCTGCAGAGGAGGTGGGAAGAGCACCCAAGCGATACCGAAGAGCTCGCCTCTTTCGGGATAGCCTATCTGCACCGCCTTCCCAGGGATGAATGTTGACGTGCATGAAGATGCTCGTTGTCCGCGTGGCCCGCACGAGCACGAGGCCGAGTTGGACCCTGCTTGCGATTTCATGTCTCATCTCGGCGACCATCGTGACGGTTTTGCGCGTCGTGTGCGAGGGATAGAGCTTGCGCCCGGAGTGCCCGAGCCGGGAACTCCACGCAGCAACCCCGTCGCCTCGCGCGAGGCCACGACCGGCGCGGCATCGCCAACGCTACGAGCCCCAACAGTAGGGGAACCGGAGGGGGCTCGACCGAATTAACCTGCGATAGGAAGATTGCGGACCCTTCGATGACATATGGTCGCTTCGCGTACTCCATGTCCAGAGCCCTGCGTCACCCCGGCGTGATGGCGTTGATCGTGGCGGGCGTGACGATTGCGGCCATGCTGATCGTCGACCACGGCCCGTGGAGCCGGGCCAAGACACAGCCGGCCCACGTCGCCATGTACGCGACCACGGGCGAAGCGGCACGGGCCGCTGGCGCCCTGGTGCTCCCGACCGATCCGAAATCGCCGATCGAGCCGCAGCGGCCGAAGACGTCTCCAACCGTCAATCCCGTGACGCCGTAAGGCGTGATGAATCGTCATCGCGCTTTAGGTTATCGTTTGAGCATGATCTTTTCGGAAAACCGCTAGACACTTTTCCGGATCATGCTTCAGCCTCTCAGCTCTTGCGGCCGTAGTTGAGGAGCCCGCCACTCGTCTTCGGCGGATGAGCCCGCAAGGCTTCCTCGTTCGGCTCGGTGCCCCAGCCGGGCCGGTTCGGGATGATGAGATGGCCGTTCTCGATCTCCGGCTCGTGCGTGAACAGCTCGCGATCCCAGGACAGACGATCGATGTCGATCTCCATGATGCGCAGGTTCGGCACCGCGGCGCAGAAATGCGCGTTCATCATCGAGCAGAGATGGCCGTAGAAATTGTGCGGGGCGACGTTGACCTCGAAGGCTTCGGCCGCCGCGGCGATCTTCATCGACTGCCAGACGCCGTTCCAGGGCGTGTCGATGATAGCGACGTCCATGGCCTGCGCGTGGAAGTAGGGCAGGAATTCACGCAAGGAGAGCAGCGTCTCGCATGACGAGATCGGGTGCGGGCTTTGCTTGCGTATGTAGGCGAGCGCTTCCGGATTGAAGCTGTCGATCTCGACCCAGAACATGTCGAGGTCGGCGATGGTGCGCAGGATCTTCAAGTAGCCTTCGGTCTTGGCGTTGAAGTTGCAGTCGAGCAGGATGTCGACGTCGGGGCCGGCGCCGTCGCGGATCGCTTCCAGATGCATGTGCAGGTCGCGCAGGATCTTGCGGTCGACGTTGATCTCGGGCGCGAAGGGCGAGCCGAATCCGGGACGCCAGCCGGTCGGCTTGCCCTCGTCATAGGAAAAGATGTTGGTCTTGAGCGCGGTGAACTTCTTCTCGCGCACCTCGCGCCCCATCGCCTTGACGCCGTCGAGAGTTTCGATCGCCGGCTTGTACCAGGACGGGTGATTGATGCGCCACGTGGCGCAATGCGACCAGTACACCCTGACGCGGTCGCGGACCTTGCCGCCGAGCAGCTCATAGCAGGGGACGCCGAGCGATTTCGCCTTGGCATCGAGCAGCGCATTCTCGATCGCCCCTAACGCCTGCGCCACCACGCCGCCGGCCGCAGGACGCGTTGCTGCGAACAATTCGGCAAAGATGCGCTCGTGCTGGAAGACGTTCTGCCCGATGACCCGCGCCGAGAGGCGCTGGATCGCGGCGCCGACGCCGGGCGAGCCAAAGCCTTCGTCGAATTCGCTCCAGCCGACGATGCCGTCCTCGGTCGTCAGCTTGACGAAATGATAGTTCCTCCAGCCGGCATCGCAGGCGAGGATCTCGAGGCTCGTTGCTTTTGAAGATTTGGTCATGTCGCTCCCTGTCGCCCGGCCGGGCTTTTCTTGTCGCCCGATCTTAAGCCGGGCCCGGACCGCATTGTTAAGCCAAGCGCGGGACGGCGGGAAGATGCAGAGATGCGGCGCGGCAGCGCGTCCGAAGCAGGCCTTGCGTCAGCCGATCACCGACGAGCCGAGCAAAGCGAGAACGGCGAGCGCCATGACTGCGGTGCCGAGCCAGCCCAGCGCGATCAGCCAGGAGCGGGCCCTGAAGCGGCCCATGATGGTGCGGTTCGAGACGATCAGCATCATCATCGCCATGATGGGGACGGCGACGATGCCGTTGAGCACCGCGCTCCACACCAGCATGTTGATCGAGTCGATGCCGGTGAAGCCGAGGCCGAAGCCGATCAGGGTTGCCGCGGCGATGATGGTGTAGAAGCCGGCCGCCTCGTCCGGCTTGGCCTCCAGCGTGGCGCGCCAGCCGAAGATCTCGGCAACGCCATAGGCCGCCGAGCCCGCCAGCACGGGAATGGCGAGCAGGCCCGTGCCGATGATGCCGGTCGCGAACAGGGCGAAGGTGAAATCGCCGGCCAGCGGCCGCAGCGCTTCGGCCGCTTCCGTCGCCGAGCCGATATTCGTGATGCCGTTGGCGTGCAGGACCGATGCGGTGGTCAGGATGATGAAGAAGGCGATGCCGTTCGAGAGCAGCATGCCGGAGATGGTGTCCGTCTTGATGCGGTCGAGCTCGTGATCGCCGCCGCGCTTGAGCTGGCGAAGCGGCTTGTCGCGCTCGCCCTGGTTCATCTCCTCGACCTCCTGCGAGGCCTGCCAGAAGAACAGATAGGGGCTGATGGTGGTGCCGAGCACGGCCACGACCATCAGGAGATAGTCGGCGCTGACGTTCGGCTTCGGCCAGACCGCGGCGAGCAGCGCCGTGCTCCAGGGAATCTGCACCGTGAAGGCGGTCGCGACATAGGCGAACAGCGCCAGCGTGAGGAATTTCAGCACCGGCGAATAGCGGCGATAGGGCACGAACACCTGCAGCAGGGTCGAGCCGGCCGCGAAGATCAGCGCGTGCTCGTGGTTGAGGCCGCCGATGACGAGCGAGAGCGCCTCGGCCATCGCGGCGATGTCGGCGGCGATGTTGAACGTGTTCGCGGCGACCAGCATGGAGACCAGCGCCAGCACCGCCCAGCGCGGCGCGACGCGCATGACGTTGGCGGCGAGCCCCTTGCCGGTGACACGGCCGATCTGCGCGCTGACGAGCTGGATCGCGATCATGAACGGCGTGGTCAGGAACACGGTCCACAACAGACCGAAGCCGAATTGCGCGCCGGCCTGCGAATAGGTGGCGATGCCCGACGGGTCGTCGTCGGCAGCTCCGGTGATCAGGCCGGGCCCCAGCCGTTGCAACAGCGTCGGCGCGGATTTCGTCGGGGTGAGGGCGCTGTCGCTCATGAACGGGCTCGAACGGGTGCGGGACGTCGTCTTTAGCAAATGCGAATCGAATACCATAAGTTCCCGCTGCCGAAGCGGGCGGCTGATTTCCGAAAATGCTAAGTCGAGTTTGCTCCGTCGGGCAAAACAGGGCTATATTGCCATCATCGGCCTACCTGATGCTGACGAACATGCCCCAGGCCGCGGCCAGCGCCGCGCCGGTGAAGAGAACCACCGGGTTGTCGCAGAACGTGCCGCCATACCTGCACACGTCCGCGCCGAATTGGCCGAGCTCATGACGGCTCGCGGAATAGAACAGTCCCGACAGCACCAGCAATGCAGCGGCGACGTAATACATCGAAGGTCTCTCCGGCTTGCCCCGTCCAGGCGACATGTCCCAGCATGAGGCGAAGAGATTTCACTTCGGCCAATCCGCTTTGCGGCATTTGAGAAAAGTTTGACCCGTCGGGCAAAACACTGGCAAGATGGCATCATCAACGAGCGCCGGCGTCGCGATGACAAAAAGGCCCCGCACCGCGGGGCCTTTGTCGTGTCAGAGCTTACCGCCCTATCGCCGCGAGCCTACGCCGTAGAGTTCGCGCTCGCGGACAACATCCTCCGGCGACAATGGCGGGCTTGCGGCGTCGAAGTCGGTCCAGCCGGACTTCTGCCATGCGGCGCTGCGCTCCTGAAGGTTGACCGATCGCTCGTGCAGAAGCGCATCGAGGCGCGCGCGGTCCTGATCTGGCACCCTCGCGGACACCAGCGTGCCGCCGCGGCGGACGCCCTCGGCATAACGCGATGCGTCTTCCCTGGAGACGCCGGCCTCGGTCAGGGCGCCGATGATTCCGCCGGTGGCCGCGCCGGCAGCAGCGCCGGCCGCGGTCGAGGCGAGCCATCCGGCCGCGACCACCGGGCCGAGGCCGGGGATGGCGAGCAAGCCGAGACCTGCGAGCAGGCCGGCGGCGCCGCCGAGCCCAGCGCCGATGCCGGCACCCGTGCCGGCGCCTTCGGCGCGATCATCGGTGCCGTCGCGGTCACGATCGACCTTGCCGGAGCGTGAGCCGTACCAATTGTCCGAATTGTTGGCGACGAGGCTGATGTCGGAATGCGGCACGCCGGCGCTTTCGAGCCGGGTCACGGCCCGCTCGGCATCGGCGTAATTGTCGTACAGGCGAGAGATGGTCGTCGTCATGTCTGGATCTCCTGATGTCGCGAATGACTTGCGCGAATTACTTGGCGGAAATTACTTGGCGGGGTTGACGTTGCCCTGGAAGTCGACGCTGACGTCGGTCTTGGTGCCGGCCTTGTCGGCCTTGCCGCGCCAGACGCCCTCGTTGTCCTTCTGCAGGCCGGAGACGTTGGAATAGCCCGCGCCCTCGATCCGCGATTTCGCCTGTCCCTCGGTGAAGCTGTTGCGGCCCGCGACCGGTGCGTTGGAGTTGTTCTGGTCGGAGCTGTTGATCGCGTTGTTGCCCGGCCCGCTTTGCGCCGGCTGCGACTGAGCGCCCGCGGGCACCGAACCAAGCAGCAACAAGGTTGCGGCCAGAACTGTCAGATGTTTCATGTTGTTGTCTCCTGCAAGTGATTGTGCGGGCGACAACAAGTGAGAGTCGGATTGGTTGCTATTGGTTTGGATGAGTTTGCTGCGGCTCTTCGGTCGCGGCTCTTTGGTCACGACGACGAGCGAGTTGCCGCCGCGGCCGGACATGCGTCCGCCACCTGCTACTTTGAAGATTGCACGGACTCGGCTTGGCCCTTGGTGGGCTCCCACGGCGCCGGAAGGATCACGCGGATGGGGCGGGCTTCGGTGGCGCCCTGAACCACAGGTGCGGCCTGTTCCTTGACCGGCTCAGCCAGCGCTACGCTCATCAATGCAACCAGCAGCGCCAGGGAAGTTGTCATCAGCCGCACGTCCAGCATCGAAGCCTCCTGTTTGCGCACCAACGCAATCCGCCGGAATTGGTTCGGGCGGTGGCCGGGAACAAGTGGCAATTTGTCGGGTTTGTAGAACACACGCCCGGATAACCGGGCTGCTGGAGGAGGACACGATGAACTTCAAAGCAATCATTGCCGCCGCCGTGCTGACGTCGGTTGCGGCTCCCGCGTTTGCGCAATCGTTCTACGTTGTGCAGGACGTCAAGACGAAGAAGTGCACCATCACCGAGTCGAAGCCGACGACCACGGAAACGACGGTCGTCAGCGGCGACACCGTGTACAAGACCAGGGCGGAAGCCGAGGCCGGCATGAAGACCGTCAAGGTCTGCACCTCGAACTGATGCACTGAGCGAAGGTCACACCCGAGCCTGCGCTCGAAACAATGCCCGCGCGGAGCGATCCGTCGCGGGCTTAATTTTTTGCAAAGTTCAGCTTACCAAGCCGCTGTTAGTGTCGGTCCGTCACGCGCGGCCAGGATAGGAACTCCGTCCGTCTCGGCCGATTGTCGCCAGCGCTTTGAACGACGGTGAGCCAGCTCCAGCCATGCAATCACGCTATCCCTTGTTGAAGAGGTGGACGGCGGACGAGCATGAGCGGCTGAAAGCGCTGGCTGAAGCCGGACGCCGCCCCGACGAAATTGCCGCAGAGCTCAACCGGAGCGAAGCGGCGGTGCGGGTGCGGGCCTGGCAGCACGGCATCGCGTTGCGCGGCGTGACGCAGAGGCGCGGCAAATAGCGCGTGCTGGGGGCGTGGACTCGTCAACACTCGGTCAGCGGGTCGGTGTCTGCTTCACGCTCAAGGCGGATTAGGACACCAAGCGAAAAACCCGGAGTGTGAGCGTCCGGGCCGATCGCAAGTAAGAATTGCAAGTCCAATGCAGGAGCTAAACCAAACCTCAACGGCCCTGTCTGTCCACTTTTGCACACCCGCGCCGAGCAACAAGTACAAGCTGCGTAAACAGCTCATGGACATCGCAATCGACCGTTCTTCGTGTGGTGCGCGTCTCGCAGGAACGACAGCGCAGCGTTTTCGTTGTGCTCGTCTTCTAGACAAGGAGGATAACGATCATGGACCGTGAACATGTGAAGGGCGCCGCTGACAAGGCAAAAGGCGCGATCAAAGAGGGGGCTGGCAAGCTTACCGGGGACAAGGACCTCGAAGCCGAAGGCGAGATGGATAAGGCCAAGGGATCCGCCCACAACGTCGCTGGGAATGTAAAGGACGCAGCGCGGGACGCCTCTGACGCCCTCAAGAAATAATCAAAAAAGGAAAGTCTGAAACTGGCCGCCTCAGGGCGGCTTTTCCTTTTCTGCCAAGCCCACGGCGACGACGAAACACGCCTGAAACAGTGCTGAAACCAGATCGTCCTGAACTCGGCGCCCGCCGGGGCCGACCAACCAAGCGAAACGGAGAGACAATCATGATCCAGATCGGTTCGAAGGAAGAAGTCGCGCTGCTGCTGGCGCTGTTTGGCACCCACACCCAGAAGGCGCAGCGGCCGAAGCCGAAGTCGCGGCAGGGGTGAGTGACGCCATGCCCGGTTTGGCCGAATGCCAGAGCCTGCTCCGGCTCCTGATCGCCAGGGGCGATCCCAAGGCCATCCCGCTTGCCAAGGGCGCCATCGACCAGTTCCTGAACACGGCACCTCTCAGCATGCGCGGGCGCGGCCTGCGCGTGCTCCAACGCGACGCGCTCGACCAGCACGATGCCGCCGTCGGGGTGCAGCGCTCGTTCGCCGAAACGGTGGACGCCTACATCGAGCACAAGCTTGCAGAGGAATAGGCGGGCCGGTCGCGGATCGGCCCCTGTTCCCGGAACCCATTGGATCCCAAGAGATTTTTTAGTCCCGCCGGAAACCTTTGTCCGTGCTTCGGCCTATAGGGCAAAGGAATACGGTCATGGCCCGATATTACTTCGACCTTCGCGACGACAAGGGAATTGCGCTGGACGAGGAGGGGCTGGAATTGTCGAGCCCGCGTGCCGTTCAGGCCGAGGCCGCCAAGTCGGTCGCTGACCTCGCGCGCGATGCGCTGCTCTCCGCGCCGCTCACCGGCGACCGGCGGGAGCTGGCGATCGACGTGCGCGATGCCAGCGGTCTCGTCATGCAGGTGAAGTTCTGCTTCCAGATCGAAGACCTGAAGTCGCGGCCGCGCTCACGCGGTCATTGACGCGTCAGCGTCGGGCGGGACGGCTCGGGCAGGGGCGGGCAGAGCTGCTCGGAGTCCAGCACGGCGATCTTTCGGCCGAGCTGCCAGACCTCGACCTTGCCGAGCCGCGTGAACCGCTTCGCAAAATCGAGCGCGGAGGAATCGGACGAGGCTTCGAAGGCTTCGGCGGAGCGGAAGACGCCGTTCTCGCCGACGAGATAAGCGCGATATTGCATCATGTCGGCGCCCTCAGGCCGGGCGAGCGCAGCCAGGAATCGATCTGCATGGCGGTTTCGTCGCGGCGCGCCTGGCGCAGCAGCATGTCGCGGCGGGGGCCAGGGGCGAGCTTGCGCGCTTCCTCGCGGCAACGCTCCGCTTCGTCCGCGAGTCTCTCGCGCAAGGTGGTGGTCTGTTTGAAACGACGCCGCTTCTGCATGGGCGTCCTCCCTTGTTGGAGAAGGGCGGGAGCGCAACTGGCGTTCACCGATCTCTGCCGCGGGCCTTGCGGTGATGAATTTACCTTACGCCTCCGGCACAGCGGAGTCACATCATTTGATATGGCGCGCTGATTTATTTTCGCGGGCGAAGCTTGAGCATCTTGAGTGGCTTACTCAATTTGCACCGCGCGAGTCCTAAAGTTCAATAGTGAACAGAGGCAACCTCTGTTAGTTGATGTGGCATCACCGGCCAAGGCTTTGTCCGTAGGCGTCGGTGGCTGAGAGACCGAGCGTGCTCCCGCCTGCAAAGCAAGGGGAGCACCGCGATGACCGTCTATCGGCCGTTGCCAGCCGACCGTGAGCTGGCCGAATACATGCGCCAGATCGTGCGCGAATGCCGCGAGCTGCTGAAGCAGCCGCCACCCGATACGTTTCTGGGGCGCAGGACGCACGAGCCTCTCCAGGCCGACGACGACGCTACGCCAAACGAGGAGCGTTGACCGTCAGCGCAATCGCGATGGTCGGCGAGAGGCCGGCTTGCAGCGTGCGGCTTTGGGTGGCATTGGCGCAGATCGCGCGGGCGATCGCGCGCTGACGTGTCAGGGCCAGGCGAAGCCGTTCTGCTTCGAGGAGGGCGGCATCGGCGCGCGCCAACAGGGGATCGGCCGTTGATCCGTGCATGGGCGGTGCAACGCGGTGTGTTGCCGGTTGTTCCTGATCGATGGTCCCCACGAAGTCGTGACTCCCGCGTTACGACGACGGGCGTAACGGGTGGGGGTCGCGCCCCGTATCAAGGGCAACCCGCGCGCTGACGCGGGGAGCACAGGGAAGACCACGTTCAATGAAAACAGAGTTCAACATCGCCGAAGTTGGCGGCGGATCCTATCGCCTTCTCGCCATACTGCGCTGGGTCATGGTGATCATCTTCGTCTCGTTCGGCATGCAGAAATTCACGCCGCAATCGGCGCAAGGCATCGCGCAGTTCATTGCGAATAGCCCGTTCATCTCCTGGCTCCAGGTGTTCGGCCTGCGCGGCGAGGCCTATGTGCTGGGGGTCACCGAATTCGCCATTGCAGCGCTTTTGATCGCCGGCGCCTTCAGTCCGCTGCTCTCCGCGATCGGCGCCTTCATGGGGGTCGTCACCTTCGCCATCACTTTCTCGTTCTTCTTCACTACGCCCGGCGTGGTGCGATGGAGCCTCTCGACCGATCCGATGGCATGGAATCTCACAGGGGAGTTTCTGTTCAAAGATGTCGTGCTGCTCGCGGTGTGCGTGGTGCTGCTGCTGGCATCTCTCCGCAGGACGTGGGAATGAGGCACGGGGTGAGGGCAGATGGATGCTAAAACCTTGAGATGTCTCTGTCCAATTGGTGGGCAATCAGGCGAGCTTGTCCTCTTTGTCGATGCCACGCGCTGCGATGATCAGATCAGAGTCCGCCAACGGCCGTTGCAACGCCTTGGCTTCGTCCCAAGGCGCTCGCAGCCACACGTCCCATTCCTCCGAGGTCGTCAGGATCACCGGCATGGCCTTGGGATGGATCGGTTCAACGAGGGCATTCGGGGCGGTCGTGAGAAACCCGTAGACCTGATGCGGTCCCGGAACGGGTTTGGACTTCGTTCCGCGATCGCCGTTGAATGTGGTCCAGATGCCGGCGAAAGCGTACAGCGGTCGCGCCTCGGCGAGCGCAAACCAGACGACATCTTTCTTCTTCGTCTCCGGGTTCGGCTCCGGGGCGTATTCGGCAAAGCTGTTGGCCGGCACGAGACAGCGGTGCTCGGGCTTGAGCCAGGCTCGCCAATGCGGCGAGGAGGTGTTGCGGATGTTAGTGACGGGCGGTCCACCGGTGCGGGGCGGCGGCGGCATGCCCCAGCGCATCATCACCAGTTCGCGCTCGCCGCCGGCGTCGCGAATGACGGGGGCGGGGTAATCCGGAAAGACGCCCGGCATGGGCGGCAAGTTACCCTCGAAGCGACGGACGATGCGGAAGAGGTCAGCGATGGCCGCCTGATTGGTGGTGATCGAATACAGATTGCACATGAGTGAGATTGTCTATTATCGCTCGCCCGGCCACCAGGTCGTGGGCGGTTGGCTGGCTGAAATCTTTGTTGGCCGCAGCGCCACAAGCTCGCTGCGCTTGTAGGGGTGCCCTCGCATCTGCGAACAATCCTTGCAGCGCATGTAGCGTTCAAGTTCGTGGATCGGAGTCGTCTTTGGTCGCCGAATGATCTCGAGTGCTATGGTCTGATTGGTATCGCAGCCATGACAGCGGACCTCGAGGTAGGGGTATCCTCCATTGATCGCATCGCCGATGGTAGGCGAGGGCTGCGCCGGTCCCTTGTAACCGAGCATCCGGCTGTTCCACGCCACACAGGCCAGCTTGTCAGCTTCCTTGCGCGCCTCTCTGGCGCGCTCGGCTGCCATCTTGATCTGAGTGCCGAAGAGATATTGGCGCGACTTTGTGGACATCCGGGTATCAAAGGCATGAGCCAACAGGGTTTGGCAAATTATCGATTCCTAGTAGGCGACGGAGCCGGCGAGCTACTGCCTCTCGTGGCTGTGGAAAACCATGCCTGGCCGTTCGCTGTCACAGGTCCTCCCGCAATCCCTTGAAGAATGGATGCCGCACCTTTCCCTCGGCCGACTTGGCGCGGTACTCGATCTCGGCAAGCAGCTTTGGCTCGACCCAGATGCCCTTGTGTGCGATGCGCTTGGCGTAAGGCTGCGTCCTGCGTCGCAGCGGCTCCAGGCGCTTGCGTAGTTCGGCGGCTGATGTCTTGTCGAAACCGTGGTCGACCTTGCCGGCGTAGATGAGATCATCGCCCTTGCGGCGGCCGAGATACACGCCGTCCCACTTGCCTTCATCGAGCGCAAAGCCGGCGATGGTCAAGGTCTCGCGCTGCGCGCAGGTCGTCTTCGTCCAGTTGTTATTCCGGCCAGAGTTGTAGACGCTGTCGCGAACTTTGGAGACCACGCCCTCCAGCCCGATCTTGCAGGCATGGGCGAACATCTGGCGGCCGTCGATCTCAAAACTCTCGCTGAACTGCACGTCAGTGCCGGCAATGATCTTCTTCAGCTCGGCCTTGCGGTGAACCAGCGGCAGGCTGCGGAGGTCTCGTCCATTGAGGTACAGCAGGTCGAAAGCCACGAGTACGATCTTGGAGGACGTGCCCTTGAGCTCGTTCTGCAGCACCGAAAAGTCGGTCGTGCCGTCAGCAGCCGGGACGACAATCTCTCCATCGATGATCGCCGAACCTGCCTTGATGTGCCAGGCGTCCTCGGCGACCTTCTTGAAGCGCCTGGTCCAATCGTGGCCACGGCGGGTGTAGATGGTCACGGCCTCGTTGACCAAATGCACTTGGACGCGATAGCCGTCGAACTTGATCTCGTGAATCCACCGTTCTCCGGAGGGCACCCGCGGGACGGAGTGTGCCAAGGCCGGTTCGATAAAGTCAGGGAAGGGCGCCTTGACGCCGATCGCCGATGCTTTCCGCTGACGGGAGGACGCCACTCAACAACTCCACGCAACTAACTATTTTGATTCGAATCTTTGTGCGGGGATTCGTTCCGGCCTGGCGTCGCGACTAAACGAGACACAAGGAACCAGAAGAATCTCCATGCGTTTTCGATAGGCATGGAGGTGCAATATGGCTAAGGCGAAGAAGCAGACCGCTCGCGGTCGCAAGCAGGACCGAGCACGCGTGGCGGGCGGACAGAACTACGAGGTTAGTTACGAGGCGAAGAAGACCCGCCGCTCGGCTTCGGCCGTGAAGAAGGCAGTCAAGAAGGTGGGCAGCAGCCGGAAGAAGGTGGAGCGGAAGCTGAAGAGGGGCTGACCAGCGATAAGGACGGCAGAGATAGTTTTTTGTTGATCTCATCCCCCGGTTGCGGTTGACTAAAATCCTGCCGGGGGAGATTTATGCGTATACTACGACTAGTGATCCTTTGTTGTTTGTTGGGCGGCTGTTACGCGACGGGGGCCGATGTCCGCGCCAAGCTAGGCCAAGACTACATCGGCAAGAACGTCGACGCCTTGGTCGTTCAGTGGGGGGCGCCCACGAGCAGTTTCAAGATGAACAGTGGCGAGACAGCCTATGTCTGGCAGTTGGCGGCCCAGACGTCTATTTCTGTTTCTGGAGATCGCGATAGTGCGTCGGGAGTATCTAGAGCGTGGGCTTGTAAGGTAAATGTAATCGCATCCCCGAACGGAACGGTAACGAGGCTCGATACCGAAGATTACACCAGGGTGGTCTCCGGCAGCCTTTGTGCGGAGCGGCTCGGGATCAAGCGGGGGTAAAAGCTTTGGCTTGACCCGTCGGGCAAAACACTGGCAGAATAGCATCATCGAGACGAGTTTGTTTCGCGCCCGCGCCGGTTTTCCGACGCGGGTTTTTTGCGTCTCGATCCAAAATTGACCGGAGTAATTTTCAGATGGATTTCCCCCATGACCGAAGCGGTGAACTACAATCTTCTTTCCCAGAATGCTCTCGCCAGGGCGGCGGCTCGCCGCGCTTTAAAGCAGCGGACGCTCACTGAAATCAAATCGTTGGCGCGGACGCACACGAATCTTGCCATCAAGACCCTCGTGCAGATCATGCGCGACAAGGACGCTCCCGCCCATGCCCGCGTGATGGCGGCCAATGTCATTCTCGATCGGGGGTGGGGCAAGCCATTGCAGCCGATCGTGAGCGAAGACGACAATCCCATCCGGTTCGTTCACCGCATCGAGCGGGTCATCGTGCATCCCGGCGACGACGTGACGATGGAGGCGCATATCGAGGAGACCGTGCAGCGAGCGCCTGTCAGTGTCCTTGGCAGCCTCGGCGCGGTTCGCGATAGCGATGCTTCTTACGACGAGCTTTGGTTGCAATCGCAGGAGCAGGCATGAGCGATATACTTCGGAAGTTGCTTCAACGGCGGGTTGAGCCGGAGCCGAAACCGGAATGGCCGCGATGGATCGCCGAGGCACTTGCGTATAAGCCCGAGAGCGCAGTGCCAGTGAAAGCACCGCCGAAAACGGTCTCAGCGGGTCCGAACAGGCGAGACGATTATCGAGTATTGACCCGAATAAGGAACACTTGAAGCTTAAGCCCGCAGAAGAATGCGGGCTTTTGACAGCCGATGTCGGCTGCTGGGGCGCGTGGACAGCTTCTAAGGGCCAGAGCATATCAGCTTAGGACCTAGCGGACTCTAGCGTATCCAGCTCAGAGGGTGTCGATCTGTTTAATGGCGTCCCATCGAATGAACCTGAGCTTCTTCGTATCGATCGACAAGAAGAGCACGCCTCGTTCGCCTGATCTTATTATCCGCGCGGGTGTCGGCTTGTCATCTATCACAATGTTTTCTGAGGCGGTGTTGGTCCTAAGAATAATGCCCGCTCGTTCGTAGCCCGTCAGAAATGCGAGGAAGAGAATGAGGAGAACCGCGCCGAAAGCCACAGCCTTACGATCAAGCCGACGAAAGTCGTCCCAATCCTTCCGCAGCATAGAAAGAACTACGCTCATGCCGAATGCGAAAGCAGCTACATAAAGACCGACTGCAAGCAATATGCCGGCCCCCGCAATCATACATATTAGGAATGCCGGTCCCCATTTGCGGAAAGCGCTGACCTTAGCCAAGTATGGTGCTGCTAAAGCCTTCCGCTTCTCCAAGTCTGGCTCCGCCTCAAGTTTCGCCAGCAACTTGTCTTCAGTCCTAGCGCGTAGCCATGATCCGAGAAAAAAGCCGCTTGCGGTATATGCGGTGAACGCCGCGAGGGGGATCGCTTGCAGCGCGAACAATAGATGCTCGCTCAAAGTGAAAAAAGTGAAGAAATCGACGTTGATTCCTGTGAAAAATCCCACGTCGTACAGCACTGCCAAGGCTGACGCTAAAACAGGACCGATTAAAGTCAACGTTTTCACATCGGTCGTCCATACCGATGCTGCTGTGTCATCTGGTTTATCGGACATTCGTGTAACGACGTTTTTATCGAAAAAATCGCTATGGCACCGCCGGTAAGAGAACGCAAGCAGCACGTCTTCTTGACCCTGGCGGCATGTGTAATCAGAGCAGAATCAGGCCCATCTTTAGAATACCTAATGGTCACTGATACTAGCTAGGTAAAAGTCTCCTTTTTGTCCATCAACCTCATAGGATGTGGGCTTGGGTTTCGGTTGAGGGGGCAGCGGACATCTGGAGCAGCCCAACAAAGCGCGTGGGTCGGGAGTCCCGACCTATGACCCCCCTGGCCCGAACCACCGCGTCAGCGCCTCCATAAGTCCGCGGCTGCTCTCGTCGCCCACCCAGGCCACATGCCCATCGGGCCGCACCAGCACCGCGCTCGGCGCGGCGACCGCGCCGATGGCCGGAAGCAGCCACGGGCCGTCGTAATCGGCATCGACGATCCCGATGCGATCCGCCCAGGGCGTGATGTCGAGGCCGCCGCGCTTGCCGAAATTGAGCAGCACGCCGCGCGCGCCGTGCAGCAGCGTGAACAATCGTAGCTTCCGCCCGCCCGCCACGAGATCGAGATCGGGCATGCGGCGGCCGAGCAGCGCGTGGCCTTCGCCGAGATCGTAAGCAATGTCGAGCCCGCTCATCATCGCGCCAAGGCGCCGGCGCGGCTCGTCCATGGCGAGCAGCTCGGCGATCACCTCGCGCGCGGCCTTGCGGCCTTCGTCGCCGCGGCGGAGCAGGGCGATCTGCGCCATGGTGTTCTTCAGCACGCGCGCGGCCACGGGATGGCGCTCGCTGTGATAGGTGTCGAGCAGGCTCTCGGGCGAGATGCGCCCCACCACCTGCGCCAGCTTCCAGCCGAGATTGACCGCGTCCTGCACACCGAGGTTGAGGCCCTGGCCGCCGACGGAATGATGAATGTGCGCGGCATCGCCGGCGAGCAGCACGCGGCCCCTGCGATAGGACGCCGCCTGCCGCGCCGCGTCGGTGAAGCGGGAGATCCAGGCGGGATTGTGCACGCCGAAATCGGTGCCGTACACGGTTTTGAGCGCCGCGCTGAGTTCGCTTAAAGACGGCTCGCCATCGTGCGCGAGATTTGCCTCCGTCAGCACGACCAGCACGCGCCCGCTTCCCGTCTTGCTGAGGCCGTGAAAGCCGAGCGCGTCGTGACGCAGGCCGAATGGGGGCTCCTCGCGCATCTCGACCTCGGCCATGAGGTTGCTGAGCGTGGGTTCCGAGCCGGGGAAGTCGATGCCGGCGCTCTTGCGCACCAGGCTGCGACCGCCGTCGCAGCCGACGAGATAAAGCGCGCGCAGGCGCATCCCGCCGGACAGCGTGACGTCGAGGCCGGTCTCGTCTTCCGCAAAGCCCGTCACCTCGCGGCTGCGATAGATCGGCACCGCGAGCTCGGAGGCCCATTCGGCCAGCAGGCGCTCGATGTGGTTCTGCCGCAGCGCGAGCCCGTAAGGATGGCGGGTGGGGAGATCGCCGACGTCGAGCCTGGTCCAGGCGAAGCCGGCGAGCTGGGTGATCTGCCCTTCGCGCAGGAAGCGCTCGGCGATGCCGCGCTGATCGAGGATCTCGATGCTGCGCGCGTGCAGTCCGCCGGCGCGCGTCTCGGCGATGTCCTGGCTCGCGCGCCGCTCGACGATGGCGACGTCGACATGCGCGAGCGCGAGCTCGGCGGCCAGCATCAGGCCGGTCGGGCCGGCACCGGCGATGACGACCTCATGGCTGGTGGCGCTTGCGCGTTCTGCACGCGTTCGGCCGCGCGGCCGGGACGTCGGAAGCGATACAGGCATGCGTGACCCCTCGACTGGTTGTTCAGGCCGAGGGGTCTTACGCGATCACTGGGGGCTTGAAGCAAGTCCCTTCCGCACCACATATCGAGGTGGGAGATGAGGCTCTCGCCTGTTCGGCGCGACACGTCGGGCAAAACACCGGCACCAAAACACCGGCACAATGGCATCATCGAGATGCGCGCCGCTTGTGCCGCGGGCTAATCGTCCTTCGCCAAATCGCCGGGTTGTGTGGGCAGATCGATGCTGCCGCCCTCGCCATGCGCGAGATCGCGGCCATCATCCTCCGTCGCGGCGGCGCCTTCGACGATCTGCGTGGAGTGTTCCTTGTCGATGCTCGGCTTTGAGCCCGGACGATTTCGTGACGTCTCGTCTTGCGATGTGCCGGGTGGGGTCGTCTTGATGGTCATGGCCGGTCGCTCCTGATTGTCCAACGCGGCTTGCGCGAATTCGTTCGTTTGACACGTCGGGCAAAACACCGGCAGAATGGCATCATCGAAACGAGTTTGAGTTGGCCCGCGCGGACGCAATCCGCGGCGGGCCTTTTTCAATTCGGCCTTTTTCAATTCAGCCTTTTTCAATTCAGCGGAAGGTTTTGACACGTCGGGCAAAACACCGGCAGAATGGCATCATCGAAACGAGCTTGGTTCACCCGCGCGGAACGCGATCCGCCGCGGGTTTTTTCGTTCTCGATTTTGGAATCGGACGGCGGCGGCGCATTGCGGCCACGCACTCGCTTGATAACGCATCGAGAGAGCGCCGATCGGCGCGCCGTCGTCCGAACCTATTGCTGGCCGTGCACGCGCGAACGTGCCGGCCCGCGGCGCAGGGCATTTGCCTGCGCCGCTGCGGTCTCCGGGTTCAACGGAGATAGGGTTCGCGCCCGAAACGATCGCGCTCTTCGCGCGATCTGCCGCGCATTTGTTTTTACTGGGAGAGAAGATGACCGCTTACCTGATCTCGCTCGCCATCGCGGGCCTCGTTGCCATCCTGTTGTGGGAGACGCTCGCGTGAGCGAGGACATCATCGCATGTGAGCCCGAGCCGCCCCGCTTGCCCGCGCGCGCGAAGACGGCGCGCCCGCGCAACCTGACCGAGATCCGCTCGCTTGCGCGCAGCCACAGCAGGACGGCCATCCGGGTGCTCGTCGGCATCATGCGCAGCGAGGATGCGACGCCCGCGGCGCGCGTCTCGGCGGCCAACGCCATCCTCGATCGCGGCTGGGGCAAGGCCGCACAGCCGGTCGAGAACGGCCAGGACGGCGTGCTGGAATTGATTCACCGGATCGAGCGCATCATCGTGCATCCGGGAAGCTCGAACAGCGGCGACGCCGTCACGACGCTCGAGACAGTGGATATCCCGATCTGCAACCGCGTCTCGATTGAGCGTTGACCCGTCGGGCAAAACACTGGCAGAATGGCATCATCGACAGAAGTTGGTGTTGCCCGCGCGGATGCAATCCGGCGCGGGTTTTTTGTTGGGGCCTTCGGCTAATTCCTGGTCTGCTTGCCAGCCCTGTGCTGCACGGCATAGGCGCGCTGCACCTGGTCGCTGCAATAGGACAGCTTTCGGCCGTCACCGGTGAAGCGCCCGTCCTTGATGACCCAGAGGACGACGGTCTTGTCGTCGATCTTCTTGAACATCAGGTTCTCGCGGTCCGGGGTGGTGCTCGGGTCCTGCACACTGACGGCGTCAGGGCCGGAAGCCGCCTGTAAGGTGCAGGTAGCGTTGATCCTGACGGTGTCTGGGAGTTGAACACGCATCCGGCGGATATCGCACTTGTTCGAGGCCGTAACGATCGACTTCTTGGCGAACGCAACGACGGTATCGCTGAGTTTCGCGCAACGGTCCTCGAAATCGGCACCCAGTGCGGCGTAGACGCCATCTTGCGGATGAGCGCTCTTGAGAGCGAGCTCCTCTTCGGCCTTCCGCTTGGCTTCCTCGGCCTTTTGCTTGGCCTCTGCCTCGGCTCTTAGCCTCGCTTCAGCAAGCGCGCGCTGTGTACTGAGAGGGCAGTAAGCCGCGCGCCAGGGAGGATCCTTGAGCTTTCCGTTCAGGCTTTTCTGGACCGAGATCGCCGCCGCATCCAGTTGTTTGATGAACATGATCTCGTTGAATTGTCTGCTATCCCAGTTGGGATCGCGCGGGTTGAGGTTCTGCGCCAGATTGTAATCGTCACAGACCATTTCAACCTTCAGCGAGCCCGGGCCGAGATCGTTGATCTTCTTGACCTTGCAGCTCCATTCGTAACCGCTGACCGATTTCCTGCCGAGATCGATTGTCAGGCCGCCACTTTCATCACAGTCTAACTGGAAGTTCTTGCCAGGTTCGGCATAGACGCCGGCCTTGGGACGCCACTTGTCGGATGTCGGAGCAGGTGGTTCCTGTGCGAAGGCAGGAAGTGCGAGAGCGACCGTCGCGGCCGCAGTGAGAACGCGGCGGATAGCTCTTTTCATGTCAGCCCCTCATTCCTCGGCCACGCAAGATCGGCTCGATCAAGACACCGCACGCGAACTAGTTAGTCAACTACCGCAAAGGATATTCAAATGTGGGACGACATGATGCGGCGCATTCTTCAGCCCGTCGAGGGCATCTCGCCCCATGTCACGAGTCCATACGGCGCGGAGACAGGCAGGCCACGCGGATCAAGCAACCCACACCGGGGCATCGATTTCAATTATGTTGGTGGTCAAAGTGCTCGGCTGAACACGAGCCACCCAGAATTGCGATCTCCCGTGAATGGCGTCGTCGAGCGCGCCGGTGATGATCAATGGGAGACAATCTCGATCAGAGACAATAACGGCTTGCGTCACCAGATACTGCATACCAACTCTCGGAAGGTGAAGGTCGGCGATGTGGTTGCGGCGGGTCAGGTGATTGGCACGATGGGTAATACCGGTCTTTCTGACAAGAAGGGCAATCCAGGGCACCACCACGTCCATTATCAAATCAAGGATCTTGCAGGTAATGTTCTTGACCCAGGTGAGTTTGCGGATGCACTGGGACCGTTCGATCCAGTTCCCGCGCCGGCCTACATTCCGGAGTACAAGCGATATCTGCAAAACGCGGATATGATGCCGCGGTCCGTTCCAAAGATGTCCGGGTTTTGAGGAGGATGCCTGCCGGAAAGTCCGATCGATCTGCTTTCGACTCGAATGATCCCGCACCGATACCCGCTATTCCGCCTGATGCTTTGTTTCCGTCTTCGCCACAATCCGACTTCGAAGGACGGTACGGAAAATGGCCTTCGCCTTCCGGAGGCGGTGTCTTTGCGGGCTTCAATCAAGTGCCGCAACGACAATCCGACGCCCCGGGCAACGAAGACTGGCCCGCGATGTGGCGCAGGCGCACCAGCCTGCCCTAGGATGAGTGAGCGCAGCCATTGTCCATCCTGAAGATTCCGACGGCCAAGATCTTCGAGCCGCTGCTCAAGCCTGCGCGCTACAAGGGCGTTTACGGCGGGCGCGGCTCGGGCAAGCTCCTGGTCTGGGACAAGGTTCTCGGATTGGGCTCGACGGACGCCCTGGCGGGATTTGCGGCGGTCACCGCCAATCTTGTGGTCTCATTCTATTTCGCCAAGCGCGGCTTCGAGAATGTCGCAAGGATCATCAAGCGATGAGGATGCAAGACGACGAGATCAGGGCCATTGTGGCCGAGACGCTGGCCGAGCAGCACAGGCTCCAGCAGGAGAGCATCGATGCGATCGTGTTGAAGGCGGTCGCCTCGGTGCTGGCTTCTTTTGGCATCGAGGATGACGACCGAAAAGAACTGCGAGCCGATTTCCAGCACCTGCGGAGGTGGCGAAAGAGCGTGGAGCAGGCCCAGAGCTACACCTTTAAGGCGGTGATCACCGTCATTGCCACCGGGTTGATGGGAGCGGTCTGGCTCGGCGTCAAGGTCGTACTGGGCAAGTGAGCCTTCGCGGCGGCGGCGAAGTCACCGGCGCCCGGTCAAGCTCTTCCGACGCAATGAGCCACTTCATGTACAGAATCCGTATCGTCGATGCGTCCGATGACGACGTTGCCGAGACCCTCGCCGATCTGCATCGACTCACGTTTTTCGATGCCGCGGCGATGCCCACGTTCGACCTCGGCGCGTGGTGGATGGCTTATCACAACGCGGACGCAGTCGCCTTCGCCGGAATTGTGCCCTCGACCCACGTTCGAAATGGCGGCTATTTCTCCAGAGTTGGCGTATTGCAACGGCATTGGGGACGCGGCCTTCAGCGCAGATTGATGCGTGCGGTGGAGGCGAGGGCGCGGCGTATCGGATGGGACAGCATTGTCTCCGATACGACGGACAACCCGGTATCAGCGAACAACTTCATTCAGGCGGGCTATCGGCTGTTCGAGCCCGAGACCCCTTGGGCCTGGGTGCATACGCTCTATTGGCGGAAGTGGCTGCACTGAGCAGGTTTGCCGCCGCACGGAACGCGCCGTTTATCTAACGGCCAGTACGCGTCTGGAACGTCCGAGGACCCGGCAGCCTGGGGGCTGCCGGGTCCTTTTTGCGTATTGAAGCGATGCCGGCGTGGGACTTGCGAAGTCGGCGGCGCCGGGCTTTAAGTTTGCTCTTGCAGGAAATTCGGCGGCCATAAGCCGATGTAAGGGAGAGCGCGATCGATGCCCACCAAGCCTCAATTGCCGGTACGTGCCTCGCATGGGACGGGAGGCCCGACCGCGCTGGATGGCCTATTGGTCGTTGATTTCACGCGTGTGGTCGCTGGCCCCGCCTGCACCCAGACGCTCGCCGACTACGGTGCGCACGTCATCAAGATCGAGAATCCCGATGGCGGCGACGACACGCGCGCCTATGAGCACGCGGAGATTGGAGGCGAGAGCGCCGCCTTTCTCAGCCTGAACCGCAACAAGCGCGGCATCGCGCTCGATCTTGCCGTGCCGGAGGCGCGCGAGATCGCGCTGGATCTGATCCGCAAGGCGGATGTGGTCGTGGAGAATTTTTCGAGCGGGGTCATGAAGAAGTTCGGGCTCGACTATGAATCGGTCGCGCCGCTCAACCCGCGGCTGGTCTATTGCTCGATCTCCGCCTACGGACGCAGCGGACCGTTTGCCTCCCGGCCAGGCTTCGATCCGATCACCCAGGCGGAAAGCGGCTTCATGTCGCTCAATGGATTTGCCGACGGCCCGGCGGTTCGCACCGGCCCGCCAATTGTCGACATGGCGACGGGGATGTCCGCCTGCAATGCCATCCTGCTGGCGCTGCTCGCGCGGGAGCGGCTCGGCCGGGGGCAGCATGTCGAAGTTGCCCTGTTCGACGTCGCAATGGGAATGACTGGTTTCTACGGCATGGCCTATCTCATCAACGGCGAAAACCCCGGCCGGTTCGGCAATTCGCCGAGCGGGTCTCCCACCGTCGGCGTCTACGAGGCCTCAGATGGGCCGCTCTACATGGCCTGCGCCAACGACCGGCTCTACCGCAGGCTTGTGGTCGAGGTGCTGAATCGGCCCGATCTCATCGCCGATCCGCAGTTTGCGACGCGCAAAGCCCGTTCGGAGAACAAGGAGCTCCTGCGGGCAGCCATTGCCGAAGTCTTCGCCAGCGATACGCTCGAGAACTGGATGGCGAAGATGAAGCTGGCCAATATCCCGGTCGGCTATCTCCGGACCGTCGAGGAGGGCTTCAATGCCCCCGAGGCTCGCGAGCGCCATCGTTTGAACCGGATTCCGCATCCGACAGCCGAGTGGGTGCCCAATATCGAGCCGCCGATTACGATGAGCCTGACAGCCGCGGTCGACCCGGTCGCGGCACCTCTGTTGGGCGAGCATACCAAGCAGATCCTGCACGATACGCTCGGCTACAACGAACGTCGGATCGCTGATTTTGTCGAGAAGGGCGCCTTTGGCCCGGTCAGGCCTCCAAGGTCGACTTGAGGCACTGGCTCGGCTTGATTTGGCGAAGGTCCCGCCGCATAAATGTATGAAAGCGAGGGACACGAATGGCGCCTGGCCAGGAGCCGAGCATGACCCAGCCCGCAGGCTTGCAAGCCGGCGGTGAGATCTATGCGTCAATGATCGCGAGGGCCCGGGCGCTTCTGCCGCGACTCCGTGAGCGGGCGGCACGGACGGAGGAGCTGCGGCATCTTCCGGCGGAAACCGAAAAGGACCTTCATGAGGCCGGCCTGTTCCGGATGCTGCAACCGGCCCGGATTGGTGGCGCTGAGCTCGACTATGTCGCCCTCGTCGATTGCGCTGAGCTGCTCGGGCAGGCGGATGCGTCGGTTGCCTGGAATCTCGCCAATCTGGCGAGCCATCACTGGATGCTCGGCATGTTCGAGCGACGCGCGCAGGATCTGGTCTGGGGCCGCAATCCGGATACTTTGATCGCGTCCTCGTTCATTTTCCCCGCCGGACGCGCCACGCGGGTCAAGGGCGGATACCAGTTGCATGGCAGTTGGCCATTCTCCTCGGGCGTTGCCTCCTGCGAATGGAATATGCTTGCGAGCGTGGTCTATTCCGACGACGATGCCGACGGCATCGAGTATCGAATCTTTATGCTACCGAGCGGCGATTACAAGGTGCTGGACACCTGGAACGTCGCCGGACTGCGCGGGACGGGGTCGTGCGACGTCGAGGTCAGGGATGCCTTTGTGGCTGACCATATGACGGTCGCCGTAGGGAACCTCTCAGGTGGCCCCACGCCGGGAAGCGCGGTCAATCCGAATCCTCTGTACACGCTGCCTGTCTTCTCGCTATTTCCTTATGTCCTCTCCGGTGTCGCGCTGGGGAATGCACAGGCGTGCCTCGACGACTATACGGAGGTCGCGCGTCATCGTATTTCGACGTACAACCGCGCCAAGCTGAGCGATTTTCAAAGCACGCAGATCAAGATCGCGGAGGCCTCGGCCAAGATCGACGCTGCGCGCCTGATCATGCGGTCGGCCTGTCTCGATGCCATGGAGGCCGCACGGCGCGGCCATATTCCTGACATGGCAACCAAGACCAGATATCGCCGCGACGGATCCTTTTCCGTGAACTTGTGCACGGACGCGGTCTCGATGCTGTTTGCCGCGAGCGGCGCGCGCGGGCTGTTCACGAGCGGCGTGTTACAGCGGCAGTTCCGCGATGCGCACGCGATCAACTCACATCTCGCGTTCAACTTCGATGCGGCCGGGACCAACTACGGACGGGTGGCCCTCGGCCTGCCCTCCGAGAATCTCACGCTGTGAGGTCGGCCGATGAATGACCTGCCGAAGCAGCCTCGCGCTCCGGATCCCGCCAATGAGTTCGCGAGCGACAGCTCCCAGATCGATCCTCGCGACTTTCGCAACGCGCTCGGAACTTATGCAACGGGCGTCACGATCATCACAGCGGCAGCGCCCGACGGCAAGCCGTACGGACTGACGTGCAATTCCTTCGCCTCGGTCTCGCTGAATCCGCCGCTGGTTCTGTGGAGCCTCGTCGTCTATTCCTCGAGCCTGACCATCTTCCAGAACGCCAGCCATTTCAGCGTCAACGTTCTCGGCGCTTCACAACAAGCGCTTGCGAACAAATTCGCAAAATCGTCGGATGACAAGTTCACCGGCGTCGACTGGACCCCCGGCCTTGGCAACGCTCCAGTGCTCGCCGAGAGCGTCGCCAACTTTCAATGCCGCTCCGTGAATCGCTATTATGGCGGTGACCATGTGATCTTTCTCGGCGCGGTCGAGGCATATACCTACAATGCGAAAGAGCCGCTGCTCTTTGCGCGAGGAGCGTTCGGTCGCTTCATGGCCGACGATGAGCGCAAGAACGGGCGGTAATGCGCCCCTAGAGCGCTTTGCGCTCTGCCGCCGAAAGCTTGTAGATCTCCAGCGCGTCCGCGTCCGCACCTCGCGCGGCCTTCGCCAGCCTGAAAAGCTGTCCGGCAAGCGCGGCCATCGGCACTGGCGTCGAGGTTGCCTGTGCAACATCGGCGACCGTATCGAGATCCTTGAGCATCGTGGCGATGTGGCCGAGCGGCGGGCTGTGAATGCCGTTGACCATTCGCGGCACGAACAGCTGGAGCGGGATGGAATCCGCAAAGCCGCCTGCGAGCGCTTCGGGCAATCGGTTGGCGTCAATTCCGGCGTTCACGGCAAGGCGGGTTGCTTCCGCGAGCACGGCCATCGCGCATCCGACGATCACCTGGTTGCACAGCTTTGTGGTCTGGCCGGCGCCGACCGGGCCCATGTGCGTGAGCCTGCGTGCCATGGCCAGCACATAGGGCCGCACCCTCTCGATGTCGCCAGCTTCTCCGCCTGCCATGATGGCGAGCGTGCCTTCCTCGGCGCCCTTCGTGCCCCCGGACACCGGCGCATCGATCCAGCCCGCACCGTTCGCGTTCTTCAATCGCGTTGCGAGGTCGCGCGCTGCGTCTGGATGGATCGACGAGAAGTCGACCACAAGCTTGCCCGCGCCAGGAGCGGCCGCCAGACCTTCGGGCCCGAAGATCACCTCCTCCACCGCGGCCGCATCCGTCACGCACATGAAGACGATATCCGAGCTCGCCAGGAGATCTCGGGGCGTGACCACGCGCTCGGCGCCAGCCTCGACCAGCGGCGCTACCTTGCCCTCCGAGCGATTCCAGACGGCGACCTGATAGCCGGCCTTCAGCAGGCGTCGGGTCATCGGCGTTCCCATGAGTCCCAGGCCGAGATAGCCGAGCTTCTCAGTGCCTTGCGGGTTTGTCTCCTTGCTGCCATCAGCCATAGGTTGCCTCCTTCTGTCGCAGCGCCGCTTTAGCATACATCTGGCGGCAAAACCGCCCGCCTCGCATGGCTTGCCTGATTGTTTGAACCATGAAACATTTGAGACGGTCGGGTTGGGGCGCCGGTCGGCGCCGGAGCAGCGGAGTGGCACGATGCGAACCGTTTCGAAGTGGATCCTGGCTTTGGGGGCGGCAGCCGCCGTGAGCGCGGGCGCAAGCCCGTCGTGGGGGCAGCAGACGATCCGCGTCGGCTGGACCATCCCTGCGGAGGAGTCCAAGTACTGGATGATGCGCAGGCCGACCGAATTTCCTAATCTCGGCAAGTCCTACAACATCGAATGGACCCAATTCCAGGGCACCGCGCCGATGACGCAGGCCCTGGCGGCCGGTGCACTGGACTGTGCGACGCAGGCGCCGCTCTCGCTCTCCAACGGTGTCGTCGGCGGCAATCTCAAGGCTTATATCGTCGCGCAACACGTTTTCGAGATGCCAGGCGGTTTCTCGGTCTACTGGGCCGTCAAGGATGACTCGCCCATCAAGACAATCGCGGATCTCAAGGGCAAGACGGTCGGCATTTCCGTGATCGGTGGCGGCACGCAAGGGCCGTTCAATCTGCTCTTGAAGCAGAATGGCGTCGATCCGGCCAAGGACATCAAGCTGGTCGAGGTCGGCTTTGCCGTCTCCGAGGACGCGCTGCGCCAAGGCCGCGTCGACGCGGTGAACATGAACCAGCCGTTTGCTGCGCGCGCGGAGGCAAAGGGCGGCACAAGGAAGCTGTTCTCGCTCTCCCAGGCCATGCCGAACATTGTGCACATTCTGGAAGCCTGCCGTGCCGATTTCGTCGACAAGAACCCCGAGTTGGTCAAGGCCTATGTCCGCGATATTACCTCGGGCATGAAGAAGGCACTCGCGAACCGCGAGGAGACTCTCAAGGTCGTCAATGAAGTGCTGAAAGCCCCCATCCCGGTGCTTGAGACCTACCTGCTCAAGGACAATGATTTCGGCCGCGATCCGGGTGCTGCGCCGAACTTCCCGGCGATCCAGAAGATGCTGGATATCTATGCAGAGACAGGAATGCTGCCGAAGCTGGATGTCGCACAGTTCAAGCATCCGTCGATCGTCGCGCCGCTTCAATAGAAGCGGGGCGAAATTACCGAACGTAGTATCGTGGCGTTCCGGATCATCCGGGACGCTGCACGAAGAAGATGCATCTATGAAGAAGTTGCGATCCCGAGTCACCACAGACGGCCTCGACCGAGCGCCGCATCGTGCATTCATGCGCGCCATGGGGCTCGACGACGCTGCGATTGCGAAGCCGATGGTGGGCATCGTCAGCATGAAGGGTGAGCAGACGCCCTGCAACATGACCCACGACTTCCAGGTAGCTGCAGCCAAGACCGGGATCGAGGAGGCCGGCGGTACACCGCGTGAGTTCTCGACTGTTTCGGTGTCCGACGGCATCAGCATGAATCATGAGGGGATGAAGTTCTCCCTGTTCTCGCGTGAGCTGATCGCCGACTCGATCGAAGCCGTGGTCCATGGGTTGGCCTACGATGCGCTGATCGGATACGGCGGATGCGACAAGACGCTTCCTGGCGTGATGATGGGCATGGTCCGCTGCAACGTACCCTCCATCTTCATCTATGGCGGCAGCTCGCTGCCGGGCCGCGTGGATGGACGTACGCTGACGGTGCTCGATTCCTATGAGGCTGTCGGCAGCTTCATGACTGGCGAGATCGACGGCGCCACGCTCGAACGGATCGAGCGCGCCTGCCTGCCGACGATCGGTGCGTGCGCCGGCCAGTTCACCGCGAACACCATGGGCATGGTATCGGAGGCGATGGGGCTGACTATTCCCAACGTCTCGATGGTGCCCGGTGTCTATTCCGAGCGTGCGCAGATTTCGCGACGCGCCGGCCGACTGATCATGGAGATGCTGGACCGCGGCGGGCCGCTGCCGCGCGACATCGTGACGCGGAAATCCCTGGAGAACGGAGCGGCGATCGTGGCAGCGACGGGCGGCTCGACCAACGCCGCGCTGCACCTGCCGGCGATCGCGAATGAGGCTGGAATTGCATTCAGCATCGATGACGTGGGGGAGGTCTTTGCCAGGACGCCATTGATCGGCAATCTCCGCCCCGGAGGCAAGTATACGGCGAAGGATGTCTACGATATCGGCGGCGCTGCGGTCATCATTCGCGAGCTGATCCAGAGCGGTCATATCGATGGCGGCTGCTTGTCGATCACCGGCCGCACACTTGCCGAAGAGTACGGTGTGGCCAACGCGCCCGACGGAGAGGTTGTGTACACGGCTCGCGCGCCGATCATGCCTGACGGTGGTGTCGCGGTGCTGAAGGGTAACCTCTGTCCCGATGGGGCGGTGATCAAGGTGGCGGGCTTGAAGAGCCAATTCTTCGAAGGCGTCGCGCGTGTTTTCGAGGATGAAGAAGCCTGCGTCGCAGCCGTTCGTGACCGCAGTTACAAGGCGGGCGAGGTTCTCGTGATCCGCAATGAAGGGCCAGTCGGCGGACCTGGCATGCGTGAGATGCTTGGCGTCACCGCACTGATCTACGGGCAGGGCATGGGTGAAAAAGTGGCGCTGATCACCGATGGCCGGTTCTCCGGCGCGACCCGCGGGATGTGCATCGGCTACGTGTCCCCCGAGGCATTTGTTGGCGGTCCGCTGGCGCTCGTCCGGAATGGTGACCGAATCCGGATTGATGCCGCAAATCGACGGATGGATGTCCTGCTCGAGGAACAGGAGCTCGCCGCACGGCGACGCGATTGGAAGCCGCGCCCGCCTCGCCACCGCGCAGGTGCGCTGGCAAAATATGCGCGGCTGGTTGGGCAGGCGCCGGGCGGAGCCGTGACGCATGAAGGCCCGGCAGAATGGCCGTGGTTCGAATGACGCACCGCACGGGCGCGAAAGTGACAGCCTGTCTGGCAGGCTTCTTGCTAAGCTGATGCCGCTGAATCCTCGTGCGAGTGGGACGGAAGGCGGGATGACGGTAGTATCTGCGAGATCGAGCGAATGGGTGAGACCGGTGACGCAACAAGATCCGGCTTCCGCAATCATCGAGATCGACCGCGTGTCGCAGGTCTTTAAAACCTCGGCACGCAAGAATCATGTTGCGCTTTCGGACATTTCGCTGACGATCGAGGAAGGAGCTTTCGTCTCCATCCTTGGTCCGTCCGGCTGCGGCAAGTCGACACTGCTCTACATTGTCGGCGGCTTCGTCAGTCCAACCAGCGGCGCGGCGAAGATGAAGGGACAGGCGATCACGGGGCCCGGTCCGGATCGCGGACCGGTATTCCAGGAATTTGCGCTCTTTCCCTGGAAGACTGTGCTCGGCAACGTGATGTATGGGCCGCGTCAGCAAGGAATTCGCGGCACCGAGGCCGAAGCGCAGAGCCGGGCCCTGATCGAGATGGTCGGCCTCAAGGGCTACGAGAACTTCTATCCCAAGGAGCTGTCGGGCGGCATGAAGCAGCGCGTGGCGCTGGCGCGGACGCTTGCCTACCATCCCGAAGTGCTGCTGATGGACGAGCCGTTCGGGGCACTCGACGCGCACACGAGGACGCGCCTGCAGAACGATCTTCTGAACATCTGGGAGCGTGACCGCAAGACGGTGCTTTTCGTCACCCATTCGGTCGACGAAGCCGTCTTCCTCTCGGACAAGGTCGTCATGATGTCGAAATCGCCCGGGCGAATCCGGCAGGTCATCGACATCGACCTGCCGCGGCCGCGCCGCCGCAACGAGCTGTTGCTCGATCCGCGTTACCAGAAGTACGTCGTCGACATCGAGCGCATGTTCGACGAGAGCGACGAAGCCGGAGCGCCCGCGTGATGTCGGCGGCCGGCATGACCAAGCGCGCTGCCCCGGTGCTCGCCTGCATCGGATTGCTGGTGGTGTGGCAGGTCGCGTCACTGGCGCTGAAGAATGACAGTTTTCCGACCGCGATCGGAGCGATGAGAGCGATTCCGGACATCCTTGGCGACAGGGAATCCCTGATCAATATTCTGGCCTCGCTCCGGCGCATGGCGATGGGATTTGGCGCGGCCGTGCTCGTGTCAATTCCGCTTGGCCTCTTGATGGGACGTAGCGCTGCAGTTGCGGCCTTCTTCAATCCGCTGCTGATGGTGATCTATCCGGTGCCGAAGGCGGCCTTGATGCCGATCATCATGCTGTGGCTCGGCGTCGGCGACATCACGAAAACGCTCGTGATCTTCCTCGGCGTCAGCCTGCCCGTGATTTATCACAGCTTCGAAGGCGCCAAGGCGGTCGAAGAGAAGATGCTGTGGTCGGGCGCTGCGATGGGGCTCTCGCCGGTGCAACGCCTGGTGCGTATCGTGCTGCCGGCGGCGCTGCCGGAAATTCTGACGGGGTGTCGTACAGGATTGGTGTTGGCGCTGATCACGATGATCACCAGTGAGATGATTGCCCGTCAGTCCGGTGCCGGAAACATCCTGTTCAACGCGCTCGACATGGGCCAATACGAAACCGTCTTTGCGATGATCATCATCGTTGGAGCGATGGGAATCTGCCTCGACGCGATTTTCGAGAAGGTTCGTGCCAGGCTCGTGCGCTGGTCCGAGCCGCAGTTCGACATGCCGCTGAGCTTCTCATGATGTCGCGGCTTCTCGCCCCTAATTTCGTTCTTGGAATTGCTCCGATCGCACTGGTGATCGCTCTGTGGCAAGGCTTGGTATCTTTCGGCTTCGCGCCGGCAGTTCTGCTGCCGCCGCCTGGCTACGTCTTCGGCCGGCTGCTCCAGCAACTCGTAACCTCGACGTTCCAGCACGAGATCGCGGCGACCCTGATCAGGCTGTTTGCCGGCTTCGCGATTGCTGTCGTGCTCGGTGTCAGCATCGGCATTGCCGCCGCCGCCAATCCGGCGATCAACGCCGTGGTTCGGCCCATCGTGCGCGTATTGGCGCCTTTGCCCAAGGTCGCGCTCTATCCGGCCTTGCTGCTGCTGCTCGGATTTGGCCACGGATCGAAGATCACATTAGTGGCTGCCGACGCTCTTTTCCCGATCCTGCTGTCGACCTATTACGGTGCCTCGACCGTCGAGCAGAAGCTGATCTGGTCGGCTATGGCTGCGGGATCGTCACGCTACGAAATCCTCTTCAAGGTAGTGCTGCCGGCAGCGATGCCGTCGATCCTGACCGGGTGCCGGATTGGCCTTGTCATTTCCTGCATCGTGGTGTTTCTGGCCGAAATGATCACGTCGACGGACGGATTGGGGCACGCCCTCGTGACTGCGGCCAGAACCTTCCAGGCCGTGGACATGTTCGTGCCGCTGATCACGATCTCGCTGCTGGGCTTGATCTTGAACGGCCTGCTGGGAGCCGTGCGCTCGTACTTGCTCCGGGGCTTCCCCGAAGCGTAACTAACAAGAATCCTGAAGACCGGGAGAGAACCATGCTGGCTGATCGTATCGAGGCAAAATGGATCGATGCGTTTTGCGAGATCTTTGAGCGATGCGCCGTCAAGGCCGGCGATACCGCGGCGATCCTGTCGGAGACCCAGTCACGCGCGTTGAACGTCCATCTCGCGGAGCTGGCCCTGCTGCGGATGGGCGCGCGGCCGTTTCATGTGGTGATTCCGACGCCGCGTAACCGGCATATCGTTCCGGTCCGCTCCACCGGGGCGAGCGAGGCGATCCAAAAGCTTGGTCCAGTGATCACGGCGCTTCAGCAGGCCGGCTTCGTCGTGGATTGCACCATCGAAGGACTGATGCATGCGGTGGAGACGCCGGAGATTCTCAAAGCCGGCGCGCGGATCCTGGTGATCTCTAACGAGCATCCCGAAGCGCTGGAGCGCATGGTGCCGGATTCCGCGCTCGAAAAGCGTGTTCGTGCGGCGGCCAAAATGCTGCGCGGAACGAAGCGCATGCGTGTCTCCTCGAAGGCCGGCACGGCGCTCGATGTCGATATGGTCGGCGCGTCGACGGTCGGTGTGTGGGGCTGGACCGACAAGCCCGGCACGCTCGCGCATTGGCCCGGCGGCATCGTCGTCAGCTTTCCCAAGAGCGGGACCATCAACGGCACCCTGGTGATGGCGCCCGGCGACATCAACCTGACCTTCAAGCGCTACCTGACCTCGCCGGTGAAGATGACTCTGAAGGACGACTATGTCGTGGAACTCGAAGGCGAGGGCACGGATGCCGCGATGATGCGCGCTTATCTGGCCGCCTGGGGCGATCGCGAAGCCTATGCCGTGTCGCATGTCGGCTTCGGCATGAATCCCGGTGCGCGCTATGAGGCACTATCCATGTATGACCAGCGCGACACCAACGGCACAGAGATTCGGGCCGTTTCCGGCAATTTCCTGTTCTCGACCGGTGCGAATGAATTTGCAGGGCGCTACACGGCCGGACATTTCGACCTGCCGATGATGGGAACGACGATCGAGCTCGACGGCGTTGCGGTCGTCCGCGAAGGCGTGCTTCAGGACGTCTTCGGGTAGCCGCGATCGAGCACGGGCGGCCGGGCGAGGTCGAAGTGCCGGAGCAGGTCGACCATGGCCTGCAACCGCTTCACGCGATAAGCATCGACGTCCATCCCGGAGTAATCCAGGAAGCCGGCGCCCGTGCGCAGGCCGATCCGGCCTTCATGCATGTTGCGGGAAATGACCTCCGGCGCGCGATAGCGGTCGCTACCAAGCGCGCCTTCGAGGTAACGGCTGGCGTAGTATAGGATATCGCCGCCGCCCCAATCGATGAATTCGAGCAGCCCGAGCACGGCATAGCGGAAGCCGAAGCCGTAACGGATCGCCTTGTCGATCTCTTCGGCGCTGGCGACGCCTTCCTCGACCATGCGCGCGGCCTCGTTCATTGCCAGCGCCTGGATGCGCGGGACGATGAAACCCGGTGTGGCGGCGCAGACCACCGGCACCTTCCCGATGCCTTCGAGCAGCGTCTTGACCTCGTCGATGACGGCCGGGTCTGTCGCCTTGCCGGGCGAAACCTCGACCAGCGGGATGAGATAGGCCGGGTTGAGCCAGTGCACGTTTAGAAAGCGGCGCGGGTTCACGATCGCGCCCGAGAGATCGTCGACGAGGATGGTCGAGGTCGTCGACGCGATGATCGTTTCAGGGCCGACCTGCTTTGCCGCCGCCCCCAGCACCTCGCGCTTGAGCTCGACCACCTCAGGAACGCCTTCGAAGATCATTCCGGCTTCGGCCAACGCTGCGCCGCTCCGGCTCGCCGGCACCACCGAGACCCGCGCGATCAGCGGATCGACATCCGCGTCGGTCAGCAGCCCCAGTTTTGACAGGCTGGCGAAGGTCTTCCTGACTTCGCCAAGCGCGTCCGTTTCCAGCTTGGTGAAGTCCTCCGCGGAACGCGCCTTGATATCGATCATCGTGACCCTGTGCCCTGCATACGCGAAGGCAACGGCAATGCCCCGGCCCATGCGGCCAGCGCCGAGACAGGCGATATTGATGCGACTGGTCATTGATCAGAATCCATTGCGGAGCAGCGTCTGCAATTCAGCCTTGCTGAGCTCGCCGAGTCCCAGCGTCTGGAGCGTTCGGCCACCTCGCGCAAAATCTTCGCCGCAGACCGCGCCGCCGATTGACAGAAACGCTTTGGCCAGCGGTGTGTCCACGCCAGCGAGACCCGCGACGGACACCAGCAGCGACAGCCCAAGCCGCAGATCCTCGCGCATGTAACGGTGCTCTGTCAGCACGATCCGCTCGCGCCAATCACCGGAATCGGTCAGTCGGTCGTGCGAGCCGCGGCCATACATCCAGATCTCGCCTTCCCTCGCGTAGTGATGAGCCAGCGGGAAATGTGGCGCGCCGTAGCCGAGTGCCTCGCGCACTGCGATGCGTTCTGCGTCGAGCGCGTCAGTGACCCGGCGGATCGCGGCTTGCGTACCTTCCTTGTGAATGTCCCAGCGCTCGAAATGTTCGATCGGCCCTGCGTTCATCACGATCAACGGCGGGTGAATGATCGGACCTGCGTTCATCAGGGCGCCCGACAGCGCGTCTCCGCATGTCTCGATCGCGTCTGGGAAAGCGCGCCCGATCACTGCGAGGGCGTGGGGCGCCTGCTCGAGCGGGAACACGCCGACCGGGAGCCGCTTGGCGCGGATGGTGATCGCGACCTCGAACGGTCCGTGCTTGCGGGTCAGCCACGGAAGCGTGCCCGTTTCGGCAAAGCTGGCCTTGGCATTGTTGCCGGCATCTCGGGCCGCCTGGGCGAAGATCATCGAGCCGAACGTCGCTGGCGGCAGAAACACGACCTGACCGTCCCGCAAATGCGGCGCGAGCAGGCGAGCGATATCTGCTTGAGCGAAGGCCGGAGCCGGGCACAGGATCAACTCCGTGCCTTCGACGGCGTCCGCGATGTCGGTCGTGACCAGCGCCAGCTTCACGTCATGACGGCCGTTGTGATCCTTGACCAGGATGCGCGAGCCGGCGGCGCGATGCGCTGCGACCTGATCGGCATCGCGGCGCCAGAGCCGCACCTCGTGCCCCGACAGCGCAAAATCGCCCGCGGCCGCGAAAGAGCCGTTTCCCCCACCCAGAACTGCGATCTTCAAGATGCTTCTCCTTGCGCCCGTGACTGCGCATCAAGCTGCTTCAGCAGGAAATGCTGGACCTTGCCCAGCGCCGTCCGCGGCAGGTCGTTGACGAAGACGATCTCGCGCGGAATTTTGTAGCGCGCGAGTTGCGCCTGAAGATGCGCCCTCAATTCGTCCGCCTCGAGCCGGCAGCCGGATCTCGCAATGACATAGGCGACCGGCACCTCGTCCCAGCGCGGGTCCGGCCGGCCGATCACGGCGCATTCGCTGACGTCGGGGTGTTCGAGCAGGACGCGCTCGACCTCGGCCGGGTAGACGTTTTCTCCGCCTGAAATGATCATGTTCTTCTTTCGGTCGCGGACCCAGAAATAGCCGTCGGCATCGCACAGGCCGATATCACCGGTGCGATACCAGCCATCCTGCAGCGCCTCGCGCGTTGCGGCGTCGTTTCCCCAATATTCGAAGAACACGTTGGGACCGCGCACCGCGATTTCGCCCGGCGAGCCCGCGGGCAGTTCTTCGCCGGCCTGGTCGATCACCTTTGCCTCGCAGCACAGGCCGGCAAGGCCGGTCGATGCCGCGCGCGAAAGGTCGCCGCCAAGCCGCGTGTAGACGGCGATCGGGCAGGTTTCGGTCGAGCCATAGACCTGAAGCACCGGGACGTCGCGCGCGACGAAGCGCTCGATCAGGTGCGGCGGTACGATGGTCGAGCCGGTGGCGACGGCCTTGAGTGAGGAAAGATCAGCGGTCGCCCAGGCGGGATGCTCACTCACCGCCTGAAGGATCGCAGGAACCATCACCGTGAGTGTCGGCCGTTCCCCTTCAATGGCCGCAAGCGCGGCATCCGGCGTGAAGCGCGCATGGACCGTGACGGTCGCGCCCAGCTGCAACGCCGGCGTAGTCTGGATGTTGAGGCCACCGACGTGAAAGAACGGCAGCACGGTCAGCACGTGGTCGTCGGATGTCATGTTGTGCATGTGCTGGCTCATGACGCCGTTCCAGAACAGCGCCTCCTGGCGCAGCACCGCGCCCTTTGGCCGTCCCGTCGTGCCTGACGTGTAGACGATGAGCAGCGGGCTGGAGAGGTCGGTGTGTGGATTTCGGCTCGTGCCGTCACCGCGGACCAGCAAATCTTCGAATACCGTGCCGCGAGGTGGCGTGAAGTCGAGGCCGACGACGGATGTTCCTGCCGCGGTCTGTCCCAGCTCGGCAAGCACTCCGGAAAACGCCTGCTCGAGCACCAGGACCTTGGTGCCGGCATCGCCGAGAATGAACAGCTGCTCGGCGACGGCCAGTCGCCAGTTCAGCGGCACCAGCATCGCGCCGAGCCGCGCACAGGCGTAAAGCAGAACCAGATAATCCGGCCTGTTCAGGCTTAGAATCGCGACGCGATCGCCGCGGCCGACGCCGAGCTCCCCCTTCAAGGCAGTCGCGGTCCGTTCGATCCGTGCGGCGAATGCCGCATAACTCAGCCGCGTCCCTTCGAAGGCAATGGCCGTCTTGTCTGGCGCGAACGCCGCGTTGCGGTCGATCAGGCTACAGAGGTCCACGGTCAGTCGTCCGTTTCACCGGCCTCGTACAGCGCTTCGCGCCCGATCCGGTCGAGGCAGAGCTCGGCGGTCCAGGGCAGCATCAGCGAGCCGCAGCGGCTGTCACGATAGATCCGCTCCAGCGGCAGCGAGCGAAGCATGGCCTGACCGCCGCAGGTGCGGATCGCGAGCGCGGCGAGCTCATTGGCGCCCTCCATCACGGAATATTGCGCGGCATAGGCGCGCAGCACTTGCTCCTTGCTCGGATTGGCGCGCGCCTCGGTCACGGCCTGGAACCAGATTGCCTTAATCTGCTCCAGCTTGATCTGCATCTGCGCCACCGCGATCTGCTTGGTCGGGTACATCCGCCGCTTGACCGACGGCATGCCCGGGACCTCGCCGCGCAAGTAACGCACGGTGAAGTCGTAGGCGGCTTGCGCCAGGCCCATATAGGTCGGCGACAGCGTCAGGAACATGTGCGGCCAGCGCTGAGCTGCCTGGAAATACACGCCGCGCGGCATCAGCGCCGAATCTTCCGGAACGAACACATCCTTGAACAGCAGCGTCCGCGAAACCGTGCCGCGCATGCCCAGCGGGTCCCAGTCGCCGACGACCGAGACGCCTTCTGATTTGGCTGATATCGCCAGGTAAAGCGTGTTGCGGCGCGACGCCTTCTCGCCTTGCTCCATCTCGGTGCAAAGCACGCCGTAATAGTCGGCGTGGCCCGAAAGCGAGGCAAAGATCTTCTTGCCATTGACGATCCAGCCACCCGCGACTGGCCTTGCTTCGGTACCGAAAGCAACGCCGCCCGCAGCGGCAGCTCCACCCTCGGAGAAGGGTTGCGAATAGATCGCACCGTCCTCGACGATGCGCTTGTAGTGCACCGCGCGCCGCCGCTCATGCTCGGCACGAGTCTCAGCATCCATGTCGAGATCGTCGGCGAGGGGACCCGACCACAGGGTCGAGCAGACATGCATGTTCCAGGTCAGTGCAGTAGCGCCGCAATAGCGGCCGATCTCGGCTGCCGCCAGGGCATAGGTCTGGTAATTCGCGCCGAGGCCGCCGTGCTTCTTTGGCACGGCGATGCCGAGCAGGCCGATGCGATGCAAATCGCGGTAATTTTCAGTCGGGAAAGTCGCCTCGCGATCGTAAGTGGCGGCGCGACCGGCAAACACGGTCTGGCCAATCTCTCTCGCGCGGGTGATGATGCCGGCCTGCTCGTCGTTCAAGCGGAATGCGACCGGATCGAAGATCGGCGCATCCAGCGCGACCTTGTCGGTCGTGCCAATCGTCTTGCTGACTTGCATGGTCATCGCGCAGTTACCTTAAGCTTTGGTCGCGAGCGAGTTCAGGAACCGGCCGAGAGCTTCGTCGAAGGCGTCGGGGCGTTCGAGATTGGCGAGATGGCCGACGCCAGGCAGCTCGACATATTCGGCCCCCGGGATATAGGTCGCCGTCTTTGCCATCATCGGCGCGGGCGCGTTGTTGTCCTTTGAGCCGGACAGCAACAGCGTGGGAACGGAGATATTTCCGAGCGTGCTGCGTTGATCGAAGCCGATGAGAGCCAGCATCATGGCGCGATAGCTCGCTTCGGGCACGCTCCCCATGCATTCGCGGGCAACCTCCATCCCGTTCGGATCGGGATCGTCGCCGACGAGCTCCTTCACCAGGGAGGGGGCCAGCGACTTCATCGTCTCGCCGCGATCGAGCGGTCCCAGTCGCGCTGCGATGAATGATTTCTGCCAGTCGCCGTCCGCCTTTCCGAACGCAGGGCTGGTCTGCGCCAGCACGACTGCGCGTGCCAGCTTGGGGGACTGAACCAGCCACTTCTGAACGATCATGCCGCCGATGGAATGGCCGACCAGAACAGGCCTGCTGACGCCGAGTTGCGCGATGAATTGCTGCAGCGCCTCCGCCAGGGCAGCGATACTGACGCTCGCAAGCGGCGCCGATCCTCCATAACCGGGCATGTCCCATGCGATCGCGCGGAAGCGGCCGCCAAATGTCGCAAGCTGCCCCCGCCAAGCCCGCGCCGCGCCGCCGATGCCGTGCAGGAAGATCAGCGGTATCGCGCCCGGATCGCCCGCGGCTTCGTAGGCGAAGCGTCCGTCCTTTGTTGTCATTGGCACAGGCTGCGACACGCGACATCCTTCTGCTGGGCCCCTCGATGCTAACAGGCCTTTCGGAGATGGAAAGCGATAATTTTATACTTAAAGCAATTTTCGGGCCGTTGCTCGTGCCGCATCATTCGCCGCCCACGCGCCGCTTTCGTTGCAAAAACTTGAAGGTTAAAATATATCGAACACTGGTCACGAGATCCGAGGGAGCCAGCGCATGTCCGGATTGCCGCATTCGCCGCACACGCTGGTCACCGGTGGCGGGCGCGGCATCGGCCGAGCGATCGCGTCCGCTCTCGTCGGCGCCGGTGCGACCGTGACCGTGCTTGGCCGGAACGCGGCGGTTCTCGACGAGGCGGTCAATGCAGGCGCCGCGCACTTTGCGGCTGTCGCTGATGTCTCGAACGAAGCGTCTCTGAAAGCCGCGATCGCCGGGGCAAGTGCGCGCAAGCCGATCGACATCCTGATTGCCAACGCGGGCAGCGCTGAATCGGCGCCGTTCGCGAAATCGGACAGCGCGCTCTTCAGCCGGATGATGGATGTCAATTTCATGGGCGTCGTGCATGCCGTCCAGGCCGTGCTGCCGGGCATGAAGGATCGTCCCTACGGCCGCATCGTCGCGGTAGCGTCCACCGCAGGCCTCAAGGGCTACGCCTATGTCAGCGCATATGCAGCGGCCAAGCACGCCGTCATCGGCCTCGTGCGTTCCCTTGCTCTCGAGATGGCCGGAAGCAACGTCACCGTGAACGCGGTGTGTCCCGGCTTCACCGACACCGACCTCGTCGCCGGGAGCATCGACAACATCGTGAAGAAGACGGGCCGGACCCGCGAGCAGGCAATTGCCGAGCTCGCGAAGCACAATCCGCAAGGGCGCCTGGTTACGCCTCAGGAGGTCGCAGACGCGGTTCTCTGGCTGTGCGGGGAGGGCGCGAGCTCGATCACCGGACAGGCGATCGCAGTGGCCGGTGGCGAAGTCTAGCCTGCCTGGCAGGCGCGGAAAAAGAAAGCCAAGGAGATCCCATGAGCAGACCAGCCAATCCCGTTACCGTGCCGCTTGCGGATTACTCACCGCAGCATTTCCTGCTCGCCGCGGTCGACGGCGTTGCGACGGTCACACTCAACCGTCCCGAACGAAAGAATCCGCTGACGTTCGAGAGCTATCGGGAACTGACCGACTTCTTCCGCGCCTGCGCCTTCGACGACGCGGTCAAGTCCATCGTCGTGACGGGTGCCGGCGGCAATTTCTCGTCCGGCGGCGACGTGTTCGAGATCATCGGCCCGCTGGTGAAGATGGACACCAAGGGTCTGACCGCCTTCACGCGCATGACCGGCGACCTCGTCAAGGCGATGCGGGCCTGTCCTCAGCCGATCGTGGCCGCGGTCGAAGGTATCTGTGCCGGGGCCGGAGCGATCATCGCGATGGCGTCTGATATGCGCCTTGCGGCGAGCGGGGCCAAGGTGGCGTTCCTGTTCAACAAGGTGGGGTTGGCCGGCTGCGACATGGGCGCTTGCGCCATCCTGCCGCGGATCATCGGGCAGTCCCGCGCCTCCGAGCTGCTCTACACCGGCCGGTTCATGACGGCGGAAGAGGGCGAGCGCTGGGGCTTCTTCAGCCGCATCGTCGCGCCAGAGCAGGTGCTGCCCCAGGCGCAGGTTCTGGCCAGGCAGGTCGCGGAAGGCCCGACCTTCGCCAACACCATGACCAAGCGGATGCTGGCCATGGAATGGGCGATGTCGGTGGAGGAGGCGATCGAAGCGGAGGCCGTGGCTCAAGCCCTGTGCATGACAACGGCGGATTTCGAGCGCGCCTTCGACGCTTTCGCCAACAAGGTCAAACCGGTCTTCAGGGGCGACTGAGCCGGTCGCAATTATCTGCAGCCAATCCAGCGAGGGGGGACTTGCGGGGGATTATTTTAGGTTTAAAATAATTTCATTGCCGCCTGCGTGAGATGAAGCTCGCCAATCGCGCGATGATGTCGCCGATGCGCATGTATTCGGGTTCCGCGACAGCGTGCGCGACCGGCAGGATCTCCAGGAGCTGAGAATTAAGGCTAAGCCTAAGACCAGGGCGGAGCTCAAGGCGGAGGCGACAAAGCCGCTTGCGGCGGAGTGACCGCCCGTGCGACGTTAACCCATTGCCTGCGGTTCGAGTGGAGTTAGGGCGATGAAGGCGATTATCGTCGGTGGCGGTATCGGTGGTCTCACGACGGCTTTGATGTTCCGCTCGCGCGGCCTGGATTGCGAGATCTTCGAGCAGGCCGACACCATTCGCGAGCTCGGCGTCGGCATCAACACGCTGCCGCATGCCATGCGCGAGCTGGCCGGCCTCGGCCTGTTGCAGAAGCTCGACGAGGTCGCGATCCGCACCGATCAGCTCTACTATCTCAACCGCCATGGCCAGGAGGTCTGGCGCGAAGCTCGCGGCATCGACGCCGGCCACGACGTGCCGCAATTCTCGATCCATCGCGGCCGCCTTCAGGGCGTTATCCATCGCGCCGTTGAGGAGCGGTTGGGCCGCGAGGCGATCCACACCGGCTGCCGGCTCGGCGCCTTCACGCAGGACGAGGGCGGCGTCACTGCTTACTTCTTCGATCGCGCCGGCACCCATGTCCACACCGCGCGCGGCGATATCCTGATCGGCGCCGACGGCATTCACTCTCGCGTCCGCGAGACGCTGTTTCCGAACGAAGGGCCGCCGTGCTGGAACGGCCTCATGCTGTGGCGCGGTGCGCGCGACTGGCCGCTGTTTCTCACCGGAAAATCGATGATCGTGGCCGGCGGTCTCAATGCCAAGGTGGTGATCTATCCGATCGCGGAAGGATCGAGCCCGGCGAGCCGCCTGACCAATTGGGCGGTGCTGGTGAAGGTGGGCGAGGGCAACGCGCCGCCGCCGCGGAAGGAAGACTGGTCGCGGCCGGGCCGCCGCGAGGAGCTGATGCCGCACGTGGCACGCTTCTCGGTGCCCTATATCGACGTGAAGAGCCTGATCTCGGCAACGCCCGAATTCTACGAATATCCGACCTGCGACCGCGATCCCTTGCCCTATTGGTCATCGGGTCGGGTCACGCTGCTCGGCGACGCTGCGCATCCCATGTATCCGGTGGGGTCGAACGGCGCCTCGCAGGCTATTCTCGACGCGCGCTGTCTTGCGGATGTGCTGGTGCGCGCCGAACACCCGCGTCAGGCCTTGCTCGAATACGAGAAGAAGCGTCTGCCGATGACGGCCGAGATCGTCCGCTCCAACCGGCGCGGCGGGCCGGAGGGCGTCATCGACGCCGTCGAGCAGCTCGCGCCCGACGGTTTCGACAATGTCGACAACGTTCTGAGCTATTCCCAGCGCGAGGCCATCGTGCGTGGCTATGCCACCAAGGCAGGCTTCGCCGCGGTGCCGGGACTCGCGGCGGTGCGCGCTTAAGACAGGCTGCTAGCCGCCGGGCGGCGGCGGCAGGAAGTGGATGTTGAACTCGGCAGCCATCGCCACGACGTCCTCCGGCTTCTGCTCCTTCATGTTGTGAAGGCCCCAGAACAGGTCGAACAGCTTGCGGCTCGGCGAGACCCAGAACAGCACCTTGGCGGTCTGCTCCGACTTGTTGAAGATGCCGTGCGGCACGCCCATGCCGAGGCGGATCAGGTCGCCTGCACTGGCCTGCGCCTCCGAATTGCCCAGCATGAAATCGAGCTTGCCCTCCAGCATATAGAGATACTCATCCTGGTCGGGGTGAATGTGCGGCGGCACGAAGGTGCCCGGCGGTAGCGTCGCGTGCCAGGAGAAGCTGTTCTCCGCGTAGCTCTTCGGCACGTAGGTCTGGCCGAGGATGTTCCAGGAAATGCCCTGGATTCCTTCATTGGCCCGCGTGATGCCGGTGATTTCGCTCTTCATTGCAGTCCTCCCGTAGCGCGCTGCGCGGCTATTGTCAGAGCATGATCTTCATCGGAAAACCGCTGCGCACTTTGCGCTAGTGCGGCCCTTCGGGTCCGGATCATGCTCAGTTCGACGCCTTGCAGTCCTTGGCATAGCGGTCGCCGTAATTTTCGAAGACCTTCTGCACGATCTCGGTCTGGAACTTGCCGTCCGGACGCTTGGCGACCTTGGTCAGGTAGAAATCCTGGATCGGATAATTGTTGTTGTTGAACTTGAAGGCCCCGCGCAGCGAGGTGAAGTCGGCCTTCTTCAACGCGGCGCCAACGGCCTCCTTGTTGGAGAGATTGCCCTTCACGGCCTTGACTGCGCTGTCGATCAGCATCGCGGCATCATAGGCCTGGAAGGCGTAGGTGCCGGGAACGCTGTTGTAGGCGGCCTCATAGGCGGCAACGAACTTCTTGTTCTGGGGATTGTCGAGATTGGGCGCCCAGTTCGCGCCACCGAACATGCCCACCGCCGCATCCTGCTGTGCCGGCAGGGTCGATTCATCGACCGTGAAGGCCGAGAGCACCGGAATAGTATCGGCGAGCCCGGCCTGCCGGTACTGCTTGACGAGATTGACGCCGAGGCCGCCCGGCATGAATGTGAACAGTGCATCGGGCTTCTGCGAGGAAATCTTGGAGAGCTCCGGCTGGAAATCCAACGTGTTCAACGGCATGTAGGACTCTTCGACGATCTCGCCCTTGTAGTCCAGCTTGAAGCCAGCCACCGAATCCTTGCCCGCCTGATAGTTCGGCACCATCAGGTACATCCGCTTGTAGCCGCGATCCTGCGCGACCTTGCCGAGGATCTCGTGCACCTGATCGTTCTGATACGAGGTCACATAGAAGAACGGGTTGCAATCCTTGCCGGCGAAGGTCGAGGGACCGGCATTGGGGCTGATCAGGAAGGTTTTCGACTCCGTGATGGGCCGGTGGATGGCCTGCAGGATGTTGGAGAAGATCGGCCCGACCACGAAGTCGACCTTCTCACGTTCCAGAAGGCCCTTCACCTTGGTCACCGCAGCATCCGGCTTCAGCTCATCGTCGACGACGACGACCTCGACATCGCGGCCACCCATCTTGCTGCCGAGATCCTTCACGGCGAGCGCGAAGCCGTCGCGAACCTGCTGGCCCAGCGCTGCGGCGGGCCCCGATAGGGTCACGATCACACCCAGCTTGATTTTTTCCTGGGCGAGGGCAGGGGTCACCACGGTGCCGAGTAGCATCGCAGCTGCGGCCAAGGTTATTTTCGTCTTCATGATCTGTCCCTCGTGACGATTGGCTTGCGCTGCAAGCCACGTACTCCAATCCAAAGCTTATGCCGATGACGGCGGTCCCGGCAAGCCGAGCGCGGGGCGTCGCATCGTGCGAGCAGCGATGCATGCAAGCTGCGCGCCAATTATTTGAAGCCTAAAGAAACTGGCGTGCGGTCGATTGTTGCAGCTTTGGACTTGCGGCCGACGCGGATTTATTTGAAGCTCAAAACGTTGGGGATTCCGTGCCCGCGCCATGGCCGGCCGTGAGTGACTGCATCGACATGCTCGATTCCGAGACCAAGGTTGTCGAAACACCGGAGGACCACGCCGAAGAGCTTCGGCTGTGGCTGCGGCTCTTGACGTGCACGACGCTGATCGAGGGCGAGGTGCGCGGCCGGCTGCGGCAGCGGTTCGACGTCACGTTGCCGCGTTTCGACCTGATGGCACAGCTCGACAAGGCGCCTGACGGCATGACCCTGTCAGATGTCTCCAAGCGCATGATGGTCTCGAACGGCAATGTGACCGGGCTCGTGGAGCGCCTGGTGGAATCAGGCCATCTCGACCGGCGGACCTCAGACACCGATCGCCGCGTCCAGGTGATCCGGCTGACCAAGCTCGGGCGTGCCGAGTTCCGCAGGATGGCCGCCGAGCACGAGACCTGGATCGCCGATCTGTTCGCCGATCTCTCCCCGAAGGATGTGCGCGAATTGATGCGCCTCCTCGCCAAGACCAAGGCGTCCGCGCAGAAATCGGCCGCCCGCCGCCGGCCGTAGCCTGCGGGCGCGACAGCCCGACACCCTTTGCCGCATGAAAAAGCACGGGATGCCCAAAATCCCCTATTGCGCCGAATTGTTTTAAGCCTAAAATGTTTTCCAGATCGTGCTGCCGGGTGCAATCCATGCTGAAAGGAGCGTGCGATGGCCAACGCCGCCAAGATTCAAGGGACGGGCTCGTCTGACGGCAGCGCCGCGACGGCCCATGTCGATACGTTCGCGCGGCAACATCTGCCGCCGCGCGAGCTCTGGCCCGAATTCATCTTCACGCGGCCGGAGCTGAACTATCCGCCGCGACTGAACTGCGTCAGCTATTTCCTCGATCGCTGGGTCGAGCAGGGCCATGGCGATGCCCCTTGCGTCATCAGCCCGGCCGTCAGCTACACCTATCGCGAGCTGCAGGCGCTGGTGAACCGCATCGCCAATGTGCTGGTTGGCAAGCTCGGTCTCGTCAGCGGCGGGCGTGTGCTGCTGCGCTCGGCCAACAATCCGATGATGGTTGCGACCTATCTCGCGGTGATCAAGGCCGGTGGAATCTGCGTGGCGACGATGCCGCTGCTGCGCGCCAAGGAGCTGTCCTATCCGATCCAGAAGGCGGAGATCACGCTGGCGCTGTGCGACGGAAAGCTCGCCGAGGAGATGGAGAAGGCGAAAGCTGCTGCGCCCGGTCTCGAGCGGGTCGTCTATTGGGGCAATGGCGCGGCGGATTCGCTGGAAGCGTTGATCGCCGATGTCAGCCCGGAGTTCGAGGCGGTCGATACCGCCGCCGACGACATCTGCCTGATCGCCTTCACCTCGGGCACGACCGGCGATCCCAAGGGCACCATGCATTTCCATCGCGACATGCTCGCGGTCTGTGACGGCTATGCGCGCAACATTCTGCGCGCCGTGCAAAACGATCGCTTCATCGGCTCGGCGCCGCTCGCCTTCACCTTCGGCTTCGGCGGCGTGCTGTTTCCGATGCATATCGGCGCCTCCTTCGTTGTGCTGGAGAAGACGACGCCGGACGACATTCTGAATGCGATCGAGCAGCACAAGACCACGGTCTGCTTCACGGCGCCGACCGCATACCGCGCCATGCTTGGCAAGCTCGCAGGCCGCGACATTTCTTCGCTCCGCAAATGCGTCTCGGCGGGCGAGACCCTTCCCAAGCCGACATTCGATGCCTGGCTTAAGGCGACTGGGATCAAGCTGATGGACGGCATCGGCTCGACCGAGATGCTGCACATCTTCATCAGCGCGACCGAGGACGAGATCCGCCCCGGCGCCACCGGCAAGCCCGTGCCGGGCTATGAAGCCAAGATCGTCGATGATGAGGGCCGCGACGTGCCGCCCGGAACGATGGGCTTTCTCGCCGTGCGCGGGCCGACCGGCTGCCGCTATCTGGCCGACGAGCGGCAGCGGAAATACGTCCAGAACGGCTGGAACATCACCGGCGACACCTATTTGATGGATAGCGACGGCTATTTCTGGTACCAGTCGCGCTCCGACGACATGATCGTGTCGGCCGGCTACAACATCGCAGGAACTGACGTCGAAGCGGCGCTGCTTACGCATCCGGCGGTCGCCGAATGCGGTGTGGTCGGCGCGCCGGACGAGGCGCGGGGCATGATCGTCAAAGCCTATGTCATTGCCGCGCCCGGCGTGACCCCTGACGCTCAGCTCGTGGCCGAGTTGCAGGAGCACGTCAAACGCGAGATCGCGCCGTATAAATATCCGCGCGCCATCGAGTTCGTCGCGCAATTGCCGAAGACCGAGACCGGCAAGCTGAAGCGCTTTGCCCTGCGGCAGTTGGCGCAGGCTGCAGTGACGTCCTCAGGCGTCGCCGCGGAATGAGAGAAGGATAGAGAATTGTCTGTGACGACGCCGAAAAGCCCGCAACTCGCGGTCCTGCCGACCGCAGCCGAGGATGGAACGCGCACCAAGGCGCAGATCCTGCAGCCGTCAGGCTGGCCGCTGCCGAAGGGCTATGCCAACGGCATGGCTGCCGAAGGACGCATCGTCGTCACCGGCGGGGTGATCGGCTGGGACGCCGAGGAGCGTCTCGCCGACGGCTTCGTCGCGCAGGTGCGCCAGACCCTGGACAACATCGCAGCGATCCTGGCCGAGGCCGGTGCCCGGCCCGAGCACCTCGTGCGCCTGACCTGGTACGTCGTCGACATGGACGAGTACCTGGCCAATCTGAAGGAGCTCGGCAGGATCTACCGCGACGTCTTCGGAACGCACTATCCAGCGATGGCCCTGGTACAGGTCGTCCGCCTCGTCGAGAAGGCGGCGCGCGTCGAGATCGAAGCCACCGCCGTCATTCCGAGCTGAACTCCGCGGCGATCAGCTCGCTTTGGCGAGCTCGTCGTCTTCGGGCGAGTTGAGATAGACGCCGGATATGGTGTCGACCCAGCAGAGATGATCGTGCACCTTCTTCACGCCCTCGACGTTTTCCGCGGCGACGATCGCGGCTTGCCGAGCGCGCTCTTCGGTGATGACGCCGCTGAGATGAACGATACCGTCGCGGACGATGACGTTCAGCCCGAACGGGCACCAGTCGTTCTTCTCCATGGTGTCGATGATGCGGCTGCGAATGTGGTCGTCGTCCGCGGTCGGATCCGGCACTTCGCGGGCGAGCCCGGCCACGGCCTGTAACAGGTTGGCGCGGGACACGATTCCGACGACCTTGTCGCCGCGCACCACCGGCAGCCGCTTGACGTTGTTTCGCTCCATGAGATCGACGATCTCCGCAAGCGCCGTATCCTCGGTGATGGTTACGGGCAGGTCGGTCATCACTTCCGAGACCTTGCGGCCGTGTTCGTGAACGAAGTCGCTGGCGGATTTGCCCGGACCGAGGATGAACCGCAGCCAGCGCCCGCGCTTGCGCCCGGTGCCGATCTCGCTGCGCCGGATGAAATCTCCTTCCGACACCACGCCCACCAGCTTGCCGGTAGCGTCGACCACCGTGAGGCCGCTCACATGTCGCTTCAGCATGATATTGGCGGCCTCGACGATGCTGGTGTCGGGGGTAACCGAGATGACCGACCGGGTCATGATCTGGTGGGCGCGCATGAACAACTCCGCTGGCATGTCAATTTCAATGGACAAAGCCTAGTGAATCCATCGGGGTGCGGTTTGACTCAGGTCAAGCGGAGAAAGCTTGCCTTGATTGACCGATTTTGATCCGTGCCGCGATTTGATGCAGCTCAACGCGCACTGGAAGCGTCGCCATATCCTGCCGCAGGCGTAGAACAGAAGCCCGCAGGAACAATGAGCCATGAGCGTCGTGAAGATCTTCCCGCGGGCCGAAGCGCCGCTGCAAGCTCCCGCTATCAGGCCGGCTGCCGGGATTTCCGAAAGGGTCGCAGGCACGCCGGCTGACTGCACTTGCCCGCAAACAACGGATTCGTATCCACTCGATCGCGCGTTTCATGCCATGCTGGCGCGGTTCACGGGCGGAATCTCGCCTGTTGCCTTGTCGCTCGCCTGGCTCGACTGGGGCGCGCATCTTGCGGCGGCGCCTCAGCACCAGATGGAGCTCTTCCGCAATATCTTCCGCGACTCAGGCCGCTTCCTGGAAGCTGCCGCTCACGCGACATCGCAGGAACCATGGTCCGTCATTCGGCCGCAGGCGCGGGATCGCCGCTTCAAGGACCGGCAATGGGAAGCCGCGCCGTTCAATCTGCTTGCGCAGGCGTTTCTGCTCACCGAGCGCTGGTGGCACGATGCCACGACCGGCATACGCGGCGTGTCGCACGCAAATGAGGGCATCGTCGAGTTCTCGATGCGCCAGATGCTCGACATGCTGGCGCCCTCGAACTTCGCCGCCACCAATCCGCAGGTGCTGGAAAAAGCGTTCCAAAGCGGCGGGGAGAACTTCGTGTTCGGCTGGCAGAACTGGTGCAGCGACCTGATGCGCCTGCTCTCCGGCTCGAAGCTGGCCGGCGAGGATCAGTTCGTCGTTGGCAAGACGGTGGCGGCTTCGCCCGGCAAGGTCGTCTACCGCAACAGCCTGATCGAGCTGATCCAGTACCATCCGACGACTGCGCAGGTGCGGCCGGAGCCGATTCTGATCGTGCCGGCCTGGATCATGAAGTACTACATCCTCGATCTGTCGCCGCAGAATTCCCTGGTCAAATACCTGACCGCTCAGGGCTTCACCGTCTTCGCGATCTCCTGGCGCAATCCGGATGCGAACGATCGGGATGTTGCCTTCGACGACTACCGCAAGCTGGGCGTGATGGCCGCGCTGGACATGATCGGGCAGATCGTGCCGGGCCGGAAGATCCATGCGCTCGGCTATTGCCTTGGCGGGACGTTGCTGTCGATTGCCGCGGCGGCCATGGCGCGGGACGGCGATAGCCGTCTCGGCACCGTCACGCTTCTCGCCGCACAAACCGATTTCACGGAGGCCGGCGAACTGACGCTCTTCATCAACGAGAGCCAGGTTGCCTTCCTCGAAGACATGATGTGGCAGCGCGGTTATCTCGACACGACACAGATGGCAGGCGCGTTCCAGCTCCTGCGCTCCAACGAGCTGATCTGGTCGCGGCTCTCGCGTGATTATCTGATGGGCGACGGCTCGCCACCGAGCGACCTGATGGCCTGGAATGCCGACGCCACGCGGCTACCCTATCGCATGCACTCGGAGTATCTGCGTAAGCTGTTCCTGAACGACGATCTGGCGGAAGGTCGCTATCGGGTCGAATGCCGGAGCGTCTCGCTGTCCGACATTCACACACCGATGTTCGTGGTCGGCACGCTCGCCGATCACGTGGCGCCCTGGCGATCCGTCTACAAGATCCATTATCAGGTCGATGCCGACGTAACGTTCCTGTTGACCAGCGGCGGTCACAATGCCGGTGTCGTGGCGCCTCCGCAGGAGGAGGGCCACTTTTATCAGGTGCTGACCAAGGCTGCCGATGCGCCCTATATCGGTGCGGATGAATGGCTGAAGCTGGCCCCGCGCGTCGAGGGCTCATGGTGGCCGGAATGGACCACTTGGCTGGCGGCACGTTCCGGCGCGCCCTGCGATCCGCCGCAGATCGGACTTGGCGACGCCCTCGGCCTGCCGGATGCGCCGGGGGACTACGTCCACACCTAAGCCTCCGGCTCCGATCTCGGCGTGAGATCCGAGGAGCGGAACGGTTTGGCCTTGTCCAATTTGCGATAGGCCGTTGACGCCTTCCGCAACAACTTCTTCTCGCGTTTGCGGTTGAGGAAGCGACGGCTGGCATCGATTCCGGCGCCATTCAACGAGGCCGCCAGTGCCTGTCCGCGCGCATCGTCGTTCAATTGACCGAGCGAGCGTTGTGCCTTGCGCAATTGCTTGAGGATGGACTTCTGTTTCGTCGCCACCCCATCGGCGAACAGATCCGCAAGCGACTCGACCGAGTAGGTCATCCGCTTGTTGAGGAGCCGCAGCTTGTGACGTTTCTCGACATCGAGCTTCTTCAGCTTACGGGCCTTCTTGAGCAGCGTCGTCTCCCACTCGGTCAGCCGCTCCGTCGCATGGTCGGCGAGGGTGCAGCGGCGCAACCGCATCGCTTCCTTGCTGCGGCGGGTCGACCAGGGGCCGCTTTCGATCCACGTCGAGGTTTGCTCGACCAGGCGGCGATACCGCGCCGATTGCAGCGCACGCGCCAGCAGCCGATGACTCTCCGCGCGTTTTTCGTCCCAGCGCTGAAGCTCGGCGACCACCGCGAGCTCGTCGCTACTCTCTGCGACGATCCGCTCGATGGCCACGTCGAGGTCCCGCACCATGCCGAGCTGACTGTTCAGCCATTTCAGTTCGGCCCAGACTTCCGGTCGCACGTTATCGTCGACCATTGGCGAGAAGAAGCGGATGGCAGTCCGCAGATGCGTTAGTGCGATCCGGATCTGGTGCAGCGCATCCGGATCGCCGCGGCAGGTGCCGTCGTGCTGAGCGATCACCGCGCCGAGGTGTCGGCGGGCGATGATGCGGAAGGCCGTGTCGCAGGCCATGCCGGGGCTGAGGCGGGCGGGCAGGACATTGCGCCGCGTTGCCGGCTTGGCATGCGTATTTGCCGTCGAGCGCGTGGTGGGTCGCGACTTCCTTGCCCGCATCAGTCTGATTGCCTTGTTTGCCCCTCAGCGATGACGTTCCGGCAGTTCTGAAGCGTCTGCTCTTGTGTCCCGGATGCATCGATGGTCGCCCAGCCGACATGGCCGATATTATAGTGCTCTTGCAGCGCGGCAACCTCCGGCGTGGCGTCCGATGCGTCTCCCCGGCGGTTGCCGATGCGCGCTTGCCGGGTTGCAAGGTCTGCGACCAGGAACAGCCCGTTCAACGTCACGTTGCATTCGCGCGCCAGCGCCGCGATCGCATCGCGTTCGTCCTCGCGCGCGAATACGCCGTCGACGATCGCCGAATGGCCCTGCGCCAGCACCCGCCGGGCCTGCTGCACCAGCGTGTCATAGGCGCAGGCCGTGACCTCCGGCGTATAGGCTGAAGGCGGCAAGCGGTGGGTGTCTTCGACCCCGAACATCTGCTTGCGGACGAGATCGCTGCGCAGCACGACGGCGCCCGGCGCCGGTGCCACGACCGGCGCGAGCGCGTGCGCCAAGGCGGTCTTTCCGGTGCCGGACAGTCCGCCGACCGCAATCAGACGCGGAGCAGGAGGACGGATCAGCGTCCCGGCGAGGTCGAAATAACGCCGTGCCTGGTCGACGATGCCGGGATCGTCGGAGTACGGCGGTTTCAGTCGCGCCAGCGCCACCTGGGCGCGGATCGCCGCCCGGATGGACATGAACAGCGGCAGGGTCGAGAGCGCATCGAGATTGTCGGCCGGCGTCGCGGCGAGATAGCGGTTCAGCACTATGTTTGCCGCGCTCGGCTGGTGGTGCTGCAACAGGTCCATCAGCGTGAATGCGAGATCGTAGAGCACGTCGACCGTCGCCATCTGCGCATCAAACTCGATCGCGTCGAACAGCACGGGTCGATCATCGATCATAACGATGTTTGCCAGATGCAGATCGCCATGGCAGCGGCGCACGAAGCCCCGGCGGCTGCGCTCTGCGAGCAGGGGACGAATACGCAGATAGGCCGCATGCGAAGCCTTGCCGAGTTGCTCGATTTCGTCTGCGCCGACATGGCCGCCGGCCCGCAGACCATTCGTGTTGCCGTCGATCAGGGCCGGAATGGAGGAGACCCATGCCTTTCCGTCGGCGCGCGTCGCCGCCGCATGCGAAGCGGCGATTGCGTCAGCGGCGGCCGAGGCAAGCTTCGCGTCCAGCGGTCCCGCCTCGGCCAGATGATCCAACGTCCTGCTTTCGTCGAAGCGCGACATGTCGACCGCATACTCGATCGGCCGGCCGGCGCCCTCGACCTTCACCGATCCATCCGGCTCTTCCGTGATCGCCACAACGCCATGGTAGATCTGCGGCGCCAGGGGCCGGTTGATCCGGATCTCCTCCTCGCAGGCCGCCTTGCGCTTTTCGAGCGTCGAATAGTCGAGGAAGGGAAACCGGACGGCGCGCTTGATCTTCAGCGCACGCTTTGCGTCCAGGAACACCGAGGCGGCATGCGTGTCGATGCGCATCACGCCGGGATGGTCGGTCAGCATCCGAAAGATGCGCTCCTGAGCCGCCGTGTCATCCTTCATCGAAGCGGACATGGCAAGCACCATCAGGGCGTCAGCACGGCCGCGCCGAGGATCTGGCCATTCCGCAGCATGGTCAGGACCTCATTGGCCTGATCGAGCGGAAACGCCGTCGTCTCGGTGCGCACGCCGGCTTGCGGCGCGACCTTGAGAAAATCGAGGCCATCCTGCCGGGTCAGATTGGCGACCGAGACCAGCTGCCGTTCCTGCCACAGCAAATCATACGGAAAGCTTGGAATGTCGGTCATGTGGATGCCGGCGCAGACGACGCGACCGCCTTTGCGCACGGCGCGCAACGCCGCCGGGACCAGCTCGCCGGCTGGCGCGTAGATGATCGCGGCGTCGAGCGGCTCGTCGGGCACCTGGTCCGATGACCCCGCCCAGACAGCGCCGAGACGGCGGGCAAGATCTTGTGCAGCGGCATCGCCGGCCCGCGTGAATGCATGGACGGAGCGTCCCTGCCAAGCCGCGACTTGCGCAATGATGTGGCCGGCCGCGCCGAAGCCATAGAGACCGAGCCTCTCGGCGGGGCCGGCCAGGACCAGCGAGCGCCAGCCGATCAGCCCCGCGCAGAGCAGAGGCGCAATCTCGACGTCGCTGCCGGCCTCGCCGAGCGGAAAAGCGTAACGTGCGTCGGCGATGGTGTGGGTCGCGTAGCCGCCGTCGCACGTGTAGCCGGTGAACAGCGGTGCATCACAGAGGTTTTCCATACCCTCGCGGCAGAAGCGGCATTTTCCGCAGGTGAAGCCGAGCCAGGGAATGCCGACCCGGTCACCAGGCGCATGTGTCGTCACATTCGCGCCGATGAGGTCGACCCGGCCGACGATCTCGTGGCCAGGCACGATCGGATAGCGGATGCCGGGCAGCTCGGCATCGACGAGATGAAGATCGGTCCGGCATACACCGCAGGCGCTGATCTTCACCCGGATCTGACCCTCGCCCGGCATCGGGTCGGGCCGCTCCTCCATCCGGAGCCGCGCTCGTGGGGTCGGCAACACCATCGCACGCATGTCTGTCTCCGGGGCGAACCGCTCCGACTGAAGTATCCATAGAACGGCCGAGTGGCCAGTCCTTGACGTCAGTCAACGCCTGTTTCCCGGGCTGATCGGACGGAGTTTCCCCCGGTCTTGACGCGGATCAAGGGTCTCGACGACAGCCCGCCTATCATGGTGGCTCAGGAGAATTCCGATGCCCATCAAGGATGTGTTTCTGCCCCTTGTCGGCCAGCCGCGCGGGCCAGCCCTGGTTGCGATCGAGAAATGCGTTTCTGTCGCCGCCGATCTCGGCGCCAGGATCACCGCGCTCGCGGTCGAGGAAGATGTTTTCGAGCGACCGAAGGTGATGCTGCCTGACGATCGCGAATTCGCGCAGGCCAGCCTCGAGGCGAGCGACATGCAGCAGCTGCTGAATGCATTCACCGATGCGGCTTGCTGCGCCAACGTCCGCGCCCAGGGCCGGTCGGGCAAGGTGCCTGCGGATCAGATCGGAGCGATCCTGGCCGAGCACGCCCGCTTCAGCGACCTCGCGCTGGTTCCCGTGAAACCGCATGACAGTCGAACGGAGACCATCGTGGAGGCGTTGTTGTTCGAATCCGGCCGGCCGCTTCTGCTCTGTCCCGAACATCGCGCCGACGAGCTCAGGCCCGAGTTCGAGAACGTCGTGATTGCCTGGGATCATTCTGCACGGGCCGCGCGTGCGGTCGGCGATGCGTTGCCTGTTCTTCAGGCTGCCAGTTCGGTTCGTGTGCTGACCGTGGCGGAGGACGAGACGGACGCGGTCGTCCGATCCGGAACGGCACTCGTCGACCATTTGCGGGAACACGGCGTCTTTGCCTCGTTCGAAACCACGAAGGGGGGCGGCCGCTCGACCGGCAAAGTATTGGGAAGCTGGGCGAATTCCCATGGCATCGATGCCATCGTGATGGGCGCCTATCATCATTCTCGCCTGAACGAGATCGTGTGGGGCGGTGTGACAAAGACCGTCATTGGCCAGCCACCATGCTGGGTTATGATCTCGCACTAGGCGTCTTCTTCCAGCCGGATCGTCCAATCATCGGAACCGCCGCTGGCGCGGCGCATTTGTTTTCATGTCGACTTATCGTCTGAACAACCTGCTGTCGCCGCGCTCGGTTGCGCTCGTCGGCGCGAGCGCGCGTCCGGCGTCCGTTGGACGCGCGGTCCTGGAAAACATTCGGAAAGCGGGATTCAAGGGGCGGTTTGGCCTCGTCAATCCGCGCCACGCCGAGATCGGCGGCCTCGCCGCGGTGAAGAGCCTGGACAGGCTGGACTTCGTGCCCGAGCTCGTCGTCGTCACCGCGCCCGCGGGCGAGATTCCAGGCATCGTCGAGCAGGCCGGCCGTCGCGGATCTGCGGGTGCGCTGATCGTCTCGGCCGGTCTCGGCCAGGGACCGGGATCGCTGCACGAGGCGACCAGCGCTGCCGCCCGCAAACACGGCATGCGGCTGATTGGGCCGAACTGCCTCGGCATCATGATGCCCGGCGTCAGCCTGAATGCCAGTTTCGCCGCGCACATGCCGGGGGCCGGCAACCTCGCGCTGATCTCGCAATCGGGTGCCATTGCCGCCGGCATGGTGGATTGGGCCGCGCAGCGCGGCGTCGGCTTCTCCGGCATCGTCTCGATCGGCGATCAGATCGACGTCGACATTGCCGATTTGCTCGACCATTTCGCGATGGATCACAAGACCCGCGCGATCCTGCTCTACATCGAGGCGATCAAGGACGCGCGCAAGTTCATGTCGGCGGCGCGCGCCGCCGCGCGGGTGAAGCCCGTCGTCGTGGTGAAGTCCGGCCGCATGGCGCAGGGTGCGAAGGCCGCTGCCACGCATACCGGGGCGCTCGCCGGTGCCGACGCCGTCTATGACGCGGCGTTCCGCCGCGCGGGCGTGCTGCGGGTGTCCGACCTGCGCGAGCTGTTCGACTGTGCCGAGACACTCGGCCGCGTCGAATCGCCGACCGGAAAGCGTCTCGCCATCCTGACCAACGGTGGTGGCATCGGCGTCCTCGCCGTCGATCGATTGGTCGAGCTCGGCGGTATTCCGGCGACGATCTCGACTGATGCGCACAGGAAGCTCGATGCGGCGCTGCCGCCGACTTGGTCCGGTGCAAACCCCGTCGACATCGTGGGCGACGCCGATGCTGCGCGCTACGCAGCGGCGCTGGAGGAACTGCTGGCCGATCGCGACAACGACGCAGTCCTCGTCCTCAATGTGCAGACCGCGATCGCATCGGCCGCCGAGATCGCCAAGACCGTGACGGAGCTCGTGGCTAAGTATCGCGAGCAGCACCGGCGATGGGCAAAGCCCGTGCTGGCGGCCTGGGTCGGCGCCGATCAGCACATCATCCAGGCACTCTCCAGCGCCGGCGTGCCGAACTATCCGACCGAGGACGACGCCGTGCGCGGCTTCATGCATCTGGTCCGGCACCGCGAAGTGGTGGAGGAGCTGACCCAGGTGCCTCCCGCGATGCCCGATACGTTCGTTCCGGATGCCAGCGGGGCGAGAGAGATCGTCACAGCCGCGATCGCGGACGGCCGCCAGTGGCTCGAACCCGTCGAGATCAAGCACCTGCTCGAAGCCTACGATATCGCGATGGTGCCGACCTATGCGGCAGCAGATGTCGAGCAGGCGGTGACCTATGCAAAGGAAATCTTCGCCCAAGGCGGCACCGTCGTGCTGAAGATCATGTCGCGCGACATCACCCACAAATCCGACGTCGGCGGCGTCGTGCTCAATCTGACGTCGCCGGAGGCGGTCCGTGCGGCGGCGACGGACATTCTTGCGCGAGCGCGGAAGCTGCGGCCCGAGGCGCGCATCGGCGGCGTCATCGTCCAGGCCATGGTCGTCAAGGCAAAGGCGCGCGAGCTGATCCTCGGCCTTGCCGACGATCCGACCTTCGGCACGGTGGTGGTTTTCGGCCGCGGAGGCACGGCGGTGGAGATCATCAACGACAAGGCGCTGGCGCTGCCGCCGCTCGACCTGCAACTGGCCCGCGATCTGATCGACCGCACGCGCGTGTCGCGGCTGCTGAAGGCCTATCGGGACGTGCCGGCGGTGAAGCACGACGCCGTCGCCATGGTGCTGGTCAAGCTGGCGCAGATGGCGGCCGACATTCCCGAGATCCGCGAATTCGACATCAATCCGCTCCTGGCCGACGAAACCGGCGTGACCGCGGTGGACGCCCGCGTCGCGGTCGGACCGCCACAGCGGAAGTTCGCCGGCTCCGGCCCGGCCAATTTCGCCGTTCGCGCTTATCCGTCGCAATGGGAGCGACGCCTCAAGCTCAAGGAGGACTGGCGCATCTTCGTGCGGCCCATGCGCCCCGAGGACGAGCCGACCATCCACGAATTCCTGCGTCACGTCACGGCGCACGACCTTCGCCTGCGCTTCTTCGCCCCGATGAAGGAGTTCACCCACGAATTCATCGCACGCCTGACCCAGCTCGACTATGCGCGCGCGATGGCCTTCATCGCATTCGAGGAGGCCAGCGGCGAAATGGTCGGCGTGGTCCGGCTCCATTCCGACTCGATCTACGAGACCGGCGAATACGCGATCCTGCTGCGGTCCGACCTCAAGGGCAGGGGGCTCGGCTGGGCCCTCATGCAGCTGATCATCGACTACGCGCGGTCGGAAGGATTGAAGACCATATCGGGCGACGTGCTGCAGGAGAATACCGTGATGCTCGACATGTGCCGGCAGCTCGGCTTCGAGGTCAAGCCGGACCCGGCCGAGCCTGAGATCTGCGACGTCAGGCTCAAGCTCTGAGCGTGTCGGCTACGATTGCGCCTCGGCCGAACTGGCATCATTGGACGACCTGGCCGTCGTCCGCAGAGTCTTGATGATGATCGCGATCAGCGGCAGCAGCACCGGCACGATCGTGCTCAGCGGGTGGTGCACCGCGCCCGACACCTGGGCCTGGAGCGCACGGGCCTCGAGCTGGAGGGCTTCGATGGAGGTGTCGTGAATTTCGTTGGCGAGTTCGATGTCACGCCCCGACGGAGCGCGGCCGGCGATCAGGAAGAGAGCGGCCGCGATGACGAAATTGACGGCGCCGAGGATGGCAGCCGCGGTAATTGCGCTCCAGATCTGCACCAGTGCGAAATAGGCCGACAGCTCCAGCATCAGCAGCCCGAACGCGGCGATCAGCGCCGCGAAGGCACGCAGGCCGAGGCCGATCAGCAAATGGCGCAGCCTGATGTCGGCGATGATCCTGTCGGTGCGCCACAGCACGCGCAGATGTTTGACGACATTCTCGGTATTCACCTAGTGTCTCCTCAGCATGAAGCCAACAACCACACCCAGCGCGAAGGCAGAGGCGAGCGATGTGACCGGACGCTCCGCAACGAGGCCCTGGAGCGTCTCCCCCTCCTGTTCGACGGTCTCGCCGAGCTCGGCGGGTGCGGCCCTGATCTGATCGGCGAGCGCATCAGTGCGAGCTTTCGAGCTCTCGAACATCTCCTCGCCGGCGGTGCTCAACAAGTGCGTGACGTCGACCTTCAGCGTGCGCAATTCCTCGCTCATCCTGTCACTGTCGAACATGGATTTGGTGTCCTCATTAAATTCAAAGGAGCCTAAGACCAGCCTGTGCGATCGCGCTTGATTTGCGTCAAGAGGCGGAGCCCGTTCGGGGTCTTGAGACAGGTCAATCCGGCCGCCACATGCTGGCCTAGAAATGCCGGCTGAATGGGGACCGATTGTCCCGATGAGGTGGAAAGCGTGAACCACGAACCGCTGCTGCACGCGACGCCGTCCGGCGACGTGCTGAAATTGCGCCCCGAGGGGCCCTGGACCGCCGCGAACGTGGTGACGCTCGAGACCTTGTCCCGCTCGGTCGGGGCCGACGTCGATCGTTCGCGCGCCGTATCCTTGGACATGTCGGGGATCAGCGCGCTCGATACGCTCGGCGCCTGGGTCCTGGAGAAGCTGTCGCGCAGGGCCGCCTCGTCAGGCAGGCCAGCCGAATTCGTCGGCGTCGCCGATCATTTCAGCGGGCTGATGGACGAGGTGCGCCAGGTCAACCGCCGCACACCGGCTCCGGCGGCCGCGCCCAATCCGGTTCTGGCGCGGCTGGGTGATCTCGGCAAGTCCACGGTCGGGGCGCGGGAGGACATCACGATCTTCCTCCAGATGCTCGGCGCCTTGTTCATGGCCGTCATCGGCGCGCTGCGCCGGCCGCGTTCGCTGCGGCTGACCTCTCTGGTGTATCAGCTCTACCGCATCGGGTGGCAGGCGATCCCCATCGTCACGCTGATCACCTTCCTGATTGGCGCCATCATCGCGCAGCAGGGCTTCTTCCACTTCCGTAGATTCGGCGCGGAATCATACACGGTCGACATGGTCGGCATCCTGGTGCTGCGCGAGCTCGGCGTGCTGATCGTCGCCATCATGGTCGCGGGACGCTCGGGGAGCGCCTACACGGCCGAGCTCGGCTCGATGAAGATGCGCGAGGAGATCGACGCGCTCTCGACCATGGGGCTCGATCCGGTCGACGTCCTGATCCTGCCGCGCGTTGCGGCCCTGGTCGTTGCGCTGCCCATCCTCACTTTCATCGGATCGATCGCCGCGCTCTATGGCGGCGGGCTGGTCGCGCAGTTCTATGGCGACATGGGGCCGGCGATCTACATCGCGCGCCTGCACGAGGCCATTTCCGTCGCCCATTTCGAAGTCGGCATTCTGAAGGCGCCGTTCATGGCGCTGGTGATCGGGATCGTGGCCTGCAGCGAGGGATTGCGCGTCAAGGGCAGCGCGGAGTCGCTTGGGCGGCAGACCACGACGTCGGTGGTGAAATCGATCTTCCTGGTGATCGTGCTCGACGGCCTGTTCGCGATCTTCTTTGCCTCGATCGGAATGTGACAATGGAAGAATCGCAAGACCAGTTCGCGATCCGCGTCCGTGACCTCGTGGTCGGCTTCGGCCGTCAAACCGTGCTCGACCATTTGTCGCTCGACGTCCGCCGCGGCGAGATCCTCGGGCTGGTGGGCGCATCCGGCGGCGGAAAGTCGGTCTTGATGCGGACCATCATCGGCCTTATCCCGCGCCGGAGCGGGACCATCGAGGTCATGGGACAAGCCGGCGGAAGCCACGGCCGCGGCGCTGCGATGGCATGGGGCATCCTGTTTCAGCAGGGCGCGCTGTTCTCCTCCTTGACGGTGCGCCAGAACGTCCAATTTCCCTTGCGCGAAAATCTGGTCCTGTCGCAGGAGCTGATGGACGAGATCGCGATCGCCAAGCTCGAGATGGTCGGCCTGCGTGCGGAGGACGCCGACAAATATCCGGCGGAGCTGTCCGGCGGCATGACCAAGCGCGTGGCGCTGGCGCGCGCGCTCGCGCTCGATCCGCCGATCCTGTTCCTGGACGAGCCGACCTCGGGCCTCGACCCCATCGCCGCCGGCGAGTTCGACGCGCTGATCAAGACGCTGCAAAAGACCCTGGAGCTCACCGTGTTCATGGTGACCCATGACCTTGCGAGCCTGACCACGGTCTGCGACCGCGTCGCCGCGCTCGCCGACGGCAAGATCGTGGCGATCGGCCCGATGCGCGAATTGCTGCAATCCGAGCATCCCTGGGTGCGCGCATACTTCCACGGCAAGCGCTCGCAGATGCTGCAACACGAGATGAGATGAGAGATGGAAACCCGCGCTCCCTATGTGCTGATTGGCAGTTTCGTGCTGGCCGCGATCGTCGCAGTGTTCGGCTTCGTCTATTGGCTGAACAACACCGGCGGCATCGGGCCGCGCACCAGCTACCACGTGCAATTCCAGGGGCCGGTGCCCGGCCTGCTGGTCGGCGCCGGCGTGCTGTTCAACGGCATTCGCGTCGGAGAGGTGACCCAGCTCGGACTCGCGCCTGATAACCCGCGCTTCGTCAATGCCACGATCTCGGTTGCCACCGCGACGCCGGTGCGTGCCGACACTAAGGTCGGCCTCGAATTCCAGGGCCTGACTGGCGTTCCCGTGGTGACATTGGAGGGGGGCGTGATCGTCGCCAAGTCCGGCGAGCTGCCGACCTTGATCGCGGAGGCCGGCGCAGGCCAGAGCATGACGCAGGCGGCGCGCGATGCGCTGCGGCGGGTCGACACGGTGCTTCAGGACAATTCCGGCCCGCTGAAGGACACCATTGCCAATTTCAAGACCTTCTCCGACGGGCTCGCGCGCAACACCGGCAAGATCGACGGCATCCTGGCAGGCCTCGACAAGATGACCGGCGGTGGTACGCCCGCGCAGAAGGTCACCTACGACCTGCGCACGCCGCAGAATCTCGGGCCGGCCGGCAAGACGCTATCGGCCTCACTGGCCATTCCCGAGCCGACGGCGGTGGCGATGCTGCAGACCCAGCGCATGCTGTTCGCGCCTAGCGGCGACAGGCCGGGCTTTGCGGACTTCCTCTGGGCTGACAGCATTCCGAAACTGGTGCAGGCGCGCCTGATCGACAGTTTCGAGAACTACGACATCGCCCACGCCCCGCTGCGCACGACGGATCTCGGGCCGGCGGACTACCAGCTCCTGCTCGACATCCGGCGCTTTCGGATCGCGACGGATGGGGAGGCTCGGGCCGAGATCGGACTGTCGGCTCGGATCGTCGACAAGAATGGCAAGGTGATCGCATCGCGGCTCATCGAGGCCAGCGAAAAGCTCGACAAGGTCGAACCGGCCGCTTCAGTCGCCGCCTTCGATGCCGCCTTCGCGCGCATCGCCAAGGAGCTGATCGGATGGACCGTGCAGGCGGTGTGAGGGGTGACTATTCCAGCGTCTTCAGGTAGGACAGCAGGTCGTGGATCTGGTCCGGGCTGAGTTCGAAGGCCGGCATGTCGGCATGTCCGGTGGAGATCCCCTCGGCCAGCGCCTCACCAAGGCTGTTGATCGGATAGCGCCGATGCAGGTTGCGTAGCGGAGGCGCGATCTCCAACGGGCTCTTGGAGGCGCGGTCGATCGCGTGACAGCGTGCGCAATTGGCTCGGGCGAAAGCCTTACCGCGTTGTTCGGCGGCCGGGGCCGCGAGCGCAGGCGTGATCAGAAGCAGCCCAATCAGGCCGTGACGCAGTGCGCTTTGCAGCATGGAATCATCCCGTCGAACCGTGGACGCAGAATAAGAGCGGGATGCCAGCCAAATTTGATCTGGGTCAATCGGCTGCGGCACGGTGCAGTAAAATGCAGCCGCGGTGGACTCGGCCTGACGTCGGGAGCGGCCGGCGTGGGGAGCGATGGATGAAGCCTTCCGTGGTCACGAGTGAGCCGAACGGACATCATTGCGACGATTGTGCCGTGCGTGGAGCGGCGGTCTGCTCGTCGCTCGATGCAGCCGAACTCCGGGAGTTCGAGCATCTCGGCCGCCGCGTCCATTTCGTTTCGGGCGAGACCGTGTTTTCCGAGGAGGACATCACGACCTCGTTCTACAACGTTCTCGAAGGCGTCATGCGGCTGTACAAGCTGCTGCCTGACGGCCGGCGGCAGATCGTCGGCTTTGCCTTGCCCGGTGACTTCCTCGGGATGAATCTGTCCGGCCGGCACAATTTTTCGGCCGATGCGATCGGCGTGGTGAAAGTGTGCCAATTCCCAAAAGGGCCTTTCGGCCGTTTCATCGAAGACCGGCCGCAATTGCTCAGGCGCATCAACGAGCTGGCCATTCGCGAGTTGAGCCAGGCGCGCGACCATATGGTCCTGCTCGGACGCCGCTCGGCCGACGAGAAGGTCGCGACCTTTCTGCTCGGCTGGCGTGAGCGGCTGGTCGCGCTCAACGGTCTGTCCGACATGGTCGCGCTTCCGATGAGCCGTCAGGACATCGCCGATTATCTCGGCCTGACCATCGAAACCGTCAGCCGCACCTTTACCAAGCTTGAGCGTCTCGGCGTGATCGAGATCATTCACGGCGGCATCAGCCTGCTCGATCCGGCCCGTGTCGAGGCCATGGCCGCAGCCTGACCTCATCTCCGGGACTCTCTCGGCAATTTGATCCCGATCAATGACGGCGGCCATGCCCCGCAAAATAATGCCGGAGACAAATCCGGGAGGGGATGATGCCTGCTGACGCGTTGCTGGTGACCGTTGTCGTCGTCGCGATCTTTGTCGTGTTCGCCGCAGTTCTGGCCTGGGCTGACCGGCAAACCAGGGCGGGTCGGCTTGATCCGGATTCCAGGCACTGAAGCCTTCTGCAGGTCCAGGTCCAGGTCCAGGTCCAAGTCCAAATCCAAGTCCAAGTCCAGGTTTAGGTCCGAGTCCGGCGCGCCAGGGCCGATGCTCGCCTGGGCGGGCGCTGGCCCTCGGCAGCGTCTCGACGCAATCGCGGTTTGCGTAATCCGCAACTCTGCGTCGAAGAGGACGCATCGCCGCAGCTTTTGGCTGCCGACTTCCTCGTTACAGGCCTTTTCGTGGCATTTGCCTCAAATCGCGCGCGTGCTTTCCGGTTGAAATGCCTGGTAACGTTGACTACGCAGGAACTCAGTGCCTCGTAGTCTTAGGAGCCCCGCGGCGTGCCTCAGGACAAGACCGGCGATCCCCGACAACCGGCGGGCAACAAACTATCGGTCCTGCGCAAGCACCCGATCTTCGCGGATCTGGAGCCGGAAGCGCTCGATCAACTCTGCCGCTACGCCAAGCACACCACCGTCAAGCGTGGCGCGACGATCGCCGCCAAGGGCGATCCCGGCAACAGCCTGTTCGCGGTGATCGCGGGGACAGTCAAGATTTCCTCCTCATCGCCTGATGGGCGGAACGCTATTCTCAATCTGATCGGCCCCGGAGAAATCTTCGGCGAGATCGCCGTGCTCGACGGCGCGCCCAGGTCGGCGGATGCGACCGCAAATACCAATTGCGAGCTCTACGTCATCGATCGCCGGGACTTCCTGCCGTTCGTGAAGAGCCAGCCGGCGCTGGCGATGAAGTTCATCGAGCTGCTGTGCGCGCGTCTGCGCTGGACCAGTCAGCAGGTCGAGCAGGTGATCCTGCAGAATCTGCCGGGCCGGCTTGCCAGTGCACTGCTCGGTCTCACCGAAGAGCGCAAGCTGGATTCCGGCAGCGGCACGCTCGCCATCACGCAACAGGAGATCAGCGAGATGGTCGGGATGACGCGCGAGAGCATCAACAAGCAATTGCGCGCCTGGGCCGGCCGCAATTGGGTCCGCCTCGAGCACGGCGCCATCGTCGTGCTCGATACGGACGCGCTGCGCGAGCTCGCCGAGAGCGGCCTCGGCGGCGAGTGACGCCGTCGACCTAACGGTCGATGCTGGCGACCGCGCGGGGCCTCGATTGGAGGCGTCAAGTCACGGGCTAGCGACGTCGAGCCAGCCCGCCATACCCACCATAGTGCGAATTGCGCCAGGAATCGATTGATGCAAGTCTTGCATCGATCGATGCCGGATTTGGCTTGGACAGAGAATGCCGCCCGCCCTAGGGACGACATTGGCGCTTGACTTCACACCTGAAGCGGAGCGACCCAAGGCGGCCTGCAGCCGGGCCGACAACGATATAATCGATCTCAATCAACCCAGGAGGAAGCCCACATGAAGACGCTCACCGGTATCATCACAGCCGTTGCACTGGCGGTCTCAGCACCCCTGGCCACTGCACGCGATTTCCGCTCGGCTGACGTTCACCCCGCCGATTATCCGACCGTCGAGGCGGTCAAGTTCATGGGCCAGCAACTCGCGGCGGCGAGCGGCGGCAAGCTTGGCGTGAAGGTGTTTCCGAACGGCGCCCTAGGCTCGGAGAAGGACACGATCGAGCAACTCAAGATCGGCGCGCTCGACATGATGCGGATTAATGCATCGCCGCTGAACAATTTCGTGCCCGAGACTATCGCGTTGTGTCTGCCCTTCATCTTCAGGGACACGCAGCACATGCGCACCGTCCTCGACGGTCCGATCGGCGATGAGATCCTGGCAGCCATGGAGCCCGCGGGCCTGGTCGGCCTTGCCTATTACGACAGCGGCGCGCGCTCGGTCTATACCGTCAAGGGACCGGTCAAATCGCTGGCCGATCTGAAGGGCCTGAAGATCCGCGTCCAGCAATCCGACCTGTGGGTCGGCATGATCCAGAGCTTGGGGGCCAACCCGACGCCGATGCCCTATGGCGAGGTCTACACCGCGCTCAAGACCGGCCTCGTCGACGCTGCCGAGAACAACTGGCCGTCCTACGAATCCTCCCGGCACTTCGAAGCCGCCAAGTTCTACAACATCACCGAGCACTCCCTCGCGCCCGAAGTTCTCGTGATCTCGAAAAAGGTCTGGGACGCGCTGAGCAAGGAGGACCAGGCGATGGTCCGCAAGGCAGCCAAGGAATCGGTGCCCGTCATGCGCAAGCTCTGGGACGCGCGCGAGCAGGCCGCCCGCAAGACCGTCGAGGCCGCTGGCGTTCAGGTGGTCACGATCGGCAACAAGGCGGAGTTCGTCGATGCAATGAAGCCGGTCTACCAGAAGTTCGCCGGTAACGAGAAGCTGCAGAGCCTCGTCAAGCGCATCCAGGACACGAAGTAGGACAATTCGAAGCCGGGTCCGGCGTCGCCGCCAGGCGGCACCGGATCCCGTGAGGAGGCGCGGGATGACAGACCCACACGTCGCAAGTCACGAACAGGGGGCCGTAGCAGCACGCCCGTCCACCGGCTTGCTGTCGCGGGTCAATGCCCCCATTGCGCGCCTCGGCATGTACCTGTCGGTGACGGGCCTGCTCGTCATCGTCGCCATCGTCTTCTACCAGGTATTCGGACGCTACGTGCTCAACTCCAGCCCGACCTGGACGGAGAACTTGGCGCTGGTCCTGATCCTCTACGTCACGCTGATCGGCGCCGCCGTCGGCGTACGTGATGCCGGGCATATCGGCATGGACAGCCTGCTGGTCATGCTCCCCGATCACGCGCGGGAGAAGATCGAGATCGTGATCCACGTTCTGGTCGCCGTGTTCGGCCTCGCCATGGCCTATAATGGCTGGGTCCTCGGCGCGTCGGTGGGCACCGTGAAGATCCCCAATCTCGGCCTGCCCGAGGTGATCCGCTACGTGCCGCTGTTCGCCTCCGGCGTCCTGATCGTTTCGTTTTCCATCGAGCACATCATTGCTCTCCTGCGCGGCGAAGAGGTCGTCCCCTCATGGAACTGATCATCCTCGGCGCCACCTTCTTCGGCTTTCTGATCCTCGGCGTACCGGTCGCCTTCGCGATCGGCCTGTCGGCCATCTGCACCATCCTCTACGAAGGCCTGCCGGTCGCCGTCATCTTCCAGCAGATGATGTCGGGGATGAACATCTTCTCCTTCCTCGCCATTCCGTTCTTCGTCTTCAGCGGTGAGCTGATGCTGCATGGCGGCGTGGCCGACAAGATCGTGCAACTCGCCAAGAATCTCGTCGGGCACATCCGCGGCGGGCTCGGCATGTCGAACGTGGTCGCGTGCACGCTGTTCGGCGGCGTCTCCGGCTCACCCGTGGCCGACGTGTCGGCGATGGGCGCGGTGATGATCCCGATGATGAAGAAGGAGGGATACGACACCGACTACGCCGTCAACGTCACCACCCATGCCTCGCTGGTCGGAGCCCTGATGCCGACCAGCCACAACATGATCATCTATGCGCTGGCGGCCGGCGGCAAGGTCTCGATCGGCGCGCTGATTGCCGCCGGTCTCCTGCCGGCGCTGGTGCTGATGGTCTGCATGCTGGTTGCCGCCTACGCGGTCGCGGTGAGGCGCGGTTATCCCGCCGGCAAGTTCCCAGGCTGGGCTGAGGTGGTCCGCTCGCTGGCGGCGGCGCTGCCGGGGCTTCTGATCGTCGGCATCATCCTGGCCGGCATCCTGTCCGGCGTCTTCACGGCAACCGAATCGGCGGCCATCGCCGTCACCTACTCGATCCTGCTGACTTTCTTCATCTATCGCACCATGACCTGGGGCAACTTCCTGCGCGCCGCCGCCAAGGCGGTGAAGACGACCGGGGTGGTGCTGCTGCTGATCGGCGTCTCCACCATGTTCCAGTACCTGATGGGACTTTACGAGGTGGCGGATCTCGCCGGCGCGATGATGAACAAGTTGTCGACGCAGCCCTGGGTGATCTTCCTGCTCATCAACATCATCCTGTTCGTGCTCGGCACGTTCATGGACATGGCGGCAACGATCCTGATCTGCACCCCGATCTTCCTGCCGATCGCGATGAAGGCGGGCATGGACCCGGTGCAGTTCGGCATGCTGATGCTGATCAATTGCGCCCTCGGGCTCAACACGCCGCCGGTCGGAACGACGCAATTCGTCGGCTGCGCCATCGGCGGCATCTCGGTCGGCGCGGTGATGCGTACCATCCTGCCGTTCTATGCTGCGCTCATCGCAGCACTGATGTTCGTGACCTATGTCCCTGCATTCTCGTTGTGGCTGCCGCGCCTCTTGATGGGCTACAAGGGCTAGCAGCACCAGGGAGACATCGCCAGTGACGGACTATCGCAAGCTCTTCGATCTCACCGGCAAGACCGCGCTCGTGCTCGGCGCCGCATCCGGCATCGGCAAATCGTCGGCCGAAGCGCTTGCGGGTCTCGGTGCCCGGGTTGTCTGCGCCGATCGTGCGCTCGACGCAGCGGAGGCGACGGCCGTCGGCATTCGCGACAAGGGCGGCTGGGCGCAAGCAGCTGGCTGCGACGCCGCAAGCGCCGCGGATGTCAATGCGCTGGCCCAAACCGTGATGCAGAAGTTTCCGCGGCTCGACATCGCCGTGACGACGCCTGGTCTCAACATCCGCAAGACCATCCTCGACTACACCGAGGAGGATCTCGACCGCGTCCTCACCCTCAACGTCAAGGGCACGGTCTTTTTCTTCCAGGCCTTCGGCCGCATCATGGTTGCGCAGAAGGGCGGCAGCATCATCGCCTGCTCCTCGGTTCGCGCGGTGACCATCGAGCCCGGCCTCGGCATCTACGGCTCGACCAAGGCGGCGATCGGCCTGCTGGTGAAGGGCTTTGCCTCCGAGGTCGGGCACGCCGGCGTGCGCGTCAATGCGATCGCCCCGAGCATCGCCGAGACCGCGCTGACCGGCCCTTTCAAGCAGCGCCCCGACATCTACAATCTCTACGCCGGCCACACCGTGTTCAACCGCTGGAGCAGCGCCGACGAGGTCGCGACCGCCGTCGCCTATCTCGCCTCGGATGCCGCAAGCTATGTCAGCGGCAGCACGCTGTTCGTCGACGGCGGCTGGACCGCCGTCGACGGCCCGCCGACCGGTCTTACCCAGTTGCACAAATAGCAAAGGATGTAGCTCGGGTTGCGCTTGCACGTCGCGCGGCTCACTGGCAGGCCTCCTTCGCAACCGCAGCAGGAAGCTCCGGCGCGCGCGGCTTGAGCAAATCGCATGGGGCTTGCCGGATAAATGCGCTCGGCTGGCCGGTATTTTGGTGTTACGAAGTGGGACATGAACCAGCACGCCAAGATCAACGCGAACATCGAGATCCGCCATTCGACCTGTCCGCATGATTGCCCCTCGGCCTGCGCCCTCGATGTCGAGGTGGTCGAAGGCCGCAGCATCGGCCGCGTCCGCGGTTCGAAGAAGCAGACCTACACCGCCGGCGTCGTCTGCGCCAAGGTCGCCCGCTATGCCGAGCGCATCCATCATCCCGAGCGGCTGATCTATCCGCTGCGCCGCACCGGCCCCAAGGGTTCAGGTCAGTTCGCGCGGATCTCCTGGGACGAGGCGCTGGACGAGATCGGGCACCGATTCAATGCGGCCGAGCGCGACTTCGGTGCGGAATCGATCTGGCCCTATTACTACGCGGGGACGATGGGGCTCGTGATGCGCGACGGGCTCAACCGTCTCACGCATGTGAAGAAATATTCGCGCTTCTACCAGACCATCTGTGCCAATGTTGCGCGCATCGGCTTTGCAATCGGCACCGGCAAGATCGCCGGCGTCGACCCGCGCGAGATGGCGCTGTCCGATCTCGTCGTGATCTGGGGCACCAATCCCGTCAACACTCAGGTCAACGTGATGACGCACGCCTCGCGCGCCCGCAAGGAGCGCGGCGCGAAGATCGCGGCGGTCGACATCTACGACAACGAGACCATGAAGCAGGCCGACATCAGGATCATCCTGCGGCCCGGCACCGACGGCGCCTTCGCCTGCGGCGTCATGCACGTCCTGTTCCGCGACGGCTACGCCGACCGAGCCTACATGGACAAGTATACCGATTGCCCCGCCGAGCTCGAGGCGCATCTGAAGTCGCGCACGCCGGAATGGGCCTCGGCGATTTGCGGCGTTCCGGTGTCGGAGATCGAGGCTTTCGCCAAGGCCGTCGGCGAGATCAAGCGGACCTTCTTCCGTCTCGGCTATGGCTTCACCCGCTCGCGCAACGGCGCGACGCAGATGCATGCGGCGCTGTGCATTCCCGCGGTGACCGGCGCTTGGCAGTATGAAGGCGGCGGCGCCTTCTTCAACAATTACGCGCTGTGGCACTTCAACGAATCCATCATCGAAGGCCACGACGCGATCGACAAGACCACCCGCGCGCTCGACCAGTCGCAGATCGGACGTATCCTCACCGGCGATGCCGAAGCTCTGCAGGGCAAGGGCCCGGTCAAGGCGTTGCTGATCCAGAACACCAATCCGATGACGGTGGCGCCGGAGCAGGCGCTGGTCCGGCAGGGCTTTGCGCGCGAGGATCTGTTCGTGGCGGTGCACGAGCAGTTCATGACCGAGACGGCGCAGATGGCCGACATCGTGCTGCCGGCGACCATGTTCATGGAGCATGACGACCTCTATTATGGCGGCGGCCATCAGCACATCTCGGTCGGGCCGAAGCTGATCGACCCGCCGGGCGAATGCCGCTCCAACCACGAGGTGTTGCAGGCGCTGGCGCCGCGGCTGGGCGCCAGGCATCCGGGCTTCGAGATGAGCCCGCGCGAATTGATCGACGCGACCTTGAGGCTGAGCAATCACGGCGACATCGCCGGCCTTGAAGCCGACATCTGGCGCGACCTGCAGCCGGATTTCCGCACCTCGCATTATCTCGACGGCTTCGCCCACGCCGACGGCAAGTTCCATTTCAAAGCCGACTGGGCGCATCCGCCGTTCGGCGTCACCATGGGCGACTACGACAAGATGCCTGGTCTGCCGGATCATTGGGCAGTGATCGAGCACGCCGACCGGGCCCATCCGTTCCGGCTTGCGACCAGCCCCTCGCGCAGCTTCCTCAACACCACTTTCAACGAGACGCCGTCCTCGCAGGCGCGTGAGGGCCGGGCCAGCGTGATGATCCACGCGCTCGACGCCGCCGCGCTCGGCATCGCCGATGGCGATGCGGTGACGCTCGGCAACGGCCGCGGCGAGACCACGCTGACCGCGACGCTGTTCGAGGGCGTGCGGCGCGGTGTCCTGATCGCCGAATCCGTTCATCCCAACAGCAATCATATCGGCGGCCGCGGCATCAACACGTTGACGGGCGCAGATACGATCGCGCCGATCGGCGGCGCGGCGTTCCACGATAATAAAGTCTGGATCAGGAAGGCGGCCTCAGCTCAAGGCGTGCACTCCGTGACGCCGTAGCCCGCGAATTCCTTTGCAATGTTCGGGTTCATCGACCTCGCCTGCGCGATATCGGTGGCGCCGTCGCCGCCGCTTCTGCGCGCAGCGATGCCGCGGCCGAACAGCGAGGACGAGGAGCGCGGGTTGCGCTGGATCGCGTCGGTATAATCCTTGATCGCCTCGGCATTGCGCCCGAGCTTGAGGTTGACGAGCCCGCGGCTGTCGAGTGCATCGCTCAAGCCCGGGTTGATCTGGAGCGCCAGATTGCAGTCGGCGAGCGCGCCTTGCGGGTCGCCCGTCGCAGCCCGGCTCCAGCAGCGGTTGTTTAGGGCTTCCGCGTCCTTGGGCGCGCGGCGGAGCACCGCGTCGAAATCCTGTATCGCGAGCGCATAGGCGCGCTTGATCGCGTAGACCTGGCCGCGTTTGTAGCGCGAGGTGACATCGTTGGCGTTGGCGGTGATCTTGCGGCTGAGATCGGCGATGACGGGATCTCGTGCCAGTTCGTCCGCATTCGGGGCGGGCTCCGCCTGCGGTACCTCGCAGACCGGCTTTTGCGGCTCGGGTGTCTGCACCTGTGGCTTGGCCGCGTCGTCCCGCGGCCGCGTCGCCGGGCTTGCGAACGAGAACTCCGTCGTCAGCGAGGAGGACAGCCAGGGCACTTGCTCGCGGTTGGTGGCGGCAACGACGCCATTCTTGGTGTTGGTCAGGGCCTGCTCGGCGCTGATGTTCGGCGCGCGCATTTCGCGCAGCAGCTCGGCGACAAAGAGGCTGCGATCGGTCTTGCCGGTCGCCGTGACCGCGCCGAGCGCAGCGGAGTAGAGCACCAGCGTATTGCTCGGTGCGATCGCCGGTGCCAGACCGGCCGAATGGCGGCGGAAGCGCCGCTCGAACGGGTTGCGGCGGGAAGCGTCGATCAGCGCGATCTTGATGGCGGCACCGCGCGTGTTCATCTCGGCGAGGATGGCGTCGAGGCCGAAGCCGTCGCGCGAGACGTCCGGCTCGGTCCAGATCTGGGCGTCGACCGGCAGCAGATAGGTCTGACGGTTGGACTGGATGGCAAAGCCGTCGAAGAAGATCAGCGCCACCGCGCCGCGCTCGATGCGGTCGTAGAAGCGGCCCAGCACCTGCCGCATGGCATCGCCGGTGAGATTGCTCTGCCTGTCGACGACGAAGCCGCCGCGCTTCAATTCCTCGGCGACGTCCTGGGCATCGTTGGCGACCTCGCTCAGGACGAACTCATTGTCGGGATATTTCGCGTTGCCGATCACCAGCGCGATCTTCGCGGCGTCGGCCGCATGGCATGCGGCGCCGCCGCTCAGCACGACCAATCCTGCCAGCAACAACATCAATGCGGCGCGCATGAAATGGCTCATCGGTGATCAAATCTCCGGTCAGGATAGCGCGCGCAAGCCCCAGTTCAATCGCGAAGCGAAGTTGCGCCCACACGCTATGGTGAGGCGACCCTGCAGATTGCCCTTGCGCGCGCCGCCGGTCCTGCCGCAAATGGCTGCAAAACGGGACCAAGCGAGCGAGCATGTCATGACCGACACCACAGCCGTCATCACCGAGAAGCGCGGGCAGGCGTTCTGGATCACCATCAACCGGCCGGAGAAACGCAACGCGCTGAACGGCGAGGTCATCGCCGGGATCACAAGAGCCTATCGCGACGCGCATGAGGACAAGGACGTCCGCGTCATCGTGCTGACGGGCGCGGGCGACAAGGCGTTCTGCGCGGGCGCCGACTTGCAGAATTCCGGCGCGGCTTTCGCGATGGATCATTCCAAACCAAATGTCGACTATGCCGATCTGTTACGTTTGTCACAGAACGCCACGAAGCCGGCGATTGCGCGCCTCAGTGGCGTCTGCATGGCCGGCGGCATGGGCCTTCTGTGCATGACCGACATGGCGGTTGCGGCCGATCACGTCGTCTTCGGCCTGCCGGAGGTGAAGGTCGGCGTGTTCCCGATGCAGGTGCTGAGCCTGCTGCAGCGCATCGCTCCGCCCCGTCTCGTCAACGAATGGGCGCTCACGGGCGAGCCGTTCGACGCCAGGGCCGCGCAGGCCGCTGGCCTGCTCAACTACATCGTGCCGGCCGCCGAGTTAGATGCCAAGGTTGACTGGCTGATCGCCCGCATCGTCGACAAATCCCCGACCGCGATCCGCCGCGGCAAATACGCCATGCGCGCGATCGCCTCGATGTCGTTCGACGAGAGCATCGCCTATACCGAAAGCCAGATCGCACTGCTCGCGATGACCGAGGACGCCAAGGAAGGGTTGAAAGCGTTCAGCGAGAAGCGGAAGCCGGTCTGGACGGGGAGGTGAGGGGATCCGCTCTCGCATCTCGGACGCGCCGCAACGCGTCGGCGTCGCTGCGCAGAGCCGGGACCCAGGGCGGCACGAACGAGAATGTAGCCGCATCCTCCGCCGTCATTCCGGGGCGCGCGTAGCGCGAGCCCGGAATCCATCGTGCAGCAAGTGATGCGGAGAAATGGATTCCGGGCTCGCGCCAAGGGGCGCGCCCCGGAATGACAATCTCACCCCGCGTTCGCCTTCAGTCCCGCCGCCTGAATCCCCGCCACCGCGCAGGCTTCGTCATTGTCGGACGTATCGCCGGAGACGCCGACCGCGCCGAGCAGGGTGGTGCCATCCATGATCAGCACGCCGCCGGGGACCGGTACCAGCGCGCCCTTCGCGATCGTGTTCACGGCATCGACGAAATAGGCCTGCTCCTGCGCGCGCTGGAACAGAGCACGCGAGCCCATGCCCATGGCGAGCGCGCCATAGGCCTTGCCATGCGCGATCTCGGCGCGCATCAGGCTGGTTCCGTCCTGCGCCGCCGCGAGCTTGAGCACGCCGCGCGCGTCCAGGATGGTGACGACCAGCGGCTTCAGCTTGAGCTCGCCGGCTTTCGCGAAGGCGGCTTCGAGGATTTTTCGGGCGGTGTCGAGGGTGAGATCAGCCATGGCTGGTTTCCTTTGCAGCTGGAGAGGTGGCGTTGGATTTGGCGCGATCGAGGCTCATGGCCAGCACGCGGGCGACGTGAAGTGCTTCGCGCTGGGCGCCGTCGTGGATCTGGTGCCGGCATGAGGTGCCGTCGGCGACGACGAGCGTATTCCGGTCAGCCTTCCGCACGGCCGGCAGCAGTGACAGCTCGGCCATCTCGATCGAGGCATCATACGTGTCCGCGCCATAGCCGAAGGCGCCGGCCATGCCGCAGCAGCTCGACTCGATGGTCTTAACCTCAAGGCCTGGGATGAGGCGCAGCACCTGCTCGACAGGCTTGAAGGCGCCGAAGGATTTTTGATGGCAATGGCCGTGCACCACGGCCTTGTCCGCGACGATGCCGAGCGGCAGTTGCAGCCTTCCGGCCTCTGCCTCGCGCGCCAGAAACTCCTCGAACGTCAGCGCGTGGGCGCCCACCGCCTTGGCTTCGTCGTCCTTGCGCAGTGAAGCGAGCTCGTCGCGCAGCGTCAGGAGGCAGCTCGGCTCGAGGCCGACGATCGGCACGCCGCGCGCCGCGTATGGCGCGAAAGCCGAGACCAGCCGGTCGAGCTCGACCTTGGCTTCGTCGACGAGCCCGGCTGACAGGAATGTGCGGCCGCAGCACAGCGGACGGTTGCCGCTCGCAAGTTTTGGCAGATGCACGCGATAGCCGCCGGCCGTGAGCACGCGCAGCGCGGCGTCGAGATTCTCGCGCTCATAGATGCGGTTGAAGGTATCAGTGAACAGCACGACCTCGCGACCGTCCGTAGGCCCGACGCTTTCGGACGGCGGCACGAACACATCGCGGCGAAAGGCGGGGAGGGCCCGGCGCGCGCTGATGCCGGCGAAGCGCTCGAACAGCTTTCGCAGCAGCGGGCTGCCGTTGCGCAAATTAGCCAGCGGTGCCAAGCGCGAAGCAAGGCCGGCATAGCGCGGCAGATATGCAACCAGCCGGTCGCGCAGCGTCAGGCCGCGGCTGGCGGCGCGCGCCGCGAGCACCTCGATCTTCATCTTGGCCATGTCGACGCCGGTCGGGCATTCATGGCGGCAGGCCTTGCAGGAGACGCAGAGTTTGAGCGTCTCCATCATCTCGTCGGAAGAGAGCGCATCCGGGCCGAGCTGGCCGGAGATCGCAAGCCGCAGCGTATTGGCGCGGCCGCGGGTAACGTCCTTCTCGTCGCGCGTGGCGCGATAGGACGGGCACATCACACCGCCCTCGAGCTTGCGGCAGGCGCCGTTGTTGTTGCACATCTCGACCGCGCCCTGGAAACCGCCGCCGGCGCCGGGATAAGCCGACCAGTCGAGCTTCGTCTTCAGCTCGCCGACCCGATAGTCGGGCTTGAAGCGGAACAGCGAGCGGTCGTCCATCCTGGGCGCATCGACGATCTTGCCGGGATTGAGCAGGCCGGCAGGATCGAAGCGCTGCTTCACCTCCCTGAAGTCGGCGACGAGGCGCTCGCCGAACATGGCCTCGTGGAATTCGGAGCGCACCAGCCCGTCGCCGTGCTCGCCGGAATGCGAGCCCTTGTACTCGCGCACCAGGGCGAAGGCCTCTTCGGCGATGGCGCGCATCGCCTTGACGTCCTTCTCCAGCTTCAGGTTCAGAACGGGGCGCACATGCAGGCAGCCTTCGGAGGCGTGCGCGTACATCGTGCCGCTGGTGCCGTGCTTGGCGAAGACTTCGTTCAGCCGCGCGGTGTAGTCGGCGAGGTGCGGCAGCGGCACCGCGCAGTCTTCGACGAAGGAGACCGGCTTGCCCTCCTGCTTCATCGACATCATCACGTTGAGGCCGGCCGCGCGGAAATCGGCGATGCCGCTCTGCAGCGCGGGTTCGGTGATCTCGACCACGCCGCCCCATTTGCGCGTGTCGTTGTTCCAGCCGAAGCCGAGATCCGCCATCAGCTCACCGAGCTGCTTGAGGCGCACGAGGTTGTCGGCTTGGTCCTCTTCGGCGAATTCGACCACCAGCACGGCGTCCGGATCGCCCTTGATCGCCGCGGAGATGACGGGTGCGAACATCGCAATGTCGCGGCCGAGCGCGATCATGGTGCGGTCGACCAACTCGACCGCAATCGGCTTGAGCTTGACGAGGTGCTGGGCCGCATCCATCGCCTCGTAGAAGCTGCCGAAATGGCAGACGCCGAGCGCCTTGTTGCGGATCACGGGCCAAAGCTTCAGCTCGACCTTGGTGGTGAAGGCGAGGGTGCCTTCGGAGCCGACCAACAGATGCGCCATGTTGTTCGGTGCATTGCGCGGCACCAGCGCATCAAGATTATAGCCGCCGACGCGCCGCTGCACCTTTGGGAAGCGCGCGGCGATCTCGTCGGCCTCGCGGGTGCCAAGGTCGAGCATGTCGCGGAACAGGGCGCGGGTGCTGTCGCCGGCCTCGAGGTCGGAGAGATCGCGCGCGACCTCGCCAAAACGGCTCAGCGTGCCGTCGGCGAGCGAGGCCTCCATCGACAGCGTGTTGTCGCGCATGGTGCCGTAGCGCAGCGAGCGGCCGCCGCAGGAATTGTTGCCGGCCATGCCGCCGATGGTGGCGCGGGAGGCCGTGGAGACGTCGACAGGAAACCACAAGCCGTGCTTCCTAAGCTGACGGTTGAGGTCGTCGAGCACGATGCCGGGCTCGACTACGCAGGTGCGGCCTTCGACATCGAGCGACAGGATCCGGTTGAGGTGCTTGGAGAGATCGACCACGAGGCCGTCATTGACGGTCTGGCCGCATTGCGAGGTGCCGCCGCCGCGCGGGGTGACCTTCAGCCCCTCGTCGCGCGCAATCGCCAGCGCCCGCAAGGCCTCGTCCATGGTCTTGGGGACCACCACGCCAGCCGGCATGATCTGGTAGAACGAGGCGTCGGTGGCGTAGCGGCCGCGGCTGAAGCCGTCGAACAGCACGTCGCCGGTCAATTCCGACCGCAGGCGCCGTTCGAGCGAGGAGGCGTTCGTCATCCCTGATCCCGGACTGACCCGGCGAGGCTCAGCCTTGCTGGGATATTCATTGTGGTTCCTGACCGACTATATTGTGAATGCAAAATGAGCAAGCTTGGCGCCTTTAAGGCGATGCCGGCGCGCCCTCTTGGGGCTCGGTCAGGTGCTCGATCGCTGCCGTCCGTTTGTTGCGCAGATGCTGGAACAGGATGTCGCTGAGCTCGCTCCCGGCGCGGCGGCGCAGCGCATCGAGGATGGCCTCGTGCTCGCGCATGGCTTCCGCCCAGCGCTGCCGCTTGCGGGCGAAATTGGCGGAGTAGCGGACGCGTCGGATCCGGCCGGCGAAATTGGCGTAGGCAATCTTCAGCGTATCGTTGCGCGCGGCATCGACGATGCTCTCGTGGATGCGCTGGTTGGCCTGGAAATAGCCGTGCATGTCGCGATGCAGGTAATGGCCGTACATCTCGTAGTGCAGCTGCTCGATCGCCGTGATTTCCGCATCCGTTATGGCTTCGCAGGCGAGGCGCCCCGCCAGGCTTTCCAGGCCTGCCATGACGTCGAACAGTTCTTCGAGGTCGCGCTGGCTGAGCTGGCGCACGCGCGCGCCGCGGTTGGGCAGTAGCTCGATCAGGCCCTCGGCGGCGAGCACCTTGAGCGCCTCGCGCAACGGCGTGCGGGAGATGCCAAGCATCTCGCAGAGCTGCCGCTCGGGAACGCGCGCGCCTTCAGGAATATTGCCTTCGACCACGTAGTCGCGCAGCCGCAGCAGGATCTCGCCGTGCAGCGAGGCCTCCTGCCGGTCGCCATTGCCGGCGGACGGGGTGATCGGAACCCCGGTGTCGGGAATCGTGGATTTCATTTGCAGCACAGTAGTTTGCCCGGTTGATCGCGTCGACGCTCGCAATCGAATACCAGATTTCGATTGAAGGGACAAAAAATGAATGCAAAATAGCCGGCAGAGCCGGTCATAACCTGCCGAAAGGGAGCTTTGCATGCCTCAGGGACGCCATTTCCTGCAGATTCCGGGCCCGAGCCCGGTCCCCGAGCGCGTCCTGCGCGCGATGGACATGCCTGTCATCGACCACCGCAGCGCCGAATTCGGCGAGCTCGGCCGCACCGTGCTCGAAGGCAGCCAGAAGATCTTCCAGACCAGGGGGCCGGTCGTGATCTTCCCCTCGTCGGGGACCGGCGCCTGGGAAGCCGCGATCGTCAACACGCTGTCGCCGGGCGACAAGGTGCTGATGGTCGAAACCGGCCACTTCGCCACGATGTGGCGGCAGATGGCGGGGCGCTTCGGCATCGAGGTCGATTTCATCCCGGGCGACTGGCGCCGCGGCGCCGATCCCACGGTGATCGAGGCCAAGCTCTCCGAAGACGCCGCGCGCACCATCAAGGCGGTGATGGTCGTGCACAACGAGACCTCGACCGGCGCGACCAGCCGCATCGCCGAGATCCGCGCCGCGATCGATCGCGTGTCGCATCCGGCACTGCTGATGGTCGACACCATCTCCTCGCTCGGCTCGGTCGACTATCGTCACGACGCGTGGAAGGTCGATGTCAGCGTCAGCTGCTCGCAGAAGGGTTTCATGCTGCCGCCCGGTCTCGGCTTCAACGCGATCTCGGAGAAGGCGCTGGCTGCGTCCAGGACCAACAAGATGCCGCGCTCCTATTTCGACTGGGAGGAGATGCTCAAGCCCAACGCCAAGGGTTTCTTCCCCTATACGCCCGCGACCAATCTGCTCTACGGCCTGCGCGAGGCGATCGCGATGCTGCTCGAGGAGGGGCTCGACAATGTTTTTGCGCGGCATCAGCGCTTGGCGGCAGCGACGCGGGCCGCGGTCAACCATTGGGGTCTCGAAGTGCTGTGCCAGGAGCCTTCGGAGTTCTCGCCGGTGCTCACGGCCGTGCTGATGCCTCCGGGGCATGATGCCGATCAGTTCCGGAAAGTCGTGCTCGACAATTACAACATGTCGCTCGGCTCGGGCCTGTCGAAGGTCGCCGGCAAGGTCTTCCGCATCGGCCATCTCGGCGAATGCAACGCGCTGACGCTGCTCGGCGCGCTCACCGGCATCGAGATGGGCCTGTCGGTGGCCGGCGTGCCGCACCGCGCCGGCGGCGTGGACGTCGCGATGAAGCTGCTGGAGCAGCGCCCTCAGGGCAATGCCGCGCCGCATCTGAAGATCGTCGGCACGTAAAGGTCGGCCCGCGAAGATGGTCGCGACGGAGCGGCCGAGGGCAGGCCGGCCCGCTATGCCCGAGGGGCCCTTTGGAGGAGAGGACAAGCCGGTCAAATGGTGCTATTCGGCGCCCACCAAACCAAGGCAAGACCGGGAAGGACGCCGATGACCGTGCATACTGGAAGGCATTTCTTACAGATTCCAGGACCGACCAACGTGCCCGATCGGGTGCTGCGGGCGATGGATATGCCGACTTTGGACCATCGCGGTCCGGAGTTCGCCGAGCTCGGTTTTGCCGTGCTTGCCGCAATGCAGCGCGTATTCCGCACCAAGCAGCCCGTGATCATCTTCCCCTCGTCCGGTACCGGCGCCTGGGAAGCGGCGATGGTCAACGTGTTCGCGCCCGGCGACAAGGTCTTGATGTGCGAGACCGGCCAGTTCGCCGTGCTGTGGCGCGGCATCGCCGACAAGTTCAAGCTCGATGTCGACTTCATCCCGAGCGACTGGCGCCATGGTGCCGATCTTGCGGAGATCGAGAAGCGCCTTGCCGCCGACAAGCAGCACGCCATCAAGGCGGTCTGCGTCGTGCACAACGAGACCTCGACCGGCTGCGTGACGCCGCCGCTGGAGGTGCGCAAGATCCTCGACCGCACCAAACATCCGGCGCTGCTGATGGTCGACACCATCTCCGGCCTCGGCTCGATGGAATATGAGCACGACGCCTGGGGCATTGACGTCTCGGTCGCGGGCTCGCAGAAGGGCCTGATGCTGCCGCCGGGCCTCGGCTTCAACGCGGTCTCGGAGAAGGCGCTCGCGGTCGCCAAGGCCAACCCCGGCATGCGCTCATACTGGGACTGGCAGGAGGTCATCAGCTTCAACAAGCTCGGCACCTTCCCCTACACGCCCGCAACGAACCTGCTCTACGGCCTGCGCGAAGCGGTGAAGATGCTGGAGGAGGAGGGGCTGGAGAACGTCTGGACCCGCCACAAGCGCCACAGCGCCGCGACGCGTGCTGCGGTCAAGGTCTGGGGCCTCGAGACGCAGTGTGCCGATCCCGCCGCGCATTCGCCGGCGCTGACCGGCGTGCGCGTGCCCGAGGGCTTTGATGCCGACGCCTTCCGCAAGGTGGTGCTGGAAAACTTCGACATGTCGCTCGGCACCGGCCTGAACAAGGTCAAGGGCAAGGTGTTCCGCATCGGCCATATCGGCCATTTCAACGATCTGATGCTGATGGGCACGCTCGCCGGCGTCGAGATGGGCCTCGACCTCGCAAAGATCCCGCATCGGAGCGGCGGCGTATTGGCGGCCATGGACGTCCTGAAGGGACGCGACGTGGTGCCGATGACCAAGGCTCAAGTCGCCTAAGGCTCAGGTTGCCTGAGGGCGGCCTGACTGAACTGTAGTGAAGAAAGTGAGCGCGCGATGAACGCACCGACGACTGCCAACGAAGACCTGCTCTACTCCGTCACGGACGGCATCGCGCGGATCACCTTCAACCGCCCGCAGGCGCGCAACGCCATGACCTTCGCCATGTATGACCGCATGGCGGAGATATGCCAGGAGATCAACGTCGACCGTTCGATCAAGGCGCTGATCCTGACCGGCGCGGGCGACAAGGCGTTCGCCTCCGGCACGGACATCTCGCAATTCCGCGCCTTCAAGACCGCGCAGGATGCGCTCGACTACGAGGCGCGCATCGATCGCGTGCTCGGCACGCTCGAGCAGTGCCGCGTGCCGGTGATCGCGGCGATCGCCGGCGCCTGCACCGGCGGCGGCGCAGGGATCGCGGCCTGCTGCGATCTTCGCATCGGCACCGAGACGACGCGGATGGGCTTTCCGATTGCGCGCACGCTCGGCAACTGCCTGTCGATGTCGAACATCAGCCGCGTCGTCGCGCTGGTCGGTCCCGCCCGCACCAAGGATATGATCTTCAAGGCGCGCCTGGTCGAGGCGCAGGAGGCGCTGGCGCTCGGCCTGCTCAATGAAATCGTGCCTGACGTGGAGACGCTGCAGCGCCGCGCCGACGAGACCGCAAGGCTCGTCGCCAGCCACGCGCCGCTGACGCTGGAAGCGACCAAGGAAGCGGTGCGCCGCATCCGCCGCACGCTCTCGCGCGAGGAAGGCGAGGACCTGATCCTGAAAGCCTATATGAGCGAGGATTTCCGCGAGGGCATGGACGCCTTCCTCAACAAGCGGGCGCCGGTCTGGAAGGGCAAATAAGTCTCACGGGCTTTCGGCTCCGTCAGTCGAAAGTCATATGCGCGCAATTGCCCGTCTGCTTGAACTCTACAGGATTAATCCGCACTATGCAGTGATAGAATTTTCCGCAACTACAACTCAAAAAACATCAGGGGACGAAACTCGTGCGAATTCCAGTGAAAGCCCTCGGCGCTGCGACGGCGCTGTTGTTGAGCACGCCGGCCGTTGCGGCCTGGGAGCCGACGAAACCGGTGGAGATCGTGGTGGCGGCGGGCGCGGGTGGTGCCTCCGACCAGATGGCCCGGATGATGCAGGCCGCGATCCAGAAGAACAATCTGATGAAGCAGCCGATGGTGGTCTCGCTCAAGGGCGGCGCCTCCGGCGCGGAAGCGCTGATGTACATGAAGTCCAGCGAGGGCGACCCCAACAAGGTGCTGATCGCCTATTCGCTGATCTACATGCTGCCGCTGTCGGCGAAGATCCCGTTCAACTGGCGCGAGCTGACGCCGGTCTCCGTGGTGGCGCTCGACCAGTTCGTGCTGTGGGACAACAGCGCGGGCCCCAAGACGTTGAAGGACTTCGTCGCGGCCGCCAAGGCTGCGAGCGCGCCGTTCAAGATGGGCGGCACCGGCTCCAAGCGCGAGGACCACGTGCTCACCGTGTTCCTGGAGCAGAAGACCGGCGCGAAATTCTCCTATCTGCCCTACAAATCCGGCGGCGAGGCCGCGACCCAGCTGGTCGGCAACCACACCGAAGCCAACGTCAACAACCCATCCGAAAATCTCGAGGTCTGGCGCGCCGGCCAGGTGCGTCCGCTCTGCGTGTTCGACAGGGAGCGCATTGCCTATACGACCAAGGTGACCGACACCCAGTCCTGGGCCGACATCCCGACCTGCAAGGAGGAGGGCGTCGACGTGCAATATCTGATGCTGCGCGCGATGTTCCTGCCCGGCAAGGTCACGCCGGAGCAGCAGGCGTTCTACGTCGATCTGTTCCACAAGGTGACGCAGACCGCGGAGTACAAGGACTACATGGAGAAGCAGGCCTTGAAGCCGATCTTCCTCTCCGGCAAGGACATGGTGCAGTTCCTCGAGGAGGACGATGCGCTGAACAAGTCGCTGATGACGGAAGCCGGCTTCGTCGCGAAGTAGCTCTCTCTTCTTCTCCCTCGCCCCGTTCTTGCGGGGAGAGGGCAGGGTGAGGGGCTCTCTCCACGAGTTGAGCTCGTAGAGAGAGCCTCTCACCCGGCGATTTGCCATAGCCGAAGCTTCGCTTCGGCATCTTAGAAAACGGCCGCGGATCCGGCCTCTGCCTCTCCCCGTCAGCACGGGGAGAGATGCACAATCCCCAGCCTCGCATCTGAGCCCATGTCCCAAACCGATATCGAAATCGTCGTCGAGGATCCCACCGCGCCCGAAGACGATTCCCCTTCCGTCGTCTCTTCCGGCACGATCGAGATCGTCGTCTGCCTGCTGCTGCTCGCGCTCGCGGTCACGCTCGGCTACGACAATTGGCGCACCGGCGCGTCCTGGGATGCGACCGGGCCGGAGCCCGGCTATTTCCCGTTCTATCTGTCCGTCATTCTCGCCGGCGGCAGCCTCTACGGCCTGATCGCCGCGCTGCTGGCGCGGCGCGTCTCGCCCGGAACCTTCGTCACGCGCGCGCAAGGCCGCCGCGTGCTGGCTGTGTTCGTGCCGACGTCGCTGTTCTGCCTGGCGACGCAGTTCCTCGGCCTCTATGTCGCGAGCTTTCTCCTGATCGCGGGCTTCATGCGGCTGGTCGGCCGGATCGCGTTGTGGAAGTCGCTGCTCACCGCGTTCGCGTTCACGGCGATCATGTTCGTCACCTTCGATGTCGCCTTCGACGTCATCATGCCGAAGGGGCCGCTCGAAGCGGCCCTCGGCCGCTAGGCGGAGCCCCCGCGCGATGGAAGCTCTCGGTCTCCTACTCCACGGCTTTGCCGTCCTGCTGACGTGGAAGACGCTCGTGCTGATGATGGTCGGGCTGGTGCTCGGCATCTTCGTCGGCGTGCTGCCCGGGCTCGGCGGTCCCAACGGCGTTGCGATCCTGTTGCCGCTGACCTTCACGATGGACCCGACCTCGGCCATCGTGATGCTGTCCTGCATCTATTGGGGCGCGTTGTTCGGCGGTGCCATCACCTCGATCCTGTTCAACATCCCGGGCGAAGCCTGGTCGGTCGCGACCACTTTCGACGGCTATCCGATGGCGCAGCAGGGCAGGGCGGCGGAGGCGCTGACTGCGGCGTTCACCTCTTCCTTCGTCGGCTCGCTGGTCGCGGTGCTCCTGATCACCTTCCTCGCGCCGATGATCTCGTCCTTTGCGCTGAAGTTCGGCCCGCCCGAGTTCTTTGCGGTGTATCTCCTCACCTTCTGCTCCTTCGTCGGCCTCGGGCGCGAAGCCAAGCACAAGACCGTCATCTCGATGTCGCTGGGCCTGCTGCTAGCCGGCATCGGCATGGATACGGTGTCCGGCAGTCTGCGCATGACCTTCGGCTCGCCGGAGCTCTTGCGCGGCATCAACTTCCTGGTCGCCGTCATCGGCCTGTTCGGCATCAGCGAGATCCTGCTGACGATGGAGGAGCGCCTTGCGCTGCGCGGGCATGCGGCTAGCATCTCGCTGCGCGTCGTGCTCGGCGTCTGGAAGGATCTGCCGAAATACTGGGTGACGCTGCTGCGCTCCTCTTTCATCGGTTGCTGGCTCGGCATCACCCCCGGCGGTGCGATCGCGGCCTCCTTCATGGGCTACAATCTGGCAAAACGTTTCGCCAAGGAGCCCGAGAGTTTTGGCAAGGGCCGCATCGAGGGCGTGTTCGCGCCGGAGACGGCGGCGCATGCCTCCGGCACCTCGGCGCTGCTGCCGATGCTGGCGCTCGGCATTCCCGGCTCGGGCACGGCCGCGATCCTGCTCGGCGGGCTGATGGTGTGGGGTCTCAATCCGGGGCCGCTGCTGTTCGTCGAGCACAAGGATTTCGTCTGGGGCCTGATCGCCTCGATGTATCTCGGCAACGTCGTCGGCCTCGTGCTGGTGCTGACGACGGTGCCGATCTTCGCCTCGATCCTGCGCGTGCCGTTCGCGGCGGTGGCGCCGATGATCGTGGTATCCTGCGCGATCGGCGCCTATGCCATCCAGAACGCGATGTTCGACATCTGGCTGATGCTGGGTTTCGGCGTGGTGGGCTACGTCTTCAAGAAGATCGGCATTCCGCTGGCCCCGTTCACCCTGGCGCTCGTGCTCGGCAACCGCGCTGAGGATGCCTTCCGCCTGTCGATGATCGGCTCGGGCGGCACCCTGAAGGTGTTCTGGTCGAACGGCCTGGTCGGCTCGATCACAACCCTGGCGATTGTGCTGCTATTCTGGCCGGTGATCGACCACCTCCTCGCCCGTGTCGGGTTGACGCATGGGACCAGGGCGACATCGGTCTAGGGCGCTGGGCTAATCTTTTTTGAAATCAATGGTTTATATGTAAGGTAGTTTTTCGGTCGGGATACCACCGCGTGTCCGATTGTTTCCGAATGTTGCCGCGGCGGCACAGCTCTTGGGCGAGGAGGCGGGTATATTTCGATCACAAGATCGTGCAAGGGGGAATTCTCTATGAAGCGGGTAGTGATTGGAATGGCGGCCGCGATGTCGCTGTTTGCGACCGGCGCGCTGGCCGCCGATCTCGCGGCAAAGCCGTATGTCAAGGCGCCTATCGTCGATCCGGTCTGGAGCTGGACCGGCTTCTATGTCGGCGCCAACGGCGGCTACAGCTGGGGCCGTTCGCGCACTGACGTCACCTACACCAACACAGCGACCGGTGCGGTGATCGTGCCGCCGGCCGGATCCGTCACCAGCGCCTCGTTCGACATGAACGGCGCCGTCGCCGGTGGCCAGGCCGGCTACAACTGGCAGAGCACGAATTGGGTGTTCGGCATCGAGGGCGACCTGAATTGGTCGGACGAGAAGGGACGGGCCGGCTTCAGCTGCGCCCCCACCAGCCTTGCAGGCGGCGCCTGTCTTCCCGGCTTGACCTTTCTGCCCCCCGGCGCTGCTGCCGGCACCACTCTGACGCTCGACCAGCATCTGCAATGGTTTGGCACGGTGCGCGGCCGCGTCGGCATTCTGGCGACGCCGAAAGTGCTGTTCTATGGCACCGGCGGCGTGGCCTTCGGCGAGATCAAGACCACGGGCACCATCGTCGGCTTCACCCCGGCTGGTGTCGCGGTCGCCTCGACCAGCTCTTCGTCGGACACGCGGGTCGGCTGGACCGTGGGTGCGGGTGTGGAAGGCAAGATCACTCAGAACTGGAGCGCCAAGCTCGAATATCTCTATGTGGATCTGGGCCGGTTCTCGTCAGGTCCGTTCTCGCTGGCGCCGTTGCCCACGATTGCGGCCAGTGCTTCCTCTCGCTTCACCGACCACATCCTGCGCGCCGGCATCAACTATCAATTTGGTGGCCCGGTCGTCGCGAAGTACTGAGCGAGCTGGATCACAAAAGAGGCGTCTAACAATAAACAAAGCCCGGCTCGCGCCGGGCTTTGTCGTTGCATACGGGACGCGTGAGATTCACACCACCTTGGCGTCTCTGAGCCCTGCAATCTCGTCCGCGCCGAAGCCGAACTCCTTCAGCACTTCGTCGGTCTGCTCGCCGAATTCCGGCGGCCGCACCACCATCCTGCTTGGCGTGCGCGACAGCGTCACGGGCTGGCCGACCAGGCGAATATGCCGGCCTTCATCGTTCGGCACGTCCTGCGCAATGCCGAGATGCCTGACCTGCGCGTCCTCGAACATCTGGTCGATGGCGTATATCGGCCCGCAGGGCACGCCGGCCTCGTTGAGCTCGCGGACCCAGGTCTCGGTTGACTTCGTCACGGTGCGCTTCTCGATCTCGGCGTTGAGCGCATCGCGATTCCTGGAGCGGGCGGGAGCCGTCGCATAGTCGGGATGAGTGTAGAGCTCGGGCGCGCCGATCGCCTGCGCACAGCGCTCCCAGATCCGCCCGCCCGTGGTGGCAATGTTGATGTAGCCGTCGGAGGTCTTGAACACGCCGGTCGGAATGCTGGTCGGATGGTTGTTGCCGGCCTGTTTGGCGACCTCCTTCTCCATCAGCCAGCGCGCGGCCTGGAAGTCGAGCATGAAGATCTGGGCCTGCAGCAGCGAGGTCTGCACCCACTGGCCCTTGCCCGAGACCTCGCGCTCGAGCAGGGCGGTGAGGATGCCCATCGCGCAAAACAGACCGGCACTGAGGTCGGCGACGGGGATGCCGACCCGCATCGGGCCTTCGCCCGGCGCGCCGGTGATCGACATCAGCCCGCCCATGCCTTGCGCGATCTGATCGAAGCCCGGCCGCTTGTGGTAGGGGCCGTCCTGGCCGAAGCCGGAGATGCTGCCATAGACGATGCGCGGGTTGATCGTGGCGAGGCTGTCGTAGTCGATGCCGAGCTTCTTCTTCACGTCGGGCCGGAAATTCTCGACCACGACGTCGGCCTTGACGGCGAGGCGCTTGAACACCGCGAGCCCGCGCTCGTCCTTCAGGTTCAGCGTCATTGCCCGCTTGTTGCGGTGCAAATTCTGAAAGTCGGAACCGCGCCGCGGCCCGCCCGGCTGCTCGCCGCCGGCATCCTCGGTCAGAGCGTCGATCTTGACGACGTTGGCGCCCCAGTCGGCGAGCTGCCGCACGCAGGTCGGCCCGGAGCGGACACGGGTCAGATCGAGCACGGTGAAGCGCGACAGGGCTTCCGAGGCATGCGGGAAGGGCATCGTGAAAGGCTCCGGGACAGATTGGGCGCCTACCATAGTGCCCAGAGATCACGCGACAAGCCGGGCCGGCGCCGATGCCGCCTGCTGAAATGCCTTGCCTGAGGCGCTGTCTGCGAGATCAGCGCGACAGGCGCTTCAATTCGGCCCGCGCCTGCGCGGCAAGGGGATCATCGCCATGGCGCGCAATGAAGAGTTCAAGGGCCTCCCGCGTTCCCTTCCGGCGGGCAGCTTCATATTCCTCTGCCACCGCAGCGGCAGGATCTCGCGCCATCGGCATGGAGGGCGCGCGCCCTCGCTTGCTGCTGTCGTCTGCCTTGGCCTTCTCCACCATCACGGGCAGTCCTCCGAGAGGTTGATGGGACAGTCCAGCAAGCGCAATCAAGGCGCCAAACAGGCTGGCCGGGAGTGTGCGTCGTTTCATGAAACCCTGCAAATCACGGTGTTCCGGGAACGAAACTCTATGCTGCCGTTCCGTATGACTACGGGATTTAATGGCTAACACGGCCTTATGGGAGCAGCGCAAACGCCGCTGCCCCATTTAAACCAAACGTTTAACTCTCTAGCTAGAATCATGTGCCCCCGCGGCGAATCACACGACGCGTTGTTTGGAGAGTCCATTGGCCACCGCCGTTTATGTCAGTGCCACCAACAATGCCGAGATTGACGGCCTGCTGTCCGGCGTCAAATGGTCAGGCACGATCACCTACAGCTTTCCTGACGCGCCGAGTGACTATTCGAATCCTTATTCCGGCGGCAGCGGCGAGCCAACCACCTCGGGCTTTGCCTCGGTGCCCACGCAGATCCAGGCGGCGATCAACTACGCCGTCGGATTGATCCTGAGCTACACCAACGCCAACATCCAATATGCGGGCACGAACGGCGCCGACCTCATGATTGCGCAGTCGCCGGCCGCCAATCCGACTGCCTACGCCTACTATCCCGGCAATTATGCGCCCGGCGGCGACATCTGGTTCGGGACTCAATACAATTTCTCGCTGGCCAAGCTCGGCAATTACTACTTCACCACTGCGCTGCACGAGCTCGGACACGCGATCGGCCTCAAGCACAGCCAGGAGGCCGGCGGCCCCGGCAACGTTGCGGTGCCGAGCGCGCATGACAGCAGCGAATACACCGTCATGAGCTATCGCAGCTATGTCGGCGCTTCGACCACGGGCGGCTACACCAACGAAGCCTACGGATATTCGCAGACTTACATGGCGAACGATATCCTCGCGCTCCAGACGATGTACGGCGCCGATTACACGACGCAGAGCAGCAACACCGTCTACACCTGGAATCCGACCACGGGGCAGCAGTTCATCAACGGCGTCGGGCAGCTCGCGCCGGGCGGCGGCGTCGGCGGCTCGGCCAATCGCATCTACGAGACCGTCTGGGACGGCGGCGGCGTCGATACCTACGACCTGTCCAACTACACGACCAACCTGAGCATCAACCTCAATCCCGGCGCCTCGTCGGTGTTCTCCTCCGTGCAGCTGGCCTATCTCGGCAATGGCCATTATGCATCGGGCAACGTCTACAACGCCTATCTCTACAACGGCGACGCGCGCTCCTACATCGACAACTCCATCGGCGGGTCCGGCAACGACGCGATCATCGGCAACGCCATCGCCAACACGCTGAACGGCGCCGGCGGCAACGACACGATCACCGGCGGTGCGGGCAGCGACACCATCAACGGCGGCTCAGGCACGGACACCGCAGTGTATTCGGGCAGCCGGGCCAACTACACCATTTCCTACAACGCTGCGACACAGACCTTCACCCTCGTTGACCTGCGCAGCGGATCGCCTGACGGCACCGATACCGTCACCGGCACCGAATATTTTCGGTTTGGGGATGGCACGGTAGCCAGCTCCAGCCTCGTTTCGACAACGATCGAGGCGTTCGGGTCGACCAGCGTGTTCCGGTCCGGCGGCAACTATTATCTGAACAACATCTCGACCGGCACCGGCCCAACGCTGAAATACCAAGGCAATGTGGTGGACACGGCCAATTAC